>CAILJM010000023.1 GCA_903834515.1 uncultured Actinomycetes bacterium
GAGCAGCCTTCTTAGCAGCTGGCTTAGCAGCTGCCTTCTTGCGACGCTTTGGAGCTGCCTTCTTTGCAGGAGCAGCCTTCTTTGCAGCGGCCTTCTTACGACGCTTTGGAGCTGCCTTCTTAGCTGCTGGAGCAGCCTTCTTTGCAACAGCCTTCTTGCGCTTTGGAGCAGTTTTCTTAGCTGCAGCCATTGTGAGTCTCCTATCAGAATAGTTCGATCCGTCACCGAACCTGTTCATGGAGAAGCGTGTCATCAATTAGAGAAATGCGCCACTATTTTCGATGAAAAATGGAGTGCGTGTCGCAACATTATTTTTTTAATTTTTTATGCATTTTCGAGATTTTCGAAGATCTAGTTGAGAAAATTATTGGAAAATTACTTCGAAATATTTCTCGATTCGTGCCAATTTATCCAGATTTTTTCTCTCAATTTCTCTCAATTTCTTTCAATTTCACTCATTCTGCAGAGTGCTTCAATTCACCAGGGAAAAGTATTACTCAGTCAGCTTTTCACGTTTCTGGGCTGCGAATTTATTGCTCCGAACGTCATAATGGAGGAAATCAGGCATCATTTTCGCTGAAAGTGTCACAAACCCAGCGCAGAGCAAGCCCCCGCCCGCCACAGAAATCCGCAAAGTTGTCCATGCAGCCATGGTTCCGGCTCGCAATTGACCCCCCATTGGCCCCACGGCATATGAGAGAAGTTCGATTCCAGCCAATCTGCCTCGATACTCATCAGCGATCGACTGATTCCATATATTTCCACGCATCATTGCCGAAACTTGATCCGATGCTCCCGCAACAGCCAAGAAGAAGAGGATCACCCAAAGATTAGTTGTTGTTGCCGAGAGCGCAATTGCTGCAGCCCAACCGAGAGCAGCATATGTCACTGCTCTTCCATGGAATGGGTAGGTTTTCATCCATCCACTAGTGAGAGTTACACATATCGCCCCAAGAATTCCGGCCGAGTAGAAGAGGCCCAGAGCCCAGCGTGCGTGAATGTGATCGGCCCAAAATGGAAATAGCGCGTTGGGCATCGCAAAGAACATCGCCGCAAAGTCCACGATGTAAGTACCCATTAAATCCTTTCGTCCAATGGCGTATCTGACGCCTTCGACTAAAGATGAAAGTGATGCGGGAGTGGCTTTTTCGCTCGGTGGAACTGGGCTCATTCTGAAGATGAGAACCAATGAAAATATGTAGGTAATCACGTCGAGTATGTAGGCAGATTTCACACCCAGGGTCGAGATCATAATTCCACCAACTGCAGGGGCTACGACGGCTCCGACCTGCCATCGGATTCCCATGAGAGCTGTCACAGAAGGCATATCTTCGTGGTCAACTATTCGAGGGACGATCGCTGACATGCTCGGAGTTTGTAAGCCATCAAGAGAGGTAAAACCAGCCGCAACGATGTAGAGCAAAATCAAATGAGGTTTGTGAAGGAGAGAGTTGAAGAGCAGGAGCGAAGAGAGGCCGAGCGAGCCAAACTCAGTAATAAAAATCATCTTTTTGCGATCGAGAGAGTCGGCAAGGACGCCCCCATATAAGCTGAAAATGATGAGGGGGATAATCTGAGCCGCACCCATCAACCCCACGGCGATATATGAATTTGTCAGATCTTTAATTTGAAAGGGGAGCGCGACGTAAGTGACCATTGAGCCAAGGCGAGTAATGAGCCCAGAAGTGAAGAGCAATCGAAGCTCGCGATATTTTCTAAGAGGGGCAAGATCGATCGCAAATTTGCTCATGGCATGAACCTTATTGAAGTGACCAATTTATTTCAGTGGAAAGTCTGGTCTGGCCCGGGGAAATCACCCTCTTTGACATCGCTCACCCATTGAGTCGCCGCAGCGATCATAAGTTTGCGCCCATCGAGGTAGGACTTGGCAAATTTTGGCGCGCCTTCGGTAAGTCCCATGAGATCTGTCCAGACAAGCACTTGGGCATCAACCATTTTTCCAGCCCCGATCCCAATGATGGGAATGGAAAGTTCGGCGGCAATTTCTGCTGCCAACTCTTCGGGAACTAACTCCAACACGATTGCGAATACGCCAGCCTTTTCAAGGGCACGAGCCTCGGCCTTGATCCGATCACCATCGCCACCACGCCCTTGAACTTTAAATCCGCCTAATGCGTGCACTGATTGGGGAGTCAAACCAAGATGGCCCATCACTGGCATGCCGGCAGAGATGAGAGCATGGATCTGCGGAACTATCTTTGCTCCACCTTCAAGTTTTACGGCGTGAACTTTTGCCTCTTTGAAGAATCTGATCCCAGTAGCTATCGCTTCATCTACGCCACCCTCGTACGAACCAAATGGGAAGTCAGCAACGACAAGGGCCCGCTCAGAGCCGCGGACGACTGCCCGAGCGAGGGGAATCAACTCATCCACTGTTACGGGAATCGTATTCTCTTCACCGAGGAAGTTATTGCCCGCAGAATCTCCTACGAGCAAGACGGGAATACCTGCCTGGTCCAGGATGGAGGAGATCATTGAGTCGTATGCCGTGAGCATTGGCCATTTTTCGCCACGCTTTTTGCGGGCGGAGAGATCCGAAATTGTGATGCGCATAGTGCTGACCTTTCTTGCAATCCGGGCCAATGTGGTCCCAGTTGCTGCTGAAGGATGACGGGGTAAATCGTAGCCCCTGTAGGCTGATCTCGTGAGCAGTCAGTTGCGCGTAGGCCTTGCTCAGATCAATCCAACCGTGGGGGATCTGATCAATAACCGCGCTCTTATTCTCGAGTATGTAGAGAAGGCAAAGGCGGCAGGAGTCCACCTTCTGGTCTTTCCGGAGATGGTTTTAACGGGATACCCGGTGGAAGATCTGGCACTTCGATCAACTTTTCGAAAAGCTTCTCGAAAGGCTATAGCTGAGGTAGCTGATTCCATCGGGGAGATCGCACCAGATCTCGCAGCGATCGTTGGTTACCTTGATGAGAACCAGAATGGTGCTCCACAAAATGCAGTTGCTCTCATTCATCGCGGCCAGATAGTTGCGACATACATTAAGCACCATCTCCCTAATTACGGCGTCTTTGATGAATTCCGAAATTTTGTTGCTGGTTCAAAACCGTTGGTCTTTCGATTGCATGGAATTGATATCGGCGTGGCAATTTGTGAGGACATCTGGCACTTCGATGGTCCAGTCGCTGAGTTAGCGGCTCGCACGCCTGGGTTAGTTGTAGTTCCCAATGGCAGCCCTTTTGAACGAAACAAGGATGATCGTCGTGCCCACCTCGTTTCTCAACGGGCTCGAGAGATCGGAGCACCGCTCTGCTACGTAAATATGACGGGCGGGCAAGATGATCTCGTCTTTGACGGCGACTCCATCATCGCAGATGCATCGGGATCAACGATCGCTCGCGCCCCACAATTTGATGATGGCCTGATGGTCGTCGACATAGATGCGAAATCCCATTCATCGACTCCTGAGATCATCCTCTCTGAATCAACGCTTCCAGAATATAAAAAATTAATCCCAGGAATCGCACACCGCCTAGACGATGCGGCAGAAATTTGGCAGGCCGTAGTCGTCGGACTTCGTGATTACGTCGAGAAGAATGGTTTTAAAAGCGTTCTGCTGGGTCTATCTGGGGGAATTGATTCCGCAGTTGTGGCCGCTATCGCCGCCGATGCAATTGGGCCGCGACGCGTGTATGGCGTATCGCTGCCAAGCAAATATTCAAGCGATCATTCACTCTCGGATGCTGAGGATTCCGCTGAGCGGATTGGACTTCACTACACAGTTCTCCCCATCCAACCGATGGTCAACTCCTTCTTAAGCGAAGTGGGGCTTACTGGACTAGCTGAAGAGAATGTCCAGGCGCGCGTGCGCGGGACAACGTTGATGGGCTTATCAAATCAGGATGGACATCTCGTCTTGGCGACGGGAAATAAATCTGAACTTGCTGTTGGCTACTCAACACTTTATGGCGATGCCGTTGGTGGATATGCCCCCATCAAAGATCTACTCAAGATGGAAGTGTGGGCGATTGCTAAGTGGCGAAATGCGCAAGCGATTCGCAACGGCCAGATTCCACCCATCCCAGAGAACTCGATCGAGAAAGAGCCATCAGCTGAGCTTCGACCTGATCAAAGAGATAGCGATTCACTTCCGGATTATCCGACTCTTGATCGGATGTTGACGATCTATATCGATGAAGACCGGGGATTAGATGGTCTGCTCGCGGCAGGCTTCGCTCCTGATCTCTCGATGCGAACGATTCGCATGGTTGACCGCGCTGAATATAAACGTCGCCAATATCCGCCTGGACCCAAGATCTCTGCGAGGGCATTTGGCAAAGATCGTCGACTTCCTATTACATCTCATTGGACTGAGACGAACTAAGGCTTTATTATTTAACCAGGTCACGAGTTCCAGTGTTTAGCCCCGGCTTACTGGACGGCAACCCTCCACCACGGTGGGGTGCTCCGGGTGAAGACCAGGTCGCTAGCAAAGTGCAGCGGCAAGCGTGGGTGAATGATCTCTATCCGCATTCGATGTGGGTTATGAAGAAGCACCCTCCTGTATTCACTTTAAGGAGTGAGATATGTCGTTTGATCCAGCAAAAGCCTCATTTGAAACACGCCAAGTCCATGCCGGACAGGTCCCTGATCCAACGACAGGTGCGCGCGCACTTCCGTTGTATCAGACAACCGCTTACCAGTTCCGCGATACAAAGCATGCAGCTGATCTCTTTGGTCTTGCCGAGTTGGGAAATATCTACACCCGCATTATGAATCCAACGCAAGATGCAGTGGAGCAACGGATCGCATCTTTGGAAGGCGGAGTCGCCGCTCTTCTTGTCGCTTCAGGATCTGCAGCCACTACGTATGCGCTTCTGAATGTTGCAGAAGCTGGCGATCACATCGTTTCATCGCCAAGTCTTTACGGTGGCACTTACAACTTATTTCATTACACCTTTAAGAAGTTTGGTATTGAAGTTACCTTCGTTGATGATCCTTCCGATCCGGAGTCATGGAAGAAGGCGATACGTCCAAATACCAAAGCGCTTTTTGGTGAGACCATTGCAAATCCAAAGAATGAAATCTTGGATATCGCAGCCGTGGCCAAAGTTGCACACGATGCCGGCCTTCCGCTGATCGTAGATAACACTGTTGCCACACCATTTTTGATTCGCCCAATCGAGCACGGTGCCGATGTCGTCATTCACTCTGCGACGAAATTCCTCTCCGGTCATGGAAATGCGGTCGTGGGTGCGATTGTCGATGCAGGCACCTTTGACTATGCAAAACATGCGGAAAAATTCCCCAACTTTAATGAGCCAGATCCTTCTTATCACGGTCTCATCTACGCACAAGCTCTTGGCGTCGGTTCTGCCTTTGGCGCAAACTTGTCATACATCTTCAAAATTCGCCTCACCTTATTGCGAGATACGGGCGCTGCAGTGAGCCCGTTCAATGCTTGGCTATTAGCTCAAGGCTTAGAGACACTCTCGTTACGTATTGAACGCCATGTTTCCAATGCCCAGGCGCTAGCAAAATGGCTTGAAGCCCGCCCAGAAGTAGAGAGCGTTAATTACGCCTCTCTTCCATCGAGCAAGTATCACGCCCTTGCAAGTAAATACGCGCCTAAAGGAAGCGGTTCTGTGCTCTCATTCGAAATCAAAGGCGGAATCGAAGCTGGCAAGAAGTTTGTTGAAGCACTGAAGTTGCATTCACACGTCGCAAATATCGGGGATGTTCGCTCACTCGTGATCCATCCCGCTTCAACCACTCACTCGCAACTCACCCCTGAAGAGCAATTCACAGCAGGAGTTACTCCCGGTTTGATTCGCCTTTCAGTGGGCATTGAAAATATCGATGACATCACGGCAGATATTGAGGGTGGCTTCTCTGCGATCTAGAGGCCTACTATCGATACATGAGCGCCGTAAGTAGTCGAGTCTCCGGGGCGTGGTTTGAGGACCACGACCCCGGTGATCGCCGCTTCCACAAAATAGGCGATCTTGAACTCGAATCAGGCGAATTGCTCCCCGATGTGACACTCGCGTATCAGACGTGGGGCAGTCTCAACGAGAGCGCAGATAATGCGATTCTCGTCAATCACGCCTTAACTGGTTGGTCGGATGTGCCAGGCTGGTGGCCATCGATGGTTGGGGCTGGGTTGCCTCTCGACTCCGAAAAATATTTCATCATCTGTCCAAATGTCATTGGCGGCTGCCAAGGCAGTACTGGCCCTTCCTCACTTGCGCCAGATGGAAAGCGTTGGGGTTCTCGTTTCCCGCGCATCACCATTAGGGATATGGTCGCGGCAGAAGTTGCCCTGGCCGATCAACTTGGAATTAAAAAGTTTGTTTTGGCAGTTGGTCCATCCCTCGGGGGAATGCGAGCGCTCGAATGGGCGATTCAATATCCAGATCGAGTCGGCGCTATCGCAACGATTGGCTCCTCCGCCGTTGCCACGGGGGATCAAATTGCAACCGCTTCGATCCAGATCAGAGCGATTGAGACGGATCCGCACTTTAATTCGGGAGATTATTACGAGCGATCGGAAGGCCCGATAAATGGAATGGGTATAGCTAGGCGTATTGCCCACCTCACCTATCGAACAGAGTCTGAGATGGACGTTCGATTTGGTCGTGAGCTCCAAGGGGATTCGACTGGTCGATGGGCTGTTGAGTCCTATCTCGATCATCATGCCGATAAGTTGGCGGGCCGTTTTGATGCCAATACCTACATCTCACTCACCGATGCCATGAACTCTCATGATGTCGGTCGAGATCGAGGGGGAGTAGCGGCTGCGCTCGCGACCATCAGAGTTCCGACCTTTGTCATGGCGATCGAGACTGATCGCCTCTTCCCGCCCAGATTGCAGGAGGAGATCGCCGAACTCACGCCCAGTTCCGCCCCTATTGAGCGCCTCAACTCTCCATTTGGACATGATGGTTTCTTAATCGAGGTTGAAACGGTGGGAGAATTTGTCCGCCGAGCGGTCGAAACTGGGTCAAAACACCTGCACTAGCGAGTTCTAATGTGCATTTTGCCCTGTGGACAATTTATAATATAGCCAGCAACTTTCCTGACCCGACAGTGAGTCAGATAAACAAAAGGATGACCTGTGCCTGGAACAAGTGCGCCCAAAAACGGCGCTAAAGCAACACAGAAGGTGGCAAAGAAAGCTGCGCCTGCAAAGAATGCAGTTGCATCTAAGAGCACTGCCAAGAAAACTGCGCCTGCAAAGAAAACTGGGTCTGCAAAGAATGCAGTTGCATCTAAGAGCACTGCCAAGAAAACTGCAGAGAAGAAAGTTTCAACTGGGCCACGTCGTTTTCCTACCAAAGCAGAACTAGAAGCGTTAAAACTTGCACGAGAAGCTGAAGCTCAGGCGATCGCCGAAAAGAAAGCTGCTGGACGTAAATTATTCCCAACAAAGGCCGAACTTGAAGCAAAGCGTCTTGCAGAAGAGGCAGCGAAGAATCCACAGCCAGTTGCAGCAACTACAGGCAAAGAGGGCAAAGCCGTCGTCACAAAGATTGATGGCGAAGAAGTAGAACTAGAAGAAGTAGAACTAGAAGATTTAGAGACTCTCGTAGAAGAAGTAACAGAGATCGTTGCATCTGAAGAGAAAGAGAATGAGATTCGCGTTGTTAATGTCGCGGAAGAATCTCAGAACGAAGAGAACGCCTTCACCATCAAAGACTCCGAAGAAGATGATGCACCAGCTCAAACTGTCCTCACCGCTGGTGCAACTGCAGATCCAGTAAAGGATTACCTGAAATTAATCGGTCGAGTCCCTCTCTTGAATGCAGAGATGGAAGTAGAGCTCTCCCTCCAAGTTGAAGCAGGGCTCTTTGCTGAAGAGAAACTCGCCCTTGATAAGAAGATGGATAAGAAGCTCAAGCGTGAGTACGAGCAATTGGTTCTTCAGGGTAAGCGCGCCAAGAATCACCTATTAGAGGCGAACCTTCGCCTTGTTGTATCGCTTGCAAAGCGTTACACAGGTCGTGGCATGCTCTTCCTCGATCTGATTCAAGAAGGCAACCTTGGCCTGATTCGCGCGGTTGAAAAGTTTGACTACACCAAGGGTTATAAGTTCTCTACCTATGCAACGTGGTGGATTCGCCAGGCGATCACTCGCGCGATGGCAGACCAAGCACGCACAATTCGTATTCCAGTGCATATGGTTGAAGTCATTAATAAACTTGCACGTGTTCAGCGTCAGATGCTTCAGGACTTAGGACGCGAACCAACTCCAGAAGAGCTCGCCAAAGAACTTGATATGACACCTGAGAAGGTTGTCGAAGTTCAAAAGTACGGTCGCGAGCCGATCTCTCTCCATACTCCTCTTGGCGAAGAAGGCGACTCTGAGTTCGGAGATCTCATTGAAGATTCTGAGGCGATCGTTCCAGCCGATGCAGTCTCCTTCACCTTGCTCCAGGAACAACTTCACTCTGTCTTGGATACGCTCTCAGAGCGTGAAGCTGGAGTAGTGGCGATGCGCTTTGGACTTACCGATGGTCAGCCAAAGACACTTGATGAAATCGGCAAGGTGTACGGCGTGACTCGTGAGCGTATCCGTCAGATCGAGAGCAAAACGATGTCGAAGTTGCGCCATCCATCTCGCTCGCAGGTCCTGCGCGACTATCTTGATTAATCCGAAGATCTTCATCAACCCGCGATCTGGTTCAATCCGGATCTCGGGGGAGGTTGATTTTGTCGATGCGGCAGGTAATCTCATCAAGAGCGAATCAGATATCAAGCTCTGTGGATGTGGCCATTCGAAGGATAAGCCTTACTGCGACGGCTCCCATAAAGAATTTCTGCCACCCAAGACTGATTAATCCAAGACTGATTAATCCAAGACTGATTAATCCAAGACTGATTAATCCAAGACTGATTAATCCAAGGCTGATTAACGAGAGCGTGAAGTTTTATTCGTCCTCAGAGACGAGGACTGGCGTAGCCGTGAGCTTTGATGTCTCATCTTGAATAGCCGCGACAACCGGCTTGAGCCCCTCGGCATACTGCTTAGCATGGTGAGCACAGAAGAGTAGCTCTCCACCATTGAGAAGTGTTGCCCGAACATAGGCTTGAGCCCCGCAACGATCGCAACGATCGACAGCGTTCAGCGGTGTTGGTTCAAGAATCAACTGCTCTGACATCTGTTCACTCCTTCTCGGTCGCCCTCACTAGTGGAACTTTTTCTCGTAGCGCGAATCTTATGTGCTACTGGAACAGTAAATCACGGAAGGTTATTCCTTCGCGCGTTAAATTCTTATTTCGTGAGATTTCTCGCCCTATTTCAGGCAAATTCTCACCACCCTCTGGCGCCTTGAGACTCCTCTGAGGAGAAGAAGGGGGATGCGAGGGAAAAAATCGCTCCTACGGCGCGTAATGGACCGATTTCGAGGTCCTGAGAGATAGCCTCTGCACCCGTGGCAACTAAAACTAATAACGAGGTCTCGGCCGATAATCAATACACAGCTAAAGATCTTGCAGTCCTTGAGGGATTAGATGCCGTTCGCAAACGTCCTGGTATGTATATCGGCACAACCGACTCCCGCGGCCTCATGCATTGCTTGTGGGAAATCATTGATAACTCGGTTGATGAGGCGCTCGCTGGCTTCTGTACAAGCATCGAGATCAATCTTGAAGCCGATGGCTCGGTTGAAGTTCATGATAACGGTCGAGGAATTCCGGTTGATAAGGAGCCAAAGACTGGCCTCACCGGCGTTGAGGTTGTCTTTACGAAATTGCATGCTGGCGGAAAATTCGGCGGTGGTTCATATGCCGCATCCGGTGGATTGCATGGCGTAGGTGCATCTGTCGTGAATGCGCTCGCTTCGCGCCTTGACGTTGAAGTTGACCGAAATGGAAAGATTTATTGGATGTCCTTCCAGCGAGGTAATGCTGGAATCTTTGATGGCGATGGCCCAAAGGCTGCCTTTGAAGAGTCCTCCGGACTTCGCCAAATCGGAAAAGTTGCAGCAAAGGTAACGGGCACTCGTGTGAAATGGTGGTTTGACCGCCAGATCTTCCTCAAGGAGGCCGAACTCTCGATTGAGGATATCTACGCTCGCGCGCGTCAAACATCGTATTTGGTACCTGGCCTGACGCTCGTCGTCAATGACAACCGCACCAAGAGCAAGAGTTCGGAGACCTTCTTCCATAAAGGTGGCATCTCTGAGTTCTGTTCATTCTTACGTCCAGATGAACCGGTCGGCGAGGTTATTCGTATCTCCGGTAGCGGTGAATATACCGAGACTGTTCCGGTGCTCGATGACAAGGGCCACATGATGCCAACCGAAGTTGCTCGAACGATGGGCGTGGACATTGCAATGCAATGGGGAAATGGTTACGAGACCACGACATCCTCTTTTGTAAATATTATCTCGACGCCAAAAGGTGGAACACATACTCAGGGATTTGAACGTGCAATCACTAAAGTGATGAACGATTTCCTTCGTTCTACAAAGACGCTGAAGAACAATGAAGCAGATGTCATAAAGGACGATGTGCTCGAAGGTCTTACAGCGGTAGTGACAGTTCGCATGTCTGAGCCTCAATTTGAAGGCCAGACAAAGGAAGTACTCGGTACTGCAGCTGCCACGAAGATTGTGGCCACGGTTGTTGCGGAAGAGATGGAAAAATTCTTCAACACCACCAAGCGAATTGAGAAAGCAACCGGAAAGTTGATTCTCGAGAAGGTTGCGAATGCCTCTCGAACTCGAGTTTCCGCGCGGGCTCATAAAGAGTTGCAACGCCGTAAAAATGCTCTGGAATCCTCATCCCTTCCAACCAAATTGTCAGATTGTCGCTCTGATGACACTGGGCGTACCGAACTCTTTATCGTTGAGGGAGATTCCGCGCTCGGCACTACGAAGGCCGCTCGAAACTCTGAATTTCAGGCGATCCTTCCGATCCGTGGAAAGATTCTCAATGTCCAGAAGGCATCGCTTTCGCAGATGCTTGAAAATACCGAATGTGCATCCATTATTCAGGTGATTGGCGCAGGTTCTGGAAAGTCATTCTCACTTGAGGATGCTCGCTACGGCCGAATAATTCTTATGTCCGATGCTGATGTCGACGGTGCTCACATCCGATGCCTTCTTCTGACTCTGCTCTGCAGGTATATGCGGCCATTGATTGAAGATGGTCGAGTCTTTGCTGCAATTCCGCCACTTCATCGCATCGATGTGGTGGGTGGAAAGCGGGGCGAGGTTCATTACACCTACTCAGATGATGAGATGAAGCGAGTTCTCGCTGAACTCACGAAGAATGGGAAGCGTTGGAAAGAGCCGGTTCAGCGGTACAAAGGCTTGGGCGAGATGGATGCTGATCAATTGCGCGAGACAACAATGGATCCAGAGAAGCGCACCCTTCGTCGTATAACAATGAACGATGCCACAGCTGCCGAGGCGATGTTCGAACTCCTCATGGGAAACGACGTCGCGCCGCGCAAAGAATTCATTGCTACTGCCGAGATCGATCGCGATCGCATTGACGCGTAATTGAAGCGTAATTGACGCGTAAGTGATGCTTGCTAGGTGACCAGTAAAAGTACTTCGGAAATGTTCTAGAGTGTGAGCCATGAAGCGCACCGATATCCAAGCGCTTCGTGGCTTCGCGGTTTTAGCGGTCCTTCTCTTTCATATCCAAGTGAGCGCCGTCAAAGGTGGGTTTCTCGGCGTCGATATATTCTTTGTGATCTCGGGATTTGTCATTACCGATCGACTTGCTCGCGCCGAAGGAACTTTGCGATTCCAAATAGTTGATTTCTATCGACGTCGAGCCAAGCGCATTCTTCCATCCTCACTTCTGGTCATCATCCTTACGACAGTCATGGCACGGATCTATCTTGCGCCTATTTCATTCTCCCGTTTTAGGTTTGATGCGCTATGGACTGCATTATTTGCAGGGAATATTCGCTTCGCGGCGCAAGGTAATAACTATCTCGATCAAACGTTAAGCCCAACCCCGTTTTTACATTATTGGTCACTCGGCGTGGAAGAGCAGTTCTATCTTCTCTGGCCGATCATCTTTCTCTTAATCGTCAAGCGACGTCGTTGGCTCTTGGCACCCTTGCTCCTCCTTTCCACTCTCTTTGCGATCTGGTACACCAACATGGCGCCAGTGAACTCCTTCTACCTCCCATTTTCACGAGCTTGGGAATTCTTGGCTGGAATCGTGGTGGCACTTGTTGTACCTCGATTTACTCGCGGTTCGAATCTCGTCGCACTCTTCGGGTGGATCGGGGTCACCATCTCCATCTTCGCCATCGGCTCTCATGACAAGGTGCCGGGGCTCACTACGCTGATTCCCGTAGTGAGCGCCGCCTTTATTCTGAGCGCAAGAAGGAATTTCTCTTGGCTAACTCCCTTTGAAAAATTAGGCGATTATTCTTATGCGATCTATCTGATTCACTGGCCGCTTGTTGTTTTCGCGCTCTCTCGTTATCAAGGAATTAATCTTCGTTCGCAGATATTAATTTTTTGCGCAGCGCTCATTGGCGGGTATCTCATATCTAGGTTCATCGAGAATCCTTTTAGATTTAATTCGCGCCTCTCGCTCACTCTGCCGAAATGGGGAGCGGCTATTGCCGCAACGTTATCCCTCGTGCTTTTGAGCGGTTCGATTCCGTTCTCATATGGAAAATCGAATTCGATCCAACTCGATCTCACCGTTCCGATCATTTATTCCGATCATTGTCACTTAGATTTTGGGGTTTCAACTCCAAGTTCTGCCTGTCTATTTGGCGACACTCATTCAAGCACTGAAGTGGTCTTGACTGGAGATTCACATGCCGCTCAGTGGTTTCCTGCCTTCGTCCTCATAGCAAAGAGAAGACATTGGAAATTGCTATCGCTGACCAAATCGTCTTGTCCTGCTTCGGTTCTCGCAACGTATCGAAATGGCATTTCGGATAAAGCCTGTGTTTCATGGCAAAAATTCGTCGCCCACAAAATTGCTCAGGATCAACCTGCAAAGGTCTTCATTACATCCTTCAGCGAATATACATATCCGTTAGCCAGCCAACGGAAGGGCTCAAGTTACCCATCGCGCTTTGCGGCTGGTGAAGTTGAATTTATCCGTTCGCTTGGGCTGCCGATGAGCTCGATCTATCTATTAGAAGATACGCCGCAACCGTCGCAGAATATTCCTGAATGCCTTTCAAGGAATACCGGCAAGAGCCAGGCCTGTGATTTTCCAGCGCATAGATCAGATGCCACGCGTGCAATGAGAAAATCCCTAACGGGATTGGGTATTCACTATCTCAGCCTCCAAGATGTGCTCTGTCCGAACGGCACCTGTACCTCGATCTACGCCGGTCGAAATGCCTACCGAGATGGATCGCATATCAGCGTGAGCACTTCGGTGGCTCTCACCTCGTACTTAAATTCGCGGTTGTAAGCGGCTATTCACCAATCCGACTTCGCCGTGGAGTCGCAAAATTCTTTGCAACCTCAGTGAGTTCGGTAGAAACTTGTTTGCGAATAGCTTCTTCTGAAGACAGGAGCGTCTGCAGAGCCTTGATCGTGGAATTCAATTCTTTCTGTTCAGTTTCAAGCTCAAGTTTGCTCATCTTGGTAAGTCGACGAAGTGGCATATCCAGGATGTAGGTAGCCTGTTCGTCTGAGAGTTTGAATGATTTGATCAAATCTGATTTTGCGGTGGCAGCGTCATCTGATGCCCGAATGATCTTGATGACCTTATCGATGTCGATAATTGCTTTGAGTAATCCGTCTACAAGGTTGAGTCTGCCCTGGGCTTTGCCGAGGCGGAATTCAGAACGTCGGCGGACAACATCGATTCGGTGATCAATGAAGACTTGCAGAAGCTCTTTAAGGCCGAGAGTTTGCGGCCGACCGTTTACGAGTGCCACGGCATTCACGGAGAATTGATCCTCCATGGGAGTGAGTTTGTAGAGCTTCTCCAATATCTCTTCAGGTTCATATCCGTTTTTGATTTCAACAACAACTTTTGTGCCTTGCTGTCCATCGGAGAGATCTACGATGTCAGAGATTCCCTGAATCTTCTTTGCCTTGACGAGGTCCGCAATCTTCTCGACAACTTTTTCTGGTCCTATATTGAATGGAAATTCCGTGATCACAATTCCTTGCTTGCGGGTAGTGACCTTCTCAACAACTGCGGTCGCACGTACCTTGAATGAACCTCGACCTGTCGCGTATGCCTCTTCGACTCCAGAGAGTCCCACGATTTCACCACCAGTTGGGAAATCAGGGGCTGGAATAAATTTCATCAGTGCTTTGAGAGTTGCTTTTGGATTATCGATGAGGTGCTTTGTTGCGGCAACTACTTCTCCAAGATTATGTGGAGCCATGTTGGTCGCCATGCCTACTGCGATTCCGGTAGCACCGTTCACAAGCAGATTTGGAAATGCTGCTGGGAGGACGAGTGGTTCAAGGAGCTGACCGTCGTAGTTTCCGCCAAAGTCGACTGTGTTCTCATCAGATTCGTTCACCATGGCGAGTGCAGCTGGAGCAAGGCGTGCCTCGGTGTAACGCATTGCGGCAGGGCCGGCATCGAGTGAGCCAAAGTTTCCGTGGCCATCAATGAGTGGAAGGCGGGTGGTAAAAGGTTGTGCTAGACGAACTGCAGCGTCGTAAATGGCGCCATCTCCATGTGGATGCAACTTACCCATCACTTCACCGACTACACGGGCACATTTCACGTGGCCCTTATCGGGGCGCAGCCCCATATCGAACATCATGTGGAGAATTCGTCGCTGAACAGGTTTCAATCCATCGCGGGCATCCGGGAGAGCGCGAGAGTAGATAACCGAGTACGCGTACTCGAGAAAAGATTCGGACATCTCTGATGAAACATCGATATCGACGATCTTTCCTGGGTTCTCACCTGGTTTTGGGAGAACGGCCTTGGGTGTCTTAGTTGCCATGAGGCGTATCTTGCCAAGTAAGGCGGCTAAACAAGGGGAGCGACTCGATTTGCCGGGAGTGACCTGGAACGACCTGGAGTGACCTGGAACGACCTGGAGTGACCTGGAATAACGGGGCGGTCAAGATCAGCGAAATGAGTGATCTGCAACCCACATTGGCGTGCATGGCCCGCACCAATGGGATGATACGTGGGTGATGGCAGCCGGATTAGCTCAACTTTCGCAATCAATATTTGCATCACTGGGAGTTCAAGGTGCGACAAATGCATTGGCTCTTGATGAGAGCAAGAAGACTGCGTTAATCCTGATAGATGGTCTCGGTTTCCGCGCCTTAAAAGAGCATCAGTCCCAATTTCCAATTTTCAAGAGTTTTGTGGAGCACGAAGCTCTCTCATCACACTTTCCGACAACCACGGCGACAAATCTGGTCTCACTCGGCACAGGTGAACTTCCTGGGGTTCATGGGATGCTCGGTTACACCGTTAGAGTTCCACGCTCTGGCGAGCCAGGTCGCTTACTCAATGCTCTCAAATGGGATGAGCGAGTAGATCCGGTCATGTGGCAAAAAGTTCCGACTCTCTTTGAGCGAGCAAGAGAGCAGGGATTGCATGTATCGCATATTGCCGAGAAGCGATATGAAGGAAGTGGATTTACCAGAGCAGGAATGCGCGGCGCTGAATATCTAGGTGCAAATCACATTTCAGATATGGTTGAGAAAGCCGTTAGCAGTACGCGACAAGATGGCTCGTACTCGTACATATACCTCAATAATGTAGATAAATCTGGACACAGCGACGGAGTTGGATCCGAGAAGTGGCTTACCGCACTGGGATTTGTCTCCGAGCTTCTCACATCGCTTGTAGAAAAATTACCGCGTGATACTCAGCTCTACCTGACTGCTGATCATGGAATGATCAACGCATCTGAAAAAATAATATTGGGTCAGGAGAACCCATTATTGGAGAATGTCACTCTTATTGGCGGAGAAGCGAGGGCTCGTCATATATATCTTCGCGAAGGCTCCACAGAGGATTCCGTCGCCCAATGGCGCGAATACTTAGGAGAGAAGGCAGATATCTATACTCACGAGGATGCACAACTCCTATTCGGAGGCGTTGTTACGGAGGACTCCCTCGATCGCATGGGAGATCTTGTTGTAGTTCCACGAGATGGTCTAGTTTTGCTCGACCCAGCCATTGCCGCCCGAGAAAGTTTGATGGTCGGTCACCACGGAGGTCTTACTCAGGACGAGGTTCTGATCCCTCTTCTTTCTTACCGAACATGATGTCATCCCATGATGGAATACGGATTCGTTTTGTCACTCCATCACGTTTCGCTTCAGGTTCTACATCTTCGCGAGTTGGGGTCAGATCCTCTGAAGGGCTCGTAGCGACTGATTGCAATGGTGTTGTAGAAATTCTAATTGGCTCTTCTGGTTTTACTGCGACGAGTCTTGGCGCAGGATTGGAGCCCTGTCCCTCGGCCGGAAAGACCATTCCGTGCGATGGCGTCGCAGGTCGTGAAGGCTTCTCCTCGCCGCAAATCCATCGAGCACCTTCATCTTCTGTCACCAGGGTACGGTTATTTGGGTCAAAGGCCCAGTTCGCTTCACCTGATCCAGTCGAAATTGGGTAGCTCAAAATAATGTTCCAGAGGCCATCATCGCGCCTCCAGGTATTCCATTCGACGAGTTGCATATCGACGCCGCGCGGCGCGAGTTGCGCGATCGTTGCCGCCATCAATGTGGGCGAGTGTGGATCGCGACGGAGAGATGTCTCTAATGCGAGCCCAATGACAAAGGCGCGCTCTTGCATGATCGGACCAGAGAACTTCTCAATCTTTTCTACATCCCACTCTGTTGAGCGCGAAATAGAGTCTGCAGATTCGCCGGCTCGAAGTCGTGATTGAATCTCTTTTACAGAGGTAAAAACTAGATCTTCTGCGGCAGCGACAGCCACGAGTCGAGGTTGATTGATCGTTGCGCGAAGATGGTCACTAATGCGAAGTGAGTAGCTAGTGCCCTCTTGATCAGCAAGCTCGAGTTCGGTTCCATCCTCGGAGCGACCAATGAGTCGAAGATCTTTCATGGGGAAAGAGTAGCCAATGAGAGCTAGTGGTGTTGGATCCGACGCCAGATCTTCGCATATGGCATGAGCGCAAGATTCGCTAAAACGAGCGAGCAGACCGGCACTATTAAGGCGGCTTTCGCGCCACGAGTGTCGATGATGTGGCCCACGATCGGCCCTGGTAAGGCGCCACCAAAACTAAGCGCAGCGATTACCCACGCAAGTGTTTCGGTGATGCGGGCAGGAGGCGAGGATTTTTCTGCAACTCCATAGCCAGCCACGATAAGTGGAGCCACGCCAAAGCCACTTATAAAGAGCGCAAGAGTTAATTGCCAAATTGATTTCACTGCGAGAAGCGGGATAGAAATAACAAGTATCGTCAACATCAAGAAGATAAATTTGCGCGAATCAGAAATTTTCCAGTGAATCGCGCCATTCGCAATTGCAGCGACGCCACTACCTGCTGCCCACAGCGCCAATACACCACCAAGGTAGGCCGACTTATGGAGCTCTTGAGTTAAACCGACTACCGCAAGATTCGTGGAAGAGAAGAAGGCGCCAACAAATATGAATGGAAGCGCCACTGCCTGAAGTTCTGAATGTTTTAAGACTGACCCATGTTTTTCGCCTTTGATCTTTGGGTGAAGTGGCGGTTCGCTCTCGCGTTCTCTAATGAAGAAGTAGGTGCCAGTCGACATAAATGCAAAGGCAAAAATTATTCCTGCCGCGGGTGCGATTGTGGTGGCCGCGACAGAAGCCACAAGTGGTCCAATGATGAAAATGACTTCATCGACAAGCGCCTCAAAACTATATGCAGTATTAATCAAGGCACGATCTTCGCCCAAGGCAAAGAGCCATCTACGTCTAACCATTCCTCCGATATTTACCGAAAAAAATTCACAGAGGAATATCGCACTCATCCATAGCCACTGAGGCCCGTGGCGCGAAATCACAGCAAGGAAGACCAACCCAAAACTCATATGTAGCGGGATATTTATTCGCAAAAGTGCCCGCTGACCGAATTGATCGGCAAATCGCGACCACATGGGGGAGAAGACGCTCGTGATCATTGCAGCGCCGGTAGCTACAAATCCGGCGAGCGTGTACTTGTGTGTCTGCGCGACGATCACCAGGGTCACCGCAAGTAAGGTCATGGAAATCGGCATTCGAGCCACAAATCCAGAGATAGAGAATCTCATTCCACCCGGGGTAGCGAAGAGTTTGCGATATGGCGTGAACACACTTAGATTCTAACTATGAGTAGCTCCCAAGAGATCAATCTTCAAGAATTGCTAGATCTTGCGATATCTGTTTCTCACGAGGCGGCCTCGCTTCTCGCCTCCAGGCCCACTAACTTCGAGATTAACCAGAAGAGTTCAGCTGTTGATTTCGCAACTCAAATGGACCACGCGAGCGAGAAATTGATTGTTGAACGCATGTTAAGTGCGCGACCATCAGATGGGATTATTGGCGAAGAAGGCGCGCAACGGCCGAGCACTTCAGGGATCACCTGGGTGATTGATCCTCTCGATGGGACCGTCAACTATTTCTACGATCTACCCGGCTGGAATGTTTCGATCGCCGCTAAAGATGCAGAGGGAGTTCTTGTCGGCGTAGTAAACGCACCAACGATTAATTCATTGTGGACCGCCACCCGAGGCGGTGGGGCGTTTAAAAATGGTTACCCAATTAGGTGTAGTAATTCGGACGGCTTGGCGCAAGCCCTGGTTGGGACTGGCTTCTCGTACTCGATGCAGACTCGCGTTGGTCAGGCAGAGTTCATCAATGGCCTCATTCCACGGATCCGAGATCTGCGCCGAGCCGGAGCTGCCGCAGTTGATCTTTGCCAAGTGGCATCGGGGGCTCTGGATGGCTATTTTGAGATGGATTTGAAGGAGTGGGATCTGGCCGCAGGGGGATTAATCGCCGTCGAGGCTGGCGCATTTGTCACTGGCCGCAGGGGAGCGCCCGCCGGGCAGGAGATGGTGATCGCCGCCGGCCCAGCCCTTCATTCGCTGCTCGTAGCTGAAATTGGGTGATCGGCCCCGAATATGGCAGGATTAGGCCTTCGCAGGCAGACCTGCGGCTAGATATTTCGCTAGTAATTTTCAGAAAACGTTAGGACCCATAGATGAACGTGTTAGACGCAGTCGATGCTGCTTCACTCCGCAAGGATGTCATTAACTTCCGTCCAGGAGATGAGATCAAGATCCACGTTCGTGTTATCGAGGGTAACAAGAGCCGTATTCAGCTCTTCCAAGGAATCGTTATTCGCCGCCAAGGTTCTGGTGTGCGCGAGACTTTCACAATTCGCAAACTTGCTTACGGTGTCGGTGTAGAACGTACCTTCCCAATTCACACACCTGTTATCGAGAAGTACGAGATGGTCCGTCGTGGAGATGTCCGTCGCGCGAAGCTTTACTACCTCCGCGATCTTCGCGGTAAGGCTGCAAAGATCAAAGAGAAGCGCGGTATCGGCGGTTCCTTTATCGTTGAAGATGTCATCGTTGCTGAGCCAACCATTGAGCCAACCATTGAGCCAACCATTGAGCCAACTGTCGAAGCTGTAGTTGAAGCACTCGAAACTGAGGCGGTAGAAGTTGTAGCAGAGAGCGCAGTCGTGGAAGCACCAGTAGTCGATGCGGTTGACGCTGTTGCCGAAGAGACAACTTCTGCAACGCCTGAAACTCCAGAAGCCTAAGCAACTTTTTTATGCGCCTTCCCAAGAAGGGCTCATTACTTAGAGAAATTCCAATAATTGTCGTATCGGCACTTATTGTCTCGATCTTTGTAAAGACATTCTTTATCCACTTCTTCTTTATCCCTTCGGGATCAATGGAGAACACTCTCAAGGTGGGCGATCGAATCGCAGTGAATAAATTCGCTAATTTTTTCACCGATATTAAACGTGGAGAAGTTGTGGTCTTCAAAGATCCCGCAAATTGGTTGGGCCAGGCACCGGGAGAGACTGGATCTAAACCAGTCGTCGCCCTAAAAAATGCTCTCGTTTCTGTAGGTGTGCTGCCAGATCCCGCAAAGCAATATCTCATCAAGCGAGTGATTGGCGTGGGCGGAGATACGGTCGTTTGTTGCGACGCTAAGGGACGTTTGAGTGTCAATGGAACTTCTGTGAACGAGCCATATATTTTTGCTGGAAACCAACCAAGCGATTCACATTTTAAGATCACAGTTCCCAAGGGTTTTATCTGGGTAATGGGTGATCATCGTGGCGCTTCGGCTGACTCACGTTTCCACACTGACGATATTCATCATGGAACTGTTCCACTTAATGATGTGGTTGGACGCGCCTTTGTCACTGTCTGGCCGCCAAGCCACTTCAAGTTCCTCTCGGTTGGGCATGATTTATCGAGGGTAGCTGTTAAGAAGTAACCATGGCAGGGATTGAGCAGACTCTTCGCGCTGCTGGAATTACACATATCGCAGGGGTCGATGAAGCCGGTCGAGGTCCATCTGCTGGGCCACTCGTTGTAGCTGCAGTAATACTGAGAGATCCGTTCTCGCCCCAACTCTCTGAGGTGAGAGATTCGAAAGAACTCACTGCAAAGAAGCGTGAAAGACTCTATGACCTCATCGTCAACGAGGCGATCGCACTCTCCATTATCGAAATTTCTAATGAAGAGATTGATCAAGCTGGTCTTCACAAATCCAATCTAGAAGGGTTCAGAAGAGCAGTGAGCGGTTTGGCCATTACGCCAGATTATGTACTCACAGATGGCTACGGCATCGAAGGGTTGGCGATGCCAACACTTGGCATCTGGAAGGGCGATCAAGTAGCGATCTCGATAAGCGCGGCTTCTATCATCGCTAAAGTATTTCGTGATCGCATTATGATTGAAATGGATTTGCGCTACCCAGGTTATGGATTCGCTGCACATAAGGGTTATTCGAGCGCCGCCCATACTAAGGCGCTAAAGGAACTTGGCGTGACGCCTATCCATCGAAAGAGCTTTGCCAATATCGCTTCACTGCTTTAGAAATTCCGTATCCTTCATCTACACACCCTCGAATAATTCACATCTTCGAGAATTCATGAAACCTCGTGTAGTGCGTGATCTTTACTCTTCCGTTCACTATGAAGAACCAAATATTAGGAGCGCTCGGTGAAGATCTGGTCGCACGGCATATCCAAGCGCGAGGTTATACGCTTATTGAGAGAAATTGGCGGATCAAATCTGGTGAGGTAGATCTGATTGCAATCTCACCCGAAAACATCACCGTATTTATCGAGGTGAAGAGTAGGCGATCTCGAACTTATGGAGATCCACTCGATGCGATAAGAGCAAGCAAGGCTGCACGTTTACAGCGCTTGGCACTTGCTTGGCTCGTGCTCAACCACAAGTGGGGCGATGAGTACCGCATCGACTGTGTGGGCGTTCTCTTTGATAAAGCCGGAAATTACGAAATCGATTACCGAGAAGGCGTCTTATAGTGGCGCTCGCAAAAGTTGAATCCGTCTCCCTCAATGGACTAAGCGGCCATGCGATTGATATTGAGGTTGATATCGCCGAGGGGTTGCCCAGTTTTACGCTATTGGGGCTGCCAGATGCTGCGCTCTCTGAATCACGAGAACGCGTGCGCTCCGCACTGCTCAATAGCGGCTTACCGTGGCCACATAAGAAGATCACGATCTCGCTCTCGCCAGCCTGGTTACCTAAAAGTGGGTCTCATTTTGATCTGCCCATTGCGATTGGATTGCTAGAAGCTCAAGGACTCATCTCAACTCATCGTTGCTCTTCATTGATATCACTTGGTGAACTTGGATTAGATGGTGCAATCAGGCCAGTCCGGGGAGTTCTGCCAACTTTGGTCTCAGCGCTTTCCAGAGGAGTGCTCTCTGCGATAGTGCCACGCGCGAATTTTGCCGAAGCGAAGGTATTGCCTGATATTGAAGTATTGGCATTTTCGTATCTCAGTGAAGTTGTTAGGTACTTCACCACGGGGGAGTTACCTGTGATGGAGCAGATTTCGGTAAGCGATTCGACCGCAGAACCTCTCAATCTCCTTGACGTAGTTGGTCAGGTTCCAGCACGACATGCCCTCGAAATCTCAGCAATTGGCAGCCATCATCTTCTTCTCATTGGGCCCCCTGGGACCGGAAAGACGATGCTGGCAGAACGCTTGCCCTCGATTATGCCTGAATTGACCGATGCGCTCTCCCTTGAGGTGAGCGCTATTCATTCAGTTGCAGGATCGTTGACTCAAAGGGGCCTTCTTACGCGTACTCCACCGTTTGTTGCTCCACACCACACGACAACCACTGCTGCCATGATCGGTGGTGGCTCACATGCTGTGAGGCCCGGAGCGGTTTCGCTCGCTCATGGTGGTGTGCTCTTCATCGATGAAGCCCCAGAGTGTGCAGCCGGCGTTCTCGATTCACTTCGACAGCCGCTCGAGTCAGGTCACGTCACTATCTCAAGGTCGATCGGAACCGTTACCTACCCAGCCGACTTTTTACTCGTCCTCGCAGCGAACCCATGCCCATGCGGGAAATTTAACGGTCGAGGTCGTGCATGTACGTGCTCCTCGATGCAGATAAGAAATTATCTCAAGAGATTTTCTGGTCCCTTGCTTGATCGAATTGATATCAGAACATTTGTCGAGGCGCCAACGAGAGCAGAGATGGCATCAGAAGGGCACGGAGAATCAAGTGAGATTGTTCGAGCAAGAGTTTTGCAGGCACGTTTGATCGCGTCCGATCGATTCGCCGAAGAGGGATGGAAGGTCAATGCAGATATTCCATCGCGAGAGTTGCGTGGAAAATATCGCGCCGAACGCGGTGGCATGTCATTTCTTCATGCAGAACTTGAGGGGCAGCGTTTAAGCGCACGCGGTTTCCATAAAGTGCTACGTGTGGCTTGGTCGATCGCAGATAGTAAGGGTCATATGCGGCCAACTCAAAGTGATGTAGAGGATGCATTCGCCTTACGAGAAGGCACATTCTTATGAACAAGTCATTTACCGTTGATGAGGGTGCCAGAGCGATTTTGATGGCAAGCATCGAGGGTAATTCGCGATTCTGGAGTGGTGAACTCGTAAAAATTGGAGCACCTGAACTTGTTGAACGTCTCAAGGCTGGTTTCTATAGCGGTAGCCAACACTCAGGTGAGCGAATTTCAGAACGAATCAAAACCCTCAGCCTCGATCAGATCATCGACGATATAGGTGATGGTTTTCTCCTCACCCCATTTTCCCCCGATTGGCCAAAGGTGCTTGATGAATTAGTCGCCCCGCCATTTGCACTCACTGGCCTAGGAGTTCGTGAAATCTTGCAGAACCTTTCACTCTCAATTGGAATAGTTGGTACGCGAAATCCAACTCACTATGGATCCCGCATCGCCGCTGAGTTTGCTTCGGCGTTAAGTGATCGTGATTGGGTAGTTGTCAGCGGGGGAGCATTTGGCATTGATTCGGCAGCCCACCGCGGTGCACTTGCGGTTGAAGGTGAGACTATTGCCGTACTTGGAGGCGGAGTTCGTTCGGTCTTTCCGTCAGGAAATGATCAATTGTTCAGAGAGATATCTACTCATGGACTTCTACTGTCTGAAGTCCTTCCAAGCGTTCAAGCCGCTCCCCATCGATTTCTCATTCGCAATCGTTTGATCGCTGCCCTTGCTCGAGGAACTCTCGTCGTAGAGGCAGCTCATCGAAGTGGCTCACTTCGAACTGCCCGCGATGCTTGTGAACTTCTCAAGCCCGTGATGGCCATACCCGGGCCAATCACATCCCCAACCAGTGAAGGATGTCATCGCCTCATCAATGAACGTAGAGCAGAACTCGTCTCTTCAGTCGCCGAGATAGTGGAATTGCTCTCACCTTTATAGTGAGACAATTCTCTTATGGCTGAACATAGAGCTGGCTTCGTTGCTGTCATTGGTCGCCCCAATGTCGGAAAATCAACCTTGGTAAATGCCCTCGTCGGGAAAAAAATCGTGATCACATCACATCACCCAAATACCACTCGAAATCCGATACGCGGCATCATCTCAAGAGAAGATTTTCAAATGATTTTGGTCGACACCCCAGGGGTTCATAAGCCAAAAACCTTACTGGGAACTCGACTCAACGCGATGGTTGCAGAAAATCTCGAATCCGTTGATGCTGCATTAATTTGCCTCCCCGTGGATGAAGCCATCGGCGCCGGCGACGAATTTATTGTTAAACAACTCGGACATGTTCGAAATATATTCATCGCGGTCACTAAGGTGGATAGAGCGACAAAACCTGAAATCTTGATCGCTAAGTTGGTAGAAGTATCAGAATTCATCACCCGAATGAATATCACCGTCCGTGAAGTGGTTCCGGTCTCGGCGAAGCGTGAAGAGCAGACCGAACTTCTTACAGAACTACTCTCATCAAGCCTTCCACTCTCCCCATCGCTCTACCCTGAGGATATTTCGACCGACCAGGCTGCAGAGTTAACAATCACCGAGTTAATTAGAGAAGCTGCGATCGAGGATCTCTACGAAGAGCTGCCACACTCTGTGATGATTACGATTGATGAATTTGAAAAACGTGGCGAGAAGAATTTCTTCGATATTCATGCGACTCTTCATGTGGAGAGGGATAGTCAGAAGTCGATCATTATTGGGCCTCAGGGTTCGCGACTCAAGGCGATCGGTACAACAGCCAGAGGAAATATCGAGAATTTTCTCGGTGCGAAAATTTTCCTCGGCCTGCATGTGAAGGTTTCGAAGGAGTGGCAACGCGATCCAAAGGCGCTCGCCCGTATGGGCTTTACTGAGTAACACTCTTTCGGCCGGCAAAGTATGAGCCGATAAGCACCAGGGGAAGCCCGACAACCAATCCAAGGGTGATTGGCTCTCCAAGAATGACAACTCCAAGAACTACAGCGAAGGCAGTATTCAGATAGGTCACAAGTGAGGCGCGTGCTGGGCCGATCTCTCTGAGCAGTTCGAAGAAGAGAATAAATGCCAGCGCGGTAGGAAGAAGTCCCAAAGTTATTTGCGAGGCGAATACCTTTCCGCTGGGAACGTGGTCTGGTAGCGCGAAGAGTGCAAAAGGAAGATAGAAAATTGATGTTGTGAGCATAGCCAGCCCATTGATTGCAATTGGATTAATTTGTGGGATCTTTATCGTAACGGTCGCAACGGCTGTCGCATATGAGAGCGAGGCAAGTAATATCATGAAGATCGCAAGGGGATTTTGATTCGATCGAACACTTTCGATTCCGACAACAAGAAGAACTCCAAGAAAACCCAGCAACATTCCGCCGAGTCGCTTTGAATGCCAGACTGTCTTGTCACCATTGAAAGAGGCAAGGATTGCCGACCAAATCGGGACGGTGGCAACGAGAAGGCCCGCTAAACCTGACGGTAGTTTTTGTTCTGCAGTGGTGATGAGGACCCACGGGAGAAACATCTCTAATACTGCGTATAAAAGAACGATGTGATACTTCTTGAGAGCTGGGATGAGGGTCTTTTGATGAAGTGCGATAGGAACCAAGACCAAGGCTCCAATGAAGGTTCTACTGCAGACAATAACTGGCACAGAGAGTTCTCGAACCGAAACTTTGAGAAGTAAATATGGAATTCCCCAAATCAAGCCTACGAAGATGAATACCGTCCAGTTTTTGCGACTCATTTTTTGTGCTTCGCAATAATCTCTCGGTACAACGCGATTGTTTGATCAGCGATAGTCGCCCACGAGAAATGTTCTATAGCTCGCTTTCGACCTGCAACTCCGTAGCCCGTTAATTTATTGATATCGCTGAGCAGTTCATTTGCTGCGTGAGCGAAGGTAACTTCAAATTCCGTACCATCGCCACGGTAATCCACGAGTTCTCCGGTAACCCCTTGCAGGACTACCTCAGGAATTCCGCCGACCCGGGAGGCAAGAACTGCTGTTTCACAGGCCATCGCCTCTAGATTCACAATGCCGAGTGGCTCATAAATAGATGGGCAGAGAAATAGATCGGCTCCGCTGAGAAGCACTTTCATCTGATCGAGCGGTAAGCGCTCTTGAATCCACCACACATTTTCGCGAGCGGCTTGTAACTGCGAGATCAGATCAGCGACTTCTGCACCGATACCAGGTTCATCTGCATTGCCTGCGGCTACCACAAGTCCGACATCGGGATTTACCGAATGCCAAGCCCGTAGAAGATGTGCAAGTCCCTTTTGACGGGTGATGCGACCAATAAAAATTGCATAGCGGCCAGATATTCCGTAGCGAGCTTGCACTTCTGGATTAACACTTGGGGCAAAATCGACAGTATCAACTCCGTTGAGAATGACATGAACTTTTTCCGGGTTGAGTGATGGATAGGCCTTGAGCACATCGGCTCGCATGCCGTTGCTCACTGCAATGATCGCATCGGCGGCTTCATAAGCTGTTCTCTCTGCCCATGATGAAATGCGATACCCGCCACCGAGTTGGTCGGCTTTCCATGGACGATCAGGTTCGAGTGAGTGAGCAGTTATGACGTGGGGGAGATCATGGAGCAGGCCGCCTAGATGGCCTGCCATATTTGCGTACCACGTGTGTGAGTGTAAAAGGTCGACGCCGTCGACGGATTGGGCGATCTCTATATCGGTGACGAGCGCGCCAAGGGCCGGGTTCAAGGATGAATATTCCGATGGCAGGAGATGCTGCTGTGCATCATCTCGAGATTCGCCGAACGAGTGGACTTCCACATCGATTTTTTCCCGAAGTGCTTGCGTCAATTGAAGAGCATGGACTCCAGCGCCACCATAGATATGCGGTGGCCACTCTTTGGTGATTAGTCCAATCTTCATTGCAACTCACTTCCTTGAAGGTTGGGGTAAGGGTATCGTTAAGCCATGAGTCGCCGCGAAGTCCCCCTCGGAATAGTTCTTGCCGGAGGCGAAGGTAAGCGTTTGATGCCGCTGACTGCAGATAGAGCAAAGCCGGCAGTTCCATTCGGGGGCGCCTATCGGTTGATTGACTTTGTGCTCTCAAACCTTGTTAATGCCGACCTTCGAAAGATCGCCGTTCTCACTCAATACAAATCTCATTCCCTCGATAGGCACATAACCACTACATGGCGAATGTCGACTCTGCTCGGAAATTACATCACCCCAGTCCCTGCCCAACAGCGGCTTGGTCCTCGCTGGTACACGGGTTCGGCCGATGCGATTTTGCAGAACTTCAATCTTATTCATGACGAGAACCCGAATCATGTGCTTGTCTTTGGAGCAGACCACGTTTATCGCATGGATCCAGAGCAAATGTTTGATTTCCATTTGGAAACTGGCGCCGGAGTGACTGTTGCAGCAATTCGAGTCAAGCGCTCGGAGGCTTCAGAATTTGGTTGTATTGAACTCGCTGATGATGGAATAACTATCAAGGCCTTCCACGAGAAGCCAGTTAATCCGCCAGCAATGCCCGGCAATCCGGAGTACACACTTGTCTCGATGGGTAACTACATCTTCCGTCGCGATGTGATGGAAGATGCTCTGCTTGCTGATGCTGATGATTTAGAGAGCAGACATGATCTTGGTGGAAACATCATCCCTATGCTTACCGAGCAAGGTAAAGCGAGAGCATATGACTTCGCAAATAATCATGTGCCTGGCGAGACGGAGCGCGATAAGGGCTATTGGCGAGATGTGGGAAGTATTGATGCGTATTACGAGGCGCACATGGATCTCGTTTCCATCCATCCTATTTTCAATTTGTACAATCGCGATTGGCCATTGCTCACTAATCCACCGTCATTGCCTCCGGCAAAGTTCTCAGAGAATGGTTCAGCGGTCGATTCGATTGTTGGCGCTGGCTCGATCGTCGCTGGCGGACGAATGGAACGAAGCGTTGCCTCCTTCGATGTTCATGTCGGCGCACACGCAATAGTTCAAGGAGCAGTGCTGATGCCTTCCGTTCGTGTTGGACATGGGGCGATCGTTCGTAATGCAATTCTCGATAAGAATGTGGTTATTGAGCCTGGCGCACAAATTGGTGTCGATTTAGAACGCGATCGATTGAAGTACACCGTTTCACCAAGTGGCATCGTGGTAGTTGGTAAAGGTCAGATCGTTACCAACTCTTAGTTCTGTCGCGTAGAACTCGATAGCTCTCTAATACTTCTGGTGTGTGGGGAGCACTGACTCTCTCAACATGGCCAAGGTCCCATTGAGGAGCGCTCTGGCCGCCAAGGAGAGCCCATGCAGCTTGTCGCGCAGCGCCATCAGCAACGTATTCGCCAGCGGGCGGCAAGAGCACTTCGCGGCCAAAGAGCGACGAAGCGATATGAGCAATTGCAGAATTCTTTGCAGCGCCGCCGATAAGAAGTATGCGTTTCACTTCTACACCACGGGATATCAATGCCTCTGCGGCATCAACTAATCCACAGATCATTCCCTCGATATAGGCACGAGCAATATCTTCACGACGTGAGTTAGCCAAAGTTATTCCGGTCAAGACGCCTGTGGCATCCGGACGATTCGGTGTTCGCTCTCCTTCAAAGTATGGGAGAAGTGATAAACCATGAGCACCGGGTTCTGTTTGAAGTGCCAACACTCCCAGCTCTTCATGTGTACATTGCAAGATCATGGTTGCCGCGTCAAGAATTCGTGCGGCATTTAATGTGCAGACCAATGGTAGGAATCTGCCGGAAGCATCTGCAAAACCTGCAACTTCACCTGAAGGATCATGCGTAGGCGTATCCGAGACAGCAAATGCTGTTCCGCTTGTTCCCAATGAAATAACAACATCACCTGGCTCAGCTTGAAGGCCAAATGCGGCCCCGGCATTGTCACCGGCGCCAGCTGCAATTTTGAGACCCTCGGCAGTTGTGGTTGCGAAGAAGTTGCTTTGAATAATTCGTGGCAGGATTATTTTTCGATCAGACTTTAAAGCTGCGCCGAAAAGCTCGAGGTCATATTCCGATTCCTCGGAGTTGAAGTAGCCGGTACCAGATGCATCGCTTCGATCGGTAAATAGGTCGTTGATATCGGTAGAGCCACTAAGTCGCCATGAGAGCCAATCATGCGGAAGACAGATCGCCGCGACGCGAGCCGCATTCGCTGGTTCGTGATCTGCTAGCCACCGAACTTTGCTGGCCGTAAATGAAGCCACGAGCGAGGAGCCGGTTCGTGTCGCGATATCCAAAAATTCAGAGTTAAGAGCGGCGGCGGCTTCGGCGGAACGTGTGTCGTTCCAGAGAAGGGCTGGACGAATGACGGTGCCTTGCGCATCTAAGGCGACCATTCCATGTTGCTGGCCACCAATCGAGATAGCAGCCACATCGGCCAACCCGCCTGCCTCTGCAATCGCCTCTTGGAGGGCGGTCCACCAGTGTTCGGGATCAACTTCCGTCCCTTGTGGGTGAGAGGCGCGGCCTTGCCGGAGGAGCCCCCCGGTCTGGGCATCTCGAATAACTACTTTGACAGATTGGGTCGAACTATCTACACCGGCGACTAAGGGCATAGGGCAAGGGTAGACTTACGGAGTCAACGTTGACCATTTTGGTTGCTCGTGTGTAGCAAACTTTTCATTGAGTTCATTTGGAGATTTTCATGCGTATTGGTGTTCTTACTGGTGGCGGAGACTGCCCCGGCCTCAACGGCGTAATTCGTGCGGCAGTAACCAAGGGTGTCAAAGAATATGGCTATGACTTCGTTGGATTCCGCGATGGTTGGAAAGGTCCTCTTGAGGGGCTCACAATGGAGCTCAACCTTGAGACGGTACGCGACATCCTCCCTAAGGGCGGAACGATCCTCGGTTCATCCCGCACCAACCCATTCAAAATTGAGGGTGGCGTAGAGAAGATTAAAGAGAATTTAGCAAAGCACGGTATCGATGCACTTATCGCAATTGGTGGCGAAGATACTCTCGGTGTCGCAACAAAGCTTGATGCCCTTGGTGTCAAGGTTATCGGAGTCCCAAAGACGATCGATAACGATCTGAATAACACCGATTACACATTCGGTTTTGATACAGCTGTCAATATTGCTGTTGAAGCTATTGATCGTCTTCACACAACAGCAGAGTCCCACCACCGTCCAATCGTCGTAGAAGTAATGGGACGACATGCAGGTTGGATCGCTCTTCACTCAGGTATCGCAAGTAGTGGAGCGGCAGTACTCATCCCTGAAGTTAAATTCTCTGTCGAAAAGGTGTGCGAGTATGTTCTCTCTTCCTTTAAGGCTAATCGCGCTCCAATTATCGTGATTGCTGAAGGCGCTATTCCTCAAGATGGCGATATGGTGATCAAGGATCAGAGTCTCGATGCATTTGGTCACGTCAAACTTTCAGGCATTGGCGACTGGCTCGCTGCTGAAATTACCGAGCGCACGAAGTACGAAACTCGTTGCACAGTTCTCGGTCATATTCAGCGCGGCGGAACTCCTACTGCCTTCGATCGCGTTCTTTCAACGCGATTTGGACTTCAGGCAATCACGGCGATTCACGAGGGCGATTTTGGCAAGATGATGGCACTTCACGGAACATCGATTGCTCGCGTGCCACTTGAGTCGGCAACTTCAGAGTTGAAGTTGGTCCAGCCATCCCTCTACGCGGAAGCTGAGGTCTTCTTCGGATAAATGTTTGGCGAGGGCCAACTATCTTTCCGTACGATTCACTTATGACAACTTTGGATAATCTCTTCACTCCTGGCCTCGTGGCTGCCCAACAACCACAGTGGCCGGGGGGAGTAGATGGCGCCGCGGTGCAATCTGCTGTTTCAACGCTCTCAAAGCTGCCACCGCTCGTCTTCGCTGGCGAGTGTGACAACTTGAAGGCCCGCATTGCGCAAGCACAAGAAGGCAAGGCCTTCTGGCTGCAAGGCGGAGATTGTGCTGAGACTTTTGTGGCAGCAACCGCTGATTCAATTCGAAACAGAATCAAGACCATCCTCCAAATGGCCGCCGTCTTGCAATACTTTGCAAGCTTGCCCGTTATCAAAGTTGGACGCATGGCTGGCCAATTCGCAAAGCCTCGCAGCAATAATGATGAGATCCGAGATGGCGTAACTCTTCCCGCCTATCGCGGCGATGCAGTCAATGATCTCGAATTCACCCTTGAAGCCCGTACGCCAAATCCAGATCGACTTGTTCAGGTTTACAACACATCATCTGCGACATTAAATCTGGTTCGAGCCTTTACTCAAGGCGGCTTTGCCGATCTTCGCCAGGTTCATACGTGGAACAAGGGTTTTGCCAATGATCCTCGTTTTGGTGCGCGTTATGAAGAGATGGCAAATGAGATCAGTCGAGCACTCGCATTTATGGAATCTGCTGGCGTCGATCCTGAATCCTTTAAATCGGTAGATTTTTACTCGAGCCATGAAGCGCTCATTCTTGAATATGAGCGTCCGTTAACTCGTATCGATTCACGGACAAATCTTCCTTACGATGTTTCGGCACACTTCTTGTGGATTGGTGAGCGAACACGTCAAATGGATGGCGCTCATATGGATTTCGCCTCCAAAATTCAAAATCCAATTGGAATCAAACTTGGGCCAAAGACAACCCCTGAAGATGCACTAGCAATGATTGCGAAACTCAATCCAACGAATGAAGCTGGCCGACTCACATTCATCACTCGAATGGGAGCAGGGCAGATTCGTGAAAAGTTGCCACCATTGCTCCAGGCTGTAAAGGATTCTGGCGCAAAGGTTCTCTGGGTCTGTGATCCCATGCATGGAAATACCTTTGAGAGCTCAACTGGCTATAAGACGCGGCGCTTTGATGATGTAATGGATGAAGTCAAAGGATTCTTTGAGTCGCATAAGAGCGTCGGAACACATCCTGGTGGCGTCCACATCGAACTAACAGGTGATGATGTCACTGAATGTCTCGGCGGCGGCGAGCAGATCTCGGAAGAGGATCTGGCGCAACGTTATGAGTCAGCCTGTGACCCTCGCCTCAATCACACCCAATCACTCGAGCTCGCCTTCTTGGTAGCCGAGATGCTTCGCGATCGTTAATCCGAGTGTTCCTTCTTGAGGAATTCAGGTCTAATCTAGGTCGATGCTCGTTCAGAGTACTTTCAAGACACCCGTGGGGACCCTCTATCTGGTCGCGCGCGAACACCTACTTTTAGGCGCTGGGTTTCGCAGTTTTGCAGATATTCATCAGCGAATGGATGACGATGAGTTCACGCTTGGATTTAAAGATGTCAAGAAGATTCCGGTGATCTCCGAGTTGATCTCCGATTATTTTGATGGTGACCTCAATGCGCTCAATGGCATTCAGATCCGCCAACCCGGTTCTGATTTCTCACAAGATGTCTGGAAAACGCTACGAAAAATTCCAGCGGGGAAGATGTGGAGCTATGGCGAAGTTGCTAAGAAAATTGGTTCGCCAGCCGCGGTGCGTGCAGTTGGCACCGCATGCGGAAAGAATTTAGTAGCGCCGATTGTGCCGTGCCACCGCGTGGTGAAGAGCGGAGGAGCGCTCGGCCAATATGGCTTCGGCGTTCATATTAAAGAGGCTCTCCTACGACACGAGAACGCGCTTTAAGAGCGCAGGAACTACTTCGAGCACCTTTTCTAATTGTTGATCGTCAAAATCCATGTGGGTGACAAAGCGCAGAAGGTGTGAGCCCATTGCCCCCGCAAGTACGCCCAACTCTTTTAGCTCAGCGACAAGTTGGCTCGCCGTGGAATCAGTACAGCGAAGATCGATTGCGACAATGTTTGTCGGAGCCAATGCAGGATCAATAAGCAAGGGTGAGATTTCAGCACAAGCATGAGCAATGAGCGAAGCTCTCCGGTGATCTTCCGCGAGCCGTTCGATATTATGTGAAATCGCGAAATCAGCTGCTGCCGCAAGGAGACCGATCTGTCGCATGCCTGCGCCGTATCGCTTGCGCCAACGTCGTGCCTCTGAAATTCTCTCGGCACTTGCCAGCATCATTGACCCAACCGGAGCGCCTAACCCTTTGGAAAAACAGACGCTAATTGTGTCAAAGTGCGAACCGTAATCTGCAAATGTGATACCCGAAGCGACATGAGCATTCCAAATGCGGGCGCCATCAAGATGCATCTTAAGTCCGAGGGCCTTTGACTCTGTTCGCAAAAGTGCAATTTCTTCGATCGGCTGGATAGTGCCTCCACCAAAATTGTGAGTATTTTCAACTGCGATTGCGGTGGTCGAAACAATGTAAGGCCCCGCATCGGGTGAGGCGATACTTAGCGGTTCGTTCGCTTGGAGAATTCCATGAGCTGAAGACCAGGTGCGTGTTGTGATGCCACTAAATACTGCGCCGGCACCCAATTCAGCTCGAACGATATGAGATTGAGTTTCGGTAAGAAGCTCTTCACCAGGAGAAACAAGACTCTTGATGGCGAGTTGATTTGCGAGAGAACCAGTCGGTGTAAAGAGTCCAGCCTCTTTACCAAAGAGCGCTGCAACACGATCTTGAAGTGCATTCACCGTTGGATCATCTCCATAGACATCGTCACCTACCGGAGCGCTTGCGATGGCGGCACGCATGCCCTCGGATGGTTTAGTTACTGTGTCCGATCGCAGATCAATCATGCTTCGACCTTCTCCTCTACGTGTGGATCCATTTTTTGCTCTGAGGTAATAATGACCAGCATTGCAAAAATTACAAGTGCGCCTCCGAAAAGTGTTCGACTTCCAAGCGACTCGTGGCCAAAGATGACCCCAAAGGCTGCCGCAAAAATATATTCCATGGTCAAGAGAATCCCAATTGCGGTGGGTGCCATAAAGGATTGGGTCCACGTTTGAATGAGAAATGCAAAAGCACTTGCAAGTACTGCGGTATAAATAATTGCCTGCCAGACGCCAGAGTCGTGGGGCATCTCAACACCTTGCTTGAGAGCGGCAAGGAAGGAGATTGCGCTCACTGTTGCCATTTGGATAAGGGTTAATGCGTAGGTATCCATCCCTGAACTCCACTCGCTCAGAGCGATAATGTGTCCAGCGAAGAGTATGGCGCTAACGAGGACAAGTGATTCACCAAGGCCGAGCGATAGACCTTTAAAGGAGAGCATCGCAAGACCGGCAAATGCCAGCACAGTTGCCGCCCACTGAATCTTTGTCACATGCTTCTTGAAGAGGCCAGCGGCCATGAGCGGGGTAAAGATGGCGTAAAGCCCGGTGATAAATCCAGTCTTTGCGACGGTGGTTTGAGTCAACCCGAAAGTTTGAAAGATATATCCGCCACCGAGGAGTGAGCCAACGAGTAGCCCTTTCATCAGGAATTTTCCGCGAATATGTAAGAGCGCCTTCGGCCGCAGAGCCGCCATCACAACTGTGGCGATCATAAAACGCCATCCAAGGAAGGAGTTAACGTTTATTCGGTGGAGCGTATCCTTCATGACGACAAAGGAGCCGCCCCAGATAGCTGCGACGATGAGGACAAGGGATACGACAAGATACTTGTTGCGACCACCCGTCATTTAATCTTGGCTCTCATCTTCTTCAGAAGTGCAATCTCGGAGCCATGCTCAGGCTCCATGCCAGGCGTCTCTAGGATCAGGGGAGCGTTGGCAACTGCAGGGTGTGCGAGTAATTCGGCAAATGGTTTTTCCCCGATCTCGCCCTTCCCAATATTTTGATGGCGATCTTTCAATGCGCCGCAGATATCCATCGAATCATTCGCATGAATGAGTTGTATCCGCTCGATACCAACGATCTCCACAAGGAGATCCAGAGTTTTCGTCATGCCACCTTTGGTTGCGATGTCATGTCCAGCGGCGAATACGTGGCACGTATCGAGGCAAACCCCTACCTTTGGGTGCCACTCTAAGGCGTCAAAATATTTAGTGAGATCATCAAGTTTTTTGACAAGTGATTGGCCTTGACCTGCGGTCGGCTCTAGAAGTAACCATGGGTCTTCATCTGTAAGATTATTAAGTATCGGCATCATGCCTTCATGAATTTGTTTCCACGCTGTTGGCAGATGCTTCTCATCAACGGCAGAACCGGTATGGATGACAACGCCCTTTGAGCCAATTTCACGCCCGCGTTTGAGAGAGTAGGCAGTTGAAGCCAAAGAATTCTCGTAGGTCCCAAAGGTAGGCGAGCCAAGATTGATCAAAAAAGGAGCATGGACATAACTTTCAATATCGTTCTCGAGGCACTTCTCGATAAATCTGGCATCGGCCTCGTGGTTTGGATCCGGCATCGCCCAGCCTCGCGGATTAGAGGCGAAGACTTGGATGGCTTCTGCCTCTGTCGTGAGTGCATACTCAATTGAGCGTTTAGCCATTCCACCAGAGGTTGGGGTATGGGCTCCAATGCGCGGAAGGTTTGCCATTACGCCACCTTATAGGAAGTTATCCCAGGGTGATGGTTACAGTGGATCCTCGCTTTACTTTGGTTCCTTCACGAGGTGAAATATTCGTCACTGTTTTAACTTTCTTACTACCAATTTTACGAACCTTCACCCTGAGCTGGAGATTTTCGAGGGCTGTTGTCGCTGCGAGTTGGTTGAGGCTATAGAGGTTTGGCACGAATACCGTTTCCGAGCCTTGCGAGACCACAAGAATGACCGTCGATCCGGCAGGCACGGCAGGCCCACTACTTGGATTTTGCGAGATGACATTTCCTGCTGGAACGCTATCGCTGTAACCAAATGAGGATTGCACCTTGAATCCTGCAGCAGTCAACTCGTTATTTGCCTGGTCGCCGCTAAGTCCTACATAAGATGACAGAGCGATCTGCTGGATTCCTTTGCTCAAAACCAAGTTCACGATCGAATTGCGACGTACAGGTGTGCCTGCAACGGGGTCTGCATCCACAATCATTCCCGAGGCGACGGTGGTGCTAAAACTTTGGGTGGTCGTACCGACTTTTAAACCCGCCGCAATAAGTGAAGCGGTTGCGGCATCGGGAGTCATTCCGGCTATTACTGGAACCTCGATGCGCTCTGGCCCCTTTGAGATCACTAGTTTTACGACTCCACCCTTACTGAGATGGCCACCTCCGCCAGGGTCAGAAGAGATGATCATTCCCTTGGGAATATCTTCGCTATAGGAGTTGCTTATGACTGAGAGTGAAAGTCCAAGTGGGGAGAGGGTTGATTGAGCATCAGACTTGGTCATGCCAACGATCGATGGAATCGAAATCTTTGATCCAATAAATTGATACCACGCGCCGCCGATGCCGATTCCAGCAACCAAGATCAACGCGATGAAACGATTTCGAATTACCCGCTTTGACGTGCGCCTTCTTACTTCAGATGTGCTCTCTGGGGTAGAAATATTTCTAGCGTTTCGGCCAGTTGTGCTCATTGTTGACTCCGCAGCTAGTGGTGAGGATGTGAGAGTTCGCACCCGGTCGGCAACGGCGCTCCCAATTCGGACTTCGCCGAGATTCTTGCGAGAACGCCTCTTTGACATGGCGACAGGGATATCAAGTTCCAAACTTAACTGTCGCTTATGAGGATCTATCTCCACTTGAGCCGTTCTGAGCAGAGCAAGCATTGCGCCTGCATCCCGTGGACGTTGGTCAGGGTTAGGTGACGTTGCAGACAGAACAATTGCATCAAGTGAGGGAGGAACATTTGCTGTGATAGTCGATGGAGCTGGAATGCGATCGTTCACGTGGCGGTAGGCAATTTGTATAGGAGATTCGCCATCGTATGGTTTCTTTCCGGTGAGAAGTTCAAAGAGAACTACACCAACCGAATAAATATCACTTCTGAAATCAGAGATACCGCGTTGGACTTGCTCAGGCGAAAGGTATGAGACGCTGCCAAGAACCACGCTAGATTCGACAGTCATGGTTGCGCCAAGTTGTGCGCCACGGGCAAGCCCGAAGTCAGCCAACTTCACTCTTCCATCTTTAGAAATCAAAATATTCTCGGGCTTAATATCTCGATGGAGAATTCCACGTTTATGGGCCTCGGCAAGTGCGCTGACAATGGGAACCATGTAGCGAAGCACATCGTCGGCTGAGAGCGCCCCACGCTCATGGAGCAACTCTCGAAGAGTGAAGCCTTCGATATATTCCATCACGATGAATACCGCTGGACTTCCGCCTTCATTCCACCCTTGATCTTGGATAGCCACGATATTTGGATGCGTGAGCGCCGCAGCGGCCTTTGCCTCACGAATAAATCTGTTAACGAATTCTTCATCGTTGGCAAGATGTGGATGCATAATCTTGACGGCAACACTTCGGTCGAGTCGAGTGTCGGTCGCCTTGTAGATGGAGGCCATTCCGCCAGCAGCAATCAGTCGCTCAAGTTGATAGCGACCATCGATCAGCTCACCAGTTAGATCGGACACATGGAAAGTTTAAGGAAGTTGCCCTCAAGAGTATGGCTAGGGCGCGCTCTTTATGCGGTAATCCGCAGCACTCTCAGTATTTTCACTGCGAAAGTGCTCTACCTCTCGAAATTGCCAGTGAACCATCTCTTCGCGAATTGCTTCGCCATCTCTTTCGAGCACTCGTGCTAGCGCGATATCCGAGGGCGCTTCGATCCACAATTTAAGATCTGCACTTCCTTGCGTGGCTTTCTGGCCACTCCCGACTCCTTCGATAATGAGCGTCGAGGGCGTCGGGCAAGAGAGCGGTTCCATGAATCGTCCCGAGATCCAGTCGTACTGTGGGATCTGAATCTCGTTAAGAGTTCTCGCTTGCTCCAAGATTGAAGTTAACGATTTGCTTACGTGCTCGGTAAATGCACCATCCCAGCCAGGATAGAGATCGTCCATATGGATAGTGAGCACGTTTTCACCCTCCGATGCAAGGAGATCATGGATTAACGAGGCGAGTGTGGTTTTACCGCTTCCTGCTGGACCATCAATCGTGATCAGATACATCTTTAGAGAATTGTTTTATTTGTGGATTCGCGATTCCATCGAACCCAACCGGCGAGAGCTATCGCTACAAAGATCATGTAGAGGATCGAGGTGAGATATTGACCACCGCGCCAGAATTGATATGTGTAAACGGCATCGACGACAAACCAGAGTGGCCAGGTCTCAAATTTCTCCTTGACCATGAGGACTTGGGCAATGCAGCTCCCAACGAATCCAAAAGAATCAGTGAGCGTTGCGGCAGCGCCAAGATGAATCAGAAGTGGATTGAGAGCAATCCAGCTGATGGCGAAGCCAGAGAGCCAGTATGCATTTTTGCGTAGTGATAGACGAGCAGGTTTCGCGCCTTTTGCACCCCAACCAAACCAACCCCAAAAACCGCCGGCGATGAAGATAAATTGTAGAAATCCACTTGCATAGTATTTTTCTTCAAAGAAGAGGATTGCATAGAGCAAGCTGCTGATATTCCACCACGGCCATGTTGAGCGCGGGCCCAAGACTCCGAGCCAAACCCCCACAACCGAGGTAATGAAAGCGAAGAATTCGAGCACGCTGAGGTGATAGCCCCACGCTGTGAAGAGAGTGGTCATGATGATTGAATTAATGGAATGCACGGTACAACCCCTTTCCAATTCGCATTACCGAACTGGTCATACGGTCGACTTGGATTTCAAGTCCTCTCAGCCATCAAGCGGCTCCCGTTAATCCAAGGTTACCATTACCCCCATGGCCAAGTGGGGATACGTCGCGATGCTCGCCTTCACTGTGGTTGGCTCATTTTGGCTTGAAATCTTTTTAAAGGTAAATGTCTTACGTAGATATACGCGAGCGATCACCGCCATCGCTCCTGTGGCGCTGATATTTCTCATCTGGGATGGGCTTGCTATTCGACACGGTGATTGGTCCTTTGATGCGAAACAGATACTCGGCATATATGGACCATTTCGTATTCCACTCGAGGAGTATCTCTTCTTTTTAATCGTGCCGCTAGCAGCAATTATGACGATTGAAGCAGTGCGCCGGGTAAAACCCCACTGGAGAATCGGTGATGAGCAGATCGGTGATGAGAGATGAGTTATACATTCACAGCTCTGATTTTTCTTGCGATGAGTATCGCCATCGATCTCTTTCTCACTCGGGTATGCCTGGTGAGGCGACGGGCGTTCTGGACTTCCTATGCGATTATTCTGCCTTTTCAGTTACTGACAAATTGGTGGCTCACTTCACGAGACATTGTTATGTACCGTAGTGGCGCAATTCTCGGAGTTCGCATTGCTGCCGCCCCACTTGAAGATCTGCTCTTTGGCTTTGCACTGGTATTAAGCGTGCTGACGATCTGGATCCGAATCGGTAGAACGGATTAACGAGCAGCGATCGCTTGAACGTATGCAGGTAGCGCCACTCTCGCTCGACGAAGATGTGATGTCTTCGCGCGATGAGTAAAGATTTGATAATCAATCTTTTCGATTTCGTCGACAATTCCACAATAGAGCTCACTCGCAGCCCTGATGCAGGGACGGCTTGATGGTTCGAGAAAATTAATTCCCGCATCTGCTTCGCGCTGCAATTTTCGTACTCGAGCAATTTGATCCTTGAGCGCTGATCGTATTTGGGGAGTAAGAACCCTCTCATTGAGCATCTCCCACGAGATGCCATGAGAAGCCAACTCATCAATAGGTAAATAGATTCGACCCCGATCAAGATCTTCATCGACATCGCGAATGAAATTGGCGAGTTGAAAGGCCGTGCCTAATTTCTCTGCAAGGGGATAGGCCTCAGGTGAAAGCGCTCCGAGAATCGGCACCATTTGAAGTCCGATCACACTCGCACTGCCAAAGACATATTCCATGAGGTCATCAAAGGATGCATATTCGCTCACGGATAGATCCATTGTCATTGAGTGCAAAAATGCTTCAAAGAGTGAGTGCGGTATCTCAAACCTTTGAACGGTATCGGCCAAGGCCATACCGATCGGATCCCGGCTCTCACCATGCTTTAAGTCGTTGAGCACACCCTGGCCCCACGTCGATAGGGCCTCTGCCTTCTCCGAGAGCGAGAGGGTGGAGCCAAGATCATCGACAATTTCGTCCGCATATCGGGCAAAGCCATAAAGCGCGTGGACGAAGGGTCGCTTCGCCTTAGGGAGAAGGAGTGTCGCAAGATAATAGGTCTTTCCGTGGAGCGAGTTGAGGCGTTTGCACTCGGCATAGGAGGCACGTAGCTCCTGGCCGCTGATCCCGGCGGCATCTAGCTCGTTCATTTGAGCGAGTCTAGCGATCGATGCGCCGCTTGCAGACTCAATTCTGGCGAAAAAAATGAGAGTGGCATCCTCACCAAATCCTCACTTTCCTTATACCGTTTGCCTATTCCCACGGTCTTGTGAGCCGTCATTTCACACGGGGTCGCAAACACCCCCGAAAACAAAATCAGGAGAATCATGGCGAAATTGGAAGAAAGAGAAGGCGAATACGGCGACAAAGTCCTCGCACTCGAGCCTGGTGGTATTGAAGCGATTCCTGCAAAAGACCGACATGGAAAGGCTTCACAGCTCTTTGCAACATGGATGAGTCCAAACCTTGAATTCGCAACGATCTATATCGGCGTATTGGGTGTAGTCGCTTTTGGTTTGAGCTTCACACAAGCCGCACTCGGAATTCTTATCGGTAATGCGCTCGGCGCTCTCGGACAGTATGTCCTTACCAAAGATGGACCAAAGTATGGCGTCCCTCAGATGGTCATAGGTCGCGCAGCATTCGGAAAACTTGGAAATATTCTTCCTGCCGTTGCAAATGCTGGCGCTGCCGGTGTTGGTTGGTTTGCAGTTAACTCAGTCTCCGGCGCTTATGCGCTCTCTGACTTAACAAAGATGAAGCCAGTACCTTCACTCGTCATCGTTGTTCTCGTTGAGATTGTTGTCGCCTTTATTGGACATAACCTCGTTCAGAGCGTTGAAAAATACCTTTTCCCCTATCTCGTCATTGTCTTCGGTGCAGCAGGCGTCTATGCATTCACCAGCTCACACACACATCTTGGCGCAGCTGCAGGCGGACATGTTCCTGGCGGATTTTTGATTCTCGTTGGAGCTGTCTACGGATACGCTGCTGGATGGAACCCATTCTCATCTGACTATGCACGCTACCTTCCTGCAACCGAGAGCGGCGAGAAAGCCGGTCGCGCAGCAGGTCTTGGCATCTTTGTATCGGGATCACTTCTTCAGATCATCGGTGCAGCGGCAGCAACTGCTGGCGTTCACCTCTACGGTGCCGATACAAATCCAACAGGAGACTTTACAAGCTTGATGCCTAACTGGCTTGGAAAGCTTGTTCTCCTCGGTATTGTCGCGGGTTCAATTTGTGCAAACGTTCTCAACGTTTATTCCGGCTCAATGTCATTCCTTACCCTCGGTATCAAGGTGGGTTCAACACTCCGCCGTGCTATCGCAGCAGTTGTCTTCGGAGTTGCCGGTTTCTTGCTCGCTAAAGCTGCACTCGGAAACCCAGCGAATAACTACGAGAACTTCCTGCTTATCATGTCTTATTGGGTTGGACCATGGCTCGGCGTAGTCTTGGCAGATAAATTCATTCGTAAGGGCGCATCGGTTGAATCTTTGCTCTTTGCGAATCGCGAAAATATCGCTGGACCAATTGCATGGGTAATTGGAACTTCCTTCTCAATCTGGGGATTTGTTAACCAGACATGGGGACATGGAAAGAGCTTCCACTATGTTCTGGGCTACTTTGTCAAGAAGAATGGAAGTCTTGGTGACATCACATTCTTCGTAGGCTTTATTGTCGCCTTCGTTATTTATTACATCTTGGCAAAGAAGAAGGTTTCTGCCGAGAAGTAAGTTCTACAACGAGAATAAGAGCCAGCGGACGGTTACGTTCCTGGCTCTTACTTCTTTAGTGAAGCTATATCTGTAACTTTAGCTTTGTCTTTATTGCGTATTCAATTCTCGAGAGGAACTATTGATGAATGACCAGGAATTCTTGGAATATGCCATAGCTGCTGCCCGCGAAGGGGCCTCCCAGGGTGGAGTTCCTATTGGCGGGGCTTTGGTAGTTGATGGCAAGGTCTTAGGAACTGGATTCAATAAGCGGGTACAGCTTGGCAGTGCGATTCGACACGGTGAGACCGATTGTTTAGAAAATATTGGTCGACTTCCGGCATCGACGTATCAAAAAGCAACGATGTACACAACGCTTTCTCCCTGCCACATGTGTTCAGGCGCGATTCTGCTCTACGGAATTCCAAGGGTTGTTCTCGGAGAGAATGAGACTTTTATGGGGGCTGAAGATCTTCTCAGATCACATGGAGTTGAGGTTATTAATCTCAACTCGCAGGAGTGCAAAGCTCTTATGGCGAAATTTATCGCTGAAAAACCAGAGGTGTGGAACGAAGATATCGGCGTCTAGTTAGCGTATCTTCCCGACGATTCGTTCGGCAGCTAAGCGACCCGAGATCAAAACCATGGGTACTCCTACGCCAGGTTGAGTTCCCGATCCGGTAAAGACAACGTTCTCGAAATTTTTAGCAAGATTGCTTGGACGGAATGGCCCAGTCTGCATGAAGGTATGTGCGCTAGCAAATGGTGCGCCAGCTTCAAGACCCATAGCTTGCCAATCGAGTGGCGTCGTCATATGTTCAACTTCGATCGATTCACCAAACCCTTCATATCCTCGCGCTTCCAGGACCTTGACCATCTCATCTCGGTATTGAGGACCGACCTTTTTCCAGTCAATATCAGCTGTTAAATTCGGAGTTGGGAAAAGTACGTAATATGAGTGCTTTCCTGCTGGAGCAAGCCCCGGATCATCCATGCTTGGCACGGTAACGAGCAGGCTTGGATCTGACATGAGTTGTTTCTTATTTATCAATTCGTCAAAGACGCCATCCCACGATTTCCCAAAATGAATGTTGTGATGAGCAAGGCGGTCGTAAGATTTGTTTGAACCGACTAAGAGCGTGACGCACGAAGGGGAGTAGTTCAACCTGGCAACTTTTCGAGGCGTTGTTCCGAGAAGTTCACGCCACGCGACTGGCAAATCAGGATTGAGTACGAGTGCATCACATGTAAAGCGCTCGCCGTTTTCTGTGATCACAGAGGTGGCCCGACCGTTGTGGTGTTCGACTTCTGTAACAGTCGTGTTGTAGTGAAATTCGACTCCATGTTTCTGGGCTGCAGCAGCGAGGGCTCTAGGTACCGCGTGCATTCCGCCCTTGGGAAAGAAGACGCCATTGACCGAATCCATATATGCGATTACTGCGTAGATTGCTAATGCTTGTTGAGGGCTCACACCGGCGTACATTGCTTGGAATGAGTAAACCCGTTGAGTGCGAGGATCCTTTAGATATTGTTCAACTTTTGGTGCGAGCCGACGAAAACCACCGAGCGCGACAAGGCGAGCTAAGTTTGGCGTCAATAAGTTGAGAGGATTATCGATATTCTTATCGATAAAATCATTAATCTCGTACTTATAAAGTTTGGTCACAAAATCTACATATTTTGCATATCCAGCAGCTTCATCCGGACCAATAACATTTCGAATCTCTTCTTGCATGCGCGTGGTGTCGGCATGAACATCAAGTTGTGAGCCATCCTCGTAAAAGGCGCGATAGAGTGGAGAAACGGGGATGAGTTCAAGCCAATCTTTCATATCTTCACCGACGCAAGCGAACGCATCTGCGATAAGTGAGGGCATAGTGAGGACGGTCGGCCCGGTATCAAAGGCATAACCCTCTTTATTGAGAAGTCCGTTCCTACCCCCCGGCACGCCCTCGCGCTCAAGGACGGTAACTTTACGACCAGCTCCCGCAAGTCGGAGAGCAGTGCTCAATCCAGCAAGTCCAGCCCCAACGATGACGACATGGTCAGATGGACCCTTAATACGTTTTGTCATATTTGATTTACGCGCTTCTCTTAGTTGCGATGATTGCCATTTGGTGAAGCAATTCTTGCGCGGTGATGTCAATGACTGGATTGTCGATGGCGGTGATGGCTTGTTGAGTGAGATGTGAAATGAGTTCTTCAAGATGGGCCGCTGCACCGGTCTCAAGAATAATTGCCTGTAACTCTTTTATCTGATCGGAGTCGAGATCCGGCCGACCAAAGAGCTCTTTGATGATAGCCCTTTGTGAAAGCGAAGATCGTTCATGAGTCATCGCCATTAAGACGGTGCGCTTTCCTTCACGAAGATCGTCGCCGGTTGGTTTTCCAGTCTCTGCGGAATCACCAAAGACGCCTAGCAAGTCATCGCGAAGCTGGAAGGCCTCGCCTAGCGGTAAGCCATACGCAGAATAGATAGGGTAAAGCGCACTGGTATTTTTAGGTGAGAGTGAAGCCCCAAAGTGAAGAGGTCTTTCGATGCTGTACTTTCCTGATTTGTAACGCGCGACCTTTAACGAGCGCTCAACGTTTGAGCTTGCAAGTGCTTGTTCGTGTATATCTAAGTACTGCCCAGCCATTAGCTCAACTTGCATCTCATCAAAGATAGGGAGCGACGCCACGATCTGTTCTGCAGGGACTCCAGATTCATGGAGCATCTTGGAGGCCCAGACAAGTGCAAGGTCGCCGAGAAGAATGGCACTTGCTATCCCGTATTGGGAAGCTGAGCCAGATAATTCTTGTTGATTGTGGAGATTTTCAAATTGCTTGTGAATTGCTGGCGCACCTCTTCGTGTGTCGGAGGCATCCATGACATCGTCGTGGATGAGGGCACAGACATGAATAAGTTCAACGCTTGAAAGCGCTCGGATTAATTCTGGGGAGAGTTCGGCCCCGGATCCGGCATACCCAATGGCGGCCAGGAGTGGCCGGAAGCGTTTGCCGCTATCGAGAAGGAAACCCTTGAGCGCCTCGGCAACTGGCACCAATTCCGGTCCAATCTCAGTGAGATAGTGATTATCTGCCTCAATGAAGGCCTCAAGCGCCTGATTAATGCGACCTCGCAACGCGGTAAGAGTGAGAGGTTCGCGTGATTCCATGTCGTAAAGGTACCCTGCCTCTCTATGGTTACGCCTGTTGAGAGTAGAGATGAAGCGCCGGTCAAGCGGGCTACATTCTCCATTGAGCTCTTTCCGCCTAAGGATGGCGAAGGAGAGTCGAAGCTATGGCAAACCGTCGAGGCTCTTAAATCACTTCACCCGGATTTCGTTTCAGTGACTTATGGTGCTGGCGGCAGCACCCGTGATCGAACCATTCGAATTGCAGAAGAATTTACTGCCCGTACCGGAGTTTCGACTGTTGCTCACTTAACCTGTGTCGGCTCCACCCGGGAAGAGCTCGTTGAGATTTTGAAGCACTATAAATTGGCGGGGATTAACAGCATTCTTGCGCTACGGGGTGATCCAACCGGAGGGCCAAGTGCTCCATGGATCACTACGCCCGGGGGCTTTGATCACGCCTCTCAACTTGTTGAACTTGCGATGAGCGAAGGTGGCTTTGACGTTGGGGTTGCTGCATTTCCGGACGGGCACCCAGCTTCGGGGGGCAATTTTGATCTGGATATCGAAACATTGCTTCGCAAAGAAGAGCTTGGAGCGAAATTTGCGACAACTCAATTTTTCTTTGAAGTATCTGCCTACGAGAGATTGGTGGGAGCACTTGCAGCACGTGGATCGAGTTTGCCAGTAATTGCAGGCATTCTCCCGATTACCAACATCAAACAGTTAACGCGAATGTCTGAGTTAAACGGGACTGCTCTTCCAGAAAAATTAGTTGCTGCCTTTGAAAGGTATAGCGATGATCAAGAGGAGATACGTAATTATGGGGTTGAAGTAGCTACAAAACTTTCGGAAGATTTATTGAAAGTGGGGGCTCCTGGTCTACATTTTTACACGATGAATACTGCTACCGCGACGCTTCGAATCGCGAAGAACCTAGGCTTGGATAAATTGGATAAAAGTGAGCTTCAATAATTTCAGCGCTGAGTGGAGTCGACTTCACGGAACTGCAAAAATTTCCCGAGTCGTTTTGGGGTGGCTTCGAATTTCTTATATGTTAGTGAAACCTCTTCACGTGCTGCGAATCTCTCCTAATCTTGTAACCCTCGCCGGCCTTCTCTTTGGTCTGCTGACATGGATGCAACGAGAGAATGGCGTGAGCGTGCTTTTCTTGGTGCTCTCCCTTGTGGCAGATGGAATTGATGGTTCACTTGCCATTGTGAGTGGCCGAGCTTCAAAGTTCGGCGCGCACTTCGATTCAGTTGTTGACAGGGTTGTGGAATTTTTATGGGCCCTCACATTTTATAAAATTGGTGCACCATTAATTGTCATTGCTCTCTGCTGGACAGCGGCACTTGCCCAAGAGTATGTGCGAGCCCGATCTGCTGGGCTTGGCCATCGATCTATCGATGTTATTACTATGGCAGAACGACCAGTGAGAGCGATTCTGTTAGGGCTGGCGCTTGTGGGACACTTTATGAATCTTCACGGCGAATCACTTCTTGCTTATGTATGGTTAATCTTGCAGTGCCAAGCGCTAGTGGTAGTCCTTCGCGATTCCTACACCGCCTTGAGCGCTAATAATCGCTTCGGCAACTAACTCGCCACTTATTCCTACGAGAGGCAACCCACCACCAGGATGTGCTGATCCTCCAACAGAGAATAGATTCTTTAACCTACTTCGATTCTTCGTTCTTAAGAATGCAGCACGTGCGCCATTACTCGATGTCCCGTAAATCGAGCCTCCGGGAGCATTCGTGGATTTCTCAAGATCGAAAGGTGAACGAAATTCCATGAGCTCCAATCTCTCTGTCACTCGTAAGCCGCGCTGATCTAAAATGGCAAGGATGCGTTCTGCGTAGGCTTGAGGATTATCCTTCCAATCAACACCATGAGTATCTGAAGGGACATGAGTATCTGAATGGACATGAGTATCTGAATGGAGAGGTGCGTTAACAAGCACAAACCAAGCCTCTTTATTTTCACCTTTGACCATCGTTGGATCATGTGGAGCGCAGATATAAATTGTGGGATCGGAGACCTTTTCGTGGGTATCGAAGAGCTCTTCAAATTCGCGTTCGTAGTTCTCCGGGAAGTAAACATTGTGGTGGCGAAGCTGTGGGATCGGACCTTTAACTCTTGAATTATCGAGCCCAAGGAGAAGTGAGAAGCCGGAGAACGAACGCTCTGCCTTCTTCAGATTGCGGCGCTCTCGCTTTACTCGCTTCTCTTGAGGTGAGATAAGTGAGTTCAACGTCAACTCAGAGTCGGCATTTGAAATTATGTAATCCGCCTCAATCGCTCTACCTGCAACCATAATTCCTGTGGCAGACCCATCCTTGGTCAGAATTTTCTCTACTCGTGCATTGAGGTGGATTTTCACCCCGAGTTCCTCGCATCGCTGACCGAGTGCTTCTGCAAGAGTCCCAATGCCGCCCTTGACGTGCCAGGCGCCAAAGGTTGTTTCAACAAATGCGATTGTAAGCAGCACGGCGGGGGCTTTGCGCGGGTCAGAACCCGTATATGTTGCATAGCGATGAATAATCTTTTGAAGGTATGGATTGCTGGTGTATTTCGAAGTCAAGCTTGAAAGTGTTTCGAGGGGCGCGATCTCTTTGAGATCACTAATAAAACCTCTTCGGCGAAGAAGTTTTCGAATTGGCAGCAACTCAGACTCGATAAATGGTCCGCGCGATACATCCCACATCGCTTCAGCTCGCTGCATTAACGAGTGCCATTCGTCGCCCGCTTTTTTGCCGAGCACTCGATCGATCTCTTCGCAAATAGAAGGGAGCGAAAGATTTGCGAATGTGAGGGAGGTTCCATCGGCAAAGTGATAAGCGAAAGCCGGATCCACGGGTTGAAGTTCTGAAACTAGTTCAAGGCGTTTGCCCGTCTTTTTGAAGAGATCCCGATAGACCGCTGGAATCGTCAAGAGCGAGGGGCCAACATCGAAGGCGTAATCACCGATCCATTCGGTCCGACATTTGCCGCCTACGCGCTCCGCCGCTTCAAAAATTTCTACCTCAAAGCCAGCTCGTGCTAACCGTGCGGCTGCAGCCATTCCGCCCATACCGGCTCCAATGACCACCACCTTGCGCATCAGATAACTCTACGGCCTCTCCATTCCAACTGCCCCAATGACTTTCGGCGATATGACTCACAGATGAGATAAACGAGAATGAGCGCCGAGATTGGGTGGAGGATGACGTTGTAAATTGGAGATTTGCTCCGCGTCGCAGCAACAAAATGAGTGAGCGCCACCAGCGTAAATGGAAGTGCGGCGGTAGTGATGCCTGTGAGAAGAAGGATCGAAGGCAGAACTTGCGTGAGGATTAAGAGGGCAATCGTAAAGAGCGAACCGACTGGCCCTCCGAAAGCTTTCCAGAGCGACTTTGTATACCCTGAAATAAGTTGGCTATTGCTCTCATACATAGTGCAGGTCGCGACCTTGCTTGCTTCTGCAACGCCACCTTTGAACCCATTATCTGTGAGTTTTCGAGCGAGAGCTAAATCCTCGAGCACTTCATCTTTCACCGCCTCATGTCCGGAGATCGCGAAATATGTTGACCGTTTAACTATAAAGAACTGACCATTTGCAATAATCATTGACGGCCATTTCCCACTCTCTGCAAGGCGAAGGGGAACCGATGTGAGCCACGACCATTGGAGCAGCGGTTGAATGAGTTTCATTAAAAGTGTTTTACCGTGTTGTGCTGGGTAGGGCGAGATGAAATCCCACTCCAAAGATTGCATAAGATCAATTGCTGATGAGATTGCCGATGGCGAGAGGCGAACATCTGCATCGAGGAAAACTAGGAACTCTTGAGAGGAGTTCTGAGCAAGTTGCAGACAGGCGTAAGGCTTTCCTAGCCAACCTTCCGGCAACTTATCGCCGTGAAGAACTTTAATGCGCGATGCGTATCCCTCAAGAATGTCTCGGGTTGAATCTGTTGAATTATCATCGAGAGCCAAAATCTCGACACTTGATAGCCCGCGTGAAGCAAGAGCAGATTCAATCACCGATGCGGCATTAAACGCTTCATTTCGCATTGGGATCAAGATTGCAACGTCGAAGTTCTTAGGATCTTTAAGGTCTTCTGTTGCTGGATTCTGGGAGAGAGAACGCATTACCAGAAGGTTTGAGAGGGATATGAGAAGGGCGATGCAAGAGAGAGTTGTAAGTATGGGTAGAACAAGAACCATCATTGCTAAAAGGAATCCGGTCGACCAAAACGTAACTCAAAAAAATATGGCAGAAGAAGTAGCCCCAGGAATAATCCACCCATTAACGCCACACCAGGTTCATGGAAGAAGAAGATATTCCCAATAATTCCAGAGAATAAAGTCCACGCTAAAAAGAGATTTGGGATGGCACTAGAGGGACCATATTTTCGGCGATCCTTTGGCAAAGCCCAATGCAGTAAGGCCATTAAACCCATGCCTGCGAGCAACCATCCAGCACTATTTGAGAGTGGAATTGTTGGCTCAAATGGAGTTGCTCTTCCATGAAATGTCCAGATCCAGCGGTGCGCGCGCACCATTTGCGGATCAAGAAAGAGATCCCACGCCATCAATCCGATCCCGCCGTAAAGAAATACCCAACTCTTCCCAACTTTTCTAGCTGCAAGGAGCAGTGGATAAGCGAGCATCATCCACGCAAAAGGAACGAGAATCGGGACTCCAGCGATAGCGGTACCGAGCGAATGATCGTATCGGTAGCTCCCAAATGGCCATCCCGTCTTACTTCCAATGATCTCCACAGCGAGGGCGTAGCCAAAGGTGAGAAGCAAGAAGGAGATAGCAAATCTGGCTCCATAGGAAAAGTAAGAATGAAGGAGCATCGTTGCCGCTGCGCAATAGACGGTAGCAATTGTCACCGAGGTCAGAATATTTCCATGCACAAGCGGGTAAGAAATTTGGAGGGCGATCGCGGCGATAAATATTGAATTGAGAACTAGCGACTTTTTACCAGAAAGAGATCGGCGATTATTACTCCGAGGCCGATACTGGCGGATAGACATGGCGCAATTCTGCACTACTACTGCGCAACGCGCCTCGCATTAGGCTTGTATCGCCCCATTGTTTTGAGCGAGATTCACGTGATGACGATCGAGAACTGCGAAACGTGCGAAAAGCTCCTCTGAGTACCATTGAAATCTTTCGGTCTTTTCGATTGCCTCTTGATGAGCGCTGGTTCTATAGGCGAAGGCCCGCAAATCTTCTTGTGATCTCCAATGCGAGAAGGTCCCCTGGAGTCCGAATGGCGCCTCACCGATCCCTATAGCCTGAATAAGCCCCTCGGCACTGTGAAGAGAACGGGTGACGGCAGGGACCGATCTCCAGAAGCGAAGGTTCTGTCGCCATGAAATTCTTGCTCGCGTGATGGTTGCCACTTCGCCCTTCCATAAAGTTGCAGATGGCGAACTCTCGGTTAGCGAGAATCTTGGTCTCCCTGCCCAATTACCGTGGGAGGCGATGGGGGAGAGCTCAAAAAGTTCTTCGCTTATAGCAAATCGTCGCCAACTCTTTACAGATGTAATCTGATCAAGCTCTTTATATTCGCCATCAGAGTGAATGATGAGTGCCCAAGTAAGAAGGTCAGCATCCGAAGGCGTGAAGGTTTCGCCAGCACCTGTTCCCAGGGATTTATGAAAGAGCAGGTGTGGATTTTTACGCAATGAGAAGCGATCAATCGCCATGTGAATCAGAGCCCGGAGTAAGTCTCGTCTTCTTATTTTCCAGATAAAGAAATATGTCACGAGGAATGACCGGTGGTGAGGCGAATTTCCGCCACTACTTCTGGAGCACGATCCCACATCGGGGCATGTCCTGATTGCGGCAGGACGACCCAGCGCGAATGTTGTGGCACAAGCGATCGCTCTTGTGAATATTGCGCAGGCAAGGTGTTATCTGAATCGCCGAAGACGACCGTAATTGGAATTGCTGAAGAGATATCTTTATCAAAACGAAGTCCAAGCATCGCATCCCATGCCGGGAAGTAACCAAGGGAGCTACCCATCGCTTTAGTCGCATCGATGCAGATTTCAAGGGGGAGTGTTTGCCATTGCGGACTCACCTTTGAAAATCCAATTTTCTTCGCCCATGTGTATTTAAGAAGATGTGGTGCAACATAGTGCGTGCCAGATGCCATGTAACGCGAGAGAGCGCCTAAGGCTTGGCGTTTAGTTTCCGGTACCAGCCATAAGCCAGCTGGGGCTAGCGCCGTTACAGAGAGAATCTGCTCTGGAAATGCAGCGGCCAATTCAAGTGAAGTCCAACCACCCAATGAATTGCCGACTACGTGAAACTTTTCGTATCCCCACTCGTGCATCTGTCGACTCACAAGCTGGGCGAGAGAAGCCGGGTCCATCCTTGTGCCTCCTGGCATTTTGCTCTTTCCGTGGCCAGGCAAATCAACTGCTATGACTTCAAAATCCTTCGAGAGGTCTGGTGTGATGAGTTTCCACGCTTCACTTGACGATCCCATTCCGTGAATGAGTAGGAGCGGTTCACCGACTCCACTCTTTACGTGTGCTAATTCAAACATGGAAGGAGTTTATTACAGGGCGAACGTTAAAAGGCCCCCGGATTAACGGGGGCCTTTCCCTCACGGAGAGATGAGGCTTAAATCGCGTCATCCTCTGAAGTGCGACGAGAATGCGCGAATCCCAAGAGAGCGAGGATCAAGAAGATCAAACCGCCGAGGAATGAGACCCAAGAGGAAATCATCGCTATCTGACCAAGTTGCCAGAATGCATAAGCATTGAGGAGCATTCCGCGAAGGCTCTCACCTTTGAAGACAGTTCCGACCGTGTTGTCGAGTGCGACAACCTGGGCAGCGAGTGCCGCATTTGTTGGATCGGCTGCCGCTTCTGCCTTAAGAGAAATTTCCTGAGCCGAAAGTTCGGAATAGACCTTTCCTCCGCCAATCGCGCTGAGATGGAAAGCAATGTAATGATCTGCATACATTTGAGCTTCCTTACCTGTGGTCATCAACTTTCCACCATGAGCCTTGAAGAATGCGGTGACATCTGCACTCTCTTTTGGATTATGGGTAGCAGTTGGAAGCGTGATCTTTTGAGCAGCGAGTTGGTCTTTCACTTGATTATTTGCAAATGTGCCACCCCATGTGAGGAGGGCGCCGGCTGCGATAAGAATGACTGCGAGCAATCCGCCAATCATGCTTGCTAATTTATCGAAAGTCTTTCTCTTCATTTTCTTCCTCAACCTTCTTTAACCTTGTTTAATTGTGCTCTCCGAATTAATAGAGATGAATTCTGGAGAAATTTCATCTCGACATAAGTATTTACCCAAGAGCAAGCGCGACGAAGGAAAAGAGGGAGTGCTATCCCTTAGTGAAGTGTGATCCGAGAGATAGAAGTTGGAAGTTAGAGGTTAGGAGAAATTGAACTTATTCCGACCTTATTCCGACCTTATTCCGACCTTATTCCGACCTTATCCCACCCTTATTCAAGGTGGCGATTGCAATATTTGCGCCCATCAGGACCAACTTCAGCATGAATGCAATCGACGCCTAATTTATCAAAGGAGCCATCTCCGAATTGGGCACGGTAAGCCAGTGCAAGGAGCACTCGAAGGTTGATATCGGCTCCAGATTGAATGCTAAATGCTCGAGCCATGCGCGAAATGGTATTTTCAATAACTTTCTCGGTATGCGCGGTCTCTCGGGCAATTGCCCCATTTGAAAGTCCATCGCACATATGTGTTGCAACAAGGTGCTCAAACGGTGTGAGATCACGCATCAATATCTTAATATCCACTTTAACTGACCTCCTTGAGCTGTAGTTCTATAAAGCTCGCTCTGAGCCTTCTTCTAGCAAGCCCTATTCTGCTCTCTTTTGAGTGCTAGCCCAAGGGTTTTCCTTGTGAAGTGCCTCAATAATTCCGGCTTTGAGAGTAGCGTCCAATCAACGTTCACTGTTGCCCGTTTCAGTGATGGTAGGTAACCGGAGAGGAAGCCTCGATATGATCAAATTTCTGGAAATAAACCTTAATCACCCAGCGCATTACTTCAGCGTGGGGCCTTTTTCAGTCTCAATCGGCAATTTGACGATCATTCTGGCCATGATGGTGATCTTTTCGATCGCCCTCTTTGCCCCCTTTCCCGACCACGAGCACTCTCGGCGTTCGGCTAAGAAGGGCGATAAAAAATGAGTAGCAAACAATCGTGGACTGGAAAGGTCCGGGGTGCGACTTTAGAGAAATTTGAACCAGAAGATCTCTTACCCGATCACCAGCCTGCTTATGTGGCCTCATGGATCTACGTCTTCGGGGTCTCCACTCTCGCCGCCCTCATCATGCTGATTGCATCTGGCCTTTATCTGACTCTCGAGGGACCAGCTTGGTGGCATACATCAAATGTGGGCCACTATGTGAACTCGGTTCACTTGTGGAGCGTTGAACTCTTCTTCGTCTTTATGGTGGTTCACCTTTGGGGAAAGTTCTGGATGGCAGCCTGGCGTGGCCGCAGATTGGCGACGTGGGTTACCGGTTGTCTCGCATTCTTCGCCTCGATCATTACTGGGTTCACTGGATACATCATTCAAACAAACTTTGATTCGCAGTGGATCGCAACTCAAGCAAAAGATGGTTTCAATGCAATGGGTATTGGGGCATTTTTTAATACTCTCAACACAGGACAAGCGATTCTTCTCCACGTCTCATTGTTGCCACTTGCTCTCGGCGCCATTGTGCTTTGGCATGTGATTTTGGTTCGTCGCAAAGGGGTAGTGCCACCTATCGAAGAGGGAGGCGAATAGCCATGACTCGTAAATTATCAACAGTTGACCCTTCGAAAAAATGGAGTGGTCCCGTACGCGAATATGACCTCATAAAAGAACTTGTTATCGCAGTTGTCGTGGTCGGGTTACTCGCTCTTTCTTTGGCTGCGCTCTTTAGCTCGCCGGATCAAAAGGCGCTGACCATGCAGTCGTGGTCGAAAGAGGCACCTGCTGACTTTGTTCAAACTGCTGCTGGCGAGTTGGCAGGAACAACAACAAGTGCCAGCTATGGGCCCCCATACAATCACAACGGCGATAACCAGAATATTGGTCCAGTAAACCTCGCAAAGTTAGCTGGCGTGCGCATCCCTATCGTTCCAGCAGATAGCTTTGTCATTGAGCCGCTCAAACTTCAAACGAGCGATTCCACACAAGCTGCGATTGCAACGTGGAGCGCAGCATCAGAGACACAGCGAAGTGATTGGGCAAATGCCTATGCCGATGCCCTCACAAAAGATGGGAAGGCACTCACGCTCGCCGATCCAACGGGAAAGTTCGGACCCACTCCAACCCTTGTTACAGCGCTTTATGGAATGGCTACCAGTGGTGCACTTGATGGTGCGCTCACAACAAGCGATTCAACGCTCCCTACCAACTTCACCAAGCCCCTTCTCTTCTTGGCCGACAGCGGTACGTACTTCCCTGACAAAGCTGGCGCAGAGCATCTTGGTGGCGATCAATGGGGCGTCATGAACGAGACAGGATCGTGGCCTGGTCAATCCTGGTTATGGCTCTACTCATTCTGGTATCAGATTGAACCATTTAAGTCTTCGGGTAATGCAGATATTCTCGTCATGTCTTTGATGGGTCTGCTGAGCCTTGGGCTAATTCTCTTGCCACTTCTACCCATCATTCCTCGAATTCCTTATTGGATCCCCGTTCATAGATTGATTTGGAGAAATTGGTATAGAAAATCTGCAGAAAAAGTTTGATGCTGGTCATGCAAAAAATTGAATAATTGACCAGCTTCTTATTGGGAGAGCAGGAAAGTCTTTACAAGAGTGAATGCCGAGAGACTGAAGAGCAGATATGCAAAAGAGCTCTTGAGTATCTTGGCATTTGCTTTACCGCTCCGCTGCGAAGCAAAGCGCGAAACGATAATTGCAACAATGGCAATGGTAAATGGAACTTTCCAATTTACTAAGTGCCAGTTTGCGTGGCGCTCCAGAAAGGAGGTTGCGCTATTCATTGAGATAATTAAGAGTGATGTTCCGGCTGCCTTGTTCTGGGGAGTGTTATAAAAAAGTACAAGTACGGGAATTGCAAGAAAACCGCCACCAATTCCAAAGAGTCCAGTGAGCGTTCCAATGACGAGCGAGATAAGTATGAGTACTGGCAGAGGCATTCGATGTTCGGGATCTGCGGTAAATGGTTTGCGTAACATCGATCCGCCGGCGATAAGGAGCACGAGCGCAAATCCGCTATGGAGAATTTTTGGTTCGATGTGGTGAGCTAGAGCTGACATGGAGAGTGTTGCGACTAAGCCAATTGCCCAGATCGATACCGCTTCTCGGACAAGGACCTCTTTGCTTTTAAATTTAGGCAAGACCCCCGAAGCGGCTGCTAGGCCTACTACTACCAGGGCTGCGATGGTCGCCTGTTCGTTGGTGAAGTGAAAGATGTAGAGCAGGATGGGGACAGAGACCATTGCCCCGCCAGCGCCCACAAAACCCAAGACCGAGCCTATAAATCCACCGGCAAGTAGCGCTTCTAGGATGACCATGGTGCGTATCGTTGCAGTATTTCTGCCCTCGCTCCCTCGCTTGCCCTTTTTGGTCCCCGCTCGCTTGGCGTTGAGGGTGAGTGGCGAGGGTAAGTGGCTACCGGCAGGAGCTGCCTTGCTACTGTCAGTGGAGGGGACTATCTTTCGAACATATGTTCGAATCAACTACCACCCCAGCCCAGACCCCGCCGGCCGTACTAGCGCCGGAAGGGGAGCCCCTTGAGTTTCTCTATCAAGGGAGGCGCTTTCATATCCACGCAATCGTCTCTCGTTGGCGTGAGTCAGGCGGCTGGTGGAATCGCATCGAAGATGGCAATCGCCTTCATCATCAGAAGCATCTAGAGCAGACGATCTTTGATGATGGAGCCCGCGCAATTTGGCGGGTCGAGGCAGCACCTGTTGGTGCGCTCGCCACCTTTGAGATAGAGCTTGATGAGGTTACTGGCACCTGGCAGATCCGTCCGACCTCTAGACCACGCTAGAGCGCGCTCACCCATGTTCACTCACTTACATGTGGCAAGCGGCTACTCCTTTAAATATGGCACAGCGCAACCCGATGCCTTGGTAGCAAGGGCGGCCGAGCTCGGCATGAGTGCGTTGGCGCTCACCGATCGAGATGGGATGGCTGGAGCGATTCGTTTCGCGCAGAGTTGCGAACACTACGGAATCGCTCCCGTTCTTGGAATAAATTTAAGTTTTGTCCAGAAGAAGTATCGAGTCACTCTTCTTGCTCAGTCTGGAAAGTTGCCCGCGCTCTATCGTCTACTCACTGCTATTAATCGTTTCAATAATGAGAACTTACTTACTTATCAGATCCTCGAAGAGGCATCGGAGTACTCATCTCAATTGATTCTTCTTCATGGTCATAGATCTCAATTGGCCGAGAGTATCGGCGCGCGTAAATATGACTCAGCAAACTCTATTTACAATTCGATGCGCGACCTCTTTGCCGAGCAAGTAATTGAATGCACATCACATTTGATCAGAGGAGATGGCCCGCTCTCTACTCCCTACGCAGCAAAGGCTCTTGGTTTTGCAAGAGATCATAAAATTCCTGCAATTCTTACCAATTCAGCACGCATGCTCGACCGTGCAGATGGCCCAGTTGCCGATGTCTTAGATGCGGCAAGGCTTCTTGTTCCGCTCCATCAACGCCATGTTGAGCGCCACAATAGTGAGGGCTACTTGAAGAGCGAGATTGAGATGAAATTTGTTGCAGATGAGATCTCACGAATGGCGGGTGAGCGTGATGGCTCAGCACTTTTAACTACAACACATTTAATCGCACAGCGATGTTACTTATCCCCGCGTCGTGATATTGGCATTGGAGGAGTTCATCTTCCTGAGAGCAGTGTGGTTGGCTCTGCAACGCATGCCGAAATGGCTCAGCAATTACGCGCTCGTGCCGAAGCCGGTCTATCGAGAAGGTACTCATCATCCCAATCAGTAGCAGCTTCGGTACGACTCGAAGAGGAGCTATCGACAGTCGAGAGCCTTGGATTTGAATCATATTTTCTTACCGTTGCAGATATAACGGATATGGCTCGAAGCAAAGGAATTCGTGTCGCAGCGAGGGGTAGCGGGGCAGGGTCGCTTATCTGCTATCTCTTGGGAATATCTGGTGTTGAGCCGATAAGCCAAGGCCTCTTAATGGAGCGTTTCTGTTCAACTCTTCGAGGTGAACTCCCTGATATTGATATTGATGTGGAGTCGGCGCGAAGACTTGAGATTTATGATGCAATATTTGAAAAGTACGGAACAGAACGAACCGCAACTGTCGCGATGGTTGATACCTACCGCGCTCGCCACGCTATCCGCGATGTCGGAGCAGCTCTTGGGATATCTCCCATGGAGATTGATCTCATTGCCAAATCGCTCCCACATATCAGGGCTCGTAATATCGGGAAAGCTTTAGAGAACTTGCCCGAGTTAAAGCATCTAAAACTCGACACTCCAATTATGAGAATGGCGATTGAACTTGCAGGCCGGATAGATGGCCTGCCTAGACACTTATCTATGCATCCATGCGCGATCGTTCTCTCTGACGCAAAGTTGCTCGATGTTGCCCCAACTCTGCGCAATTCCAGCGATTATCCAATGGTCTATTTTGATAAAGATGATGTTGAAGCAATTGGCCTCTTGAAGCTGGATGTATTAGGAGTTCGCATGCAATCGGCTATCTCTTACGCATTATCAGAGATTAAGAGAGTAGAAGATTCGACGGTAGATATAGATCTTCTACCTCTTGATGATTGCGATACTTTCGATCTGATTAAATCCACTCGAACTCTAGGAATTTTCCAGGTTGAGAGTCCTGGGCAACGCGAGCTTGTAGGGAAATTTGCCCCTTCGACATTTATCGATTTGATTATTGATATATCACTCTTTCGCCCAGGGCCAGTTAAGAGCGACATGATTACACCCTTTATCAATACTCGACATGGTCATCGCTCGAGATTGACGCTGCATCCAAAACTGGACCCCATTCTTGATGAGACAGAGGGTGTTGTTGTCTTTCATGAGCAGGTAATTCGCCTTATCTCAGTCATGACCGGCTCTTCACTTGCAGAGTCTGATGAGCGCCGCCGCCAACTCGGTTCTCATGAGAGTCAGCAAATAGTGTGTGATTGGTTCTATCCAGCAGCGCTTGCAGAGGGCTTTGATATGGCCACTGTAGATAAAGTATGGGAGGTCTTGCGAGCATTTGCATCCTTTGGTTTTTGTAAGGCGCATGCTGCTGCTTTCGCTCTTCCTACATATCAATCGGCATGGCTTAAAGCCCATCACACTGCTGCATTTATCGCGGGCGCGCTTACTCATGATCCAGGGATGTATCCGAAACGTCTTATTCTTGATGAAGCAAGGCAATGGGGGATTGCAGTAGCGCCTATTGATATTAATCTTTCAGATAGAAGCTATCGTGTTGAGAAGGTTGATGATGTAAACGAATATGAAGTAAAGACTCCTTATCTTGCACCCAATCTTGCGAGCACTGGGGCAGAGCTAAATCTTCCCGATGCCAGAGGATATGCAATTCGTATCGCTCTCACCGAGATTCAAGGCATTAGCGAGGGAGAGGTAGATACCATCCTGAGCGCTCGTCCATACTTGGACCTCAATGATTTTGTGCTGAGATCTGGTTCTGCTTATCCCACAACGCAGGCACTCATTTTAGTTGGTGCTTTTGATCGACTACATAATCTTCATAAGGAGCCGATTGAAGGATCTCTGAATAGGCGAGATCTACTTCTTCATGCACAAGATCTCTATAAATTATCTGCTTCCAAGAAAGGAAATGTAGGAAGCAAACAACTCACTCTTGGCTTAACACCACCACCACTTGAGCCCAGTGGTCTTCCTGATCTCACGCGCTCTGAGAAGGTTCGTCACGAAGTGGACCTTACGGGGTTGGATATTTCGCAACATATGTTGGAATTTTATGGAGATTTTCTCAATCAGATTGGCGCAATTCGCTCATCAGACCTCATCCACCATCGAGCAGGGAGCACGGTTCTTGTTGCAGGCGTAAAAGTTGCACTTCAAACCCCACCAGTTCGATCGGGCAGGAGAGTTATGTTCTTGACCCTCGATGATAGCTATGGGTGCAATGACATTACATTCTTTGAGGATGTTCAGGAGAGTTGTGCTGGGCTTCTCTATAGCTCATGGCTCTTCTTAGTGCGAGGAGAGGTACGAAGAACTGGACCTCGAGGAGTATCCATTCGCGCCACAAAGGCGTGGGAGTTGGGTGCTTCTTATGAGAAGTGGCGTAATCTCAACTCTCGTGAACGAGCATCTTATGGATGAGAAGAGCCCAAGTGCGCTCACAATTCTCCATGTAGATATGGATGCCTTTTATGCCTCTGTTGCAGAACGCGATGACCCAACCCTTAAAGGTAAGGCTGTTGTCGTAGGAATGGGCGCGCGAGGGGTCGTCTCATCTGCTAATTACGCGGCGCGCAAACTTGGAGTTCATTCAGCGATGCCACTTGGGCAAGCAAGAAGATTGGCCCCACAGGCGATCTTCGTTCCCGTGAATATGGAACGCAATGCCGAGATTTCCCGTCATATTATGGAGATCTTCCAAGCCTTCACTCCACTGGTGGAGCCACTCTCACTTGATGAGGCATTCCTTGATGTAACAGGGAGCAAGCGATTGCATGGATCAGGGCGAGAGATTGGATCAAGGATTCGTGAACGTGTTGAACGCGAAGAAGGAATTACTTGCTCGGTAGGAATTGCTTCGACAAAATTTATTGCCAAACTCGCCTCGACATATGCGAAACCCAACGGAATGCTGGAAATTGCGCCGGAGAGAGTTTTGGAATTCCTTCACCCACTTCCCGTTAAAGCGATGTGGGGAGTAGGACCAAAAACTAATGAAGAGTTGCAGCGAATCGGGCTGCGAACAATCGGAGATATCGCTAACACCTCACGCCAGACCTTAATTCGGGCACTTGGTCAATCTGCTGGAGAAACGCTCTATGAATTATCGTGGGGACGTGATTATCGAAGCGTCACAATGGATGAACCAGATAAGAGCATCGGCGCAGAAGAGACTTTTTTGATTGACCTCGATGATCACGATGAGATTTTGCGTGAACTTCTAAGAATGACTGAGAAATCTTCGCAACGACTTCGAGATCGCAATCTTGTTGCTTCACGGATATCGATCAAGATCCGGTTTGCAGATTTCACGACCGTAAGTCGATCAAAGAGTTTCCCCTTGCCATTAAGTGGAGTTCAGGAATGTTATGGCGTTGTTAAAGGGCTCTATCGCTCTCTGGGGCTCGATCGCGCGCGAATTAGACTCGTAGGAGTTTCACTTGAAAGTTTGAGCGAGCGCTCGGGTACGCCCCAGCAACTTCTTCTTGGTGAGCGCGAAAAGGGCTGGCGGGAGGCCACTGAGGCGATTGATGCCGCCCGTCACCGCTTTGGTGGGGGTAGCGTCCGCCCGGCTCGACTAGTTCGAGGCTCACAGGCTGACGAATCCCAGGAATAGAGATAATCTAGAGACGTGGCACTCTCCGAACACGAACAGAAGCTCCTCGCCGAGATGGAGGCAGCTCTTGCTGCCGATGATCCAAGGCTTGTAGGCACCCTGACCGGTAAGACGCGGACTCGACAGGCTTCTCGCGTGCTCCTTGGAGTTATCGCCGTCTTGGTCGGACTCATCATTGTGCTCTCAGGGCTGGTGGCGAAGAGCACGGTCATTGGGGTTGCTGGGTTTATCGTTTCGCTCAGCGGGGCTTTTAGTGCAATCTCTAATTTCTCGCTGCGACAGATGATGGGCAAGAACACTGGAACTAAGATCAAAAATCCCCGGTGGAGCGATCGCCTTGAACGCCGCTGGGATGATCGAAGCAATTAAAGTTATTCAAGAAAAATTTAACGCATAAATAGCGCGCGTAATCGCCTCGTTGTAAATGTTAGCCCCACCGCGATCATCAGAAGAAAATATGCCACGTGGCCAAGCAAGCTCCAGTGAATAATCCCAAGCGATAAGTCGCGGACGATCTGAATCCCGTGCCACAAGGGGAGTGCTTCAATGATGAGTCGGAGCCATTGGGGATAGATCGAAAGTGGATAGAGGGCACCAGAGAATAAGAAGAGTGGCAGCATGATGATATTTACCCAATCCATCTGCTGAAAAGATTTTGCATAGGATGTGTACAGCATTCCGATAGATGCAAACCCGAAGGCGATAATCACAGAGGCAGGAATCGCCAAGAGCCCATACCAACCCTTGATAATTCCAAGCGGCATAACGATCGCCGTAAAGCCCGCTGCATAAATCAAGCCGCGAATGAGCGCCCACCCAATTTCACCCAGAGCAACATCCAATGGCCCGAGCGAAGTTGCCAGCATCGCCTTATAGGTGCCATCCCACTTCAATCTAAAGAATACGTTCCATGTCGAGTCGTAGATTGCACCGTTCATGGCAGAGGTCGCGAGAAGTGCCGGCGCGATAAATTGAGCATACGTTACCCAATGACCGGGTCCCACTTGAACTTTACCGACGAGTTTTCCAACTCCATATCCAAATGAGAAGAGGTAAAGGACAGGTTCGGTAAAACCGGTGAAGACAACAATCCAATGTCCTTGCTTAAATGCAATGCGGCGATGCTCAAGAATCGCTCGTGCTCGCCTTGAGTAGGTTCCTTCGCCAAAGCGGCCCTTTAAACGTTCGGCAATGCGAACGGCATCGGTAATCACACCAATTGTCATTTTGAGAGCCTCTTTAGGTAGAAGTGGCGCGCATAGTGAACTCCAACGAGATACATGATGCCCATGTAAAGGAAGTGTGCAATCAGCCCTTGAGTGCTGATGTGGTGTCCATAGGAAATCCAGCGGCCAACTTCAGTTGCATGCCAAAGAGGAGAGAGCCAACCGATAAATTGAAGGAACTTAGGCATGGATTGCAACGAGTAAAAGGTTCCAGAAAAGAGGAAGAGGGGCATGATCAAGAGTCGACCAACTATGTTGAGAAGTAAGTCCGAATTTTCTATAGCCGCGCACAAACCCAACATAAGTGCGGCAAAGGATGCTGCGGCAAAGATCGTTGCCGGAATTAACCACAAGCTATGCCAGCCACTCACGCCACCAAATATGAGGAGTGCGCCGTAATACATAAGTGTCCCAAAGAGGGCTCTCACAAGACCAGAGAGCAGAACTCCATCTGCAATCTGCTTACCAGAGATAGGGGTTGCATACATCGCATAGAAATTCTTATTCCACTTGAAACCTTCAAGAGTGGGATGCATGACTTCATTCACGGCGCCAATAATGCAGGCAGAAGCAAGCAGAGCTGGGGCGAGAAATGCGAGATACGAGACGCCATCTATCCCTGAGGCCTGGTGTGAATTCACAACTTTGCCGATACCAATACCAATTGAGAGGAGATAAAACATCGGATTGAGAATTGCTTCACCTGCGATCGACCATTTCCATTTCAACATCACCCGAATTCGGGCCTCTGCAACGTAAAGAGCTCCTCGGTGCAGAACTTTAGGGACGTTAATCAGTTGAAGTGAACCGCGTCGAGCAATTTTTGTATCGCTCATTACTCGACCAAAGTTCGGCCGGTGAGGCGCAAGAAGACATCCTCAAGAGAGCTTCGTCGGACGAGTGAAGTAGTTGGTTGCATTCCTTGACTTACAACGTTATGAAGGAGCGTTTCGCAATCATCGGAGTACATAAGCACTCGATCGGGTAAGACTTCGATTCGATCGCACATACTTCTCAGCTTTTCTGCGTAAAGATCATTTCTATCTGCGCCAAATCTAACTTCAAGAACTTCCTTTGTGGAATAGGTCTTAATCAGACCTGCAGGGGAGTCCTCTGCCATGATCCTTCCCTTGTCCATCACAATTAATCGATCACATAATTGTTCAGCCTCATCCATGTAATGGGTTGTGATAAGAAGCGTGACGCCCTGCTCTTTTAATCGAAAGAGTCGATCCCACAAAATGTGGCGTGCTTGCGGATCAAGGCCAGTGGTTGGCTCATCCAACATTAAAATCTCTGGTTCGCTCACGAGCGCACGAGCGATGGTGAGCCTTCGCTTCATACCACCAGATAACGCTTCAACCTTTACGCCGCGTTTCTCTTCAAGTTGTGCAAAAGTTAAAAGTTCTTCGATCTTTGCGCGAATAAATTTTTTCGTTAAACCAAAATAACGGCCATAGACATACAAATTGTCTTCAACAGTGAGCGAGGAATCCAAATTGTCCTGTTGAGGGACAACGCCGAGGTGAGCTCGGATCTCAGGCCCTCGCTTCTCGGGATCTTTGCCCAAGATGGTGATCTCCCCGGAAGTCCGCGTCAGCGTCGCAGCGATGATGCGCATCGTCGTGGATTTGCCTGCGCCATTGGGCCCAAGGAAGCCAAAGGATTCGCCCCGGTTGACGTGAAAGTCGATCCCATCAACTGCGGTGAACTCCCCGTACTCCTTACGGAGTCCCTTCGCGATGATGAGTGGCTCACCGATAGTGCCAGCTGGGCTGGCGGGACTGGCAGGACTGGATTCACTCTTCTCCATTGCGCTCATCCGCCAAAGAGTACTCATCATCGAGGGAAGGCTCTTCACTGCGCAGGCAGGGTGATCTGAGCCTGCAGAAGACCGGCAAAACCTGGCAAAACCTGGCAAAACCTGGCAAAACCTGGCAAAACCTGGCAAAACCTGGCAAAACCTGGCAAAACCTGGCGAAACCTTAAGAGCAGGGGTGCCAATGGAGAGAAAGTGGCAGAAGTGGAAAGAAAGTGGGCAAAGATGGTTGAAAATGGAGAAAAGTGGAGTAAAGTGGGGTCACGTACTTAAATCGGGGGATTTGAGCGTAAAAGCGGACTTCTCAGGGTCAGATCTGGCCGAGAGAGCCACAGGTAGTCAGAAAAAAGGGGGTGGGCATGTTTCTTGGTACCCACGAGCCCAAGCTGGATGAGAAAGGTCGAATCATCCTTCCCGCCCGGTTTCGCGATGAGCTCGCCTCCGGACTAGTTATTACAAAAGGGCAAGAGCGTTGCTTATACGTCTTCCCAGTCAATGAATTTTCTGCGATTACAGACCGCCTCCGTCAGGCACCAGTAACCGAGAAGGCTGCCCGCGACTACATGCGCGTCATGTTCGCCGGGGCACACGATGAAGTCCCTGACAAACAAGGGCGCGTCACTATTCCTAATGGGCTTCGAACATATGCCGGGTTAGAAAAAGAGTGCGTGGTAATCGGCGCAAATACGCGTTTAGAAATTTGGGATGCCCTGGCATGGAACACCTATCTCGCCGATCGGGAGAAGGGTTTTGCGGATGTCTCAACGGAGGTGCTCCCAGGACTCTTCTAGATCTCTATTTAGGCCACTGCCGATCATCAACTATCGACGCCACTTCCCCGGCGCCGATACACCCCCATGATCCGTCGGTCGGCGGTGACCTAAGTAAAGAAAGAGAAGGGCCGGGAGCCCGATTTCAGGAAAGGGGAAGCAGATGCAACACATACCAGTCGCGCTCGATCGTTGTATTGCGCTGCTCGCACCCGCCATCGAGACATCAATAGCCGAGAGGCAGAGTGCAATTGTTTTAGATGCCACCTTGGGTCTAGCCGGTCACACATCTGAGATGCTACAGCGGTACCCCGAATTAACAGTGATCGGCTTAGACCGCGATCTTTCAGCAATTGCAATTGCGCGCGAACGGTTAAAACCTTTTGGTGAGCGCGCGATCATCGTTCATTCGATCTACGACCAGATTACAGAAGTATTAGAAGAGCTTGAAATTTCGCGAGTCGACGGCATTCTCTTTGACCTGGGTGTTTCATCAATGCAACTCGATGAAGCTGAACGAGGTTTTGCATATTCTCAAGATGCTCCACTTGATATGCGCATGGATCAATCACAGGGTATTTCCGCTTTTGACATTCTCATGACGTATGACAGAAATGCGCTGATTCGAATCTTGCGAAATTACGGAGATGAGAAATTTGCACCACGTATTGTCGATCGCATCCTTGAGGCCCGAAGTGCAGGTAATTTGGGTGGCACCAAGGCGCTCGCTGATTTAGTGAAAGAGAGCATTCCTGCAGCAGCGAGAAGAACCGGCGGAAATCCAGCGAAGCGGACCTTCCAGGCGCTTCGCATTGAGGTCAATCAAGAGCTCGAGGTCCTTTCGCGCGCGATTCCTGCAGCTTTGGCCGCTTTAGAAATTTCGGGACGTCTCGTCGTAATGTCATATCAATCGCTTGAGGACAAGATTGTTAAAGCGGAAATTGCCAAGGTCTGTAAGTCAGGAACTCCGCTTGGACTTCCGATCGATCTTCCTAACTCTGCCGCAAAATACCGTTTAGTGCTTTCTGGTAGTGAATCAGCGAGCGAAGAAGAGATTTCGTTTAATCCTAGAGCCCAATCGATGAGGCTCCGCGCGGTCGAAAGATTGGCTGCATAATGGCGATCGCGTTACTCTCTCCAACCATTGCTCGATCACGAGCGGCGGTGATCAACGGTTCCACCAAAGTAGTACTTCGACTAGTGCCAGAACTTCGTTCACAGCCCGGAGAAGAAGTGGCCATTCGAGCCTTTTTGACCGTTCTTGCTGGAATCTTTTTGCTGAGTTTGCTCTCATTGCTCGTCATCAATACCGCACTCAATCAAGATGCTTTCGTGCTTCAACGTCTCAAGCACGAAATGAATATTGTTAATGATCAACGCGACGCAATACTTCGCGAAGCAGCGATTAAAGCATCGCCAGATACCCTCTCAGTCGCAGCAATTAAATTAGGAATGACCCCCGATGGCGCACCATCATTCATTGATGTGAGTGGAGTGCCTAATAAATGAGCGACCAGCAACTTACATCAAAGAGAATTAGACAGATCGTCAGTTTCTCTGCTGCGATCTTTCTTCTATTCACACTTCGATTAATTGATGTACAAGCGGTTCAAGCCGGTGGTTATACGGCCCGCGCTAACTCGGAATTATTGAATTCTTCAGTTTTGCTCGCTCCACGCGGAACGATTACCGACATACATGGCATCGAGCTAGCTCGAAGCGTGGCAGCTATCGACATCGTTGTGGACCAAGTTCAGATCTCCGACCCTGCGAAAACCGCGCAATTTGTCGCCCCATTTCTAGGAATGAATGCCAGTAAGCTCCTTCCCTTGCTTACTGGCACGAAGAGATATCAGATCATCGCAAAGCAAGTGCCGCCTGCCATGTGGAATTCGCTTAACTCGGCGCTCACTAGTTTTAATAGCGCGATAGTGAAGCAACCTGGTGGCCTGGCTCAACGTATGCTCGGATTTTATTCAGAGCGCTCATACGTTCGAGATTATCCAACGGGTGCACTTGCGGCATCTCTGATTGGAAAGATTAATGACTCTGGCATCGGTGCGGGGGGATTGGAATCGAGTTTGGATTCAACTCTCACCGGAGTAAATGGTCGCTATCTCTTTGCAAATGGCGCAGGAACAATCATCCCTGGTTCGAAAGAAGTAGTAACTGAGGCGAAACCTGGGACTGGAGTTCAGCTCACTATTGATAGAGATATCCAATGGGTCGCACAGGATGCAATCTCTGCTGCAGTGAAGAAGGCGCACGCGATTTCTGGAACTGTTGTCGTCATGGACCCCAAGACAGGGCAGATCGTTGCTCAAGCCTCTGCGCCCACCTTTGACCCAAGTAAACCAATTAAGAATATTTCTGTGCTTCGAAATCCAGCGGTCGCAGATTCATATGAACCGGGTTCTGTAGGAAAGATCATCACCTATTCCGCGGCGATGGAAGAGGGAAAAATCTCTCCGACTACCGTGCTTTCTATTCCATATTCACTCAAAGTGGGACCAGCGGTTTTCCGTGACCACGAAAAACACCCTACCGAGAATTTAACAACCACTGGCGCTCTCGCTATTTCGAGTAATACCGGAGCAATTCTAATTGGTGCGATGCTCTCGCACGAGACGCTCTATTCCTATCTACAAAAATTCGGAATCGGTCAGCTAACGGGATCGCACCTCCCTGGCGAAACGCAGGGAATCCTGCACCCAGTTTCGTCCTGGTCGGACACATCCGCCCCAACGATTGCCTTCGGTCAGGGCTACTCCTTGACCGCACTTCAAGCGACCAGCGTCTTTGCGACCATTGCAAATGATGGAGTACGAGTTACGCCAAATGTCGTTGCTGGCTACTTCGATCCAAGCGGGAATTTCACGCCATCGAAACCGGCGTCAACTACCCGCGTAGTGAGCGCTTCAACTGCGACACAAATGCGCTTGATGATGGAGAGCGTGGTTGGAAAAGATGGAACTGCCCCCGAAGCTGCAATTCCTGGCTATCGAGTTGCAGGTAAGACCGGGACTGCAATGCGCGCAAATGGTAGGGGTGGATATAGTGGCTATACCGCCTCGTTCATTGGATTCGCACCTGCCGATGCACCGCGCTATGTAGTAAGTGTGGTCGTTCAAGGACCACAAGGCGTCCACTTTGGCGGCCTTGTGGCGGGCCCAGTATTTAAAAAAGTGATGAGTTTTGTACTCGAGGCAAAACATATTGCTCCGACGGCACCATCAAAAATCCACTATCCGCTCAATGCAACAGCGCTGAAGGTATTCCATGCGTCCCATTAATCCAACAACAAAGAGCTTTGCTCAACTAGGTCGATTTTTATCAACAGAAATCGACATTGATGGGAATTTTTCTGGAGTAACAAGTAGCAGTGGCTACGTCGAGCCCGGAGACCTCTTTATTGCGTTGCCCGGTCGAAAAAAGCATGGTGCGCACTTCGTAGATGAAGCGAATAATCGCGGGGCGAGTGCGGTCCTTACTGACTCTGAAGGTGCGGAGATTATTGGTGAGAGAGCAAAGGTAATTATTCAAGAAATTCCTCGAGAAGTAAGCGCCGATATCGCCTCATGGTTTTATGGTCGACCTTTCTCGGCTATGGCAAGTGTGGGAATTACTGGAACAAATGGCAAGACAACAACGGCATCATTGCTCTTTCAGTTGTGGCAACTTCAAAACCGCGAGGTTGGAATGATTGGCACAGTTGGGGTCTCTATCGGAGCCGATCAATATCCAACATCGTTCACAACGCCAGAAGGTACCGAGCTCCAAGGAATTGCTTCGACGATGCGCGAACGAGCACTTACACATATGGTCATGGAAGTAAGTAGCCACGCGCTTGTGGAGAAACGCATGCTCGGAACTCACTTTCAACTTGTCGCATTCACGAATCTCACACAAGATCATCTCGATTTCCATGGCGATATGTCGAGCTATTTTGCGGCCAAGTCATCGCTCTTCACTCAGGAGTATGCAGATCGAGCACTGATCAATATCGATGATCAGTGGGGAGCTAAATTATTTGCAGAGACAAAAATTCCAGTTGAAAGCATCTCGAGGAGTAATCCCTCCGCCGATTGGCACTTCAGTTCAATAGATAGGCGATCTCATGGCTATGACGTCGCAATCAGAGGTATTGGCGGGATCTTAATTGAAGGGCATATCCCACTTGTTGGGCTTCATAATCTGGATAACGCACTGACGGCTGTTGGCCTAGCGGTGGCGAGTGGATTAGACCCGCTTGCAATTGGCAATGACTTAAGTCAACTTCGTGGGGCACCAGGTCGCCTGGAAGTTATTAATCTAGGTCAGAATTTTTTGGCACTCGTTGATTTTGCTCATACCCCAGATGCAGTATCGCGAACACTGTCCGCACTCCGAGAAGTTACCGAAGGTCGCATCATTGCCGTGCTTGGATGTGGCGGCGATCGAGATTCTTCAAAGCGACCGCTGATGGGTAACGCCCTTGTGGCCGGGAGTGATGTCGCAATTTTTACGAGCGATAACCCCCGCTCCGAAGATCCAGATGTTATTCTTGAATCAATGCTGAGCGGCAAGCAGGCAAACGAGAACTTGGTCATTGAAGGTAATCGACGCGGCGCAATTGCGATTGCTGTGAGTGAAGCAAACCCTGGCGACACTGTAATCCTTTTGGGTAAGGGACATGAGACTGGTCAGGAGATCAATGGTGTTAAGCACCCGTTTGACGACCGGTTGGAGTTGGCACGAGCAATTGAGAGTCTCTCGTGATTACTCTCACTGTTGCAGAAATCGCTAGAGCTATCGATGCTCAGATCGTCGACCTCGACCCTCACGAGACAATAAGCGAATATCCTGTAATTGATTCCCGCGATGCAACCGCTGGGACTTTCTTTGTAGCGTTAAAGGGCGAGAACGTCGATGGCAGTGATTTTGCTGCAGATGCAATCACACGAGGAGCGCGATTTGCAATCACTACGGAAACTTTCGGCGGTCCGGCATTTATCGTTGAAGATTCATTAAGGGCTTTAACGTCGCTCGCAAAATTTGCTAGAGATAGAGCAGCATCATGCGCCTTCATTGCGATCACTGGCTCGCAAGGCAAGACTACGACGAAAGAATTTCTTGGTCAGATCTTATTGACTTCGGGTGAAACGGTTGTGCCTGCTGGGTCATTCAATAATGAGATTGGGTTGCCTCTTACACTTTTGCGATGTACCGATCAGACGAAATATTGTGTCCTCGAAATGGGCGCCCGTCATAGCGGTGATATCGCAGCGTTGTGTGAAATCGCACGTCCGACTATCGGCGCGGTATTAGTCGTTGGAAGTGCGCACGTTGGAGAGTTTGGCAGTCGATCGGCCATTGCTTCGACTAAAGCAGAGTTAATAGATTCCCTTCCGCCAGGCGGCGTAGCCGTATTAGGTACCTATGATGAATTTACGCCCACCATGGGTTCGGCACGCTCCGATCTTTCGAAGATTACATTTGGAGAGAAATCGAGTGTTGATGTGAGAGCGGCAGATATAGAAATTCGTGAAGGGCGGGCTCATTTTGATCTCGTCACACCGGCTGGACGAGCGGCTGTCAGTCTTCGCACGCTTGGGGCTCATCAGATCTCTAATGCTCTTGCAGCGTCGGCAATAGCAACCTCCTTAAATATTCCGATTGATTCAATCGCCTCAGCGCTCTCTATGGCTGAGTTGCAGAGCAAGTGGCGAATGGAATTGCACGACCTAGGGGACTATGTCGTCATTAATGACTCCTACAACGCCAATCCCGAGAGCATGGCAGCGGCACTTCGTACGCTCGCTCTCTTCGCACAGGAGCGAGGAGGTTCATCGTGGGCATTCCTCGGGAAGATGCATGAACTCGGCGAGTCTGAGAAGGATTGCCATGGCGAGGTTGGCAGACTTGCCGCTGCGTTGGGAATTGATCATCTCGTTGCCGTCGGAACCCGACTCTACGAAATACCTGAAGCAGAGCGGAAGAGTCTTTCGATGCATTATTACCCAACACAGGAGGATGCATTGGCGTTCGCGTCACATCTCGCCGCAGGCGATTGTGTACTCATTAAAGCATCGAGGGCTGAGAAGCTTGAGCTCCTCTCGGGGAATATTGTCACTATGTTTGAGAAGAGAAGCGCGGGGGATTCGCAGTGAAGGGCGTCTTATACGCAGGGGCGACAGGTCTCTTTCTATCGCTATTTCTTACACCGGTCTTTATTCGCCTGCTCGCAAAGCGTGGTTATGGACAGCAAATTCGAGATGATGGGCCAACAGCGCACCACGTAAAGCGCGGCACGCCCACTATGGGCGGATTGATCATTATTACCTCAGTCTTGCTTGCGTACTTCACATCCCATTTTCTCGCCGGATCAGATATCAGCTCTTCTGCAATGCTTGTCTTAGGTTTGGTTCTCGGACTTGGCACCGTTGGCTTTGTCGACGACTGGCTAAAGATCGTCAAGCAGCGTTCACTCGGGTTAACCGCTCGACAGAAAATAATTGGTCAAGCGCTCGTCGCCGGCGGATTTGGGTATGCGGGACTTCACTTCGTTGATAAATTTGGTTTAGCCCCGATATCAAAGCATCTATCAACAGTCCGTGATACTTCACTCGTATTCGCCGGCGCGATAGTTATTATCTGGGTCTTGTTACTCGTAATCGGAACAAGTAATGCGGTTAATCTCACCGATGGATTAGATGGACTTGCAAGTGGTGCAGCAATCATGGCCTTCTTAGCATTTGTCTTGATTGGCATTTGGGAGTTTCGACAGAGTTGCGCTTACACGCAGGTTGCTAAGTGTTATGCAGTCCGTGACCCATTGGATTTGGCGGTACTCGCGGCAGCTTTTGCTGGGTCATGCGCAGGATTCCTCTGGTGGAACACCTCACCGGCGAAAATTTTCATGGGTGATGTTGGGTCACTCTCCCTCGGGGGTGCGATAGCTGGCCTTGCCATCACTCTTCGTACCGAACTCATGCTCATTCCACTCGGTGGCCTCTTTATTATTATTACGCTTTCAGTGATCATCCAAGTGCTTTACTTCAAAATCACTAAAGGGAAACGATTCTTTAAAATGGCGCCCCTTCAGCACCACTTCGAACTTTCAGGTTGGGGAGAGGTGACAATTGTTGTCCGGTTCTGGATCATTGCGGGAATTTGTGTCGCATCTGGTTTAGGCCTCTTCTATGCGCAGTGGGTTGTTCGTTAAGTGAAGGATTTAGCGAGGCTACTTGCAGAGCCAGTAGCTGTGCTTGGGGTTGGAGTAACCGGACGAGCGGTAGCGGATTTTCTTGAATGCAGGGGGTCAGATTTTGATCTCTACGATGATAAAGCGGGCGAGTACAACGGAAGAGTTATTTCAACTTCCAGCGAGCCCATCCGTCATTATGGCTTGGCAATAATTTCACCGGGGTGGAAGCGTTCCCATCCTCGTATCCAGAGCTTCTTGCAGAGTGATATTCGATTGATCTCAGAAATTGATTTCGCATGGCTCGTTAAATCGGAAGCAGCCCCGGAGCAGAAGTGGGTGGCGCTCACGGGCACAAATGGCAAAACCACAACAATTCAGATGCTCCAATCGATCATGGATTCAGCAGGCGTAAAAGGCTTGGCATGCGCAAATGTTGGCATACCTGCAATCGCCGCGGCCTCTCAAATACCCGCTCTCGATTATTTAGCTCTTGAGCTCTCATCTTTTCAGATCGAATGGAGTGAACTTCCACATTTTGAGGCAGTTGCAATCCTCAATATCGCCGAGGATCACATCGATTGGCATGAAACCTTTGATAATTACGCAAATGCAAAAATGAGCCTTATCGCTTCGAGTGATTGTGCGATCCTCAATGCTCAAGATCCCGAAATCGCGATGAGGAGCACCTCCTTCCAAGGCAAGAAGATTTTTTACTCACTTGATACTCCGATGCCACATGAACTCGGCCTGGTCGAAGATTTGCTGGTAGACCGAGCGTTTGTTGCTGATTCAGAAGAGGCAACTCTCATCGCGGAATTGAAGGATATCCACCCACAAGTACCACACAATGTATCGAATGCGCTTGCTGCATCTGGAATTGCTCTTGCCATGGGTATTCCTCACGAGTTCATCAAGAAAGGTTTATCGGCTTTCACCCTTGATCATCACAGACTCGAAGAAGTTCTCGAGAGAGATGGCGTTAAGTGGATAAATGATTCAAAAGCAACTAATCCTCACGCGGCTATTGCCGGAATTCTTGCAAATTCGTCAGTGATCTGGGTTGCGGGTGGTTTGGCAAAGGGTGCAACTATGGATGCCTTGGTAAAGCGTGCGGCACCGAGATTAAAAGCGGCAATATTAATTGGCACTGATAAGGAGCTCATTGCAGAGGCACTCACCCTTCACGCGCCGGAAATTCCATTTTATAGAGTTGAAGGGGATGGTGATCCCGATAGCCTGATGCGGGCCATTATCGGGCGGGCGAAGGAGTTGGCGACGAAAGGTGATGTCGTGCTTCTCGCTCCGGCTTGCGCATCGATGGATCAGTTTGATTCGTATGCGCACCGTGGCGAACTTTTTGCTCAAGCCGTGCGCGAAATGATTGGCAGAGAGTAGCCACGAGATGATGGATATGAAGTGGCTATAAATAGTAGACGTGGAAGTTATCGGAATTTCTTCCAACGTCCGACTTCTGCATACGTACTCATCGTTACTTCAACAGCGTTACTCACGGGCCTAGGTATCGTCATGGTCCTCTCCTCTTCATCAGTGAAGGCCTTTGAAACCACCGGGTCGACATACTCAATCTTCTTTAAACAGCTTGCCTTCATTTTCTTAGGTGGTGCTGCCCTCTATTTAGCAATCCATTTAAAACGCACAATTTGGGAGAAGATTTCCCGAGTAGCTCTTATAGTCGGAGCAATCGCACTAGTCCTGCCACAGGCACCAGGTATTGGTAGAAATATCAACGGAAATCGCTCGTGGATTGGGATTGGCTCGTTTACTTTGCAGCCAAGTGAACTTGCCAAATTGGTTCTCGTGCTCTGGTGCGCACATATGTTGCGACGCTACGACGAGAGAGGTTACGGTCGAAATTCAATTGAGATTCTGAAAATGATCGCACCCGCCCCCCTTATTTTCTTGGGACTTGTGATGGTGGGCAAAGATCTCGGGAGCGCCATGATCATTATGGGAATTGTCTTCGCGATGCTTTTCATCTCGGGTTTAGAAACTTGGGCGATGGTCACCACATCTTTATTAGGACTATCTGGAGTGGCCTTCTTCGTATTCACTTCGCAGAATCGATTAGAGCGATTCGACGCAGTTCTTCATCCCTTTGCACCCGGTGTCTACAAACTTGCGGGTTGGCAGACAGCCCATTCGATTATGGGATTGGCGAGTGGCGGCTTCTTCGGGGTAGGGCTCGGCGCGAGCAGACAAAAGTGGGCAAACCTTTCAGAGGCGAATACCGACTTTATCTTCTCGGTAATTGGCGAAGAGCTAGGACTCCTTGGGACCCTTATTGTTCTCATTCTTTATGCTGCGCTCATCTACGGAATCTTCAGAACCGCCTTGCACACGAAAGACCTCTTCTATAAATATGCCTGTGCCGGAATAGGCGCGTGGATCATGTTGCAGGTGGCAGTAAATATTGGATCCGATATTGGACTTCTGCCAGTCGTTGGGGTGACACTGCCATTCATCTCTTACGGGGGTTCCTCTATCTTGGCAGACTTTATAGCGATTGGATTCGTTCTCTCTGTGATCAGACGGGATCCAGAAGTCCGCGCCGCACTTAGCGCTCATCGCCGTTCAAAGGCAGAATAGGTGCACTCATGAAGATCTCATTTGCCGCTGCCGGAACTGCCGGGCATATCGAGCCTGCTCTGGCTGTGGCTCGTTGGCTAAAGATTCATGAGTCTTCGGCACGTTGCGAATTTATTGGGACAGCTGCTGCTTTGGATTCCTCGTTACTTCTCAAGAGTGGATTTACCCTTCATCCGATTACGAAGGCACCCTTTCCCCGCCATATTTCTGCGCAGATCATCTCTTGGCCTTTCAAATTTATTCGATCATTTATGCAAATTTGGCACGTTCTAGATGAGAGCGATCTCGTCGTCGGGTTTGGCGGATATGTCTGTGCTCCAACATATATCGTCGCAAAGATTCGTAAAGTACCGATACTTATTCATGAAGCGAATGCGCTGCCTGGAATGGCGAACGAATTAGGAAGAAAGTTAGGCGCGAAAACTACGATCGCCTTCGCAAGCACCAAGTCTCAGAATAAAAAATGGAGTTCGGCTGAATTGGTTGGGATGCCCATAAGGGAATCTATAAAGAATCTCGCACATCTCTCTACCGAAGAACGACGACGTATCCGAGGGGAGAAGGCAGAACAGTGGAATTTCGATCCACTTCGCCCGATTGTTCTCGTTTTCGGTGGCTCACAAGGATCGCACGGGATTAATAGTGTGATCCAGGAAATCCTGCCGCAGACAGATATTGCAGGTATTCAAATTCTTCATGCGGTCGGGAAAGCCAACGATTTGCCGGCTCGTAGTAGAAATTACTTACCAGTTCATTACATTGACGACATGGGTGAAGCGATGGTTGCTGCGGATCTCGCCATCACTCGAGGAGGCGCCGTGACGTGTGCTGAACTCGGAATCCTGCAAACGTATGGAGTGATAATTCCACTTGCGATCGGCAATGGGGAGCAAAGTGAGAATGCTCATGAACTTTCTGATATCGGAGCTGCAGTCGTGGTTCCATCAGAGATCTTTACAGCGCGATATCTTTCGGAACACTTTATAGGGTTTGTCAGGGATGCGGAAAAATTTCGCCTCGAATCAAAATCTCCAGCTTTTTCGTTGGATGCCGAAGAAAAACTAGGAGAAATGATTCGAAGCATCGTTCGGACAGGACAGACGCGATGACTGAGTTCGAAGAATTCAATGGAATTGATTCGCTTCGGGGTAAGAGGATTCATTTCATCGGCATAGGTGGCGCCGGCATGAGTGGCATCGCCAGAATCATGCTCTCGCATGGATTGCAGGTAAGTGGTTCTGATGTCAAGGAATCAAGCGTTACCGAAAACCTTCGAACAATGGGTGCGCAGATATTTGTAGGGCATCGCGCGGAAAATATTGCCAATGTGGATCTCATTGTACTTTCGACGGCGATTGCGCCTGAAAATCCAGAGCGGATCGCGGGAGAGAAGGCCGGTACTCCTCTTATTGCTCGCGCCAACGCGCTTGCGATTCTCATGAGCGGCAAACGATCCGTAGCAGTTGCAGGAACACACGGGAAGACAACAACGACCTCAATGCTTACGGTTGCCTTGCAAAGCGCAGGATGTGACCCGTCATTTTCAATCGGCGGAATGATTAATTCGTCAGGAACGAATGCCTACGCCGGCTCTGGTGATATTTTCGTGGCGGAAGCGGATGAAAGCGATGGTTCATTCCTCGCCTATAAACCGTTCGGTGCCATTATTACCAATATCGAATTGGATCACGTAGACCATTTTCAGGATCTAGATGCTATCTATGCGCTCTTTGTGGAATTCATCAATTCAATACAGGCTGGTGGATTCTTGGTTGCATGTGGAGGTGATGCTGGAGTTCAAGAAGTACTTTCGCGCATCACGAGAACCGATATTCAGATCGTCACATACGGGGTGGGGGAATGTGATTGGAGTATCGACCGGATACTTCTCTCGCCCACCTCAAGTGTGGCGCGAGTGGCACACCACGGAAAGATTATGGGCGAGCTTGAACTGGTCGTGCCGGGCGAACATAACCTTCTCAACGCCCTAGCGGCTCTTGGCGCCGGCCATCTGCTGGGTATTCAATCGGCACAGATGACTAAGGGAATCGGATCCTTCACGGGTACGCGACGTAGATTTGAATTTAAAGGTGAAGTACATGGCATTCGTGTGGTTGATGATTATGGGCACCACCCGACGGAAATTCGCGTAACACTTGAGACGGCCAGGAATTACGTTGGTGAGGGTCGAGTAATAGTTCTCTTTCAACCACACCGCTATTCCCGCACTCAGGCCTTTGCGCAAGAGTTTGCAGATGCTCTTTCACTCGCCGACGAACTCTTTCTGCTTGAGGTATATCCTGCGAGTGAACTCCCTATCCCTGGGGTCTCTTCACTCCTCATTTCTCAAAAAATGAATCCAGCTCATGTCCACTATCAACCTTCGATGGTCGAAGCGATTGAATCCGTTACGAAAGAGGCAAAGAGCGGGGATCTCATTATCACTCTTGGTGCAGGGGATGTTAGCTCGCTCGCCCCGGTCATAATAAGTTCTCTTGACTCTCTCGCCGATAAATGAAATTCAGATCTCAAAAACGATCAACTCGGAAAATTCTATTGAGACGTTTCCCTGGAATCTTCCTATCCGTACTCCTCGTAGGGCTCCTTGCATTTTTGTTGGGATGGTCTTCCCTCCTCTCGCTAAAAAATCTTTCTATTCTGGGTAGCGGTCACCAAGAAACCATTCAAGCCGTGCAGGAATCCATTACCCACACCAAGCCGAGCATTAAAATTGGAACGCCGATGGCGCGTATTGACGTCGCATCCCTTCGGCGTCAGATTTTGGAGAATGAGTGGCTCTCTCGAATAGCCATAAGCCGGAATTGGCTTCATGGTGAGCTTCACATCAAAGTGGTAGAGCGCGTACCTGTAGCTTCCTACATCACAACTTCTGGTGGATTAAGATATTTCGACGAATCCGGTTTCGACTTTCAATCTCCCGTTGCATATTCAAATATTCCATCAATTTACCTGACTTCAACGAATCGTCATGCGAAAGAGGTCATTGCACAATTTCTCTCCTCGCTATCGGCGGATCTTCTGGCAAAAGCCCAATCATTCTCTGTAACAGCATCGAGTGAGATAGAGATGAAGTTAATGTGGAGTCCAAAGAGAGTGGTGACTGTGCTGTGGGGTGATTCTCAGGACATTGCGCTCAAAGAGGAGATCTTCACAAAGCTCGTCTCTCGGAAAGAGAATGAACAATCTTCACTATTTAATCTCATCGATCCATTAACACCCATAACAAAATAGTCCAAGCTATTTCGTGTCGGTCATTGCACGAGTGCTCATGCACCTTTACTTTCTGCATATCGGTTATAGCATAACTTTAAGTCTCAAGTAGAGATTTAGAGATCGAAATGAGGCGCATCGTGGCAACACCACAGAATTATCTTGCAGTGATCAAAGTTGTTGGCATTGGCGGCGGCGGAGTGAATGCTGTCAATCGTATGATCGAAGCAGGATTGAAAGGCGTCGAATTTATTGCGATCAATACTGATGCGCAACAGTTAATAATGTCTGATGCTGATGTGAAATTGGATATCGGTCGTAAATCAACTCGTGGGCTAGGCGCAGGTGCAGCGCCCGAGGTGGGTCGCCAAGCAGCCCTCGATCACATTGATGAAATCGAAGAAGTTCTTCGTGGCGCAGATATGGTTTTTGTTACCGCTGGTGAAGGCGGTGGCACTGGTACAGGAGGCGCACCCGTTGTTGCAAAAGTTGCAAAAGATTTAGGCGCGCTCACTGTCGGTGTCGTAACTAAACCTTTCTCATTCGAAGCCAAACATCGCACACTGCAAGCCGAAGAAGGTATTGCGAATTTGCGAGCTGAAGTTGATACCTTGATCGTCATTCCTAACGACCGTCTCTTGGCGATATCTGATCGAACAATTACCGCTGTCGAAGCATTTCGAAGCGCAGATCAAGTTTTGTTATCCGGAGTTCAAGGCATTACCGATTTGATTACAACGCCTGGTCTGATCAATCTGGACTTTGCGGATGTGAAGAGTGTGATGGCAGGGGCGGGTTCGGCGCTCATGGGTATCGGTTCGGCTCGGGGAGAGTCTCGTGCGATCAGAGCAGCTGAATTGGCGATCGCCAGTCCGTTGCTTGAAGCATCGATTGATGGCGCGCGTGGTGTTTTAATGTCCATCGCTGGGGGATCTGATCTGGGTCTCTTTGAGTTGTCGGAAGCGGCCGAGATGGTTGCAAAGTCCGCACATCCTGATGCCAATATCATTTTTGGAACAGTTATTGATGATGCGCTTGGTGATGAAGTTCGGATCACCGTTATCGCGGCTGGGTTTGACGGGGGAGCACCGAAGAAGGTCGATATGCCAGTGATCAATGCGGCAGCACTTTCAGGTCAAGCCGATCCAATCGCTGCGAATGATCCACTGGCCGTAGCCCTGGATCTTGGGATCAATGAAAATACCGACGGTATCCCAACAATTTCAACTCCACGACGCAAGATAACCTTTGAGGAATTTGCGAACGAAGAAGAGATTGATATTCCCGATTTCATGAAATAAATCTTTCGTATGTCGAAGTTTCATTTCACCACTGCTCCCAATAATTTGGCGCTGCACACTGGTGATGAAGTAGAGAGCGTGCGCCTAAATCGATTGGCTCTTTCTGCGCAATTGCAGTGTGACAATATTCAATTTATGAATCAGAGCCATGGTGATGGTGTCAAAGTTGTGAGCGAATACTCTGACGTCGATCCGGATGCGGATGCTCTTATTACTCAAACCCCAGGCATCGCTCTTGCAGTTCTTGTTGCGGACTGCATTCCGCTCTTACTTAGCTCTGCTACCTGTGTCGCTGCGGTGCATGTTGGACGCATGGGAATGACAAATGGCATCATCGAGAAAACCGTGGAAATCATGGAAGAACTTGGTGCCACTGGTATCTCTGCGCAGATAGGTCCATCTATCTGCGGAGAGTGTTATGAAGTCTCGCCGCAAATGTATGACGAAGTAACGGCCGTATTCCCAGAGTCTGCAACTTCGGAGATCTCGCACTGCTTAGATTTAACTCGTGGCACGCTCGCTATTTTGCGAGAGTTAGGGGTCGATGCTCAATCACTTGGGCTCTGCACATTGGAAAATGAGAAATATTTCTCATATCGACGAGATAAGTCCATAGGTCGTCAGGCCGGAGTCATCACTCTATGAACGAACGCAGGATTGAGATTGAGTCCAATCTTTTAGATGTAGAGAATCGAATTAAATCAGCAGCGGAATCGGCAGGACGCAACCGCGATGAGATCACTTTGGTCGCGGTAACAAAGTATTTCCCGGTGAGCGATGCCCTCATTCTCTACGAGAATGGAGTCAGAAATTTTGGCGAGAATCGAGATGACGAGGGAAGCCAGAAATCCAATCAACTGCGAGCTGACGCTATTTGGCACTTTCAAGGACAGATTCAGGGTCGCAAAATTCCATCGATCATCTCGTGGGCCGATCAGATTCATTCCTTGGATTCACTTGATCATGCCTTAAAGTTCAATCGCATACTTCAAGCGGCAGGGGAGAGTCGCCGCTTTATGATTCAACTCTCCCTTGAACCGAGCCGTGAGGATCGAGGGGGAATCGCCCTTCACGATCTCCCCAAATTTTTAGATTCATTGCTTCCTCTCACTCAATTGGAGATTCGTGGCGTTATGGCAGTTCTGCCGATCGAAATTGAACCGAGCGCAGGATTTGCTGAGATCGTGAGTTATGTGAAGAGTCTCAGCCACCCCCATCTGCAGGAATATTCACTTGGGATGAGTAATGATTTTGAGGATGCGATATGCGCTGGTGCGACACATATCAGAGTCGGCAGTTCAATCCTCGGATCGCGCCCGGCCCTCGCCTAAACTAGCGCTATGGCAAATGCATTTAAGAAGATGGCTGGCTACCTTGGCCTAGTCGACGATGAAGCAGATTTTGAAGCGACCGTTGCACTAGATATTCCTCAGGCAAGTGTTCGCGTCACAGCTCCCACAGCTCCCACTGCTCCAGTTCGAAGCAAGCCAGTAGCCCGAGAGCGTATTGCCCCGGTCTCAGTTCCTCAGGTTGCGCCAGTTGTTCAAGCAGAGTTGCCTATCTTGGATTCAATTTTCACTATTCATCCTCGCTTCTACAACGAAGCTCGCACCGTGGGAGAGCACTTCCGCGAAGGCCAACCAGTGCTCATGAACTTGAGTGATATGGATGAGTCAGAGCGCAAGCGCCTTGTGGACTTCGCGTCAGGGCTTGTCTTTGGTCATCACGGGAGCATTGAGCGCGTCACTTCTAAGGTCTTTTTATTGACCCCTGCAAATGTTCGCGTCTCATCCGAGCATAAGGCAGCGGCAGCTGAAGCAAGTTTTTTTAATCAGAGCTGATAGCGATAACTTGGAATGACGATCATCGTCGCATTGCTCAAAATAGTTTTACAGCTCTTTGTCTTGGCGCTTTTCGGTCGCCTCATTCTTGACTATGTAAGAATATTTGCGCCTCAATGGCGTCCTCGAGGAATAGTTCTAGCACTGGCAGAGGCGATCTACTCGATAACTGATCCAGTCATGAAATTTGTCAGAAGATTCATACCGCCGTTGCGCCTTGGCCCGGTAGCGATTGATCTCTCATTCATCGTAATTTTTATCGCGGTGCAAATGCTCGCTAAGGTAGTTAATTCACTCCACTAATTTTGGCAGCACTCGTGAATCCGGGAATTCTGAAATTACTGAGCGCTCGTTGCGAAAATCAGTTCTTTCTCAAAAGCAGAGCCAAGCCCAGATCATCATTGCTGATAGCGAGCGTCTGATCAAGAGTAATCTCTGTCGCTAATACCTCATTTGCGATAAATTCACTTTCAGCGTTCATCGCTGCCACAAGTTCTGAATTTCCATTCCAACGAACTGAAATTCGATCTGAGATATCAAAGTCAGAGTTCTTTCGTTCTTCCTGAATTGCGCGAATGATCTCGCGAACCAACCCAGATTGAAGCAGTGATGGAGTGAGTTCTAGATCTAGCGCCACGCTTTCTCCAGCATGGGAGGAGACCGACCATCCGGTTTTTGGAGTCTCAGTGATAACCAGGTCCTCAACCTCCAGTTGAGCGCTCTTTCCTTCGTACGCTATGGAGAGTGATCCATTGGCTCGAATGCTTCGCACCGTTTCGGTATGGTCTGTGGCTAGGAGAGCCTTCGCGATCGCTTGAACGTCACCACCGAAACGTGCACCGATGGTACGGAAATTAGCTTTGATTGATACGTCGACAAGGTCGCCATCTGCACTCGCAAGGTCAGCGAGATCGAGCACATTGAGCTCATCGGCGATATGGGCTCTAATTTCCGGATCCATTTTTTCAAATCCCGGCGCAGCAACCAATGCTCGGCCAAGCGGTTGTCGAATCTTTACCTTTGATTCGGCTCGCGCAGCTCGCCCAAGCTCAACAAGGCGACGAGAGAGGCGCACCGACTCCGAAAGCTCGCTATCAATGCGCGAAGTATCGGCGATAGGGAAATCGGTCAGGTGGACAGATTCTGGAGCGCTCTTTTCAGCCACTCTCACGAGCTCTTGCCAAACATGTTCGGAGATAAAGGGAACCATCGGTGACAAAAGCTGAGTTAGTACCTTGAGCGCCTGATAGAGAGTGGAGAGCGCAGCACGATCGCCATCCCAGAATCTGCGACGTGATCTGCGTACATACCAATTAGATAGATCATCAATAAAGGTGGCAAGTAATTTTCCTGCCTGTTGTGAATCAAAATTTGCGTAGGCTGCATCTACATCGTTAATCAATTGATTAAGTTCTGATGTTATCCAGCGATCCATGGTCGCATCAAAGTTCGTGTCAAATTCGGCGATTGTGAAATCGGCTGCCTTCGCATAGAGCGCGAAGAAGGAGACGGTGTTCCAATACGTTAACAACGTCTTTCTGACAACATCAGAGAGAGCGTCATGTCCAACTCGTCGAGCTGACCATGGGGAACCTGCAGCAAGCATGTACCAACGAACTGCATCCGCGCCATGTTGATCCATCAATGGGATTGGCTCAAGTACATTGCCGAGATGTTTACTCATTTTGCGACCATCTTTATCCAAAATATGGCCTAAACAGAGAACGGTTTCATAGGAACTCTGATCGAATACCAAAGTTCCGATTGTCATGAGGGTGTAGAACCAACCACGTGTCTGATCGATAGCTTCGCAAATGAAGTCGGCAGGATATGCAGCTTGGAAGCGCTCGATAGAGCCTTCTTTATGAGGATATCCCCATTGCGCGAAAGGCATTGCGCCGGAGTCGTACCAGCAGTCAATGACTTCATTTACCCGTGTCATCGTCTGCGAACATTCTTGACATGGGAAAGTGATGTCATCGACGAAGGGGCGATGAGGGTCCGTCGCTTCTAGCGCCTGGCCACTGAGGGTTGAAAGTTCAGCGAGAGAGCCGATGCAATAGAGATGATTATCTGGGCAGCGCCAGATTGGCAGGGGAGTACCCCAGTAACGATTTCGCGAGACTGCCCAGTCGATATTGTTTGTGAGCCAATCGCCATAACGCCCAGTTTTGATTGTTTCAGGATGCCAATCGGTCTTAGCATTTTCGCGCAGGAGCGCATCCTTAATCTCAGTAGTTCTGATATACCAAGATGGTTGCGCGTAATAAATCAGAACGGTGTGACATCGCCAGCAATGGGGATAAGAGTGTTCATATTGAGTGTGCTTAAACATCAAGCCACGTGATTTAAGGTCTTTAATGAGAATCTTGTCCGCTTCTTTGAAGAAGATTCCCCCCACAAGCCCAACTTCAGGAAGAAATGTTCCATCCGGTGCAACCGGATTAATAACTGGCAAACCGTACTTTCGACAGATCTGCAGATCGTCAGCGCCGAATGCGGGAGCTTGGTGCACAAGTCCTGTTCCATCTTCAATCGTCACGTAATCGGCCAAGACGATGAAATGCGCATCTGGAATTTCAACGAGATCAAAAGGACGGGTGTAGGTAGAGCGTTCTAACTCTGACCCAATGACATTTGCAAGCACGGTGATGTTCTCGGGCTTTGCAATGGAGGTAACGAGATTCTCGGCTACAACCAAACGTTCGCTGGATTCTTCATCCCTTACTTCAATAATTTGATAATTGACCGTTGGATTAACCGCTATTGCAGTATTGGAGATCAAAGTCCAGGGCGTCGTTGTCCATACAAGAAATGATGCATCAAAATCTGCCGCAACGCCTGAGGTAGCTTTAAATCGTACGTAAACGGATGGGTCCTGAACTGTCTCATACCCTTGTGCTAATTCGTGATCAGAGAGGCCGGTTCCGCAGCGAGGACAATATGGCGCCACGCGATGATCCTGGACGAGGAGCCCCTTCTTGAATATTTGCTGGAGGGACCACCAGACGCTTTCGACATACTCAGGGGACATGGTCCAATACGCTTCATCAAAATCCACCCAGAAGCCCATTCGTCGAGTCATGGCGCTAAATTCACCGACGTGACGCTGGACCGAATCACGACATTTTTCGTTAAATGCCGCGATGCCAAATTTCTCGATATCACCCTTGCCCGAGAAGCCGAGCTCTTTTTCAACTGCGATTTCAACGGGAAGACCATGGCAGTCCCAGCCGGCCTTTCGAATAACCTGATTGCCCTTCATCGTCTGATATCGAGGAAAGAGATCCTTAAAGACTCGGGCCTCAATATGGTGAGTTCCTGGTTTTCCATTCGCCGTAGGAGGACCTTCGTAAAAGGTCCAGCGAGGGGCCCCATCACGGGCAGCGATTGTCTTGGCAAAGATGGAGTTCTCATCCCAAAATTTCAGGATCTGGTGTTCGGTCGCAGGGAGATCGATGGCTGGAGCTAGTGTCTTGAAGGCGCCATTACTTGCCCCATCCGTCTCGCCCGCGCTGAAAGCCAAGATTTCTCTCCCTTTTCCGATTCTCAAGGCTGGAGTCTAGCGCGGCGAAGTTGGTATTTAGCTCCGATAAGTTCTAGCCTTGCCCCTCACGCATCAGCGAGCCATATTTCTGCGAGAAGACAGATTTACGAATCTAACGGCCGAAGCAAGTCAAAGAGGTACTTATGAAGAAGGCAGTGAAAAAAGCATTGAATAAATTAGCGCCTACGAAAAAAGTAGCTCCAGCATCCCCAACAAAGAAGGCAGCGCCGGCACCAGTTGCCAAGAAGAGCGCCGCGAAGAAAGTGACTCCAGCCGCCCCATCAAAGAAGGCGCCGGCCAAGAAGGCTGCTCCAGCTAAATCGAGCTCAGCTCCAGCCGCCAAAAAAGCCGCAGCGGTAAAGAAGGAAGCGCCTACACGCTCACCCAATATTGTGAAGCCTCAGCTTGCTAAGAAGAAGAGCCCCGCAAAGCCCTTCCCGGCAAAGCTGCAGAGCACTACAACCGGAGACTCCACGACAATTACGGTAACGCCACGGGAAGTTAATAACGGACCAGAGGTAGTTATTGAAGAGCGCCGTCTCGTTATGCCACCACCGCCTCGTCCAATCAAACCAGGCAAGAAGGTTGCGCCACTTAAGCCAATTAAGGGAGCTCCGGCGCCTTTTGTGATCGAAGAGAGCGAAGGTCTCTGGACAGCTGCTGAACTCAAGGCCATGAGATCAGAACTCGCTAAAGATTTGGTACGCCTTAAGGAAGAACTATCTGAGGCCGAAGGAGAGATGGAAGATCTCATCGTCTCGGCTGGAGTAGGTGCTGGAGATGATCAGGCCGATGCAGGCACGAAGACCTTCGAGCGCGAGCATGAGATGTCCCTCGTCTACAACGCGCGGGATATGGTCCTACAGACAGAGCGCGCAATAGAGCGCATTGATACTAAGAATTATGGACGCTGTGAAGAGTGTGCCAATCCAATTGGAAAGGCGAGACTTCAAGTCTTCCCTCGAGCGACTCTTTGTATGGCGTGCAAGCAGAAAGAGGAACGTCGCTGATCGCTGCAAAGCGAAATATTGTTCTCATAATCTTCCTGACGGCAGGGTTAGATTGTGTGAGCAAGACAGTTGCGCTCGCTACCTTGGGGAGTGAGCCACATCCACTTATCGGCACTTTTCTCCAACTCCATTTACTTCACAATGCGGGCGCGGCATTTAGCATTGCCACAAATCGGACGACTCTTCTCAGCGTATTTGCTCTCGTGGTGGCAACCCTGATCGCCATTAGGGCCCGAACTTTCACCCACTCAGGTTGGATCGCAGCTGCTGGTCTCGTTGTAGGTGGGATAGCAGGAAATCTTATCGACCGAATTTTCCGTGCCCCTGGAGCTTTCTCCGGTGAAGTGATTGATTGGATCGAAGTACAACATTGGCCCACATTTAACCTGGCAGATTCCTCTATTGTTATCGGAGCAGTTCTCGCGGCGGTCCTCGTCTTGAGAAATATCCCACCCCAGATCGTCGGCAGAGATGCCGGACCTGGTGCTGGAAAATATAAAGGTGAATGAGATGAGTGAACGTGAGAATAAATTGTTATCGATCCCTGAGGGTTTGGATCAAGAGCGAGTTGATGCCGCTCTAGCCAGAGTCTTAGGTCTCTCTCGTTCTGTAGTTGTGGGCCTCTTAGAGGCTGGTGAAGTGACACGCAAAGGCAAAGCTCTCGGGAAGTCCGAGAAGGTGGCATCGGGAGATTTACTAGAAATTCTTATGCCAGCCCCCAAAGGGGAGGCGACACTTACTCCGACACCTGTTGAGGGCCTACGAGTCGTTTACAACGACGACCACATCATCGTCATCGATAAGCCCGCCGGCGTTGCTGCGCATCCAAGTCCAGGTTGGAGCGGCCCCACTGTCATCGGAGCGATCATTGCCGCCGGATATAACGTCTCGACGAGCGGAGCAGCGGAGCGACAGGGCATTGTCCACCGCCTCGATGTCGGAACAACTGGCCTCATGGTTGTCGCAAAGGATGAGATTTCTTATTCCCATCTCAAAGATCAATTTCGTGATCGAACGGTAGGTAAGGTCTATCACGCACTTGTGCAGGGGCATATGGATCCAACCGAAGGAACAATTGATGCGCCGATAGATCGCCATCCAAAAGAGGATTATCGATTTGCCGTGGTTGCCGATGGCAAACCAAGCATCACTCACTACAAGGCGCTTGAGTATTTTCGCGCCGTTAGCCTGCTCGAGATCGAACTCGAGACTGGGCGCACCCACCAGATTCGGGTGCACTTTTCGGCGCTCCATCACCCACTCGTCGGCGATCTCACGTATGGCGCAGACCACACAATTGCCGATCGACTCGAGATGACTCGACCATGGCTGCATGCTCGCGAGCTCACTCTCATTCATCCCGTGACACGAGAAGAGCTCCGATTCACCTCCGAATATCCACTCGATCTGACACGCGCTTTGAGCCTGCTTGAGGCCAATCAAGAGCGCGACTAATCCTGAGTAGTAATCTCACCAACCGTGCCAGATAGTTTCGTTCACCTCCATGTCCACACCGAGTACTCGATGCTCGACGGTGCGGCACGTGTTGAAGAGCTCGTCAAGGAAGTGGCGCGACTTGAAATGCCTGCGATTGCAATCACCGATCATGGCAATGTCTTCGGGGCTTATGAATTCAACAAACAGGCGCGCAAGGCGGGCGTCAAACCGATTATCGGCATCGAAGCTTATGTCGCTCCAGAATCTCGATTCAATAAGAGCAGAGTGAAGTGGGCCGACGGCGGCGAGGACGATGTATCAGGCGGTGGTGCATATACGCATATGACCCTGCTCGCGGAAAATAATGATGGATTGAGTAATCTCTTCAAACTTTCATCACTCGCTTCGCTAGAAGGTTTTTATTACAAGCCTCGCATGGATCGCGAACTCCTTGCTCAATATTCCAAGGGGATTATCGCTACCACTGGTTGTCCTGGTGGAGAAGTGCAGACCCGCCTTCGCATGGGTGCATATAAAGAAGCGAAACAAGCGGCAAGCGAACTCCGAGATATTTTTGGGAAAGAAAATTTTTATCTTGAAGTCATGGATCACGGGATCGATATTGAAACTCGTGTTAAAGCTGATCTATTAAAGCTTGGCAAAGATCTCGGGTTACCGCTTTTAGCAACAAATGATCTTCACTACACAAAGCATGAAGATGCGGGGGCACATGAGGCACTTCTCTGTGTTCAATCGGGTTCTACCATCGCGGACCCGAAGCGTTTTAAATTTGATAATGATGAGTTCTATCTCAAAACACCCGCACAGATGCGTGAGGCATTTAAGGAGCTCGATGGCGCTTGCGACAACACTCTTCTGATCGCAGAGCGATGCAACACAACAATGCGCGACCATGAGAATTTGCTTCCTCAATTTGAAGTGCCTGCAGGAGAGAGTGAAGATTCATGGCTTCGCAAACTCGCAACTGCAGGGATGCAAAAACACCTTGGTGGAGATCTATCTGTCGAATATCAAGAACGCCTCGATTATGAATTAGATACGATGATCAAAATGGGCTTTCCCGGCTACTTCCTCGTGGTTGCAGATTTGTGCGAGCACGCTCGAGAGGTAGGAATTCGCGTGGGACCTGGTCGTGGATCTGCCGCTGGCTCACTCGTCTCCTATGCACTTGGAATCACGCAACTTGACCCTATCCGTCATGGTTTGCTCTTCGAGCGCTTCCTCAACCCAGAACGTATCTCGATGCCAGATATTGATCTAGATTTCGATGAAAGAAGACGAAGCGAGATGATCGCTTACGCCACTGAAAAATATGGCGAAGATAGAGTTGCTCAAATCATCACCTACTCGAATATTAAATCCAAGCAGGCACTTAAAGACTCGACGCGAGTTTTAGGCTATCCATACGCAATCGGTGAAAGACTCACAAAAGCGCTCCCTCCGACGGTCATGGGGAAAGATATAACTCTCTCGGGAATCTTTGATCCCAAGGATGACCGATATGGCGAAGCCGGTGAGTTTCGTACGATGTACGACTCTGACCCCGATTCAAAACGGATCGTTGACACCGCACGAGGCCTTGAAGGTCTGAAGCGACAGTCCGGAGTGCATGCAGCGGGAGTAATCCTGAGTAAGTATCCGCTCCTCGATGTAATTCCAATTCATCGCCGTGAGAGTGATGGCGCAATCATTACTCAATTCGATATGGGAGCGTGCGAAGCCATCGGATTGCTCAAAATGGATTTTCTCGGCCTGCGAAATCTCTCAGTTCTCGACGAAGCGCTCTTGAATATCAAGGCGAATCAGGGGATTGACGTCGTGCTTGAAAATCTTGAATTGGCTGATGCTAAAACTTTCGAACTCCTCGGACGTGGCGATACGCTCGGCGTCTTTCAACTTGACGGTGGGCCAATGCGAGCCTTGCTCAGGCAGATGGCGCCGGACTCTTTTGAAGATATCTCAGCGGTTATCGCGCTCTATCGACCTGGCCCAATGGGCGTTAATGCTCACAACGACTATGCCGATCGCAAGAATAAAAGAAAACCGGTCGTTCCAATCCACCCTGAACTCTCCGAACCACTCGCCGAAATTCTTGGAAATACTTACGGACTGATCGTCTATCAAGAACAAGTTATGGCAATTGCTCAAAAAGTTGCTGGCTTCTCCCTTGGTCGCGCAGATTTACTCCGAAAGGCGATGGGTAAGAAGCAGAAAGATATTCTTGATAAAGAATTTGTGAACTTTGAAGCGGGAATGGTTGAGAATGGATTCTCAAAGACTGCGATCTCCAAATTATGGGAGACGCTTATTCCCTTTGCAGACTATGCATTTAACCGAGCACACAGCGCTGGATATGGAGTTGTCTCATTCTGGACGGCATATCTCAAGGCAAATTACCCAACTGAATATATGGCGGCACTTCTGACAAGCGTGCGTGATGATAAGGATAAGAGCGCGCTCTACCTGAGCGAATGCCGACGTATGGGGATCAAAGTTTTGCCACCGGATGTGAACGAATCAGAATCTGATTACACCCCGCGCGGTAAGGATATTCGTTTTGGTCTGAGCGCTATCCGCAATGTGGGAGAGAACGTAACATCTGCAATTGTTCAATCCCGAAAGGAGAAAGGTCGCTACTCGAGCTTCGGAGATTTTCTCGCGAAGGCGGATCAACAGGTATGCAATAAGAAAACAATTGAATCCCTTATTAAGGCTGGTGCCTTTGATTCATTGGGTCACACTCGACGTGGTTTGATGATGGTCTATCTCACTGCCATTGACTCGGTCATGGAGAGCAAACGGGCGGAGTCGATTGGTCAGTATGACCTTTTTGGCAGCAGTGCCGATCCAGAATCATCGGTAACTAATGTCGAGCTTGATATACCAAAGGACGAGTGGGAGAAGACCCTTCTGCTGAGCTATGAACGCGAGATGCTTGGTCTCTACGTCTCGGATCATCCACTCTTCGGTGTAGAACATATTTTGCGTGCGGCAGTTGATATGCCCATTTCTTCACTTTCCGACGATTCAGTCGGTCACGAAGCTATCGTTTCGATCGGTGGACTGATCACTCAAGTTCAGCGAAAAGTCTCCAAGCAAGGAAACTCGTGGGCGATTGTCACCATCGAAGATCTCGAAGGCTCCGCCGATGTGATGTTCTTTGCTAATACCTATACGACGCATGCAATGAATCTGATCGAAGATCGAGTTGTTGTCATCAGGGGTCGCATTGATAGGCGTGAAGAGAACCTTCGAATTACTGCCTTAGATATGTCTATGCCAGATGTGAGTGCCGCACCTACGGGCCCCGTGGTTATCACGATCGATTCAGCGCGTGTTACCGCTCCGCTTGTGGAGCGGATGAAGGAAATATTGAGATCCCACCCAGGTAATCGCGAAGTGCACTTGAAAGTCGAAGATGGCCGGGGAGGTATGGTCATGAAGATCGATGATGCACTGCGGGTCACATCTTCGCCGAGCCTCTCTGCAGATTTGAAACAGATCCTTGGAGCCGACTGCCTTCTGGCCTAACATGCCTAACATGCCTAACATGCCTAACTGGCCTAACTCAAGTAATTCAGCTTCTCGGCTCACCCAATTGAATCAGCACGAGGCAGAATGAATGAGCAACGGAGGGCGAGGCGGAACCTCTAGACTTCGGGGGTGGGCGTTGATATCCGAACTTTGGACCTGAGGGGTCAATCACTCTCAAAGGCGGAATTTCAGACTCGATTACCGCGAGCCACCCTCGATATCGCCACAGCGATGGCTGCTGTGGAACCAATTCTTGATCAGGTAAAGAATGGTGATGAATCAGATTTAATCGCGCTTGGCGAAAAGTTCGACGGGGTGAAGCCGCCATCGATAAGAGTTCCTAGCGAGGTCATAGATGGCGCTCTCGCAAAACTTGCACCCGAGATTCGCTCCGCACTCGAAGAGGCGATTCGCCGAATCACGAAGGTGCATGCGGATCAGAGCCGAAATGTGACTTCAACACAGGTCGTTGATGGCGGAAGCGTCGAGCAGCGCTGGATTCCAGTCGATCGTGTCGGGCTCTATGTCCCTGGCGGGAGAGCTGTCTACCCAAGTTCTGTGATCATGAATGTTGTGCCCGCACAGATCGCTCATGTGCCGAGCATCGCCATCGCATCACCGCCACAAATTGAAAATGGCGGTTATCCGCATCCCACGATTCTGGCAACCTGTGCCTTGCTTGGGATCGATGAGGTTTACGCAGTTGGCGGCGCTCAAGCGGTTGCCATGTTTGCCTATGGTGTGAAGGATCTCTGCGAACCAGCCGATATGGTCACTGGACCCGGAAATATTTATGTGGCTGCGGCCAAGCGCGCTCTCCGCGGGAAAATTGGAATTGACTCCGAAGCTGGCCCAACTGAGATTGCGATTCTTGCCGATGATTCGGCTCTGGCTCATGAGGTTGCCGCCGATCTCATTAGCCAAGCCGAGCACGACACTATTGCGGCCGCAGTGTTGGTGACGACATCCCAAGAGCTCATTGAAAAGGTTAAAGTTGAGCTCGATATTCGCGCCAACGCGACGAAACATCATGAACGCATCCATATAGCGCTCTCGGGCATCCAATCCGCATTGGTTTTAGTGGATTCCATTGACCAAGGTATCGATGTTGTAAACGCCTATGCGGCAGAACATTTAGAGCTTCTTGTTGCTGATCCTCGCGGCGTTTCAGCGCGGATAAGAAATGCTGGTGCAGTCTTTCTTGGACGGTTCTCGCCAGTCTCACTTGGTGATTACTCGGCTGGTTCAAATCATGTACTGCCAACAGGTGGATGTGCGTGCCACTCAAGTGGTTTATCAGTACAGACCTTTCTCCGCGGTCTTACCTTTATTGAATATAACGAAGAGGCTTTTAGAGAGATTGCCGCAAATGTAGTAACTCTGGCAAATGCAGAAGATCTTCCAGCGCATGGCGAGGCAATTAGTGCTCGGCTAGAAAATTTAGGGGAGTAGAAATGTCACAAGAGAATCAAGGCTGGCCCGCCTGGTTGCCACTTCGAAACGCTCTCAAGGGATCAACGCCATACGGTGCGCCACAACTAGATAATGTAATTGCGTTAAACACGAATGAAAACCCCAATGCGATCCCACCAGAAGTTCGAGACCACATGATGGACCGAATCGCCGCTATCTCCGAATCCTTAAACCGCTACCCAGATCGAGATGCTGTAGCGCTTCGTGAAAAATTAGCAAAGTACATTAACGATGGTGAAGGAACGTCTTTCACCGTTAAGAATATTTGGGCAGCCAACGGTAGCAATGAAATATTGCAAACCCTCTTTCTTGCATTTGGCGGTCATGGGCGCACTGCTCTTGGTTTTACTCCAAGCTATTCAGTGCACCCTATGATCGCAAATATCACCGGTACATCCTGGATAGTTGGTAGTCGAAATAGTGATTTTGGCGTGGAGTTGCCTGGTGCCGCCATCGGAATTCGAGAGCTCTCTCCTTCGATGGTCTTTCTCACGACTCCAAATAATCCCTCAGGTACACCGACTTCTATTCGGGATATCGAAGAAATCGCGATTGCGACTGGTGCGGTAAATGGGGTTCTAATTGTTGATGAGGCCTACGCGGAATTTTCCGACACACCCTCTGCAGTAACACTCATTCGAAAGTATCCACACATCATCGTCTCTCGAACAATGAGCAAGGCATTCGCCTTTGCTGGGGTGCGGTTGGGATATTTGGTCGGACATCCCGCAGTGATCGACGCAATGTTGGTTACGCGACTTCCTTATCACTTGAGTGCTCTGACTCAAGCGGCGGCAGAAGTTGCCCTCGAACATGCCGATGCAATGCAATCTGGACTAGATGAGATTAAGAGCGAACGGGAACGGGTAGCTGCAGCGATCACCCTCGCGGGTTGGAAGCCAGTCTCCAGCGCGGCAAACTTCATCCTTTTCACGGGGTTCGAGGGAGAAAGCCAGGAGATATGGCAACGTTTTCTTGACCACGGAGTCCTTATAAGGGATGTCGGATTGAAGGGATATCTCCGAGTAACTATCGGAACTCCTGTTGAGAATGATGAATTTTTGGCGGTAATGCATACGGTTGCGTCATAATTAAATAATTGATTTTCTGTCAGTGAGAAGAAATAGGGAGATACGTCGATGAGCGCTCGCATAGCAAAGGTTACCCGTGAGACCAAGGAGTCCAGCGTTCATGTTGAGATTAATCTCGATGGATCAGGTCAGATTAATGTCGAAACCGGTGTCCCTTTCTTTGACCACATGCTCTCTCAGCTGGGCAAGCATTCGGGTTTTGATTTAACTGTGTTGACCAAGGGTGATACTGATGTTGACTCTCACCACACCGTTGAAGATACTTCGCTCGCCTTTGGCCAAGCGCTTCGCGAGGCGCTTGGTGATAAATCCGGGATTCGTCGATTCGGTGATGCCATGGTTCCGCTCGATGAAGTCTTGGTGCAAGCCGCAGTTGATCTGTCAGGTCGGCCTTACCTTGTGCACCGACAACCAGAGATTGTCGAATTAATCGGAACATTTGACACAACGCTAGGCCGTCACATTTGGGAATCAATTGTTGCTGAAGCTCGGATCGCTCTGCATGTTCGAGTACTTGAAGGCCGAAATGCACATCATGTATTTGAAGCACAGTTCAAGGCGGTAGCAAGAGCGCTTAGAGATGCAGTTGCACGTGATGGTGTGGCTGGAATTCCTTCGACTAAGGGCACTCTTTGATCGCAATTCTCGATTACGGTTCAGGAAATTTGCGATCTGCCCAACGTGCTTTTGAACTGACAGGCCATAGAGTCCAGATAACTTCAGAGGCGGATGTAGCGCTCTCTTCTGATGGACTGGTGGTGCCTGGCGTCGGAGCATTTGGTGCATGCATGGAGCAGCTTTCGCAGATTAAGGGAGCCGACATCATTCGCTCAATGATTGAGGCGGATAAACCGCTCTTTGGCATCTGTGTCGGCATGCAAATTCTATTTTCAGAAGGCGTAGAAAAAGGTACCCACCAAGGTGTCGGAATCTTCGCAGGAACAATCTCGCGTATTGATGCACCCATACTCCCGCACATGGGTTGGAATACAGTTTCTGTCCCCAACGGGTCGCAACTTTTTGATGGCGTAACTGACGAGTCGTTTTACTTTGTTCACTCGTACGCAGCAAAGGGCGCTATTGACGGTGCGAAGGTGACCACTGCTTCATACGGGGAAGATTTCGTGGCCGCGGTAGAACGTGGGAAAGTAAGCGCTACACAATTTCATCCAGAGAAAAGTGGCAAAGCAGGAGCGCTCCTTATTAAGAATTGGGCTCAAATATTATGAAATCTCTAGAACTCCTTCCGGCAATTGACGTTAAGGGTGGCAAAGCTGTGCGACTCGTTCAAGGCGAACTAGCGGCTGAGAGCCAATATGGGGATCCTCGAGAAGTTGCTCTCGAATTTTTAGAAGCTGGTGCTGAATGGATTCACTTGGTGGATCTTGACGCTGCATTTGGAATTGGAAGCAATGCATCGCTCCTTGAAGAAGTAATTAAGAGTGTTGATCTGCGCGTAGAACTTTCTGGTGGAATTCGGGATGACGAATCACTACGCCGCGCACTCGCAACCGGCTGTGAGCGGGTAAATCTAGGTACTGCTGCCCTTGAGAATCCAGAATGGACCTCACGTGTTATCTCCGAATTTGGCGATCGGATTGCCGTCGGTCTCGATGTTCGTGGCCATACTCTCGCTGCTCGAGGATGGACGAAAGAGGGTGGCGATCTCTTTGAAACCTTAGAACGTCTTGATCGAGATGGCTGCTCTCGCTATATCGTGACTGACGTTGCTAAAGATGGGACCCTCTCTGGTCCAAATCTTGAGTTATTGAAAAAGGTCTGCGCCGCGACAAAGAGACCAGTCGTTGCGAGCGGGGGCGTATCCACATTGGCTGATTTAGCGGCCATCAAATCTCTCACCAGCATTGGAGTTGAAGGCGCCATCGTAGGTAAGGCGCTCTACGCAGGGGCATTCACCTTAGAAGCAGCCATCGAGGCTTGCAAATAATGCTCGCTCATCGAATTATTCCGTGTTTAGATGTGGCGGCCGGACGAGTTGTGAAAGGCGTTAACTTTCAAAATCTTCGCGATGCTGGGGATCCCGTTGAACTGGCAAAACTTTACGACGAAGCAGGAGCTGACGAACTCACCTTCCTCGACATCTCGGCATCTGTTGAGGACCGATCCACGACGCTCGACATCGTGAGCAGAACTGCAGAGCAAGTATTTATTCCCCTTACAGTTGGTGGCGGCATTCGAGAGGTGGCCGATGTCGATCGCTTACTTCGAGCCGGGGCGGATAAAGTGTCAGTTAATACCGCGGCAATATCTCGACCAGAGTTGATAAATGAGATAGCCGACCGTTTTGGCAACCAAGTTCTCATCCTCTCGGTGGATGCCCGAAGGGCAGATTCCGCTTCAGGCTTTGAGGTGACAACCCACGGCGGTCGAAAAAGCGCCGGAATAGATGCACTTTCATGGATTGAAGAGGGCATCGCGCGGGGTGTTGGTGAGATTTTGCTCAACTCCATGGATGCGGATGGCACCGGGAGTGGCTATGACCTTGAGATGATCTCGAAGGTGCGGGCCATTGCCTCTGTGCCTGTTATCGCCAGTGGTGGCGCTGGCAATCTCGCAGATTTTTCCAAAGCGCTAGCGGCCGGGGCCGATGCACTTTTAGCAGCGAGCGTCTTTCATTTTGGAACCTTTTCAATCGGCGAAGTTAAGGACTCGTTAGCCCAATCAGGTTATCCAATTCGCCGCTAGTCTCAAGTAGTGCAGAATAGGCTCATGACCCAAGAGGCGCATGAGATCCCCCAAGAGGTGGAATCAATATTTGAGCGCGGTGAATTAGTCGCAGCGATCGCTCAAGATCACCAGACTTCGCAGGTTCTCATGATTGCGTGGATGAATCGCGATGCGCTCTTACTGACTTTACAGAGCCGCAAGGTCACCTACTGGAGTAGAAGCCGAGGGGAGTTATGGGAGAAGGGTCTGACATCTGGTCATACTCAACACCTTAAATCCATTTCCTATGATTGCGATGGCGATGCCCTTCTATTAAAGGTGGAACAGGTTGGGTCGGCTTGCCATACGGGTGAAGGAAGTTGCTTCTTTAGAGAGATAGAGCTCCCTCGATGATGACGATTGAAGAGTTTCGTGAATATGCGAAATCACATAATGTCATTCCAGTATGGCGGACCTTGCTGGCAGATTCAGAGACCCCGCTTACTGTCTATAAAAAACTTGCTGGAAATCGCAGCGGAACTTTTCTCCTTGAATCTGCTGAGCATGGTGGGGTCTGGTCTCGATACTCTTTTATTGGAGTAAATTCCTTGGCGACTCTGACCGAAGAGGATGGAGTTGCAACATGGAAGGGGAAGGCGCCAGCTGGTGTACCCACGGGAGTTGATCCACTTGAAGCTCTGAAAATTACATCCTCACATCTTAAGAGCCCAGAGATTGCCGGACTCCCTCCACTCACTGGAGGACTCGTTGGATATGCTGGTTATGAAATTGTTCGCCGACTAGAAAAGCTTCCTAATTTATCTTCGGCAGATCTTGATCTTCCGGAGATCGCCTACATGCTCACATCAGATCTTGCGATCTTTGATCACTTCACCGGAGCACTTACTTTAATTGCGAATGCGATTAACTGGGATGGTACTGCCGACCGCATGGATGAGGCATTTGAGGATGCAACTCAAAGGTTAGAGTCGATGATTAATGCGCTAACACTTCCTGCCGAATCAAGCATCTCTGAACTCTTCGAAAAGCAAGAGCCCGAAGTAACTCGAAATCTTTCGTCAGCGGAATATTGCCAGAAAGTAGAGCAGATTAAAGAAGAAATTAGGAGTGGTGAGGCATTTCAGGTCGTGCTTTCACAAAGATTTTCAATGGCCGCCGAAGCCGATGCATTCGATATATATCGAGCGCTGCGCCTTCGAAATCCGAGCCCATATATGTATCTCTTCCGTTTTGAGAGTGGGCTAGAGATAGTTGGATCAAGTCCGGAAGCTCTCGTGAAAATAACGGGAGATGAAGTCATGGTTCATCCGATTGCAGGTACGAGACCTCGCTCTCAAGATCCAGAAGAAGATCTACGTAATGGTGAAGAGCTCTTGGCCGATCCAAAGGAGCGCGCAGAGCACCTCATGCTTGTGGATTTGGGAAGAAACGATTTAGGACGAGTGTGTAAAGCAGGTTCGGTGGAAGTCATTGAATTTATGCACCTTGAGCGGTACTCCCACGTTATGCATATTGTCTCCACGGTCGTGGGTAGATTGTCAAAGGATTCAACCCCTGTTGATGCACTCTTCGCGGTCTTCCCAGCGGGAACTCTCTCTGGCGCGCCAAAACCACGAGCGATGGAGATCATTGAAGGACTTGAACCAACCCGCCGCGGAATCTACGGTGGAACTATCGGTTACTTCGATTTTCGAGGGAATATTGATTCGTGCATTGCTATTCGCACTGCCGTCATCAAAGATGGAACTGCATATGTGCAAGCAGGGGCGGGCATCGTTGCTGATTCCGTACCCAGCACTGAAGATCTCGAATGTCAGAATAAGGCGGCTGCAGTGCTCGGCGCTATCGCTTCAGCAAATAAAATGAAGGCAATCACAAGCACGAGAGCGAAAGTTGTCGAGGTGCAAAAGTGAGTAAGACACTTATTTTGATTGCAGTTGTAGCAATTGCTGGATACCTATTACGCCTTTCAGCTAAAGGCGAGAAGCGCAGAAAGTATGATCGAAAACCTCAAACTCAATGGGCCGCTCTTAATGACGATGTGGATCCAACGATATGAGTGGAACTGGATCAGTTTTAGATTCAATTATTGAAGGTGTTCGAGAAGATTTAACGGCACGAGCAATTCCGATGACCGAACTGAAGAGGCGACTCTCAGAAGTTGATCCATTGCGCGGTGCCCGTAGTGCACTTCTCGGAGAAGGCCTGCATATTATTTCTGAGGTTAAACGAGCCTCGCCTTCAAAGGGTGATCTCGGCAGTATTGTCGATCCTGCGTTTCTCGCTTCAAAGTATGAAGAAGGTGGCGCCAGCATTGTGAGCGTTCTCACCGAGGAGCGCAGATTCAAGGGTTCCATCAAGGATTTTGAGAGCGTTCGGAGAGCAATCTCCATCCCGATGCTTCGAAAAGATTTCATAGTCACTGAGTATCAAGTAATTGAATCACGCGTGCTGGGCGCAGATCTACTTCTCTTGATTGTGGCGGGATTGTCGCAATCGGAGTACAACGATTTCCACCAGATGGCCCAGGAACTTGGAATGGATATCCTTGTTGAAATCCATGACGAGGCCGAGCTGGAGCGAGCCCTTGAAGTGAAACCGGCCATCATCGGTGTTAATTCGCGCAATCTGAAGACCTTGGAAGTCTCGTCTGCAGCATTCCATCAGCTTTTGCCGCTCATCCCTGACGGAATTATTAGGGTTGCCGAATCTGGCATCGCAGAACGGGCAGAAGTGCAGATCGTCGAAGAGCTCGGCGCTCATGCAATATTGGTTGGCGAGACCTTAGTTCGAGCGGGGGATCCGGTCGCAGCAATTTCCAGACTGCTTGGCAGATAGGGCTGCTGGTACTTTAGGACCATGAATTTGAGCAGCGGTGTTGATCAAGCCACACTGAACGAGATAGTTGGCCACTTTGGTCAATATGGCGGAAGGTTTGTTCCAGAAGCTCTGATCGGTGCGCTGGATCAATTAGAAGCGGCTCATCAGGCAGCGAAGAATGATCCCCTCTTTCAAGCAGAATTAGCTGAACTTCACCGCACCTACACCGGCCGCCCAAGCATCTTGACCGAGGCTAAACGTTTTGCAGAGCATGCCGGCGGTGCCCGGATATTTTTAAAGCGTGAAGATTTGAATCACACTGGTAGCCACAAGATCAATAACGTACTTGGCCAGGCTTTGCTCACAAAGCGAATGGGTAAGAAACGCATTATCGCCGAGACAGGTGCTGGACAGCATGGCGTTGCATCGGCAACTGCGGCCGCACTCATGGGTCTTGAGTGTGTAATTTATATGGGCGAGGAAGATACAAAACGCCAAGCTCTGAATGTCGCGCGAATGAAACTCCTTGGAGCAGAAGTCGTTCCAGTGACGCAAGGATCGAAAACGCTCAAAGATGCGATTAACGAAGCGATGCGCGACTGGGTTACCAATGTGGAAAGTACGCATTATTTATTGGGGACTGTTGCAGGACCACATCCATTCCCGGAAATGGTGCGAGATTTTCACCGCGTAATCGGAGTAGAGGCTCGAGCGCAAATTCTTGAGGAGACCGGTCGCTTGCCGGATGCGATTCTTGCCTGCGTCGGTGGTGGTTCCAATGCAATCGGAATATTCCACCCATTTATCGATGATTCCAGCGTTCGACTCATCGGGCTTGAAGCTGGTGGAAGTGGAATCGACTCTGGAAAACACGCTGCAACTATTAGCGGCGGCACACCGGGAGTCCTTCATGGAACGCGTACATATGTATTGCAAGATGAGAATGGTCAGACAGTGGAGTCTCACTCCATTTCTGCAGGATTAGATTACCCAGGCGTTGGCCCAGAGCATGCCTATCTCCATGACATCGGTCGTGCAGAGTATCGGGCAATTAACGATGATCAAGCGATGGAGGCCTTTGCACTCCTTTCTCGCACTGAAGGAATTATTCCTGCAATTGAGACTGCACACGCTTTGGCAGGCGCACTCATTGTTGGCCGAGAGCTTGGCCCTGATGCGCTTTTGTTAATTAACCTTTCGGGCCGTGGTGATAAAGATGTGCAAACTGCTGCACAATACTTTGGGATTCCACTCTAATGAGCTACTCAACACCACTCTCTGAACTCTTCCTCCGTACCAAAAGCGAGAACCGCGCGGCGCTTATTGGTTATTTGCCGGCAGGCTTTCCCACAATTGCAGGATCTGAAAAAGTGATTGCTGCCATGGTTGAAGGCGGAGTCGACGCGGTTGAAATTGGTTTTCCCTATAGCGATCCAGTGATGGATGGTCCAGTAATTCAGGATGCAGCAGAACAGTCGCTTAAGAATGGAACTGGAGCCAAGGATGTCTTCAACCTCCTTGCTTCGACAACGGCACTCGGAGTCCCTGGAGTTGTCATGACCTACTGGAATCCGATTGAGCGATATGGCGTAGATGCATTCGCTCAATCACTCAAGAACGCCGGTGGCTCGGGTGTAATCACTCCTGATCTCACCATAGAAGAGTCGCAAAAATGGGCATCGGCCGCAATGGCCAATGAGATCAACCGCATATATGTCGTTGCGCCCAGCACCTCCGATAAGCGAATGCCCCTTGTCACTCAACAATGTTCGGGATTTATCTATGCAGCATCCTTAATGGGAGTGACCGGTACAAGAAATTCAGTATCTGGTGATGCTCGGGAACTTGTTACGAGAATTCGCGAGACGAGTTCATTACCTGTGGCCGTTGGTCTTGGAGTCTCCAACGCGACACAAGCGCACGAGGTAGCGGCCTACGCCGACGGTGTCATTGTCGGATCAGCCTTCATTCGACTCGTGCAAGAGAATTCCGATATCGATGCGGCATGCGCAGCCGTGAAAACGCTTGCGAGCTCACTCTCTGAAGGTGTGAGGAGAGATTAACCGTGACCAAAACTGACTCAAGATTTTCTCAAGTACAACCCTGGATTACCTTTTTCGGAAGAATCCTCTTAGGTTTCGTTCTGCTTTTGGCTGGATATCTCAAAGCGAAATCTCCAGCGCAGGCACAGATGGCCGTCCGTGCATACAAACTCTTGCCGATCACGATCGCTAATCTCTTTGGACTTTCACTTCCATGGCTAGAAATCGGGGCTGGAGTTCTGCTCATAGTGGGAATTGCCGTTCGGTATGCCTCGGTCTTTGGTGGAGCGCTGATGTTTCTCTTTGTCTTGGCAATATCCCAAGCATGGGCGCGCGGCCTATCCATCGATTGCGGGTGTTTTGGGGGCGGAGGTCAAGTAGCGGCAGGTCACACGAAATATTTGCAAGAAATTCTCAGGGATTGCGGTCTTACCCTGACGGCAATTTTTCTCTACCTCAACCCACACGGTAAGTTTGGTATTGATAAAGTCGAAGGTTTGCAAAGAGAGAATTCACCAGATACCAAGGAGCGCGATGAGCAGTAATAAGAAATCAGTAAAGAAGAATGTCGATAACACGAATCGCAATCTCGCTATTGGAATGATCCTCTTCGTGGTGCTCGTCGGTGCCATCTTCTCGGTTGTATCAAATAAGAGTAATAGTCATGTATCAGTTCCCTCAGCAGTCTCCGCTGCAGATGGCTACGGAATCGTCTTTAACAAAGATGCCAAGGTGAAGGTTGATCTCTGGGAAGACTTTCAATGCCCGAACTGTCGCAATTTTGAGGCAGTGGCCGGAAACTACATCACAGATCTAACTCGAGCCGGAAAAATTAAAACAGTCTTCCACCCAATGACATTTATTGGACCAGAATCGATTCTTGCTGCTGCCGCAGCGGCTTGTACAGTCGATGACGGAAAATTCCTCGACATGCACCTCGCGCTTTATAGCAATCAACCTACCAAGGAAAACTCGGGATCCTGGACCAACTCTGTCCTCAAATTGATCGCGAGTGGTGCCGGAGCAACTAACAAATCAGTCTCCTCATGCATCGATTCGGGTAAATATGTAAATTGGACGAAGAATGTTGAGGCTGACGCTGCGAAGCAGAATGTCAATGCGACGCCAACAATGTTCATCAACGGAAAGTTAGTTGATCAGGCTCACTACCTTAATCTCGATGCTCTGAAGGCAGATTTTGCAGCAGCCGGAGTGAAGTAACGCGAGTGAGAAGTTTTATCCCGACGCCATCGCACAATGCGGTGGCGTTTGGCATATTCACGATCCATTTCTACGCACTCTGCATATTGCTCGGCACCATCGTTGCAATTTTGATTGGTCGCAAGAGATATCAGGATGCTGGGGGAGATCGTAATGAGATCATAGATATCGCAATCTTTGCGATTCCAGCTGGAATTGTTGGTGGGCGGCTCTATCACGTCGCCACCTCGCCCGAGCTCTACTTTGGATCCTACGGCCACCCCTTTGATGCCATCAAGATTTGGGATGGCGGCATGGGTATCTGGGGAGCAGTCGCGCTTGGAACGCTCGCCTCCTTTCTCGCTTTTAAAAGCAAAGTCCGAACTCTTACATTCGGGCACTTTGCTGATGCGATGGCTCCAGGGTTATTGATTGCGCAAGGAATTGGACGATTCGGAAATTGGTTTAATGGTGAACTTTTCGGATCTCCCACGACACTGCCTTGGGGATTGAAGATCCCGCTCTCATTGCGTCCGAATGGCTATGAGAATTACCAGACTTTTCATCCCACCTTTCTCTACGAAGCCCTCTGGTGTTTTCTCTCGGCCGCTGCGTTGATCTACTTCACGCCCCTCCTTCGGCGTACCCTCGCCAGACGACCCGGAGATCTCTTCATCTCGTATATCGCTATTTACTGCATTGGCAGGCTCTGGATTGAGTCGCTACGGATCGACCTCGCTCATCACCTCTTTGGGTTGAGGTTAAATGCTTGGGTAAGTCTCTTCGGGATAGCCCTGCCGGGGTTAACTCTCTTAGTGAAATCTTCAAAGAATCGCGCAGTACGAGAGGTAGGATCACGCCATGATTGATGATGTGTATCAGCGGAACCTTCACCATAAGACCCATAATGCCGGTTGGCTTCGGGCTGCGGTTCTCGGTGCGAATGATGGACTCGTCGCAACAGCGTCGTTGATGATTGGAATCGCCACCGCCTCTCCAAAGGCGAGCCTTACCGTAACTGGCGTAGCAGCAATTGCTGCCGGTGCCATGTCGATGGCTGTCGGTGAATATATCTCTGTGCAATCACAGAGCGATATTGAAGAGAGCGATCGATTGATGGAGATTCAACATCTCGCACTTGATCCGGATGGCGAGGAAGCTGAACTTGCTCAGATTTACGTTGAGCGAGGTCTCTCTGTTGAGTTGGCACGAGAAGTGGCTCGAGTCATGCACGAGCGCGACCCGCTTGAGGCTCACCTGAGAGATGAGCTTGGACAATTCGAACATACCAAGGCGCGCCCGGTACAAGCAGCGATCGCTTCTGCCATTAGTTATACCGCAGGGGGATTAGTACCTCTCTTGGGAGCCATCCTTTGGCAGACCGGACATAAATCCCTTGGAATCGTCATTGCCACAATTCTCGGCCTCGCCGGAACCGGGCTCATCAGCTCTCGCCTCTCTGGATCTAAGGCTGGAATTACCGTATTACGCGTCACCATCGGTGGAGCTCTAGGCATGGCGATCACCGCAGGAATTGGCTCTTTGGTTCACCTTTCTGGGCTCTAGTTGGTAGCCTTTCCTACTCGCAGGAGCTAGTTGCCCTGCTGCTTTACTTTGATAGGGCCATCGTTGTCCCGACCGTTCACTTACAGATCAGTTGAACTACGGGAGCGATCGTGACACTTTTTAGTACTTTGCCATCTGCCCAGGGGCTCTACAACCCAGCCGATGAACATGATGCCTGTGGCGTCGCGATGGTGGCAACGCTTAACAAAGTCGCAACCCATGAGATCGTCGCGCAGGCTCTCGAAGCACTGCGAAACCTTGAACACCGTGGAGCAACTGGTGCAGAACCAGATAGCGGAGATGGTGCAGGAATTCTCATTCGCGTCCCCGATTCCTTCTATCGCGAGGTAGCTGGTTTTACATTGCCAGCAGCCGGTTCCTATGCAACAGGTATCGCATTTATTGACCCATCTTTCTCTGACTATGACGGCGTGCGCGAAATTGTAGAAGCTGAGAACGCCTCTGTGCTTGGTTGGCGTGAACTCCCGATCGAATCGAACTCATTAGGAAAGACTGCACTCTCGGTCATGCCTAAGTTCATGCAGATCTTCATTGCTGGCAATAAGAATGAATCTGATTTAGAACTCGATCGTCTCGCCTTCGTGATTCGCAAGCGGATTGAGCACGCATTCCCAATCTATTTCCCATCACTCTCATCGGCCACAATTGTGTACAAGGGAATGTTGACCACAGGTCAACTTGAAGAGTTCTTCCCCGACCTATCGGATGAAAGAGTCACTTCACCACTTGCGCTAGTTCATTCGCGCTTTTCAACAAATACTTTCCCATCGTGGCCGCTTGCTCACCCATATCGCTTTATCGCGCACAACGGTGAGATCAATACCGTTAAGGGAAATCGAAACTGGATGCGTGCGCGTGAAGCGCTCCTGAGTAGTGATCTCATTCCTGGGGATTTGAGTCGTATCTTCCCAATTGTTGATTCACAAGGTAGCGATACTGCCTCATTCGATGAAGTCCTTGAGTTGCTCTACCTCGGAGGACGTTCACTTCCACATTCGATTTTGATGATGATTCCTGAGGCGTGGGAGAACCACGCCACCATGTCGAAAGAACGTAGAGATTTCTACGCATTCCACGCAACGATGATGGAGCCTTGGGATGGTCCGGCATGCGTCACCTTTACCGATGGTAAGCAAGTGGGTGCCGTACTTGATCGAAATGGACTTCGCCCATCTCGTTTCTGGGTCACAAACGATGGCTTGGTAGTGCTTGCTTCAGAAGTTGGCGTCCTTGATATCCCTGCTGAAAAAATCGTACGCAAAGGTCGTCTCCAACCTGGACGTATGTTCTTGGTTGATATTGAAGAGGGTCGAATCATCGAGGATGACGAGATCAAAGATCAGCTCGCGGCTGCAGCTCCTTATGGGGAGTGGTTACAGAATGGCTTAGTAAAACTTGCCGATCTACCAGCGCGTGAACATATTATTTATCCGCACTCTTCAGTCGTGCGACGCCAGCGTGCTTTCGGGTATACCGAGGAAGAGCTACGCATCATCATTGCACCGATGGCTCGTAACGGTGCAGAGCCGCTTGGTTCAATGGGTACCGATACACCAATTGCTGCGCTCTCCGATAAGTCGCGCCTCCTCTTCGATTACTTCGCACAGCTATTTGCGCAAGTGACAAATCCACCGCTAGATGCAATCCGAGAAGAACTTGTCACAAGCCTTGCCGGAAGTATCGGACCTGAGTACAACTTGTTAGATCCTGGCCCGTCCTCGTGCCAGCAAATCTCTCTTGATTTCCCGGTCATCGATAATGATGAGCTGGCAAAGATCATTCACGTCAATGCTGATGGAGATAATCCAGGATTCCAATCACACGTTGTGCGCGGACTCTTCCCAGCGGCTGGCGGGGGAGAAGCTCTTCGCGAACGTATTGCAGAGATTCGCAAAGAAGTCTCTCAGGCGATTGCAGATGGCGCGCATATCATCGTGCTCTCCGATCGCGATGGCGATTCAGAAGATGCACCAATCCCGTCACTTCTCTTGACCTCGGCGATTCATCACCACCTCATTCGCGAAAAGACCAGAACTAAGGTCGGTCTTGTCGTTGAATCTGGAGAAGTTCGCGAAGTTCATCATGTCGCACTCCTTATTGGCTTCGGCGCTGCCGCAGTCAATCCTTATCTTGCTATGGAATCTGCTGAAGATCTCGTGCGCCAAGGAGTCATCACTGGAATCACACCAGAGAAGGCGGTCGCAAACCTCATCAAATCACTTGGAAAAGGCGTGCTCAAAGTGATGTCGAAAATGGGAATTTCGACAATTGCTTCATATACCGGAGCTCAAGTCTTTGAAGCGATCGGACTATCTCGTGAAGTTGTAGATGAGTACTTTGTAGGTCTCACCTCTCGTCTCGGTGGCGTCTCGTTAGATGTCATCGCTGAAGAGACGATCAAGCGCCACCACATCGCCTATCCACCAGGAGGAGAAGTTCCTGGCTCCAGGAAGCTGCCTATCGGCGGTGAATATCAATGGCGTCGCGAAGGCGAACCTCACCTCTTTGATCCTGAAACTGTCTTCACACTTCAGCACTCAACTCGTGCAAAGCGTTATGACATCTTCAAGCGCTACACGCGCCACATTGATGATCAATCTCATCGACTAATGACTCTTCGTGGTCTCTTTGAATTCAAGGAAGGCATTCGACCTCCTGTCCCAATTGATCAGGTCGAACCAGCGTCTTCAATCATCAAACGTTTTGCGACAGGCGCAATGTCCTATGGTTCAATTTCGCAAGAAGCACACGAAACTCTTGCTATCGCTATGAACCGACTCGGCGGTAAATCGAACACGGGTGAAGGTGGCGAATCACCTGATCGCTTCATTCGGGATGCCAACGGAGATTTGCGTCGCTCAGCAGTTAAGCAAGTTGCATCGGGTCGATTTGGTGTTACTTCGAATTACTTAGTAAATGCTGATGATATTCAAATCAAGATGGCTCAAGGCGCGAAGCCTGGCGAAGGCGGACAACTTCCTGGAAATAAGGTCTATCCATGGATCGCCCAAGTTCGTTATTCGACTCCTGGGGTTGGACTTATCTCTCCACCTCCACATCACGATATTTACTCCATTGAAGACCTCGCACAACTTATTCATGATTTGAAGAATGCGAATCGCAATGCGCGCGTGCATGTGAAACTTGTGGCTGAAGTTGGAGTTGGAACAGTCGCAGCAGGAGTTTCTAAAGCCCATGCTGATGTTGTCCTTATCTCAGGTCACGATGGTGGCACTGGTGCGTCACCGCTGACATCTCTTAAGCATGCAGGTGCTCCATGGGAGCTTGGCCTTGCTGAGACCCAGCAGACCTTGATGCTCAACGGTCTGCGTGATCGCATTGTCGTTCAAGTCGATGGTCAAATGAAGACGGGACGAGATGTAGTTATCGCGGCCCTTCTTGGTGCCGAGGAGTATGGATTTGCAACTGCGCCACTCGTTGTCTCTGGCTGCGTAATGATGCGAGTCTGCCATCTCGATACCTGCCCAGTTGGCGTTGCGACGCAGAACCCAGAACTTCGCGCTCGATTCTCTGGCAAGCCAGAGTTTGTCGAGACCTTCTTTGAATACATTGCAGAGGAAGTTCGCGAATGGCTAGCGAAACTTGGTTTCCGCACAATCGAGGAAGCTATTGGTCAGGTTGAGCTCCTTGATACTAAAGCTGCAGTCGATCACTGGAAGGCAAGCGGGCTTGATCTAGCCCCACTTCTTGCCGCTCCTGCAAGCATGGCATACCCAGACCGTAAGAACACGACTGTCCAAGACCATGGATTAGATGCTGCCCTTGATAATGAACTTATCAAACTTGCATCGGATGCACTCATGGATGCGAAGCCAGTTCGAATAGCGGTGAACGTTCGTAACGTAAATCGCACTGTTGGCACAATGCTTGGTGCAGAACTGACTCGCAAGTATGGCGGCGATGGCCTTCCTGACAATACGATTGAAGTCACGATGCATGGTGCTGTGGGTCAATCACTTGGTGCCTTTATTCCAAAGGGCCTCACCCTTCGGCTTTATGGTGATGCGAATGACCATGTCGGTAAGGGTCTATCCGGTGGTCGAGTAATCGTTCGCCAAGATGAGAAAGCAATCGTTAAATCTGAAGAGAATGTGATTGCTGGAAACGTCATTGGATACGGCGCCACAAGTGGCGAGATATTTATTCGAGGAATTGTCGGTGAACGATTCTGTGTTCGCAACTCTGGAGCTACCGCTGTCGTTGAAGGAGTTGGTGATCACGGCTGTGAATATATGACAGGCGGCATTGCGATCGTCCTTGGCAAGACTGGCCGTAATTTTGCGGCAGGGATGTCGGGTGGCCGGGCATTTGTGCTCGACCTCGATCCTCGTCTTGTAAATACCGAGATGGTGGATGTCCTTGCACTTCCTCAGGATCAAGATGCAAAATTGAAGGCGATCCTGGAGCGATTCCACGCAGAAACAGGCTCTGAAGTTGCGCACGCGCTTATCTCAGATTGGGAAGCTCAGAAGAATCGAATCTCACTTGTGATGCCGCGAGATTATGCGAGAGTGCTTGCTGCGATGGAGCGTGCTGAACGTGAAGGATTAGATGTCAACAAAGTAGTAATGGAGGCATTGTAAAAATGGCTGATCCAAAGGGTTTTCTTACGACACCACGTGAAACTCCAAAGCGCCGACCGGTCGATGTCCGCATTAAGGATTGGAAAGAGGTCTACGAACCTCAGGCCTTTGAAGATCTCCAAAAGCAGGCAGGACGCTGCATGGATTGTGGAATTCCGTTTTGCCATAGTGGCTGTCCACTTGGCAACCTGATTCCGGAGTGGAATGACTTAATCTGGCGCGGAGAGAAGCGCGAAGCGATCGATCGCTTACATGCAACGAATAACTTCCCTGAGTTCACTGGTCGACTCTGTCCTGCGCCATGCGAAACAGCATGCGTTGTTGGAATCAATGCAGATGCTGTCACCATTAAACAAGTTGAACTTCGCACCATTGAGGATGCATTCGGAGCTGGATCAGTTGCGCCGCTCCCACCAGATCGACTCACGGGAAAGACCGTCGCGGTAATTGGCTCAGGACCGGCTGGTCTTGCCGCTGCCCAGCAACTCACTCGCGCTGGTCACACCGTTGCAGTCTTTGAGCGCGCTGATCGGATTGGCGGCTTGCTCCGGTACGGAATTCCAGAGTTCAAAATGGAGAAGTCGATCGTTGATCGGCGTTTGGCCCAGATGGAGGCAGAAGGAACGCGCTTCCGCCCTGGGGTGAATGTTGGCGTAGACATCACAGGAGATCAGCTTCGCTCTAAATATGACGCCGTTGTATTGGCTGTCGGTTCAACAAATTGGCGAGATATCCAAGTGCCTGGTCGAGAGCTCAAGGGAATCCATCAGGCTATGGAGTACCTGCCTTGGGGGAATAAGCAAGGCCTCGGAGAACTTGATTCAACGCCTCCGATCAACGCGACCGGAAAACATGTTGTTATTCTCGGCGGCGGAGATACTGGCGCCGATTGCCTCGGAACCGCGATACGACAGGGTGCAGCAAGTGTCACTCAACTTGAGATCATGCCTCGTCCTACTGAAGAGCGACCATCATCTCAGCCGTGGCCAACCTACCCAATGATCTATCGGGTGAGTTCGGCCCACGAAGAGGCAGGCGAGCGCCTCTACGCAGTCTCCACTGAGAAATTCCTCGGCGATGCGGATGGAAATCTCAGAGCTCTTCAACTTGTAGAAACAAAATTTGTTGATGGCAAGTTCGAGAAGGTCGAAGGGTCAGAGCGGGAGATTCCTGCTGATTTGGTATTCCTAGCGATGGGCTTTGTTGGTCCGGAGAAGGGCGATCTCATCTCTCAATTGGAAGTTGAGTTAGATGAGCGCGGAAACATCAAACGCGACGCAGACTTTGCAACGAACGTTGAGGGTGTATTTGTCGCTGGAGATGCCGGACGCGGTCAATCGCTTATTGTCTGGGCGATCGCCGAAGGTCGAAGTTGTGCTTCTGCCGTTGATACCTTCCTTGAGGGATCAACGCAGCTGCCATCGCCGATTGCGCCAACAACGCGATCGTTAATGGTCTAGTTCACGCCTTTTACACTCGTTTTCCACTTGAAGTTAACTTCTGTTGTCCTAAAACAAACGATTACCTTGCGGTAATAGATTAAGGTTGAACCATGCGTAGAGCGAAAATTGTGTGCACGATGGGGCCAGCAGTTGAGGCGCCTGAAAAAGTCGATGAATTAATCGCAGCAGGAATGAACATGGCCAGGCTTAATCTCTCTCACGGGGGATACGAGGAGCATCAGAACCGACTTGATCGCGTCCGAGCCTCGGCAAAGAAGAGCGGCAAAGCCGTTGCGATTCTCGTAGATTTGCAAGGCCCTAAAATTAGATTGGCTCGATTCAAAGACGGCCCTCATGAGCTCTTCCGTGGAGATATCTTCACCATCACGACCGATGAGGTCGAAGGCACGAAGGAGCGATGTGGCACTACCTACAAGGGTCTTCCTGGGGATTGCAAGCCTGGTGATCGTATTCTCATCGATGACGGAAAAGTCTCCGTTGAGGTTGTTGAAGTTAAAGGTAATGATGTCGTCACAAAAGTCACTCAACCTGGATTTGTCTCAAATAACAAGGGCATCAATCTCCCTGGCGTAGCAGTCTCAGTTCCAGCGATGTCTGAGAAGGATATTGAGGATCTTCGTTGGGGATTACGAGCAGGCGCAGATTTTATTGCTCTCTCATTCGTCCGTAACGCTAAAGATATTGACGATGTGCATGCAATCATGGATGAGGTCGGAATTCGGCGCCCAGTGATTGCAAAGATCGAGAAGCCTCAGGCGGTCGATAATCTTGAAGAGATTGTTGCAGCCTTTGATGGCATCATGGTTGCGCGGGGTGATCTTGGTGTTGAGATGCCGATTGAAGAAGTTCCGCTCGTTCAGAAGCGCTGCATTACCCTCTGTCGCGAAGCAGCGAAACCCGTCATCGTAGCTACTCAAATGCTTGATTCGATGATAACGAACTCTTCGCCTACTCGTGCGGAGGCGACCGACTGTGCAAATGCTGTTCTGGATGGCGCTGACGCGCTCATGCTCTCAGGCGAGACTTCTGTTGGGGCATTCGCTATCGAAGCGGTGACCACCATGGGTCGAATCATCGAGCGTACTGAAGAGGCGATGCTCGATCGGATCCCTGCGATCCAGAGTGCGCCGACTACTAAAGGCGGGGCAATTACCAAGGCTGCAACTGAGATTGGCGCAACTGTTGGGGCCAAATATCTCGTCGCCTTCACGCAGAGCGGTGAGTCGGCACGCAGAATTTCGCGCTTCCGTTCGCCAATCAAGCTTTTAGCGCTTACTCCAGAGGAGCATGTCTACAACCAGCTTGCTTTGAGCTGGGGAGTAGAACCGTTGATCACTCCCATGGTCTCTCACACCGACGAGATGGTGAAGCAGGTTGATTCACTCTTGCTCGATTCTGGTCGAGGAACGAAGGGCGAGTCAGTAGTGATTGTTGCCGGCGCCCCTCCAGGAATCCCGGGTTCAACAAATGCAGTACGCGTACACATCATCGGTGATGCGGTGGATGGCGTGGCACCTGCTTACCGGAATTAAGTAGAAATTCGCTGAAAGAGGGTAGGGGTTATAAACTCCTACCCTCTTCTTTATGGAGCGTTATGGCGCACCGAAAGAAGTGCAAGCAGGCCTCGGTACTCCAACGGTAGAGAGGGCGGACTCAAAATCCGCACAGTGTCGGTTCAAATCCGACTCGAGGCACATGTCAGAGATTTCGCAGCCATCACCGACGGATCCATCGACCCTGGAAGCGCCATCCCAGTCAACTCCTTCTGCACTTCCAAGTGCTCGCATTTTGGTCGCCGAAGATGAAGCAATTATTCGTTTAGATCTTGTAGAGATGCTCACTGAAGCTGGGTATACCGTCGTTGCGCAAGCAACAAATGGCCTCGAAGCGATCGCCCTTGCCGAGGCGCACAAACCTGATTTAGCCATTCTCGATGTAAAGATGCCAGAACTGGATGGAATTTCTGCCGCAGAGAAGATCATTGAGATCGCACCGGTGTTGATGCTTACCGCTTTTAGCCAAAGAGAGCTTGTCGAACGCGCTCGTGACGCAGGGGTTATGGCCTATGTCGTCAAACCATTTGGCATTGCAGATTTGATTCCGGCGATCGAGATCGCGATGAGTCGCCACACTCAGATGAAATCACTTGTGGAGGAAGTTGCGGATCTTCACGAACGACTCGAAACTCGTAAAGTCATCGATCGCGCCAAAGGTATTTTGATGGCGGCCCTCAACCTTACGGAACCTCAAGCATTTTCTTGGATTCAAAGGGCGGCGATGGACCGTCGCATCTCGATGAAGGATGTTTCACTTGCCGTCATCTCACCGGATGCAGTTCCAGATAACGCTAAAAAATAGCGATCCTTTCGCTGGTACGCGCCTCGCTGACCCTCGATTTTGCTACCTTCGATTTTGCTACCTTCGGGGAATCCTGCGAACCCCTTGCATATGCCTTGCAAACCCCTTGCAAATGCCTGAAAATAACTGCAATTCCGGGATTACGTAATCAAAACGTAATAAAAAAGTGATCTGACACGCGTAAATCAAGGCCCTTCAAGGTTGTTCACCACTTGCCTATCGGGCTACCCTTCTCTCCTCCCTGTCCCGGGAAATAACAGGTTAGTAAGAAAGGTCTACATGAATAAGAAGCTAGTAGGCGGCATCGCAATTGCCGCAGCTGCAGCACTCTCGTTCGGTGTTGTTTCAACATCAGCAGATGCCGCAACAAAGACAGTCACACTTGTCTTCCAGGCTCCTCTTACTGGTTCAGATGCCCTCACAGGCGGAGACCAGTTCTACGGCGCACAGACTGCACTCCAGGTCTACAACGATTCAAACCCAACCGTTAAGGTTGTTTTGAAGAAGGCAGATGACCAGGGAGATCCAGCAGTTGCTGGCCCACTTTCACAGGGTATTGCTACAGATAAGAATGTAGTTGGAATCATTGGACCTGCCTACTCAGGCGCTTCAATCGCTTCATTCCCTGCTTACAAGGCAGCACATATTCCTTTGGTTTCAATGTCAGCAACTCGCGTAACATTGACAGATCCAAAGGCACGCGACAACGGATTCCCATTCTTCCACCGCGTTGTTCCACCAGATTCACTTCAGGGAACATCACTCGTGAAGTGGGCGACTGAAGGTGTAACTTCACCTAAGGTCTACGTTCTCGATGACTTGCAGTCATACTCAACAGGTCTTGTTCAGTACTTGGCTCCACAGCTCAAGAAGCAGAGCATCACTCCTGTTGCATATAGCCACCAGCCAAAGGGCACAACTGATTACACATCAGAGGCTTCAAAGATCAAGGCATCTGGCGCAAACGTAGTTATCTACGCTGGCTACTACCCAGAAGCTGCAGCTCTTGCAAAGGCTCTTAAGCTTGCAAACTACACAGGCGTTATCGCTTCAGGCGACGGCACACTCAACACTGGTTTCGTAACCGGTGCTGGTTCAGCTGCTGCGGAAGGCGTTCGTCTCACAGCCCCAGATCTACCATTCTCACTCGTTGCATCTGCTGCTCAGAAGGCTGCATACACAAAGGCAACTGGCGAGGCTGTTTCAAAGGCTGATTCACACGTCTACGTTGTATCAACATACGATGCAACAAACGTCTTCTTGACTTGCATCAAGGGCGGCGCAACAACTCGCGCAGCAATCCAGAACTGCCTTAACAACCAGTCATTCTCAACTTTGGCTGGCGTTAACATCAAGTTCGGTCGCTACGGTGATGTTGTCGGTGGAGCTCCAATCGGAGGCTTCGTCGTTAAGAACGGTGTTATCGATTACGTCGGCGCAAAGTAAATCGCCGCTCATCAATAAATAAGCTCTGCTCTGCTCCCTGAAAGGGGAGCAGAGCGAAGTGTTTGAGGCTCGGGGCTATATCGCGAAATCAGTAGCGATGTAGCCCCGGCCCTTGTTCTCAAGAGTTATGATCTCGGTTTAAGATATGAAACTCTGGTGGGTCCTGACCCGCTCATGAGCGCCCTAGCTATCTTCAAGAAACTTCACGAAGGTCTCAGAACTAGAATGAAGTAGAAAAGAGCAGAATGAACTTCTCTGTCGTGACGAGCCAATTCTGGCAGTTGCTCCTCAATGGCCTCGCCGTGGGATTGATCTATGTCTTGATCTCCCTCGGATACACCATGGTCTATGGAGTCCTACGCCTTATCAACTTTGCAAACTCTGAAATATTTATGATCGGTACCTTCGCGACGGTCATCGTCTCTTCGCAGGTGCTTCATTACACCAGCGCACACGAAGCCCTTCATGGCTTCCACCTCATTCTTGTGCTCCTTCTCTTGCTTGTCGTCTCGATGGTCTTCTCAGCCACGACTGCAATCGTCGTCGAACTTGTGGCCTACCGACGCCTTCGCGCGAAGGGTACGAATCGTCTTGCAAGCTTGATCTCAGCTATCGGTACTTCCATCGTGCTCTCTGAAGGCGTACGTATTTTGACGAAGTCAGCTCCAGTTCCAACTCCGCGGCTTCTCTCTAAATTTAATATCGTTACCTTTCATGGAGTTTCGCTTCGCGTCGATACCGCCCTGGTAATCGTTGGCGCACTCGTCCTCTATTTCATTGTTGATCGTTTTGTATCAAAGACCTTGCTCGGTAAGGCAATTCGTGCCGTCTCAATGTCTGAAGATACGTCGAAGTTGATGGGTATCAACCTCAATCGAGTTATCTCGGCTACATTCTTGATTGGTGGCCTTGTCACTGGCGCTGCTGCCTTCTTCTACATGCAGGTCTACGAGACAACAGTATTTAACGTCGGTTTCAACTTGGGACTTGCAGCCTTCACCGCTGCTGTGCTCGGTGGCATTGGAAATATTCGTGGCGCGTTCTATGGTGGCCTCACTCTTGGATTATTCGAAGAGTTCGCTTCGGCCGTTATTGGTGGACAGTGGAAATCTGTCACAGTCTTCACCGTTCTCGTTCTGGTCCTTCTGCTCCGTCCAAATGGTCTATTTGGCGAAGCAATTACGCAGAGTAGGGTGTAATTGACATGATAAATCTACGAGATAAAGGCGCCGAGACCTGGGAGAAGTGGGGTCGTCCGCAACGCATCGCCTTTGCGGTGATTCTTATCGCGGTAGTTGGTCTGCTCCCATTTGGCGGAGACTTCTCATTTACTAGCTTCCTCAACACTCCAGTGAGCTCATACCAAGCAGTTCTCGTCTATCCAGTCGGGATGTTTGTCTTGATGGCCCTCGGTTTAAATATCGTGGTCGGAAAATCAGGGTTGCTCGACTTGGGTTATGTGGCATTCTTCGCCATCGGCGGCTACACAGCTGGCCTGCTTGGTGAATATACCCACCTCAATACCTGGGAGATTCTTCCTATTGGAATGGCCGCCGCAATGGTGGCAGGTGTAGCTCTCGGTCTTCCTACCCTTCGTCTTCGTGGTGATTACCTCGCCATTGTGACCCTTGGTTTCGGAGAGATCGTACGAATTGTCGCCCTCAATACGCAATCACTCGGAGCATCAACGGGTATTGCCGCAATTCCGACGCCACCAAAGACTTTCGGATTAATCTTCGATATCGAGCACTCGAACTCATACTTCTGGGTTGTTCTCGTGATGATCCTGCTCGTTATCTGGATGGTGCGTCGCTTTACAGTTCGACGCCCTGGCAGAGCATGGGAAGCCATTCGTCAAGATGAAGATGTAGCAATTTTGATGGGCGTCCCGATCCTTAAATATAAGATCTGGTCATTCTCGATTGGCGCTGCAATCGGTGGTGCAGCAGGAGTGATCTTCGCTTCGAAGACTCAATATGTAGCCCCAAATGAATTCACCTTTAACGTCTCGGTATTGATTCTTGCATGTGTCGTCTTCGGCGGAATGGGAAATATCTGGGGAGTGGTTCTTGGCGGCGTCCTCCTTGCTTACCTTCCAGAGCGCATCCGATTTATTTCAGATGCGCGCCAACTCGTCTTTGGTTTGACGCTCGTTGTGATCATGAACCTTCGCCCTGATGGAATCTTGCCTCGAAAGAAGCGTGAGAAATTAGGAGCTAAAGCCAAGGCTCTGAAGGAGGCAGCAAGTGAGTAATGCAGGCGAAAAGATTCTAGAACTCAACAATGTCACCATGCAGTTTGGTGGCGTGAAGGCACTCGATGGCGTGAATTTTCACGTCAATCGCGGAGAAATTTGTGCACTCATCGGCCCCAACGGTGCTGGTAAGACCACAATCTTTAACGTGATCACTGGTGTCTACACACCTACTTCGGGGGATATCACCTTTAAGGGCAAATCTGTTGTGGGCCTCAAGCGCAATGTCATCACATCGAAGGGCATCGCAAGAACTTTCCAAAATGTTCGTCTCTTCGGCGAGATGACCGCTCTCGAGAACGTCATGACCGCGACTGATGTTCATAAGAAATCCGGACTTATCGGTGCACTCTTTGGAACACCACGTGCTCGTCGCGAAGAGAAGGCTGGCCGAGCCCGAGCTCACGAACTTTTGGAGTTCATGGGAATCGACCACCGCTCAGATCAACTTGGTAAGAATCTGCCTTACGGAGATCAGCGTCGGCTCGAAATTGCACGCGCCCTTGGCACTGAGCCAGAGATCATCCTCTTGGATGAACCAGCAGCAGGCTTCAACCCGGCTGAGAAGGTGGCTCTCGCAGAGACGATTCGAAAGATCCGTGATGCTGGATATACCGTGCTCCTGATTGAACACGATATGTCCCTGATTATGGGAATCTCAGATCGCGTATCAGTTCTTGATTTTGGAAAGAAGATCGCAGATGGAACTCCTTCGGAGGTTCAGAACGATCCAAAGGTTATCGAAGCGTACTTAGGAGTGCCATCAGATGCGTCTTGAAGTCAAGGACCTACGAGTCCAATATGGCAAGATCGAAGCAATTAAGGGAATCTCCTTTGTCGTAGAGGAAGGCGAGATCGTTACGCTCATTGGAGCTAACGGCGCTGGCAAGACAACTACCCTCAAGACAATCTCTGGATTGCGCCCAGTTGCAAGCGGACAGATTATTTATAACGGTGAAGATATTTCAAAGGTTCCTGCGCACGAGCGCGTCAATCTCGGTATCTCACAGGCCCCGGAAGGTCGCGGAATCTTTCCCGGGATGACCGTTCTTGAGAATCTAGAGATTGGTAAGTACTCGCGTAAAGATCGCAAGAACGAGATGCAAGAAGATCTCGAGAAGATCTACCACCTCTTCCCACGACTTAAGGAACGTTCAGGCCAAGCGGGTGGAACTCTCTCTGGCGGCGAACAGCAGATGTTGGCGATTGGTCGCGCAATGATGGCCCGCCCAAAGGTTCTCCTTCTCGATGAACCATCCATGGGACTTGCTCCGATGATGATTCAAAATATCTTTAATATCATCACAGAGATTAATACAACGCTCGGGACAACTATTCTGCTCGTTGAGCAGAATGCCCAACAGGCCTTACAGCGTGCTCATCGTGCCTACATCCTAGAAACAGGAAATGTAGTGAAGGGCGCTAAAGCCTCAGATCTTCTTGATGATCCTGCGGTCCGCGAGGCCTATCTCGGAACCGGTGCACACTCTTAAGCTCGAAAAAAACTAATTACGTTCTGCCAAAATGAGGCAGGTGATGCGCGAAGTACATGTGCGCTCACCTGCCTCATTTGTTATCACGATGTCATAGACGCAAAGCGTCTTGCCGAGAGATATCGCAGTAGCGACACCTGTAACAAATCCCTCTGTAGCGGACTTATGATGCGTGGCATTGATATCCACCCCGACAATACGACGATCTGGGCCAGCATGGAGTTGGGTCCCGATCGACCCAAGGCTCTCTGCTAATACAACGTTGGCCCCGCCGTGGAGCAATCCGACCGGCTGGGTATTTCCCTCAACCGGCATTCTGCCAACTAGTCGTCGTGGGGAGGCTTCGAGAATTTCGATGCCCATTTTCTTATCAAGTGCGCCACTGCCACGTTCTTTAATTATCTCGAGATAGTCGGTCATGGCTCCAAGTCTAACTAGACTCTCTCGCATGACCGTAGAGAAACGCCTATTACTGGTAGATGGCCACTCGCTCGCTTACCGCGCTTTCTACGCTCTGCCGGTAGAGAATTTTTCGACCGCATCCGGCCAAGCGACAAATGCCATTTACGGTTTCACCTCGATGTTGATGAGCCTTATTAAAGAGGAGAAGCCAACTCACATCGCTACCGCATTTGACGTCTCGAGGAAGACTTTTAGATCCGAGAAGTTTCCAGAATACAAGGCAAATCGAAGTGCGACCCCCGATGAATTTCGATCACAGATGAGTTACATCTTTGAAGCCGTTGGCGCACTAGGTATTAGGCACTTTGCTATCGAAGGATTTGAAGCAGATGACATCATTGCGACGATATCGACGCATGCCGCTGATCAAGGCTTCGAAGTGCTCATCTGTACCGGGGACCGAGATTCCTTTCAACTTGTAACCGATCGCGTCACGGTGCTCTATCCCAAAAAGGGTATGACCGATCTCGCGCGGATGACTCCTGGGGCGGTTGAGGAGAAGTACGGACTGACACCGACGCAGTATCCCGATTTTGCCGCGCTTCGAGGGGACCCCAGTGACAATTTGCCATCTGTCCCGGGGGTCGGAGAAAAGACTGCAACAAAATGGATTCAAGAGTATGGCTCACTCGATTCCCTTTTAGATCACGCTGCGGAAATTTCTGGCAAGGTTGGCGACGCGTTGCGCGCTCATATCGATGCAATTCGACTCAATCGCGAACTGACACAACTGCGCCATGATCTCTCCTTTGGCGCAAGCGTGAGCGAACTCGCCTGGTCAGGCGTTGATTATCCCAAATTCAACTCATTGATGGATCAACTTGAGATTAAGGCTCTTAAAGAGAAGGCAAAATCTTCTTTCGCTTCCCTCTCTTCCGTAGGTTCGGTTTCTGACGACGGGGAATCAAATCTGTTTGAGAGCTCCGCTCTTGTGACGATGGATCAAGTTACTTCACATGAAGTCACGGCCTCTGAGCTTGGTAAGAAATTGAAGAATCGGCGAGAGCCCATCGCAATTTTCGCGCAGACTCTGGAAGAGAAAGTTATCGCTTACTCGATTGCTACAAGTTCCTCTGAGGTTTTTACAGTATCAGGCCCTCTGTCAGGGGAGTGGCTTACCGACTCATTGCTCCCGAAGTGGCTTCATGCTGGAAAGAGCATATGCCGCAGCGTTGAAATATCTGGCATTGCCTTTGATACAGAGCTAGCGGCCTATCTCATCAATCCAGGAGGTCGAAACTTAGATATTTCCGACCTGTCAGAGCGATATCTTGGCCAGAGCGTTGTTCAAGCCACCGAGGATCTATTTTCTGCATTTGATGGATCATTGGCAGCAGTGATTTACGCACTCGTTCCAGTTCTCGAAAAAGAGATTGAGAATCGGGATATGCAGGCTCTCCTTGCCGACCTCGAGATTCCCACAATGATCGAGCTCTCACACATGGAGCGCGATGGCGTCGCAGTAGATCTTAAGAAATTGCAATCCCTCGCTACATTTTTCAGGGGGGAGGTCGAGCGAGAAACCGGAGCTGCGCATAAAGTGGCCGGCCGAGAATTTAATGTTGGCTCACCTAAGCAACTTCAAGTCATACTCTTTGATGAGTTGGGCCTGCCGAAAACAAAGAAGATAAAGACCGGGTACACCACAGATGCTGAAAGTCTAGAGACTCTCTTTTCAAAGACCGGGCACCCGATTCTCTCTCACCTGCTGCGAATTCGAGAGACAACAAAGCTACTCACGACGATTGATGGTCTCATCGCTGCGACGAGAAGTGATGGTCGAATCCATACGACTTTCCAGCAGACTGTCACTGCAACCGGCAGACTCTCGTCGACCGATCCGAATCTACAGAACATTCCTGTCCGCACCGAAGAGGGGCGAAAGATTCGAGATTGCTTTGTCACGAATCAACCATTTGAAAACCTTTTGACTGCGGATTACAGTCAAATTGAAATGCGTATCATGGCTCATCTTTCAAAAGATGAAGCCCTTATTGCTGCATTCAAGAGCGGCGAGGATCTACATACGACCGTTGGCTCGCAGGTATTTGGTGTCTCACCTTCAGCGGTTGATGCAGAGATGCGTAGACAGATAAAGGCGATGTCCTATGGTCTCGCCTATGGATTGTCTGCCTATGGACTTGCCCAGCAACTCAATCTTTCACCAACCGAGGCAGCTGCTTTGATGGGTAATTATTTTGATCGTTTCGGCGGAATTCGCGATTATCTCAAGAGCGTTGTTGTTGAAGCTCGTGAGCGAGGATATACCGAGACCATTCTCGGCAGGCGTCGTTATTTGCCCGATCTCAACTCTGAAAATCGACAACAACGTGAGGTGGCAGAGCGCATGGCGCTTAACGCGCCAATCCAGGGCTCTGCTGCCGACATCATGAAGGTTGCGATGCTTCGAGTAATTGAAGCCATGAGGGCGCAATCAATGAACTCACGATTGCTCTTGCAAGTGCATGATGAATTGATTTTCGAAATTGCGCCTGGAGAAGAAGAATCACTCTCTACTCTCGTACGCCGTGAGATGTCAGCGGCAGTGGAACTTTCACTGCCATTGGATGTCAATGTCGGAGTAGGAAAAAGCTGGGATCTCGCAGCGCACTAATCATTACGTGGACCGAAGTGATCGGCCGCTGCTAAATGACTCTTGCCTAATCGAACGATCGCCATCCCAGCGAGAACGCTGAGGCTCGTAAGAGCGAAACAGAATTGTGGAGAGATGGATTGCGAGAGTGATCCGCCAAGCCAAGATCCGATGGATGCGGCGCTACCTTCGACGGTCCACATCCATCCAAGGGCGGAAGCTGCTGTGCCTCGAGGTCTTACCGCTTCGACAATTTCAAGGTAAAAGACTTGTTGAGCGCCGTTTGTTAATCCAATCAAGGCGCTCACAGCAATGAGAGACCAGCCGGGTGTGGTGAGAAAAAGTGGGAGCGCAACCAAGGCCCACAGATAATAATTTCGCACGAAGGCATTTAGTGGAGTGAGGCGTTTGCCAACAACGCCGGCAAGAAGCGCCCCGATCACGCTTGCGATACTCCAGGAAGCGAAGATGGTCCCCGTGAGGTGCTCGACGTGCCTGATGGAGGTAAATGCAGGTACCGCAATTTGATACATCCCCATTCCCAGCCCGATGATCACTCCTTCAACCATGAGAAGTCGTATACCTGGGACGCGGAAGATCCCCACATCACTTTCGCGCTTTTCCTCTGGCTCCCATTCTTTGGTGATCTTCAGCGCTGACAGCGATAGACCACCTATGAATATGAGGGCCGAGCATGAGTAGAGCGCAAGCGATGGATGAGATGAAAGCGAAAGATATGTAACGAGCACCGGTCCAACGATCTGTGCAATCGTCATCACAGAGGTATCAATTGCGAGGGCTTTGCGCATCTCCTTTTGCGGAACTATGTAACGCCAGAGCGGTCGGATTGAGAGATTGATTGGAGGAGCGCATATACCCAGAACAAACGAGGCAACGATCAGTGAATTTCTGCTACTGACAAAGTTGAGAAGGAGGATTGAACTTCCGTAAGCAGGAACGAAGATGCGTAGCGGAATTCGCATTCCGTAGCGGTCGAGGAGTGAAGATCGAATACTCGTAGTTAACGCTCCGGATATTCCATTGAGCCCAGCTACAAAGCCAGCAAAGGCGATCGAATGGACTGCGTGGTACGTCTTGAAGTAGAGGCCCAATCCGATCATTCCGTAGGCCAACCGGGCTGGAAATGAGGCGAGAATCATCGAGGAGGCACCCCGATAAGTGAAGATATGAAGATAATCCCGCATGAAACCATCGTATCTGCCCTTGCCTTGCCTAGCCGAGCCTAGCCGAGCCTAGCCGAGCCGAGCCGAGCTGAGCCGATGGCCCGATTTGGCGGTTTGACCCTCATTTCTAGGGTGCGTACCCTTAGCGACTCACCCCGCAACCAGCTGGGCGACGTGCACCACAGTCCTATTCCTACTACTTCTATTCACCTACGGAGCAACTTGAGCACTCACGCAATTAACGACATCGGTTCAGCAGAAGATTTCCTCGCCGCAATCGAAGGCACAATAAAGAATTTTAATGACGGCGACCTCGTATCAGGTCTTGTCGTACAAGTAGACCGCGAAGAAGTCCTTCTTGATATCGGTTACAAAACTGAAGGCGTCATCCCTTCACGTGAACTTTCAATTCGACACGACATCGACCCATCTGAGTTGGTCAAGGTCGGCGATCGCATTGAAGCGCTCGTTCTCCAAAAGGAAGATAAAGAAGGCCGTCTCATTCTCTCAAAGAAGCGTGCGCAGTACGAGCGTGCATGGGGCGAGATCGAAGGCAAGAAGGAGCGCGACGAAGTCGTCACCGGAACTGTCATTGAGGTTGTTAAGGGTGGACTTATCGTCGACATCGGATTGCGTGGCTTCTTGCCAGCATCTCTCGTCGAAATGCGCCGCGTCCGCGACCTTACGCCTTACATCGGCAAGGAAGTTGAATGCCGCATCATCGAACTTGATAAGAACCGCAACAATGTCGTTCTCTCACGTCGTGCCTACCTCGAGCAGACACAATCTGAATCACGCACAACTTTCCTTAACCAGCTCACAAAGGGTCAGGTCCGTGAGGGCGTTGTCTCTTCAATCGTGAACTTTGGTGCTTTCGTTGATCTCGGTGGAGTTGATGGACTTGTCCACGTTTCTGAGCTCTCATGGAAACATATCGACCACCCAAGTGAAGTTGTCGAAGTTGGCGATGAAGTTACCGTAGAGGTTCTCGAAGTTGATTTCGAGCGCGAGCGCGTCTCTCTCTCACTTAAGGCAACACAAGAAGATCCATGGCAGGCATTTGCTCGCACCCACACAATTAATCAGGTAGTTCCAGGTGAAGTCACAAAGCTTGTGCCGTTTGGTGCATTTATTCGCGTCTTCGAAGGAATTGAAGGACTTGTTCACATTTCAGAGTTGGCAGAACGCCATGTTGAAATCCCTGAGCAGGTAGTTCAGGTGGGGGATTCGCTCTTCGTTAAGATCATCGATATTGATCTAGAGCGTCGCCGCATCTCACTCTCACTGAAGCAAGCAAACGAAGGCCACGAAGTTGAGATCGAAGCATTTGATCCAACCCAGTATGGAATGGCTGCTCGTTATGATGCTGAAGGTAACTTCATCTACCCAGAGGGCTTCGATGCAGAGACCCAAGAATGGCGTCCAGGATTTGAAACGCAGCGCGAAGAGTGGGAGCGTCAGTATGCTGAGGCTCAGGCTCGATTCCTCGCTCACAAGAAGCAGAAGGATGAGGCTCGTGCAGCCGATGCTGCTTCAGATGCTGCGTCAGAGGATGTTGCAGAGGCTCCAACCGCTGAGTAAGCATCCCTAAGACTCCCTTAGACTCCATAAGAATCTAAAAGTCAAAAAAGCCCCGACCAATATATTGGCCGGGGCTTTTTTTGTTGAGAATTTCACGAGCAGGGAGAGAAGAAGTTCTCGGTAGGCTTATGGCGTGCTCATCGTTGCGTTAACCGGAGGGATCGGTTCTGGGAAATCCCTCGCAGGTGAATACCTAGCCTCACTTGGAGCAATAGTTATTGACTCAGATCAACTCGCTCGGGATGTTGTCGAACGAGGGATGCCGGCCTTCGATGAGATCGTTGCGCGCTTTGGGGATGAGATTCTTCAGGATGGCTCTCTCAATCGTGCCAAGCTTGGAGAAATTGTCTTTAGTGATTCCGCAGCAAGAATATGGCTTGAAGGAATTACCCATCCTCGGATCCGCGAAGCATTTCAAGAACTTGTTGAGAGCGCTCCGGAAGGCTCCGTGATCGTCAATCAGATTCCATTACTTGTTGAGACTAATGCGGCGAAGAGATTTGATTGTGTGATTGCAATATCTGCACCAATCGATGTACGTCGCGAACGTTCTCTGGCTCGGGGAATGAAGGGTTACGAATTTGAGAAGCGGTTAGCCGCTCAAGTCAGCGACCTTGATCGAGCCGAGATTGCTGACATCGTGGTCGATAATTCTGGCGATAGAGAGTCACTTCTCAATGCGATCGAAGAAATATGGGAATCTATCCTTTTGCCACGAGCAAGAGCTCAGGCATGAGAGCTATATCAGACCTTGCTCGGAAGCCTCATCCCTTCCAAGTTATCAGTGATTACATACCTTCGGGAGATCAGCCCGCCGCAATCGCAGAGATCGCAGCTCGTATTGAACGAGGCGATCAAGATGTGGTTCTACTGGGTGCGACCGGCACCGGGAAGTCGGCAACAACTGCCTGGTTGATTGAAAAACTTCAACGGCCCACCCTTGTCCTTGCGCCGAATAAGACGCTGGCCGCTCAACTTGCCAACGAATTTCGTGAACTTCTTCCAAATAACGCCGTCGAGTATTTCGTCTCGTATTACGACTATTACCAACCCGAAGCCTACGTTCCGCAATCGGATACCTTCATCGAAAAGGATTCCTCGGTAAATGCCGAGGTAGAGCGGTTGCGGCATAGCGCGACCAATTCTCTCCTCACCCGCAGGGATGTAATCGTAGTTGCAACCGTCTCCTGCATATATGGACTTGGAACTCCGCAGGAGTACGTGGATCGCATGATTCGGTTGCGCGTAGGAGAATCAATCGAGCGAAATACGCTTCTTCGCCAATTCGTTGATATCCAATATAAGCGCAATGACATGGCCTTTGAACGTGGCACATTTCGTGTTCGCGGTGACACTGTAGAAATCATCCCGATGTACGAAGAACTCGCAGTCCGCATCGAGATGTTCGGGGATGAGATCGAAAAAATAATGACCCTTCATCCGCTCACCGGTGAAATTATCCGCGAAGAGAGTGAGATGTATATCTTCCCTGCAAGCCATTATGCAGCGGGTCCAGAGACCATGAAGCGAGCGGTCTCTGCGATCGAAGAGGAGATGGAGAAGGCAGTAGATATATTTGAGCGGCAGAACAAACTTCTAGAAGCTCAGCGGATTCGGATGAGAACAACCTTTGATATTGAAATGATTCGCCAATTAGGGTTCTGCTCTGGGATCGAAAATTACTCCCGACATATAGATGGGCGCGAAGCAGGTAGCGCCCCGCATTGCTTGTTGGATTATTTTCCAGAAGATTTTTTGGTCGTTATTGATGAAAGTCACGTCACTGTCCCACAGATCGGAGCAATGCACGAGGGTGATGCATCGCGCAAGCGCACATTGGTTGAGCACGGTTTCCGTCTGCCCAGTGCGATGGATAATCGACCACTTCGCTTCGACGAGTTTCTCACGCGCAAGGGGCAAACGATTTATCTCTCGGCTACCCCTGGAAAATATGAAATGGAGAAGGTTCAGGGGGATGTTGTCGAACAGGTTATTCGACCCACTGGCCTTATTGATCCCAAAATTATTGTGAAGCCGATCAAGGGGCAGATAGATGATCTCGTAGCTTCTATTAACGAGCGTTCGGTCAAGAATGAAAGAGTCTTAGTAACGACTTTGACGAAGAAGATGTCAGAGGATCTCACTGATTATTTGCAAGGGGTTGGAATTCGAGTCCGTTATCTACATTCTGAGGTAGATACCTTACGAAGAGTAGAGCTTTTGCGTGAGTTGAGGACCGGTGAGTACGACGTGCTGATCGGAATTAACTTACTGCGCGAGGGCCTGGATCTACCTGAAGTCTCACTCGTTGCTATCTTGGACGCAGATAAAGAGGGATTCCTTCGCTCGGCTACATCACTGATTCAGACCATCGGACGTGCTGCCCGAAATGTCTCGGGTGAAGTTCATATGTATGCCGATAATATGACCAAGTCAATGGTCCAAGCGATCGATGAGACGAATCGTAGACGCGAGAAGCAAGTGGCATACAACACCGAAAATGGAATTGAGCCGACGGCACTCCGTAAGAAGATTGCTGACATTACCGATCTCATTACCCAAGAGGCAGAAGATACTGAAGGAATATCCTCCAGCAATACTTCAAGCAAGAGCAAAAAGAATAAAAATGGCGGCGGAATCGCTGTGGGCGTCCGTTCGACTCTGCCCGCTTCCTTGCCAAGACAAGAGTTGATCGCTCTCATAGAATCGCTCACGGATCAGATGAAATCTGCTGCAGCTCAACTTCAATTTGAGGTTGCCGCCAGGCTGCGAGATGAAATTAGAGAACTCAAGCGTGAGTTGCGAGGAATGGAAGAGGCCGGTTGATGAGTACAGATCGCTTGATTGTCCGTGGCGCACGAGCCCACAATCTCAAGAATGTTTCGCTCGACTTGCCTCGGAATGCCCTCATTGTTTTTACCGGTCTTTCGGGCTCGGGTAAGTCCTCACTCGCCTTCGACACTATCTTTGCGGAGGGACAGAGGCGATACGTTGAATCGCTTTCGGCATATGCCCGCCAATTTCTGGGGCAGATGGATAAGCCGGATGTAGATTTTATTGAGGGGCTATCGCCAGCAGTTTCTATCGATCAGAAGTCAACCAATCGAAATCCTCGATCGACCGTCGGCACCATTACCGAGGTGTACGACTATCTCCGGCTCTTATTTGCCCGGGCTGGACGCCCGCATTGCCCAAACTGCGGCAAAGCAATTGCCAAGCAAACTCCACAAAATATTGTTGATCAAATTTTGGCGCTTGAAAGTGGATTGAGATTCCAAGTCTTAGCTCCGGTTGTTCGGGGGCGAAAAGGCGAGTTTATGGATCTCTTTAAAGATCTCACAGTGCAGGGCTTCTCTCGGGCTCGCGTCGATGGAACGGTTTATGCGCTGGACGAAGTTCCTAAGCTCAAGAAGCAAGAGAAACATACGATCGAAGTTGTTGTAGATCGACTAGCCGTGAAGGCAGATGCGAAATCGCGTCTCACCGATTCGATCGAAACCGCTCTCAAACTTGCAAGTGGGTTAGTAATTCTGGACTTCGTCGATATGAAGGAAGGGGATCCAGAGAAAGAGAAGACCTTTAGCGAGCATATGGCCTGCCATGATTGTGAACTCTCCTTTGGAGAACTCGAACCGCGCTCATTTTCCTTCAACTCGCCATTTGGCGCCTGCCCAGAGTGCACGGGGATAGGAATCAAATTAGAAGTTGATGAGGAACTTTTAATTCCAGATGATTCCCTGTCAATTAGCGATGGTGCAATTGCTCCGTGGGTAAATTCTGAATACTTTGATCGCCTGGTCGAAGGACTCGCTAAGGAACTTAATTTCTCTCTCGATAAACCGTGGAAAGCGCTGACACAAAAGGTGCGGGGAGCGATCATTAATGGCTGGGATTACGAAGTCCATGTGAAATATAAGAATCGATATGGTCGCGAGCGTGCGTACACAACTGGTTTCGAGGGCGTTGCTCCCTTCATTGTTCGACGCCACTCCGAAAGTGAGGGGGAGTACGGCCGTGACAAGTACGAGGCCTATATGCGCGAAACCCCCTGTCCTGCATGTAAAGGGACACGACTTAAGCCCGAAGTTCTAGCGGTTACATTGGGCGGGAAGAGCATTGCTCAGATTTGCGAACTCTCTATTGCAGATTGCGCACTCTTCCTCAAGAAGATTTCACTGAACCCGCGCGAGAAGAAGATCGCCGAACGCGTCCTCAAGGAGGTGCACGCCAGACTCGGATTCTTGCTCGACGTCGGTCTGGATTACCTCTCACTTGAGAGGGCGGCCGGAACTCTCTCGGGCGGCGAAGCGCAACGAATTAGATTGGCGACCCAAATCGGCTCAGGTTTAGTGGGCGTTCTTTACGTCTTGGATGAACCGAGCATCGGATTGCATCAACGCGATAATCATCGACTCATTGAGACTCTGACCCGTTTGCGGGATATGGGTAATACCCTGATTGTGGTTGAACACGATGAAGACACAATACGGGCTGCAGACTGGATTGTAGATATTGGCCCAGGAGCTGGTGAACATGGCGGCGAGGTCGTCTCATCCGGAAGCTACGATGAATTGATCGTTGCTCCAAAATCGATCACTGGCGCCTATATGTCCGGTCGAACGAAGATTGAGGTACCTGCGGTACGTCGTGAGTACGACAAGAAGCGCATCATCACGGTTAAGGAAGCGAAAGAGAATAACCTCAAGAATATTTCGGTCACCTTCCCATTAGGTAATTTTGTCGCGGTAACGGGAGTGAGCGGCTCTGGAAAATCAACACTGGTAAATGACATTCTCTATTCGGTTCTTGCCAACAAACTCAATGGCGCTCGAATTGTTCCTGGGCGACATCGCTCTATCTCAGGACTAGAAAATCTCGATAAAGTCGTTCACGTGGATCAGTCGCCAATCGGTCGGACACCTCGATCTAATCCGGCAACCTATACCGGCGTATTCGACAAGATTCGCGCTCTCTTCGCTGAAACGAGTGAAGCGAAAGTGCGCGGATATCTCCAAGGCCGCTTCTCGTTTAACGTCAAAGGTGGCCGCTGCGAGAATTGTGCCGGCGATGGCACAATCACTATCGAGATGAATTTCTTGCCCGATGTCTATGTACCGTGCGAGGTTTGTCATGGGGCTCGCTATAACCGCGAGACGCTCGAAGTTCACTACAAGGGCAAGACGATTGCTCAAGTGTTGGATATGCCAATCGAAGAGGCTCATGAGTTCTTTGAATCAGTTCCAGCGATCGCTCGATTCCTCAAGACCCTGAACGATGTCGGTCTTGGGTATGTGCGACTTGGTCAATCCGCGCCAACTCTCTCGGGCGGAGAAGCTCAACGTGTAAAGTTGGCAACCGAACTTCAAAAGCGATCTACTGGTCGCACAATTTATGTCCTGGATGAACCAACTACCGGTCTACATTTTGAAGATACCCGCAAACTCTTGGTGGTCCTCAATCGCTTGGTTGATTCTGGAAACACCGTTGTAGTCATTGAGCACAATCTTGATGTTATTAAGTGTGCCGACTGGGTAATCGATATGGGTCCTGAGGGCGGCGCTGGCGGTGGCCAAGTTATTGCTGAGGGCACACCTGAAGAAGTCTCCCGAATGAAGCAGAGCTATACCGGTCAATTCCTGGCCTCAGTGCTCAAGTAGTCTCACGAAGATAGAGTCAAAGTGGCAGACCCGCAGAGTTACCGTCCTTCGCAAATCCCCACCGATTCCGGCGTTTATAGGTTTTACGATGCGACGGGGACTGTCATCTACGTTGGAAAAGCTATCAACCTTAAAAATCGTCTCAATTCCTATTTTGGTAAGAATCTCTCTGAGAAGACTTATCGCATGGTTCACAAAGCAGTCCATGTCGATTGGACGATCGTCAATACAGAGGTAGAGGCGCTCCAGCTCGAATTTACGTGGATCAAGAGTTACAACCCTGAATTCAATGTGCAGTTTAAAGATGATAAGTCCTATCCATACCTAGCGATATCACTCGGCGATAAGTACCCAAAGGTCTATGTATCCCGTCAGAAGAAACTCAAGGGAACGAAATATTTCGGTCCATTTGCCCATACCTGGGCGCTACGTAGCACCTTAGATACCTTGCAAAAGATTTATCCGATTCGAAGTTGTAGCGATGGAAACTTTGAACGAGCCGTTCGAAGTAAGAGACAATGTTTGCTAGGCGATATTGGAAAATGTGCCGCCCCGTGTGTTGGCTGGATCAGCGAGTCTGACCATTCGGCTTTAGCTCACCAGCTGGTCAAATATCTCGATTCCAGCCCCGCCGACATTGAGGCCCAAATTGAGCGAGAGATGGTTCAGGCAGCGGCAGATGAAGAGTATGAGAGAGCGGCAAAACTTCGCGACCAGCTCAACGCTATCGCCAAATCAAATGAGATCATGGGGACGACGCTTAGCTCACATTTCACGGCTGATGTCATTGGGATCCACGAGGAAATAACCCACTGCGCCGCATCACTCTTCTCAGTTCGCAACGGTCGAATTGTTGGTTCTCGCTCTTGGATTATTGACATGGCAAATGTCATCGAAGGCCAGGAGCTTATTTCTGCAACGCTCAGCAAGATCTACCTCGATAACGAAATTCCCAGAGAGATACTTGTTGATCGACATTCAGAGAACTTTTCAGAGTTCGAAAAATGGCTTGGCGAATTGAGTTCGCACAAAGTGGAGATATCTCGACCACAACGCGGCGAGAAATCGGAGATAGTAAGTGTTGTAAAAAGGAATGCCCATCAAGCTCTCATTCAATATTTGAGCAAGCGCTCCAATGATGCGGCCGTCAGTGGCCAGGCTCTGGAGGAGATCGCCGCGACCTTGGATCTGGCTGAGTTGCCACTTCGAATTGAATGCTTTGATATCTCGAATATTCAGGGAAGCCACATGGTTGCTTCGATGGTGGTTTTTGAAGATGGCCAGGCGAAGAAGAGCGAGTACCGTCGTTTTGCGATAGATGATGAAGCGCACTTTGATGACACTCGGGCAATGCATCATGTAATTACTCGTCGGTTAAAGCGTTACCTTGCCGAGAAGGATATCGACCTCAATGAATTGGCGAGTTCCGGTGGGGCGAGACCAAAGTTCGCTTATGCGCCACAACTCATTGTGGTGGACGGCGGCCAACCCCAAGTGAAAGCTGCTGCTCAAGCGATGTCAGAGTTGGGGATTACCAATATCGCTCTTGTTGGTCTAGCGAAGCGACTCGAGGAAGTGTGGTTACCGGAGAATCCGGACCCCGTGATCTTTCCGCGACATAGTGAGGCCCTCTACTTATTACAACGAATCCGAGATGAAGCGCATAGGTTCGCCATCACCTTTCATCGGAGTAAACGTTCTAGAGTGATGCTGGAATCAGTACTCGATGAGATCTCCACGCTCGGAGAGGTTAGGCGAAAAGCGTTGCTCGAGCACTTTGGCTCTATCGCCGCGCTCCGAAAGGCAACTTCTGAGGAGATCGCATTGATTCCGGGGATTGGTGCGAAAACCGCAGAAACGATTCGTGAAGCGCTCGAAGATTCGCGCGAGACTGGACTAGCCGTAGATATGAGCACTGGTGAGATACTGGAAAAATAGGGCAAGATTCAGTCATGTCCTCTGAAGTAGTTCTCGTCACCGGTATGAGTGGCGCCGGTCGTTCAACTGTGGCCCACGTTATGGAAGATCTCGGATGGTATGTCGTTGATAACTTGCCACCAGCGCTCCTGCCAAATTTGTGCGATTTGGCTGCCTCGACAGTTACCAAGATTGCCGTAGTAGTCGATGTACGGGGACGCCAATTTTTTGATGAACTCAATGCCGCCTTAGCAGAGCTAGGTGAGCGCGGGATCGCAAGGCGAATCCTCTTTGTAGATGCCGCTGATGATGTTCTGGTTCGGCGTTTTGAGGCCACTCGTCGACCTCATCCGCTCCAGGGTTCTGATCGAATTCTTGATGGGATAACCAAGGAGCGTGAGCGCCTTTGGGAAGTTCGATCTTTGGCAGATCTAGTGATTGATTCATCCGCATTCAATATTCACCAACTTGAGAACAAGGTGGAGGAGATATTTCAGGCTGATGGTGATGCAGATCTTCGAGTGAACGTGCTCTCCTTTGGATACAAGTACGGCATCCCCGTAGATGCAGATTTGGTTATGGATTGTAGATTTATTGCAAACCCACATTGGATTCCAGAGCTGAGGCCACTTAATGGACTTGATGAGCCGGTCAGCAAGAATGTATTGGGAAGTGAGAATACCCAAGAATTTCTTACTCGATATCAAGCGCTCTTTGAAACTATGGCAGTTGGATTCTTTGCCGAGGGTAGAAAATATCTCACTCTTGCAATTGGCTGCACTGGAGGCAAGCACAGGAGTGTTGCGATTGCGCAAGAGCTTGCTCAACGGCTCAATTCGAAGGGACCGATTAATGGTCGGACGATTATTGCTAACTCACTTCATCGTGACCTAGGTCGCGAGATCTAGTGATAAATCCAAAGGTCGTTGCCCTCGGAGGAGGCCACGGACTTGCAGTGACACTTGCGGCCCTTCGTACGATCACCGAAGATGTCACCGCAATTGTGACCGTTGCCGATAACGGTGGATCGAGCGGTCGATTGCGTGATGAGTTTGGAGTTTTGCCTCCTGGAGATTTGCGCATGGCCCTCGCGGCACTCTGCTCTGATGATGAATGGGGGCGCGGTTGGGCCGAGATTATGCAGTATCGATTTACAAGTAGTGGTCCACTCAATGGTCATGCACTTGGAAATCTACTTCTAACTGCCTTGTGGGATCGAGATGGTGATCGAGTGCAAGCTATCGCTCGAGTGGGGGAGTTGTTGCAAATTCGAGGGCGCGTACTTCCGATGGCCCTTGACCCATTAGATATCGAGGGAACCTTTAATAGTGCCTACGGGCGAAAGATTGTTCGCGGTCAGGTTGAGGTCGCTACAACAAAGGGGCGGGTAGAAAGTCTGCGATTAATTCCTGAAGACCCGCGCGCTACTCCGGAATCTCTTGACGCAATTGCGCAAGCGGATTGGATCACGATTGGTCCTGGATCATGGTTTTCAAGTGTGATGCCACATTTTCTTCTTCGAGAGCAGGCGGAAGCAATTGCGGCATCGTCAGCGAAGAAGATCGTAATTTTCAATCTTCCAGAACCAGAGAGTGAGGATGAGTTTGCAGGCTCCTCCGCCCAGGAACACCTTGAACTTATTACTCAGCACCTGCCGGATCTGCACATCGATTTTGCCATTGCAGATCGAGTCTCGGTCTCGCAATCACCAGCATCACCAGCATCACCAGCATCATTGAGCCTTAAAGAAGTAGTTGAGGGTTGTGGTGGAGCGCTCATATTGGCAGATGTTGCTGAAAGTCCAGGCAGTTTCCATCATGACCCTGCGAAACTGGGACCAGTTTTACGCCACATTTTCAATTGAACCCTGCTTAGATACTCACATGGCCATGACCGCAAGCGTGAAGGATGAGCTGAGTCGTCTCTCAGTCACCAAACCTTGTTGTCGTAAGGCAGAGGTATCTGCGCTCTTGCGCTTTGCCGGTGGATTGCATATCTCTGCTGGACATATCGTCATTGAAGTTGAACTCGATACCGCCCAAAGCGCTCGTCGATTGCGAAAAGATATCTCGGAAATATTCGGACACGATTCTGAATTAGCTGTTCTCTCGGCTGGCGGGCTGCGAAAAGGATCTCGTTATCTCGTTCGAGTTACATCCGATGGTGATGCCCTCGCTCGTCAAACGGGTCTGATCGATGCAAATAATCGACCTATACGCGGGCTGCCACCGCAAGTGGTTTCGGCTGGAATTTGCGATGCCGAGGCGGCCTGGCGCGGAGCATTCCTAGCCCATGGTTCATTGACCGAACCGGGTCGATCTTCGGCGTTAGAAATTACCTGTCCCGGCCCCGAGGCTGCTTTAGCGCTCGTCGGTTCCGCTAGACGACTGGGAATCACTGCAAAGGCGCGCGAAGTGCGAAATGTCGACCGCGTGGTCATTCGCGACGGGGATGCAATCGGTGCGCTCCTTACGCGACTTGGAGCACATGAATCTGTTTTGGCCTGGGAAGAGCGAAGAATGCGTCGCGAGGTAAGAGCGACCGCAAATCGTCTCGCAAACTTTGATGACGCGAATCTTCGACGCTCGGCACGCGCCGCGGTAGCAGCATCTGCCAGAGTGGCGCGAGCGATGGAGATATTGGGTGAAGAGATCCCCGATCATCTTAAAGAGGCCGGCGAGTTACGTATTACTCACGGACAGGCTAGCTTGGAGGAGTTGGGCTCGCTAGCGACACCACCCATGACCAAGGATGCGATCGCTGGCCGGATTAGGCGGTTGCTCGCAATGGCCGATAAGCGTGCGCACGATCTTGGAGTTCCTGATACCGAGGCAGGACTCAGCCCGGAGATGCTCGAAAACGATTGATTAATCCTTATCAAGGCACTCTAGCTAGATGGGAGTTGATAGGATGAGCCCATCACAATGTTGTGGATTGAGGCTTCTTTTTAGGCCCCCTATCGGATGATTTCAGAAGATCTCAGAAGCTAGGTACCCATCTCCTTAGAAGGCAGGATTATCGTGGTTCGTGTTGGAATTAATGGTTTTGGACGTATTGGACGTAACTTTTTCCGTGCAGCCCTCACTTCAGGCGCACAATTTGAGATCGTAGGAATCAACGACCTCACAGATAACGCCACATTGGCTCACCTCTTGAAGTATGACTCAATTCTTGGACCGTTGGGTCTGCCAGTCTCCTATGACGATGATTCGATCACCGTTAATGGCAAGAAGATCCGTGTCTTCGCTGAGCGTGATCCAGGGGCACTCCCATGGGGAGAAGTCCAAGCAGATATCGTCATTGAATCAACTGGCTTCTTCACTAAGGCTGCAGATGCAAAGAAGCACATCAGCGCCGGTGCAAAGAAGGTCATCATCTCAGCTCCTGCAACCGATGAAGACATCACCATTGTTATGGGCGTCAACGAAGATAAATATGACGCAGCTGCTCACACCGTTATCTCAAATGCATCCTGTACAACTAACTGCCTCGCACCAATGGCAAAAGTTTTGGAAGATAACTTTGGAATCGTTAAAGGTTTGATGACAACAATTCACGCCTACACCAACGATCAATCTCTCCAGGATCAACCACACAAAGACCTTCGCCGTGCACGTGCTGGCGCTCTCTCAATGATCCCAACCTCAACCGGTGCGGCAAAGGCAATCAGCCTCGTGCTTCCTTCACTCAAGGGCAAGTTGGATGGTTATGCGATGCGCGTTCCAGTCCCAACAGGTTCAGCGACCGATCTCACTGTCGAACTTGCAAAGGAAGTCTCAGCAGCTGAAATTAACGCAGCCATGAAGACGGCAGCAGAAGGTGCACTAAAGGGCTACCTCGAGTACACAGAGGATCCAATCGTCTCTGCTGATATCGTGACAAACCCATCATCATGCATCTTCGATGCCGGCCTCACCAAGGTTATTGGCAACCAAGTAAAGATTGTTGGTTGGTACGACAACGAATGGGGCTACTCAAATCGTCTCGTCGATCTCGTCGGTTTCGTAGGGGCAAAGCTCTAACGAGCACTCCTATGAACTCTCTCGAATCTTTTGACTATGCAGGAAAGCGCGTACTCCTACGTTGCGATCTCAATGTTCCTATTAAGGATGGCGTGATTGCAGATGATGGGCGTATTCGTGCATCACTTCCTACTATTCAATATTTGATCGCTCAAGGTGCTGCGGTAATTATTACTGCGCACCTTGGACGACCAAAGGGGGAGCGAAAGCCAGAACTCTCACTCGCGCCGGTCTCTGTGCGCCTTGGAGAACTTCTAGGAATGACAGTGAAATTCTCTCCCGAGATCATCGCTTCATCCGCCGCCTCAAAGGTTGAGGCTGGTGAGATAGTTCTCTTGGAAAATATCCGTTATGAAGCAGCTGAGACGAGCAAGGAAGAGGGCGAACGTATTGCCCTTGCACAAGAGCTGGCGTCTTACGCAGATATCTTTATCTCAGATGGTTTCGGCGCGGTCCATCGCAAACATGCCTCTGTCTATGACGTCGCAAAGCTTTTACCTCATGCGCCTGGTTATCTTGTTGCCGCCGAAATTGATGTTCTGAAGAAGTTGACCGTTGAGCCAGAGCGTCCATATGGAGTTGTCCTCGGCGGTTCAAAGGTCTCAGATAAGATCGGTGTGATTGAAAATCTCCTCGATAAAGTTAATCTCATGGCAATTGGTGGCGGAATGCTCTTCACCTTCCTCGCCGCGCAAGGATATGAAATTGGTAAGTCACTCGTAGAGGTTGACCTCATTCCCACTGTTAAAGATTTAATGGCCCGCGCCGAAAAAATTGGCGTCAAACTGCTCTTGCCTACTGACATCGTTGTGGCGCCAGAATTTTCTGCAGACTCTCCAGCGACGACTGTTTCGGCAGATGCAATTCCCGCCGATCAGATGGGGCTCGATATTGGACCAGCCAGTGCGCGTGCCTTTGCAGATGCCATCGGTGAGTGCAAAACGGTCTTCTGGAACGGACCAATGGGTGTCTTCGAATTCGCTAATTTCGCCGCCGGTACAAAGGTCGTTGCAGAGGCGCTCACTCACGTTACAGGGATCTCAGTGGTAGGCGGCGGTGATTCCGCTGCGGCAGTTCGCAAACTCGGTTTTGCCGATGCAGATTTTGGCTACATCTCAACTGGGGGTGGAGCATCTCTAGAGTATCTTGAGGGTAAAGATCTCCCAGGCATCTCGGTACTCGCATAAATATTTAATGTTTGATGATCGTTAATCGATTATTGAACGTGAGAAAGTTTTTTAATCTTTACATTTTTACCATTATGTTCGAAATCGGAATCTAATCAGAAAATAGGGAGCACCACATGCGCAAGCCGCTTATCGCAGGGAACTGGAAGATGAACCTCAATCATCTGGAGGCAATTGCGGTAACTCAGAAACTCTCTTATTCACTCGAAGAGAAAGATTACGATGCCGTTGACGTCACAATCTTGCCGCCATTTACCGATATTCGCTCGGTTCAGACGCTTGTTGATGGAGACCGACTTCGATTGAGCTACGGCGCACAAGATCTCTCTCCTGAAGTATCCGGGGCATACACAGGTGATATCTCGGGATCGATGCTCTCAAAGCTTGGTTGCACCTTCGTAGCCGTCGGCCACTCAGAGCGCCGAGCTATTCATGGTGAGTCAGATGAGTTGCTCAACCGCAAATTGAAGGCCGCTCTCACCAATGAAATCATTCCAATTTTCTGCATTGGTGAAGAGCTTCCTATTCGCGAAGCAGGGACACATGTCGAACATGTACTTAACCAGCTTCGAAGCGGCCTCAAGGGGCTTCACAAGCCAGATCTCAAGAAGATCGTCTTTGCTTATGAGCCAGTCTGGGCCATAGGTACCGGAAAGACTGCGACACCTGAGGATGCTCAGGAGGTGTGCGCGGCGATTCGCATTGAATTAGCGAAGATCGGAAGTGATGAGATCGCCGAGGCTGCCCGCATTCTCTACGGCGGTTCCGTAAAATCTGCGAATATCGTAGAGATTATGCGTCAGGCTGACGTTGATGGAGTGTTGGTCGGAGGGGCGAGCCTAGATCCTGAGGAATTTGCCCGAATCGCCAAGTTTCATCGCGTCGCTTAAGGCGTTTTTTCGCCACAGCTAGGGGAGACGCTATCCTTAGCCCTTGCACTTTTCAGCGTTTTCGAGTTTTCAGGTAACTGAGTATCTATAAAGGAGTTCTTCCGTGGTTGTGGCGCTTTCAATCCTGCTCGTTGTGACGAGCGTTCTCATGGTTCTACTCGTTCTTCTTCATAAAGGTAAGGGCTCCGGACTATCCGACCTCTTCGGTGGCGGCGTCTCCTCTAACTACGGTGGATCTTCCGTCGTCGAACGAAATCTAGATCGAATCACGATCGTGGTTGGTGGCCTTTGGTTTGCCAGTGTTGTGGCACTCTCACTATTGCTCAAGAAGTAAGGGGAATTCATCATGGCAGGTAGTGCAATTCGTGGAAGTCGCGTCGGTGCTGGCCCAATGGGCGAGGCAGAGCGCGGCGAGGCTATCGGTCGCTTCCGCGTCTCCTATTGGTGCGCAAATGGCCATGAGACTCGGCCTTCCTTTGCCGAAGATGGAACGGTCCAGATTCCAGCAGAATGGGATTGCCCTCGTTGTGGTTATCCAGCTGGTTTAGATAAGAACAAGCCACCTATGCCGGTTAAGAACGAGCCGTACAAGACTCACCTTGCCTACGTAAAGGAACGCCGCACGGAAGCGGAAGCGGTAAAAATTCTTGGAGATGCACTTGCAGCGCTGCGCGGAGAAGACGAGTAAGACTGTAAAAGTTAAGAAGCTTCAATAAAAAACCCACCTTCACATGAAGATGGGTTTTTTATCTTTATAGAGTAATTATTTAAGTGCGGCGATAATTTCAGCGATGCCAGCACTGCGATTCTTTAAATGAATCCGGATAAGCGGGAAGTTTCGATCCGAAAGCGCCTCGCCATCTCCGAGTGCCTGCGCCATCAGCAAGGTATGAAATGAAAATTCTTTGCCGGGTATCTGAAGATCGGATACGTTCTCACCGGTAATTTGAATAAAGATTCCATTCTGTTGACCACCCTTGTGGAATTGACCTGTCGAATGCAAAAATCGAGGGCCCCATCCAAAAGTGGTCCCACGTCCACTTTTCGTCGCGATCAATGGGCGAATCTTCGTGATCTCATCATCGATACCGCGTGCCAAATAGGCCATGACCGCAATGTAGTGAGAGGAGTTCTTCAGAAAATCAGCAAACTGCTCTTCCAGGCTTCCTGCTGTTGAAGAGGAGAAGACTTGGAGATTCTCATTCTCAAAAGCAGGAGAAATTGGCGTCTCTTCACTCTCCTTAAGAGTTGCCCATTTGGCGAGAATTGCACTTGTGCGCTCTTTCGCCTCAGTCACATTTGGCTGATTAAAGGGATCTACTTCTAAGGCGATACTGAGCAGAGCCGTTACCCACTCCCATAGAATGAAATGTTCGCCAAGCGTTGCAATAACTGTGAGATCTGCGCTCTGGTGATCCTCGGCAGAGAGTCCGATGAGCAGACGAGGCCCGGCTACAGGTGATTCAATATTCTCGATCGCAATGGGCAATCGCCCACGTTGATTCTTTCCGGTCGATTCAGCGACGAGTTGTTCGATCCAATCTGAAAGTCCCGGGGTAGATGAGCCATGATCAGAGAAGGCCACATTCTGTTCGCCAGAATCAAAGAGAGTCGCTGCGAGAACGACTGCGGGGGAGTTATCCAACGCAAAGGTCGTTCCCGCCCGGCGGGCATCTTCTAGAATTTCAGAGACGTCTATACCAATCAGTGCGGCAGGAACTAATCCAAAGGCACTAAGCGCGCTGTAGCGACCCCCGACATGCGGATCGGCGTTAATGGTACGTAGACCTTGAGCGCGTGCACTGATGTCGAGAGGTGATCCCGGATCGGTCACAATCACCATGTGATCAACCGGGTTAAGGCCCGCATCCGTAATCGCCTTCTCAAAGTAGGATTTATGAGAAGCCGTTTCAATCGTCGATCCAGATTTTGAGCCGACCACGACTACGGTATGTGCAAAGCTTTGAGGAAGAGCGGCGTTTAACTGATCTGGGTCGGTTGTATCAAGGACTGTAAGGGCTCTACGGTAGGCCTTGCTCAAAACTTCTGGAGCGAGAGAAGAACCACCCATTCCAGCAAGAATTACATGAGTGAGTTGCTTTGAATCTGCCCATGAAGTGAGTTCGGCGATTGCAGGAAGAAGCTCGCGGGAACTTTCTGGGAGATCGATCCAGTTGAGCCTTACGGTCGCTTCGGCTTCTGCATCTTTGCCCCATAGCGTCGCATCTTTTGCCGCCAACTTTGGAGAGGCAGCCAATAGTTTTAGATATGTCGGAGAATTCTGCGATGAAATCGCATTGCCAGAAATTTCAATTGCCATTACGCGACCGCCTCAATAGTTGTAAGTAACTCTTCCCATGCCTTACCAAATTTTGCAACGCCATCATCTTCTAGAAGTGCGACAACCTCGTTGATATCTATTCCAGCAAGCGTGAGATTTGCGAAAACTTTCTTCGCATGAGCGAATTCTGAAGTAATGGTATCGCCTCGAACGATGCCCTTTTCTCTCACTTCGTTGAGCGTTCCTTCAGGCATTGTGTTAACGCAGTTCGGCGCGACAAGTTCGATGACGTAGCGCGTGCTCTCATACGAGGGATCTTTCACACCCGTTGAAGCCCAGAGTGGCCGTTGCAGATTTGCTCCTGCGGCGGCAAGTTTCTTCCAACGTTCTGAACGTGAAACCTCAAGAAATGCCTCGTAAGCTAAATGGGCATTTGCAAGTGCTGCAGCCCCTCGCAATGGTGAACCGGGTTGCGTGGCATCGAGGCGCTTATCAATTTCGGCATCGATTCGACTTATGAAGAAGGATGCCACGGAATGAATCTCATTAATGGCGGCGCCACGACCTACTCGGCGTTCCAATCCACGAAGGTAAGAATCTATGACCTGTCGATAGCGATCGACGGAAAATATCAGTGTCACATTCACGCTTATGCCTTGGGCGGTTAACTCTTCAATTGCAGGTAGTCCCTCAATCGTTGCTGGGATTTTGATTAGAAGGTTTGGACGATTTACCAAGCTGGCCAAATAAAGGCCTCGTTCGACTGTTTCGGAGGTTTCGTATGCCAGCTGTGGGTCTACCTCTATCGATACGCGACCATCCACCTGCGAAGAAGCGAGGAAGGTTGGCATGAAGAGGTCGCAGGCCTGTCGTACATCCGAGGTCGTGAGCTCGGTGACGATTTCAGAAGCTGATCTGCCCTCGGCCTTGAGCGCGAGAATATCTTCTCGGTAGAGCGTTGAGTGTGAAATCGCTGCCGAAAAAATACTTGGATTAGTAGTAAGACCCACAACTTGGGATTCATCGATCAACTTTTGGAGTGAGCCGGATTGCAAGCGATCTCGAGAGAGGTCATCGAGCCAGATTGATACTCCAGCTTCGGAAAGATCGGAGAGATTGGAGGAATTGCTCATTCCTACTTCCCGGCTTTCTTGATCGATGCCAACGCTGCTGCAGCAACGTTCTCTGCGGTGAAGCCATATTCTTTAAAGAGAATGCCTGCCGCTGCCGATGCGCCGTAATGTTCTAGGGAAACGGCGACACCAGCATCGCCAATTAACTCACGCCAACCTTGAGCGATACCTGCTTCTACGCTTACGCGAGCCCGAACGCCAGAAGGCAAAACTTCTTCCTTGTAGCTCTCGCTCTGCTCATTAAACCACTCGACACATGGAGCGCTGATAACTCGCGCTTTGATACCTTGCTCATTCAATATCAATTGCGCGCCAACCGCATGCTGTACCTCAGAACCAGTAGCAATGAGGAGCACATCTGGCGTCCCATCGACATCTTTGAGGATATATGCACCCTTTGCCACACCTTCAACAGAGGCGTAAACATTTCGATCTAAGACCGGAAGGTTTTGACGCGAGAGAATAAATCCAGCAGGCTTTTGACGAGTAATAACTTCGCGCCAAGCGATCGCCGTTTCGTTTGCATCTGCGGGGCGAACGACTGCCAGGTTAGGAATCGCACGCAATGAGGCAACATGCTCGATTGGTTGGTGCGTTGGTCCATCTTCGCCTACGCCGACCGAATCGTGCGTCCAGACAAAGGTAGAGGGAATATCCATCAGCGCAGCGAGGCGAACTGAACCGCGCATATAGTCAGAGAAGACGAGGAAGGTTCCACCAAATGCCTTGGTAAGTCCGTGTAGCGCGATGCCATTAAGAATTGCTCCCATTGCATGTTCACGAATTCCGAAGTGAATGATGCGGCCAAATGGATCTGCATCTTTCATCAACGACGAAGCAGGAAGGAATGAATGACCTTCTTCGATCGTCGTGTTATTTGATTCGCCGAGGTCAGCTGATCCACCCCAGAACTCTGGAAGCACGCTGGCAATCTCATTAATAACTTTGCCCGATGCAGCGCGAGTAGCAATCTCCTTCTCGCTACTGAAGACCGGTAATGATTTCTCCCACCCAAGAGGAAGTTCCTTCTTCTGAAGTCGCTGAAGGAGAGTAGCCCTATCAGGGTTCGCCGATTGCCACGTCGCAAATTCCAACTCCCAGGCCTTGCGAGCAGCTTGACCGCGCTCAATAACTTTACGTGTGTGGGCGACTACCTCATCCGGAGCAATAAAACTCTCGGCTGGATCGAGTCCAAGCTCGATTTTCGTCGCAGCCACTTCATCTACACCCAGTGCAGATCCATGTGATTTCGATGTACCACGAGCTTTAGGTGCTGGCCAGGCAATTACTGACTTAAGACGAATCAAGGTTGGTGCATCATGGTGCGATTCTGCCTTGATCATCGCTGCTTCAAGTGACTCGCGGTCAACATTTCCATCCGCAAGGGCAGCTACCTCAATGACGTTCCAGTCATAAGCACGATAGCGAGCGGAAACATCCTCAGTAAAGGAGACATGTGTATCTCCCTCAATAGAGATTCGGTTATCGTCATAAATGACTTTGAGATTTCCAAGAGCCTGAGTGCCGGCAAGGGATGAAGCTTCCGCACTAAGACCTTCTTGCAAATCGCCATCTGATGCGATCACCCAAATATTGTGATCAAAGAGGGAAGTGGTTGACTCTGGATCAAAGAGTCCCTTCTCGTAGCGTGCAGCCATTGCCATTCCTACAGCGGATGCAATTCCTGAACCAAGTGGTCCAGTGGTGATTTCAACTCCCTTTGTATGCCCGTACTCAGGATGAGCCGGCGTAAGGGATCCGGCAGTTCTAAATGCCTTCAAATCATCGAGTGAGAGGCCGTAACCCGATAAGAAAAGTTGAATGTAGAGCGTGAGGGAGGAGTGGCCACAGGAGAGGACAAAACGGTCGCGCCCGAGCCACGCCGGCTCAGTCGGATCGTGCTTAAGGAAGCGTTGAAAGAGGGTATATGCGACTGGCGCAAGCGACATTGCAGTTCCTGGATGGCCATTCCCGACTTTTTGAACGGCATCAGCAGCGAGCGCACGTGAAATCGCAACCGCCTTATCATCCTCTGATGTCCACATCTGGCGATCTACTGATGTCACTGAGTTCATTAATCTCTCCTGTTGGTTGTGGGAAAACTAGTTGTGTCGCGACAGGACTCTTCCACTGAAAACAAGATTCCAGATTCCAAGCCACACTAAATCAGCACCGAGTAAGTGGGCGGCGACGAGTGCTTCAGGCAGGCCAGTGAAATACTGGAGATACCCGATCAACCCTTGGCCTAAGCATATAAAGAAAAAGAGGGCTACTTTCCTGCTGATGAATGAACGATGCGCAATATCTTCAAGACCATGAGATGTACGCATCAGTAATAAGAGCGCTCCAGTCAGGGCGATCAATGCAATCACCGCATCTGCATGTAGCCATGAGATGGCGCGAGGATCAAGGTGATATCGCTTCGCCTGGACATCACCTGCATGGGGGCCACTTCCCGTAACGATCGTTCCGATAAGGAGAACGATTGCAGTGAGAGCCAAGATCACCCGAATTAGCAAAGTAGAGGTGCTCGACAGGAAGTAGCGGGGGGTTTCGAGCACTCTCTGCCGGAGAGAGAGCGAGGCGGCAAGAATGGCGATAGAAAGTAAGAAGTGAGCCCCAACGGCGGCGGGATTGAGATGCGTGAGGACGGTAATTCCGCCGAGGACGATTTGGGCGATAATGCCGAGAATTTGAGCCCCAGCAAGCCAAAGGATTGCTCTCCGCTGACGGTGGTCCACATAATCCCTGCGCCATCTGAGAACACCCACGACCGCAACCAAGATCGAGATAATGAGGATGAAGGTAAGGAGGCGATTGCCAAACTCGATCCACGAATGCAAGGCACCCTGAGCTTGGTGCGGAACTGGTGTGTACGAGCCAGGAGTACATCGGGGCCAGGTCGGGCAGCCAAGTCCTGATCCTGTGAGTCGAACCGCACCGCCGGTAACGACGATCGCTGCTTGAATCACGACGAGGGCGGTAAAGATGACCTTCTTGAGGGTGGCTGGAGAGGTCGCCTTAGATGTCAAGGTTGCTGTAGATGCCATATGTGCCATAGCGGGAGCCTAGTCTTGCGAGCAAAGAGGGTTCATTTTTTTCGACTGGCAATTTCGATTGGCAATTTCGATTGGCAATATTGGGTGAATTACGCAACACTTCCGTTGTGAAAAAGATCGAACCTGACGCTCGCACGCGAGATCAGGTCGCCCGTGCCATTTTAGAGGCAGGCCCCGCAACAGCCGTGGAGCTTGCCGAACGGCTATCGATCACCCCTGCGGGGGTACGACGCCACTTGGATGCCCTTGTTGAAGAAGGAATATTAACCTCGCGGGAGCCATACCAATCGGCCCAATCTACTCACATGCGTGGAAGAGGTCGGCCTGCAAAAGTTTTCTTGATGACCGATCACGGTCGGGAGACCTTCGAACACTCCTACGATGATCTAGCGCTTTCGGCCCTGAAATTTATTGCATCAAATAACTCGAAGTATTCAATTCAAGATTTCGCAGAACAGCGTGCCCGCGAAATTGAGGGCCGAGCACTTTCACGAATTGATCCGGCGGCAACCTTGAGCGAGAAGAGCCTTGCGCTCGCTGACTTTCTCTCCGACGAAGGTTTTGCATCATCCGTATCTTCTGGGCCAATGGGCGAGCAGCTCTGTCAACATCACTGTCCAGTTGCACACGTTGCTGCACAATTCCCTGAACTTTGCGAAGCCGAGACAGCTTCACTCTCTCGCTTACTAGGAACACACGTTCAAAGATTGGCGACAATCGCCCATGGCGATGGCGTATGCACAACATTTATCCCACAAGGTAATAACTCTTCACAGAACAACCCTTCACTAGCTAAAGAGACACGAGAAGTAGGAGCCCACGCATGAGCAGTGACCTCACAGCACGGATCGAGATGGCCAATCCTGAATTAGAGGGTATTGGAACATACGAGTACGGATGGTCCGACAAGGATGATGCAGGTACTACTGCCAAGCGCGGCCTCAATGAGGATGTAGTTCGTGACATATCCCAGAAGAAAAGCGAGCCACAGTGGATGCTCGATCTTCGGCTGAAGGGGCTCGCCCTCTTCGACAAGAAGCCGATGCCAACATGGGGTTCAGACCTCACCGGTATCTTCTTCGACACTATTAAATACTTTGTCCGCTCGACGGAAAAACAAGCAACATCCTGGGAAGACCTTCCAGAAGATATTAGGAACACCTATGACCGCCTAGGAATTCCAGATGCCGAGAAGAATCGCCTAGTGGCTGGAGTTGCAGCCCAATATGAATCTGAAGTTGTTTACCACTCAATCCGTGAAGATTTAGAGAAACTCGGCGTAATTTTCGTCGATACCGATTCCGGCCTACGCGAACATGAAGAACTCTTCAAAGAGTATTTTGGAACTGTCATTCCAGTTGGAGATAACAAATTCGCAGCGCTCAATACATCCGTATGGTCTGGTGGCTCATTCATTTATGTGCCTAAGGGTGTTCATGTTGATATCCCGCTCCAAGCTTATTTCCGCATTAATACCGAGAATATGGGTCAGTTCGAACGTACCTTGATTATCGCTGATGAAGGTTCATATGTTCATTATGTAGAGGGATGTACTGCGCCGATTTATTCCTCTGACTCGCTTCACTCTGCAGTGGTAGAAATCATTGTGAAGAAGAATGCTCGCGTTCGATATACAACGATTCAAAATTGGTCAAATAACGTTTATAACTTGGTCACAAAACGCGCAACATGTGCTGAAGGTGCAACCATGGAGTGGATCGATGGCAATATCGGATCGAAAGTGACCATGAAGTACCCTGCAGTCTTTTTGATGGGTGAGCACGCAAAAGGCGAGACGCTCTCTATTGCTTTTGCCGGTGAAGGTCAGCACCAGGATGCAGGATCAAAGATGGTCCATGCAGCGCCTCATACATCATCAACAATTATCTCAAAATCTGTTGCTCGAGGCGGAGGTCGCACTTCTTACCGAGGCCTAGTTCAGGTTCTCGAAGGTGCCCATCACTCTAAATCAACAGTGAAGTGTGATGCTCTCTTAGTAGATACGATCTCTCGCTCTGATACTTATCCTTACGTGGATATCCGCGAAGATGATGTATCGATGGGCCACGAAGCTACTGTCTCCAAAATTTCAGATGATCAACTCTTCTACCTGATGTCACGTGGACTCTCTGAAGATGAGGCTATGGCGATGATCGTGCGTGGTTTTATCGAGCCAATCGCTCGCGAGCTTCCTATGGAATATGCCCTAGAACTCAATCGACTTATCGAACTCCAAATGGAAGGAGCAGTTGGTTAATGTCGACACTCACTACCAATTACCTCACTCCTACCGGCAGGGAAGAGGCCTGGCGCTTCACTCCTCTCAATCGCCTTCAGGGTCTACACGATCTCTCAATCACAATTGCGGATCACCCATCACTTCACTGCGATGAAATGCCGATCGGTGTAACGATCTCGTCACAACCCTCCTTGGAGACACCGCCATCTTCATCGACAGATGATGTCGCTGCGCTCAAAGCACGTAGCGCCTCTTCCACAGTAACTGTTCTTGCGATTGCACCAGATGCTGTGATTAATACTCCAATATTCCTCAAGCGTGAATCTCTTGGGCAGATTTCGGAGGCTTCAAGAGTTGTGATCCGAGCTGGGAACCATTCAAAGGCAACTGTGGTTGTCGAGAACGCTGGTTCAGCAATTCTCTCCGAAGATGTTGAGATCATCCTTGAACCGGGCGCTTCGCTTACCTTCATTACGTTGCAAGAGTGGGAGAACGATGCCATTCACCTCGGACGCCATCACGCCATTATCGGTAAAGATGCCACATTTACCTCAATCGTCGTAACGATTGGTGGTTCGCTGGTGAGACTTCTGCCGACCGTTGAGTATGCAGGTCCTGGATCATCTGCAGAGATGTTGGGACTCTACTTTGCCGGAGCAGGTCAACATCTGGAACATCGTATTCATGTCGACCACAATGTGGGTCATGCCAAGTCCCGTGTAAATTACAAAGGAGCCCTCTCTGGTGAGAGCGCTCGAACGGTTTGGATCGGCGATGTATTTATCCGCGCAGCAGCGGAGGCGACAGATACATATGAATTAAATCGAAACTTGCTGCTCTCTGATGGGGCAAGGGCGGATTCGGTGCCTAACCTTGAGATCGAGACGGGTGACATCGTTGGCGCTGGCCATGCTTCCACAACTGGTCGATTCGATGATGAGCAACTCTTCTACTTGCAGTCACGAGGAATTCCTGAAGCGGAAGCAAAACGACTTGTTATTCGTGGCTTCTTCTTAGAAATTCTCTCCAAAATTGGAATTGAAGCAATTGAGGAACGCATCATGGGGCGTATCGATAATGAACTTTCATCGGTCGTGATCGGATGACCTCGTTAAACATTGCTGATCTCACTCCAGGCAAACCTAAACGCATCGACGTCGATGGGTCTCCCGTCTGCGTGGCTCGAGTAGGGGATGAGGTCTTTGCGATTTCAGATACCTGCTCACACTCTGATGCCTCGTTATCAGAGGGTGATATCACTGATTTTCGAATCGAGTGCTGGCTTCATGGAGCCGAATTCGATCTGCGCACAGGAGAAGCCCTAACACCTCCGGCAGTTTCGCCAGTACAAACCTTTGACGTCATTCGTGACGGTGAAGCCGTAACCATTCACAAGAAAAAGTAGAGAGACGGATATCCAAGAATGAGCACACTTGACATCAAAAACCTCCAGGTAGCTGTTGAGACAGAAGAGGGTTCGAAGCAGATTTTGCGTGGCGTTGATTTAACGATCAACTCTGGTGAGACACATGCGATCATGGGTCCCAATGGTTCTGGAAAATCCACACTCGCATACTCGATTGCTGGCCATCCTAAATACACCATTACCGGCGGCTCTGTGACTTTAGATGGCGTAGATGTCTTGGCTATGTCTGTAGATGAGCGCGCGAAGGCAGGACTCTTCCTCGCCATGCAGTATCCAGTTGAGGTGCCGGGCGTCTCTGTCTCCAACTTTTTGCGCACTTCCGTCACCGCTATCCGAGGTGAAGCTCCAAAAGTTCGCACATGGGTCGGTGAAGTAAAGGAGGCGATGGCCGCTTTGAGTATGGATCCAGCCTTCGCCGAACGAAATGTAAATGAAGGATTCTCGGGCGGCGAAAAGAAGCGCCACGAAATATTGCAGATGGAATTATTGAAACCCAAGATTGCAATTTTGGACGAAACCGACTCTGGCCTTGATGTGGATGCTCTTCGCGTTGTCTCTGAAGGAGTGAATCGCATTAAAGAGAGCAATGACCTTGGCATAATGCTCATCACTCACTACACGCGAATCCTGCGTTACATCCAGCCAGATTTTGTTCACGTCTTCTCGGCTGGTCGAATTGTCGAAGCTGGTGGCCCTGAGCTCGCTAACAAGCTAGAAGAGAATGGGTACGCAGAGTACGTCACTGCTTAGTTATGACATTACTTGACGTTCAATCAATCAAAGCGGATTTCCCTATCTTTAATAAGAAGATGCGGAACGACGCGCGATTGGTCTACCTTGATTCCGGAGCAACTAGCCACAAGCCGTTGCAGGTTCTCAATGCAGAGCGTGAGTTCTATACCCTTCACAATGCTGCAGTACATCGCGGTTCGCATTTACTGGCCGAAGAAGCTTCGGCGGCATATGAAGGCGCACGAGAGAAGGTTGCACATTTCCTAGGAGCGGCAGCCGATGACGTTGTCTTCACAAAGAGCGCGACCGAGTCATTAAATCTCCTTGCATATTCCTTCTCGAATACGAATCGGGGCCAATTTGCTCTCGCGGCGGGTGATGAGATCCTCGTTTCAGAGATGGAACATCATGCAAATTTGATTCCTTGGCAGCAGCTCGCAAAGAGAACAGGTGCAAAACTGAGATGGTTCGGCACAACAACCGAAGGTCGACTCGATCTCTCAAATATTGATGAGTTAATCACCGAGCGGACAAAGATTGTTGCAATCACTCACCAATCAAATGTGCTGGGGACTGTGAATCCCGTAACGGATATTGCTCGAAAAGCACATGCATGTGGCGCGATTGTCGTTCTCGATGCGTGTCAGTCAGCGCCTCACTTTGAAATTGATGTGAACTCACTCGGAGTCGATTTCCTCGCATTCTCTGGCCATAAGGCGCTTGCGCCGACCGGTGTTGGTGTTCTCTGGGGTAGAGCCGAGCTCTTGGCAGAGATGGAACCATTTCTCTTTGGTGGGTCGATGATTGAATCGGTCACCATGGAAGCTGCTACCTGGGCGCCCGCACCTCGGAAATTTGAAGCAGGTGTACCAAATATGGCGCAGGCGGTGGGGTTAGGAGCTGCCGTTGAATATCTCACCTCAATCGGCATGGAGAAAATTCACGCCCATGAGAAAGCTCTGACTGAGCATGCACTCCAAGGATTGCAGAACATCTCTGGACTCACTTTGATTGGTCCACAGAGCACGATCGACCGAGGTGGCGTTCTTTCATTTTCACTTGAAGAGATTCACCCGCACGATGTGGGTCAAGTTCTCGATCAATACGGTATTGCCGTGAGAACCGGACACCACTGCGCCTGGCCGTTAATGCGCAAATTTGGGGTCTCTGGAACTACGCGTGCCTCGTTCTACATTTACAACGACTTAGCTGATGTCGATGCGCTGATTGATGGCATCGCCGCCACAAAGAAATACTTTAAGGTGCTCTAATGGAACTTGATTCCCTCTACCAAGAAGTGATCTTGGATCACTACAAACGGCCGCATCATAAAGGTTTAATGGCCGATGCATCGAAGCAGGTCGTGCAGGTTCACCACGTCAACCCAAGTTGCGGGGATGAGGTAACACTTAACCTCGTCGTGAGTGATGATCGAGTTGAAGAGATATCCTGGGATGGCGTCGGTTGTTCGATTTCACAGGCAAGCACGTCAATCATGAGTGATCTTGTGCAGGGGAGAACCCTGACGCAGGCATTTGAAGTATTGGATTCTTTTTCAGAGTTAATGGCGAGTAAGGGAACCGTAGTTGGGGATGAAGGACTCCTCGAAGATGCGGTGGCTCTTGCAGGGGTTTCAAAATTTCCTGCCCGTGTGAAGTGCGCGTTACTCGGATGGATGGCCTTTAAAGATGCAGCGCTACAAGGTAAAGAGGGAGAAAAGTCATGACAATCGCTTCAATAGATGATGTCACCGAAGCAATGAAGGATGTCATCGATCCAGAGTTAGGGATCAATGTGATTGATCTTGGCTTGGTCTATGACATGCAAGTAGATGAGAGCAATATTGTTATTTTGGATATGACTCTCACATCGGCTGCTTGCCCTTTGCAAGATGTGATTGAAGATCAAACGCGATCTGTTCTTCAAGATCTCACCGCTGATGTAAAGATAAATTGGGTTTGGATGCCACCCTGGGGACCAAACCGCATCACCGACGATGGGCGCGAACAGCTTCGTTCAATTGGCTTCACGGTTTAATCACCTCTTTGTCTACCCACGGAAACTGGCAGGCACTGCGCTCCCTGGCGCGGGATCAATCTGCTAAAGAGGTTCATCTCAAACCCGGAACTTTAAAAAGGGTTATGAGTTTCGCTAAGCCCCATAAAATCAAACTCTCACTCTTTCTCCTTACCGTCATCGTTGATGCGCTGATCGTTGTTTCGACCCCTTTGATGCTGAAAACTTTGTTAGATAAGGGAGTAGCACCTCACAACGGGTCAGTCGTGACAAAACTCTCGATGATAGTCGGAGCCTTGGCTATCGCCGATGCGGGTATGAATTTGCTCGGGCGTTGGTTCTCCTCCCAAATAGGCGAGGGCCTGATCTATGAGTTGCGAACCAAAGTATTTGCCCATGTACAACAACAGTCGATTGCCTTCTTTACTCGGACTCAAACAGGTGCCCTGATCTCAAGGTTAAATTCTGATGTGATCGGTGCGCAGCAAGCTTTCACATCGACCCTCTCTGGATTAGTCAGCAATTTGCTCAGCCTTATCCTGGTTTCAGTCGCGATGATGATTCTCTCTTGGCAGATCACCTTGCTCTCACTCTGCCTCTTGCCGCTTTTCTTATTCCCTGCCAAGCGCGTCGGAAAACGACTCCAAGAATTCACCCGCAAGTCATTTAACTTGAATGCCGAGATGTCCTCAACAATGACGGAACGTTTCAATGTATCCGGTGCTCTTCTCGTGACGCTCTACGGTGAACCAACGAGTGAGCATGATCTCTTCGCGGCGAAGGCTGGAAAAGTCCGCGATATGGGCATTCGAATTGCGCTCTATAACCGTGTCTTCATGATCGCCTTGACCTCCGTCGCTGCAATAGCAACTGCATTTGCCTATGGCATTGGCGGCCACCTCGCAATCTCTGGATCGATCACGATCGGTTCACTCCTGGCGATCACGGCACTTCTCGCGAGACTTTATGGTCCACTCACCGCGCTCTCAAATGTACGTGTTGATGTGATGACCGCACTAGTCTCCTTTGAAAGAGTCTTTGAAGTGCTCGATCTCGAACCGATGGTCCGAGATCGAGCGACGGCGATCACCCTTCCTACCGGTGAAGTAGCAATCTCTTTTAGTGGCGTTTCATTCTCCTATCCAAAGGCCGAAGAGATCTCATTAGGATCGCTAGAAGGTGTCGCAAAGAGTGAGATCGTAGATTCAGGTTCAATCCTTCGTAATATCTGCTTCTCGGCTTTGCCTGGCAGTTTCACCGCGATCGTGGGCCCTTCCGGAGCCGGCAAGAGCACAATTTCAGGTCTACTTCCGCGGCTCTATGATGTGAGTAGCGGCTCGATAGAAATTAATGGAATCGATATTCGAGAGTTGACGCTCTCATCATTACGAGGCGCAATCGGTGTCGTCACTCAAGACTCTCATATGTTCCATGATTCAATTGAAGCGAATTTAAAATATGCCAAACCTGATGCAACTTTTGCCGAGCTAAAGTCCGCCTGCGAAGCGGCACAAATTTGGGATTTTGTGGATTCACTCCCGAATGGGCTAGAAACCGTTGTTGGCGAGAGAGGCCATCGACTTTCTGGGGGAGAGCGTCAACGTCTTGCGATAGCCCGCTTGCTGCTAAAAGCGCCTGCGATTGTGATTCTGGATGAAGCGACCGCACATTTGGATTCAGAGAACGAAGCACTGGTTCAAGAAGCTCTTAAGATCGCACTGAAGGGTCGCACCAGCATTGTTATTGCCCATCGATTATCGACGATTGCTCATGCCGACCAAATACTTGTGCTGGATAAGGGAGAAATTGTCGAACGAGGTCGCCATGAAGAACTCGTGGCTAAGCGCGGCCTCTACTTTGATCTTTATCAGAGGCAATCGCTCGGGAGTTAAATGCCACTGGAGCAGCGCTGATTGTTTCGCGGCCAGCATTTGCCACGACCACCGCGACATACGGGAGCACAACTGCGCCAAAGAGCGCAATCCAGCGATAAGGGTTTGGAAGCAAGACGGTCAAGATAAAGCAGGCGGTTCTAATCATCATGCTGATGAAATACCTACGGGCGCGATTTGATTGATCCTTGGTGAGGCCAGTTTGGGCCATAGTGATGGAGTGCACCTGGGTTGGTTGGTGAGATCGACGATCGTTGGATTTCAAAGTAAATCGCATAGAGGTAAGAGTAAGGCGTGCAGGTATTTAGCGCCTCCCGAGAGTCAATCTTGGGAGTACGCGTCAGTAGCGAGTACTTTTGGTAACTATGGGCACAGGGAATTCAGCGACTACGCCAAAGGTTCAACGCGTTGTCCTCGTAACAGGGGGTAACCGAGGAATTGGATTGGCCATCGCCCGAGCCTTCGAAGCTTTGGGGGATCGCGTCATCGTGACCCATAGATCTGGCGCCGCTCCGGAAGGCTTACATGGCGTAGTTATGGATGTCTCGGATGCGGCGAGCGTAGATAGCGCCTTTAAAGTCATCGAATCAACGTATGGTCCAGTGGATATTCTTATTGCAAATGCTGGGATCACAAAGGATGGTTTATCCCTGCGGATGAGTGAAGCCGATTTCGAGGATGTACTCAATACGAACCTCACCGGATCATTTCGCGTCACCCAAAAAGTGCTCTCGGGTATGATGAAAAAGCGGAGTGGAAGAGTTATCTACATCGGTTCAGTCGTCGGCCTCCTTGGGTCGGCTGGACAAGTTAATTACGCCGCGACAAAATCTGGGTTAGTTGGGTTGGCCCGTTCGTTCGCTCGCGAATATGGCAGCAGAGGGATCACATTCAATGTTGTTGCACCGGGCTTTGTCGAAACTGATATGACCGCTGTTCTTGGTGACTCACTTCGAGAGAAGTATGTTGCCCAAATTCCATTGGCTCGATTTGCTTCGACCGATGAGATCGCTCACGTTGTTCGTTTTATCGCATCAGATGATGCAGCATATATAACCGGTGCCGTCATTCCCGTTGACGGTGGATTAGGAATGGGTCACTAATGTCTCTTCTCAAGGGTAAGAATATTTTAGTTACTGGCGTATTGACCGAAGCGTCGATCGCCTTTCACATTGCGCGGCTTGCCCAAGAAGAGGGTGCGACCGTTATATTGACCTCATTTGGACGCGCGATGAGCATCACGCAACGAATTGCCAACCGGTTGCCAACGCCAGCCCCAGTGATTGAACTCGATGTAACCAATGAGGAGCACTTAGCAGCACTTGAATCAAAACTTCGCGAGCATGTGAGCCAGATCGATGGTGTGGTTCATTCGATCGGTTTCGCTCCTGAAGCAGCCCTCGGTGGAAACTTCCTCAATACAGAGTGGGCCGATGTCTCAACAGCTGTGCATGTATCCGCTTATTCGCTCAAAGCGCTCACCATGGCCGCTCGGCCACTCTTCGACAAGGAGCAGGGCGCGAGCGTGGTAGGTCTTACCTTTGATGCTCGAGTTGCCTGGCCAAAGTACGACTGGATGGGTGTCGCGAAGGCGGCTCTCGAATCGTGCTCTCGCTACCTCGCCCGCGATTTGGGTAAAGAGAAGGTTCGGGTAAACATCATTGCTGCTGGCCCCATTAAGACGATGGCCGCGAAATCCATCCCAGGCTTTGAAGAGTTTGAAAACGTCTGGAATAGCCGCGCGCCACTCTCGTGGGATACATCCGATCCAGTCCCGGCTGCTCAAGGCGCCGTTGCGCTCCTCTCGGATTGGTTCCCGAAGACCACCGGGGAAATGGTCCATGTGGATGGTGGCGTTCACGCCATCGGTGGATAACCCTCAATTTCGGCTTTAACCCACTCCTGGGCTACTCTTACCCCATCAAGTGGAGCTAGCCGCTCCCACCTCACTGACTTCGGTTGGTTGGTCAAGATTGATCGCCCCTTGTGGGCTTTCTGAGCGTTTCGACGTTCGCCTTGTGCGGCATGCCCTCCTTGTTCAGATCAAGGCTCGAATCTGTCTTGAATGAAACTTATTGCCGTGATGAAAGGAAATAGTTATCAGCGCCGATCTACGAATCAATGATCGAATTCGCGTTCCACAGGTGCGCCTTATTGGACACGAGGGTGATCAAGTTGGCATTGTCGATATCGACACGGCCCTTGCGATGGCAGATGAGGTCGGACTCGACCTCGTTGAAATCTCCCCGGACGCTCAACCACCTGTATGCAAAGTGATGGATTTCGGAAAATATAAGTACGAAATTGCTCAGAAGGCACGTGAAGCTCGCCAGAACCAGACCCACATTGTGGTGAAGGAGATGCGTCTTGGTTTAAAGATCGAACCACACGATTACGAAACTAAACGAAATCATATCGAGAAGTTTCTTCGTGCAGGGGACAAGGTAAAGGTAACCGTTCAGTTCCGTGGCCGTGAGCAGACGAGACCAGAGATGGGTTATCGCCTGTTGATGAAGCTATCTGAAGAGTTGGTCGAAGTAGCAGCAGTTGAGTTCGCCCCAAAGAAGGAGGGACGTTCGATGACTATGGTGCTCGGACCTCTCGTCAAGAAGGGCTCTATCAAAAAAGCTGCTCCTGCAAAAGCAGAGAAGAAGGCCGAAGTTCAGAGAACCACAGTGGTTGCTGAAGTGGTTGCTGAAGTGGTCGCCGAAGTGGAAGCAGTAGAAGCAGTTACCGCCGAATAATTTTTGTACTAGTCAGCAAAGAAACGAGGAAGCAATGCCAAAGATGAAGACACACAGTGGGGCGAAGAAGACCTTCCGCCTTACCGGTACGGGAAAAGTCATGCACGAACGTGCTGGCAAGCGACACCTTTTGGAGCACAAATCTTCCCGCGTTACTCGACGCTTGAGCAACGATGCAACAGGTAAGAAGACCGTCACAATGACCGCCAAGCGCATGCTCGGTTTGAAGTAAAGGGGAGTAGAGAATGGCAAGAGTTAAACGTGGTGTCCACGCAGCTAAGAAGCGTCGTACAACCCTCGAGCGCGCATCGGGTTACCGTGGTCAGCGTTCACGCCTCTTCATCAAGGCTAAAGAGCAGGTTACTCACTCGCTCGTTTATGCATTTAATGATCGTAAGGATAAGAAGGGCGACTTCCGTCAGCTCTGGATTCAGCGCATCAATGCTGGAGCTCGCGCAAACGGGTTAACCTACAATCGCTTCATCCAAGGACTTAAGGGTGCTGGCATTGAGGTAGATCGTCGCGTCCTTTCAGAGCTTGCAACCAATGATCCAGCTGCGTTTGCGGCATTGGTCGAGGTTGCGCGCAAGCACGTTGTAACCGCTTAATACTCGGTTCGCGTAACGATAGATCCTTCTTGACTCACCAAGTTATTACGAGCCTTCACTCGCCTCATGTAGAGCGGGTGAAGGCTCTTTTGGGTTCTCGAGGGAAGAAAATTCGACGAGAAGAGTCGCTCTTTATTGCCGATGGGGCACAATCCTTGAGAAGTGCACTCAATCCAAGGATTGCCACGGCACCACTCATTGAGAAGTTATATCTCACTGAAGCAGGCGAGTCGAAGTTGCGTAGCGAATTCCCTGCACAGATTATTGATTCCCATGAAATTATTCCGGTGACCGAAGCGGTCATGAGCGCTATGGCTGATACAGAGTCGCCACAGGGGATCTTGGCACTTTGCCGCTACAAAGCGTTGACTCTTGAAAATCTCCTTGAAAAAGCGCCACGTAAATTGGCTTTCTTCTGGCAGATTCAAGATCCAGGTAATGCGGGCACGGCGATTCGCACAGCTGATGCATGCGGTTTTGATGCAGTTCTCTTCTCAGAGGGAAGTGTTGATATCTATTCGCCCAAAGTTGTTCGATCAACTGCCGGGTCGCTCTGGCACATTCCCGTCGTTGAAGATTTAGCTCTTGCTGAAATTGTGGCGCTCGCTGATTCCAATGAGTTCGAGGTTCTCGCCTTTGATGGTGGCGGGGAGCGATCCATTGAAACTTTCTCAGCAGAGCGCCCGGTGATCGCGGTATTTGGAAATGAGGCGCGCGGCCTACCTACACTTCCTGGGACTATAGAGAAGATTCAGATCCCGATGAAGGGCTTCGCTGAGAGTCTCAATGTTGCAAGCGCAGCGGCGATCGCGTTATTTCACATCGGTATCGCAGGGAATCGCTAGAATATCGATCATTATGACTCTCACACCTGCTGATATCGAGGAAATTGCAGCGCAAGCGCTGGCGGCCATCGCCGCGGCCATAGATCTTGATGCCTTGAAAGAGGTTCGAATCTCTCATGTTGGAGATAGATCTGCGATCGCGAAAGCTAACCAAGCCCTTGGCTCAATGGAGGTATCGGCGAGAGCCGAGTTCGGCAAAGTGATTGGCAAAGCTCGGGGTGCGATAAATGCTGCCTTTGAATCGCGACAATCGGCGCTTGAATCGGAGCGAGATGCTCGAGTGCTTGTGGAAGAACGCGTGGATGTCTCTATTCCAGCGCAACGTGTACCTCGAGGCGGTCTTCACCCGCTCACTATTTTGACGAATGAGATCTGCGACTTATTTTTAGGCTTGGGCTACCGCGTCGCCGAAGGGCCAGAACTTGAAGCAGAGTGGCTCAATTTTGATGCACTCAACATCCCGGCCGATCACCCCGCGCGAACGATGCAGGATACTTTTTTTATTGAACCACTCGATTCACATTTAGTTTTGAGGACTCATACCTCACCCGTTCAGATGCGGACAATGCTGGAAGAGAAGCCACCCATCTACGTAATCTGCCCAGGACGTACCTATCGTGCCGATGAGTTGGATGCGACCCACACCCCTGTCTTCAGCCAAGTAGAAGGACTTGTCATCGACAAGGGAATTACCATGGCTGATTTAAAGGGAACACTTGATCACTTTGCACGATCAATATTTGGACCAGAAGTTAAGACACGCTTACGACCATCCTTCTTCCCGTTTACAGAGCCAAGTGCCGAAGTAGATTTCTATTTCAACGGTCGATGGGTTGAATGGGGAGGCTGCGGAATGGTGAATCCAAAAGTCTTGCGAGCGGCCGGAATCGATCCAGATATGTATTCAGGCTTTGCCTTTGGAATGGGTCTTGAAAGAACTCTTATGGTTCGACATGGGATCACGGATATGCACGATATCGTCGAAGGTGATATTCGGTTCACGCAAAATTTCGGAAGTGGAATTCGATGAAGATCCCATTGTCTTGGCTAAGAGAATTTGCAGAGATTCCAGCCGCTATAACTCCTGAAGAGATTGAATCCGCCTTTGTAAAAGTCGGATTTGAAGTCGAAGAGATTGTTTTGCAAGGATCAGATCTCACTGGGCCTCTCGTCGTTTCGCGAGTAATTGCAATCGAGGAATTAACCGAGCACAAGAAGCCAATTCGCTATGTAGAACTCGATTGCGGCGAAGCTCAGAGCAGATTTGTTATCTGCGGTGCTCGCAATTTTGACGTTGGCGATTTAGTGATCGCTGCTCTGCCTGGCGCAGTTCTTCCTGGTAATTTTGCAATCTCAGCTCGAGAGACTTATGGAAAGATCAGCAATGGCATGATCTGTTCGGCTCGCGAACTCGGAATAAGTGATGACCACCAAGGAATCATTGTTCTCGCTGCAGATTCGACCCATGTTGGCGTAGATGCGATTGAGCTGTTAGAGATCAATGAGATGATTATTGATGTCTCGGTAAATCCGGATCGAGGATATGCACTGTCCGCACGAGGCTTAGCGCGTGAAATCGCCCTCTCTCTTGATGTCCCATTCACGGATCCTGCATCCATTGACTACCTCAAAGATTTTTCAGCGAAGCAAGACGAAGCAGGAGAGCCGGTTCAGGTAAAGATAGAGGACCCAAGTGGTGCCGATCTGATCATCATCCGCACACTTAAGGATGTGGATGTCTCGAGAGTTACACCACTGTGGATGAGTCGCAGAATTGAAAAATGCGGCATGCGTTCGATCTCCTTGGCGGTCGATATTACAAACTACGTCATGCTCGAGTTGGGCCAACCTTTACATGCATTTGATGCAGCAAAGATTGATGGAACGCTTCGAGTCAAGCGAGCAGGCGACATCAAGGAATTTACAACCCTCGATTCCCAAGTTCGCAGGTTGACTTCTGACTCACTCATGATCGCAGATGATAAAAAATTATTAGCTCTCGCTGGAACCATGGGTGGACTTGAATCTGAGGTTACCTCGGAAACCGTCAGCATCGCTCTTGAAGCGGCCCATTTCGATCCAATCTCAGTAGCCAAGAACTCGCGTGCTCACAAGCTCTCATCTGAGGCATCCCGTCGGTTAGAGCGAAACGTTGACCCAGCAATTGCCGAGATTGCCTCAGCGCGAGCGACGGCCCTACTGATACAGCTAGCAGGAGCGCGACTGATCGGCGTTTCTCGTGATGGTTCGGTTAAGCCGAAGCGTCACATTGAATTCGATCCAGCAGATATTTCTTCTTTGATTGGATTCGAGTATTCAGCTGATCAGATTCGCCAACCGCTCATTGCTATTGGTGGCGAAGTTGTGGAGAAGGCAAGCGACCTTTGGAGCATTTCTCTTCCCACGTGGCGCGCTGATATTGAAGTTCTCTCGGATCTTGCCGAGGAAGTTGCACGAGTAAATGGCTATGAACTGATCCCATCTCGACTACCTGTAGGTCGAGCCGGCGCAACCCTTTCGCCGATGCAACATCGAAAGCGTTCGATGGCGCAATTACTTGCGAATTTAGGGTTCTCTGAGGTGTATAACTATCCATTTGTCTCACCCGCGATGGTCGAGACTCTTGGTTTCGTCGGCCCCCGTGCAGCCTCTTTCCGGATTGCTAACCCGATGTCGGATGAAGCACCGCTGCTTCGAACCCATCTATTACCTGGCTTACTTCAAACACTGCAACGTAATCTCTCTCGTGGAGCTAAAGATGTTGCAATCTTTGAAATCGGGAGTGTTTTTAGGGATGTCAGCGCACTAGCTCGTGTTGGGATTATCCCCACGTCGGCCAGACCTCATGATGATGTTGTGAAAAGTATCTACGCGAGCGTCCCTCACCAACCACTCTTTATTGGCGCAGTGGTATCAGGTGCCTTGGATCGAAAGGGATGGTGGGGTAGCGGTCGCAACTTTGACTGGAGCGATGCCGTATCGCTTGCCTCGCGGATTGTTGCCGAGACTGGAAATGAAGCTGAGATTGCCCAATCAGATCTCGCTCCTTGGCATCCAGGTCGTTGTGCCGAGATACGAATAGCCGGAAAGCCTGTCGCCCATGCCGGGGAGCTTCATCCACGGGTACTTGAGGAACTCAATCTTCCACCCAGGACGTGTGCATTGGCGGTCATCCTCTCTGAACTTCCATTCGCTGGAAAGAAGAGCGCAGTTCCTGTGCTGACCATGCCAGCGGCAATTCAAGACATCTCATTACTCGTTTCAGATTCGATCGCGTCCGTCAGTGTTGAGGAGGCTCTCCGTCAAGGTGCTGGGTCGCTGCTTGAGTCGATTTCGCTCTTCGATAGATATGAAAAATTAGGAGAAGGCCAAGTCTCGCTCGCTTTCACCCTCACGTTCAGATCTGCAGATCGAACTCTCACCGCTGATGAAGTGAGTGGATATCGCCTTGCAGCGGCCGCTTCGGCAGCAGAGAAATGTGGCGCGATCCTTCGCGATTAGCGATATGTGCTCTTGGGGAGAATTGCATAATTATGCAGATTGACGCATAACTATGCAAAATCGGTTATGCTTCAACCATGAAAATCGGGGTCGTAGGCGCTAGCGGTTACTCAGGAGGCGAGCTCCTAAGGCTCTTGTCCTCACATCCAACTTTTAAACCGTCCTATATTTCCGCTGGCTCAAACGCCGGTGAACTCATTACATCGGTCCATCAACATCTGACATCATTTGCTGGGGAACGGTTTGCTTCGACCGAGATCGGAGAAATGGATGCGTGCGATCTTCTATTTTTAGCTCTCCCACATGGAGAATCAGGAAAATTGGTTCGAGAGCTAAGAAGCGATGTAAAGATCGTAGATCTGGGTGCGGATTTCCGAATCAATTCTTCTACTTCGTGGGAGAAATATTATGGGGGAGTTCACTCCGGGGCTTGGACCTACGGATTGCCAGAGCTCCCAGGTCTTAGGGTTGAAATTGCCAACTCCTCACGCGTCGCAAATCCTGGTTGCTATGCAACCTCAATTGCCTTAGCAGCCGCTCCGGCTGTGCAGAGCGGAATTATCGATTCCTCAGATATTGTCGTTGTTGCATCCTCGGGGACGACGGGTGCGGGTCGTTCTGCAAAAATTAATTTACTCGGAAGCGAAGTGATGAATTCGCTGACCTCATACAAATTTGGGGGAGTCCATCAACACACCCCAGAAATCGAAGAGAGTTTACAAAAACTTACGGGCGATCAGGTTCGCCTTTCATTTACTCCAATCCTTGCTCCGATGCCTCGAGGAATTCTTTCGACCGTGACAGCAAAGCTCACTAAGGATATTGATTCGAAGACGGCACGTGCGATTTTCGAGGATGCATACAGCAAGGAAGCATTTGTTAACGTCTTGCCGGAGGGACTACTACCTAGAACGGCATCGACGATAGGTTCAAACTCGGTGCACTTGCAAGTTGCGATCGATGACCATACGAATCGAATCGTGATCAGCGCCGCAATCGATAACCTTGGCAAAGGGGCGGCCGCACAGGCGATTCAAAATGCAAATATTATTTTTGGACTTGATGAGACGCTCGGCCTATCTCGCGAAGGGTTCTCTTCATGACAAAACTTCCCAAGGGTTTCCTCGGAGCCGGTATTGCTGCTGGAATTAAGGCCACTGGCAATCCCGACCTAGCGTTGATCGTGAATCAGGGACCAACATTCTTTGGTTGCGCCGTTTTTACAACCAATCGAGTCGAAGCCGCTCCAGTCACATGGTCACGTCAAGTGGTGAAGGACTCCGAGGTTCATGCTGTTCTGTTGAACAGTGGAGGCGCAAATGCCTGTACGGGCCCAGAGGGATTTCTCGACACCCACAAAAGTGCTGAGAAAGTTGCTGAAGTCTTGGAAGTTTCATCCGGTGATGTGGTGGTCTGCTCAACTGGGCTTATTGGTGAACGTTTACCGCTAGATAAAATTTTGATCGGTATTGAGAGCGCTGCGGAAGAGTTATCGGTGGATGCGGGTTTGGCCTGCGCTACGGCAATTATGACAACGGATTCACATCCAAAGAGTTACTCAGCTGAATATGTAGGTGTAAAGATATTTGGCATCGCTAAGGGAGCTGGGATGCTCGCACCTTCCTTGGCAACAATGCTAAGTGTGATGGTTATTGATGCCGTCGTACCTGAGAACGCTCAGGAAATTTTTGAAGATGTCATATCGAAAACGTTCAATCGGATTGATTCCGACGGATGCACATCAACTAATGACACGGTCTTGCTGATGGCTTCTGGGGCGTCTGGAATCTCCATTGCGGAAGATCAGCTAAGGCGAATGCTATTCGACTGTGCTCATCATCTTGCGAGCGAACTTATTGCAGATGCTGAGGGACACTCGAAGATTGTTACGATTCGAACAATCAATGCTACGAGTGAAAGCGATGCCGTTGAAATCGGTAGAGCGTGCGCTCGTAATAATCTGCTCAAATGTGCACTTCATGGTGAGGACCCAAACTGGGGTCGAGTCTTGGCTGCGATAGGGACAACATCGGCGAATTTTGATCCCTACACAATTGATGTCTCGCTCAATGGCGTCAAGGTCTGTTCAAATAGTGCGCCCGGTGAAGATCGGTCCAAGGTCTCGATGAAGGGCAAAGAGATTGAAATTCTTATAGATCTAAAGGCTGGAAAAGAGGAAGCGACCGTTTGGACTAACGATTTGACCGCTATGTACGTACATGAGAATAGTTCGTACGCATCATGATCGTTGTTAAATATGGTGGACACGCACTCCCAAAGGCAGGTTCTTCCGATGGAATTTTGCAGATCGTCGCGAATTATCATAAAAGCGGCAGAGAAATCCTCTTAGTTCACGGAGGTGGGCCCCAGGTCGATGCCGAACTTGCGATTCACGGAATCAAGAGCGAGATGGTTAATGGCTATCGAGTTACGACCCCCGAAATAATTGAAGTTGTTCAGGCGGTACTTGCAGGACAGGTTTGTCGAACCCTCGTGAATCAATTGGTGAGTTACGGCGCTAATGCCGTAGGTCTTTCCGCTACGGATGGCGGAACTATTCGTGCCGAAATAATGAAACCTATCGTTAATGGCGAAGCGATCGACATTGGGTTAGTAGGAGATATCGCCTCAACGAACCCTGCTTTTCTGAAACTTCTCGTCGAAGAGAAATATCTACCCGTGATATCACCCGTTGCTGTTAATTCGGAAGGACAAGCACTGAATGTCAATGGTGATTTGGCGGCCGCCGCAATTGGTGGAGCTATGCGCGCTGATCAGGTGATCTTCATGACGGATGTCGAAGGAATTTATAGAAACTATCCAGATAGGAGTTCGATAATCAATGAGTGCAGTGCGCAGGAGTTGCGCGCTCTTCAACCCTCATTCTCAGCGGGAATGATTCCCAAGTCGAAGGCGGCACTACTTGCTTTGGATATGGGTGCGCGATTAGCACGAGTCATCGATGGCAGAGACCCAGCCAATTTGATCGCCGCTCTTGACGGCGTGGGCGGAACGGTTGTGACAAGATGAAGAAGAGCAATAAGGGAGCCCAAGATAGATGGAAGGGGAGCCTTCAAGATAATTATGGAACTCCGGCTCTCAAGTTGGAGAGAGGAAAAGGTTCTATCGTCTGGGATAGTGATGGCAATCGATATCTTGACTTTCTCGGGGGTATCGCAACAACTGTAGTGGGCCATGCCCACCCCTCAGTCGTATCTGCGGTCTCTCATCAGATCTCCGAACTCTCGCACGTCAGTAATTTCTATATGCATGAGCCTGCTTTGAAATTGGCAGAAATCTTAAAGGGATTTACGGGAGAGGATTCGGCGCGAATCTTCTTCTGTAACTCTGGGGCTGAAGCAAATGAAGCTGCCTTAAAACTCTCGAGGTTAACCGGACGCAACCGAATCATTTCCACCGAGGGTGCATTCCACGGGAGAACAATTGGTGCTCTCTCTCTTACAGGTCAAAGCGCAAAGCGCACTCCGTTTCTACCGTTGTTGAAAAATGTGAAGTTTCTTCCCTATGGGGATATCACTGCGATGGAACGGGCGATTAATCGCAAGGTTGCAATGGTGATTCTCGAACCAATCCAAGGCGAGAATGGGGTAGTAGTTCCACCGCTGGGCTACCTCAAGGCGGTGCGAGAACTCTGTGATAGCAATGGCGTTCTACTTTGTATCGATGCTGTTCAAACAGGAATGGGAAGAACTGGTAGCTGGTTTGGTTACGAGCATGAGGGAATCACTCCGGATATCATCACGATGGCGAAGGGCCTAGGAGGCGGATTGCCCTTAGGAGCGATGATCGCTGTTACGCCGCAAACCCCAAGATTTTCTCCGGGACAGCACGGAAGTACTTTTGGCGGAAACCCTGTTTCATGTGCAGCCGGCTTGGCGGCGATCGATGTAATAACGAAGAAGAATCTTCTAGAACGGGCCCAGAAAATCGGCGCGAGAATTAAATCTGAACTCTCGCGTGTTGAGGGAGTTGAGATTGTTCGAGGTGAAGGACTTTTACTTGGAATAGTTCTTCATGGAGATTACTCTGCCCAACTCGTTGATAGAGCTCGCGAAAATGGTCTTCTACTCAACGCACCGCACAAGAGAGTTATTCGCATCGCGCCCGCTTTGACGATCACCGATGCCCAAACCGGCGAATTTATAAAGAAATTCAAGCTCTCGCTCGCTCAAGTCAGAATGGAGCACCTCGGATGAATCCAGCAGCACGCAAGCAACTTGTAGCCGAACTCTTGAATAATGCTGTAATTGAGTCACAGGAAGAGTTGGTAAAGGCACTCAAAAAGCGAGGAGTCGAGGTCACTCAGACGACGGCGAGCCGAGATCTCTTAGAGATTGGGGCTATGCGAGGGAAAGATTCTGGCGGTAGATTTCGATACATTCTTGGCGGCTCGGTGACTCGCCCATCAGCAAAGTCTCAAAACTTACTCCTTAGCGTGGTTGCAAGTGGAAATCTTGTCGTCGCCCGAACGCCACCAGGTGGCGCCCAACTGCTCGCTGGGTTTATTGATAGTGCCATTACTTCGGGTGATTTGCGCTCTGGCATCGGATCAATCGCAGGTGATGACACGGTGATTGTGGTGGCGAAAACTGCTACTGGTGGCAATACGCTTGCTAAAGAAATCACCGCACTCGTGGATGGCGAACCGTTAAAATCAGCGAAGGCAGTTAAAGGACTTAAGGTAATGAAGGCGGCGAATTCGGCTAATTCGGCTAATTCGGCTAATTCGGCTAAAGCAGCAAAGAAGCGGAGTAGATAGATGGCCCTTTGGGGTGGCAGATTTAGTCAGGGCCCGGCCGAATCGGTTGCGGCACTCTCGCGTAGCGTTCATTTTGATTGGGTACTCGCCCCATACGACATTCGGGTGAATATCGCCCACGTAAAAGGTTTGCAGGAATCGGGAATTCTTAGTGAAGTCGACGGCGAAAAGATCATGATTGCCCTCACTGCATTGGGGGAAGAGATCGACGCTGGGACTTTCCTTCCAATCGATTCTGACGAGGATGTTCACTCGGCGATAGAGCGCGGTCTCACTTCACGCCTAGGACCACTTGGCGGTGCATTCCGGGCTGGCAGGTCAAGAAATGATCTGGTTGTGACCGATTTCAAGCTCTACCTCATTGACCACATGATTGCTATCGGCTCAGCGGTGACTCTTCTCATTGAAGAATTTACAACTAAGGCTGATGAGTACAAGTCCGCTATTGCGCCAGGTTTCACTCACCTGCAGCACGCCCAACCCATCAATTTTGGACACGAACTAGCCAAGCATTCCCAAGCTCTTCTTCGAGATTTGAGTCGGATACATGATTGGCTTGCTCGAAACTCTTCCTCACCACTCGGAGCTGGCGCACTTGCTGGTTCGGCTTTACAGCCACACCCAGAGAATTCGGCGGATGAACTCGGCTTTTCACATGCACACGAAAACAGCATTGACGCAGTGAGTGACCGAGATTTTGTCTCAGAAGCCTTATTCGTGTTCGCCAATATCGGGATTCATCTTTCACGTATCGGCGAGGAGTACACCCTTTGGAGTACTAGTGAATTTGGGTGGGCAAAACTTGATGATGCTTTTTCAACCGGTTCTTCGATCATGCCTCAAAAGAAGAACCCGGATATTGCGGAATTGGCACGCGGCAAAAGTGGTCGGCTTATCGGAAACCTGACATCGGTGATGGTGATGCTTAAGGGTTTGCCATTCGCCTACAACCGCGATCTTCAAGAAGATAAAGAGCCGACCTTTGATTCGGTCGAGACACTTCTCACGCTATTGCCCGCACTAACTGGAATGGTAGAGAGTACAGAATTTGATACAGCGAGAATGGCACGAGGTGCAACTGCAGGCCATGCTCTTGCAACAGAGATTGCGGACTTCCTCGCACGAAGCGGGGTCCCCTTTGCGACGGCACATGAGATCTCAGGAAGTTGCGTAAGGCTTGCAGAATCTCTTGGTAGAGAGGTGCATGAGTTAAGCGATGAGGAGCTTTCAAGTATTGACCCTCGGCTCACTTCGGAGATTCGCTCAACGCTCAACGCGCAAGGCGCAACGGCTTCGCGAACGTCAATCGGCGGAACATCTACTTCAAGCATCATTAAACAGATTCATTCTATGAAAGAGCGCAATCAGCGCTTCATTGATTTTTTTGATTCCCAACGATCGAACTTTTTGGAGATGATACAGGTATGACCAAAGCGTTAATAGCGGATCTAGAGTGGCGTGGTCTTATCGCTCAAACGACTGATCGAGAAGCGCTTCTCAAAGATCTTGAGAATGGACCAATCTCGTTTTATCTCGGTTTCGATCCAACGGCTCCAAGTTTGCATGTAGGAAATCTCGTAGTCCTTCTAGTTATGCGACGTTTCCAATTAGCAGGTCATAAGCCACTTCCGCTGGTTGGGGGAGCGACCGGATTGGTCGGTGACCCAAGTGGTCGAAATGAAGAGCGAACCCTTAACAGTGATGAGATCGTCGCTGAATGGGTAACGCGCATCAGAAAGCAACTGGAACTATTTCTCACCTTTGAAGGTCCATCTGCTGCGCAACTTGTAAACAACCTGGACTGGACCAAGGATGTCACTGCTATCGAATTCCTCAGAGATATTGGTAAGCACTTCAGCGTAAATCAAATGTTAACGAAGGATTCAGTTTCATCTCGTCTAGAAGGTGGCGGTATTTCGTACACTGAATTTTCCTATCAAGTTTTGCAATCGTATGACTTCCTCGAGCTCTATCGTCGCAATAACTGCATCCTCCAAATTGGCGGTAGTGACCAATGGGGAAATATCACTGCGGGACTCGATCTCATTAGAAGAGCCGCGTCGGGTTCTGCACATGCGCTCACCATTCCCTTGCTGCAGAAAGCGGACGGAACTAAATTTGGAAAGACCGCCGGTGGAAGCGTCTGGCTCGACCCAGAGATGACATCTCCTTACGCTTTCTATCAATACTGGATTGGTACCGATGACGCTGATGTCGAGCGATTCTTAAAAACATTTTCCTTCAAGAGTAAGAGCGAATTGGAAGCGCTCTTCGTTGAGTTGAAGGAGAACCCAGGAGCCCGTGTAGCGCACCGTGCGCTTGCGGAAGAACTCACCACACTTGTTCATGGAGCACACGAATGTGCCCAAGCACAGGCGGCTGCCAAGGCTTTATTTGGCCAAGGGGAGATCTCAGAGCTCGATCCAAAGACACTCGAATCAGCACTTTCACTACTGCCTCGCACCACGATTTCACAAGGCGAAGCATTTCCAACCTGGGTTGATCTGATCGCGGCGGCCGGTGTTGTTGATTCCAAATCGGCAGCCCGCCGAATTGTAAAAGAGGGCGGCGCCTATCTGAACAATGTAAAGATCTCCGGGGAGGAGTTCGCTCCATCTGAAAGTGATCTAATTCATGGTCGCTTCCTTTTGCTAAGAAAAGGGAAAAGAGACCTCGCAGCCGTTGAAATCATCTAAGAATAAGTAAATTACAGCCATGTAGTTCAGCGTAAAAAGGCCCTAAAACCATTATAAATCAATGGTTTTAGGGCCTTTTTCAACGTTCGGCGATGAGTTTCGTGGGAGCCTTTACTCATCCAGCCACTGGGAATTTTGGCAAAAAAGGGATGATTAGCCCGATTTGACCCTTTGGCCCACGGCAGGTTATCTTTCTCTCTCGCTTGCGAAACGGACTTCTTTGAGGCCGTGCAGCGACACCTGATTAACCCAAGCAGTTCTTCAGCTGGTTAACGCGAGTTGACCAGAAGATGATCTCTGCACTAAGTTACTCAGTCTGCCCCAGAAATGGTCTGAAAAGATTATGACTGGTGCGCGTACGTACCTTGAGAACTCAACAATGTGCACAATCAATGCCAATCGGCTTGTTTTACGTTGCCTTCAGTCAAATGAAGGAATCGTAGATCAGGCCAAAATTCCTTTGTATTTTCTCATTGTGAGATCATTACAAAACAAAAACAATTGGTAAAACAAAAAATAGCAATAGCTAGTTTTGTTTTTTGCCAGATCACAACTTTCTATGGAGAGTTTGATCCTGGCTCAGGACGAAC
>CAILJM010000024.1 GCA_903834515.1 uncultured Actinomycetes bacterium
GAATGCTAAGAATGTTGGGACGAGTGCACGTCCACGCTTGGTTACATAACCGCGATCCTGAATTGTCTGGATGATTGAGGCGAAAGTTGATGGACGACCAATACCTAGCTCTTCGAGCTTCTTAACGAGAGTTGGTTCGGTGTAGCGGGCTGGTGGCTTAGTGTCATGGCCTTCGCAGGAGAAGTCGGTGACGTTTACTTTCTGATCTTTTTTCAGTGGTGGGAGTTTTGTCTTTGTGTCGTCTTCGTCTTTTTTGGAGTCTTCTGTATCTATGTCTTCGTACGCCGCAAGAAAACCTGGGAAGGTAATGATCGACCCATTTGCGCGGAAAGTCGCAACTTTCTCATCGAGAGTCTTTGCCTCAAAATCAACGCGAGCTTGTAGCTTCTTTGCATCGGCCATTTGAGATGCAATGGTGCGCTTCCAGATGAGATCGTAGAGCGCAAACTCATCTCTAGATAGTTCAGGGGCGAGTTCGCCAGGGGTCCGGAAGTGATCACCAGCGGGACGGATTGCTTCGTGCGCCTCTTGGGCGTTCTTAGATTTTCCTTCGTAGAAGCGTGGTGCATCCGGTACATACTCTTTGCCATATAAAGCCTGTGCAGAAGAGCGTGCAGCCTGGATAGCTGATGCGCTCAGAGTCACAGAGTCGGTACGCATATAGGTGATGTAACCATTTTCGTAGAGGCGCTGCGCGATACGCATGGTGATCTGCGCGCCCCAACCCAATCGTGAACCCGCATCTTGTTGCATTGTTGATGTAGTAAATGGTGCTTTAGGGCGTTCAGTACGTGGTGATTCCTCTGTGCTGATGACGGTGAGTTGTTCGCCTTTAAGTTCTTCAGTGAGCGACTTTGCGGTGATCTCATTGAGAAGAAGAACATCTTCCTTCTTCGATTTTAAGTTGCCGTGATCATCAAAGTCGTTTGTTGTTGCAACTTTCTTGCCATCGAGTGAGATCAAACGTGCAGTGAAGTTTTGATCGGTAGCGGCTTTGAGATCCCACCATGCAGATGAGACGAAGGCCATGCGTTCGCGTTCGCGCTCAACAATAAGTCGTGTCGCGACTGATTGGACGCGGCCAGCGGAAATACGTGGCATGACTTTCTTCCAGAGCACTGGTGAGAGTCGATATCCGAATAGTCTGTCGAGAACTCTTCGAGTCTCTTGGGCGTCAACTAACCGATAGTCGAGATCGCGGGTGTTGTTAGCCGCCTCTTTGATCGCATCTTCGGTGATCTCATGGAAGACCATGCGGCGAACTGGGATTTTGGGGCGTAATACTTCGATGAGGTGCCAGGCGATCGCTTCACCTTCGCGGTCCTCATCGGTTGCGAGAATAAGTTCGTCGGCATCTTTCATCAGGGCCTTGAGCTCTGAGACCTTCTTCTTCTTATCTGGGTTAATCACATAGAGAGGAGCAAAATCCTCATCGATATTGACGCCCTCTTTAGCCCACGCGACCTTCTTGTACTCGGCCGGGATATCGGCGGCTTTTTGGGGCAGGTCGCGGATATGGCCGACCGATGCCTCCACCACATAGTCATCGCCGAGATACCCGCCAATTTTGCGTGCCTTGGCGGGGCTCTCGACGATCACTAACTTAGACATATGTGGGTTATTACTGCTTTCTGAGTGGGGAATTACTTCTTATTGAGCCTTATGCGATCGCAGTCGATCCTCGACGTGAACGCAAGATCGCAAAGATAATCACAAGAATCGCTCCGGCGCTAATCGCCTTGTTGATTACATTGTGACCACCGAGTGCCAAGCTGACCACAGCAGGTGTGATGAGCAGACCAACAAGGTTCATTACCTTGATCAATGGGTTGATCGCAGGACCAGCAGTATCCTTAAATGGATCTCCTACTGTGTCACCAACGATTGTTGCGTGGTGGGCATCTGAACCCTTGCCACCATGGTTGCCATCTTCCACCATCTTCTTTGCGTTATCCCAAGCGCCGCCTGAGTTAGATAAGAAGACTGCCATCAATGTACCTGTGCCGATTGCACCAGCGAGGTATGCACCGAGTGCACCTACACCGAGGCCAAAGCCAACTGCGATTGGTGCCATCACTGCAAGAAGACCAGGTGTTGCGAGTTCCCGTAATGAATCGCGTGTGCAGATATCTACTACGCGGCCATATTCTGGCTTCTCGGTTCCAGCCATGATTCCTGGATGCAGACGGAACTGTTCGCGAACTTCATGCACTACTGCACCAGCTGCGCGAGATACCGCGTTAATAGCAAGACCAGAGAACATGAAGACTACTGCTGCACCAATGATCAAACCAACGAGGTTACGTGGGTTTGCGACATCGAGCACGCCATTGAATTGGAGATCAGTAACCGCTTTACCGGTATCCATGACTGCTTTCTTGATTGCATCGGTAAATGCACCGAAGAGCGCTGTCGCTGCAAGTACAGCTGTAGCGATAGCGATACCCTTAGTGATCGCTTTGGTTGTGTTACCAACAGCATCAAGTGATGTGAGGATCTGTGCGCCTTCACCCTTTACATCGCCAGACATTTCAGCGATACCTTGTGCATTATCGGAGATAGGACCGAAGGTATCCATCGCAACAATCACACCGACTGTTGTGAGCAATCCGGTACCAGCAAGTGATACAGCGAGCAGGCTTAGAACGATTGATCCATGGCCGAGCAAGAATGCGCCGAATACGCCAGCGGCAATGAGGAGCGCTGAGTAAACAGCAGACTCAAAACCGACTGAAATGCCAGCGAGAATTACTGTTGCTGAGCCGGTCTTTGAAGAGGCAGCGACATCGTTCACTGGACGGCGACCAACTTCTGTGAAGAAGCCAGTGAGCAACTGGATCGCTGCTGCTAGAACGATACCGATCAAGACTGCACCGAATGCCAAGATGCGTGGGTTTACGCCAGCGTTAGCAGCATCAGTTGAGAGTCCAGATAATTGCTTGAGTGATGTTGGTAGATAAGTAAATGTTGCAAATCCAACGAGCACCGCCGAGATAATTGCTGACATAAAGAATGAACGATTGATTGCAGTCATTGCTGACTTATCGGTTGCGCGAAGTTTGGTGATGAAGATACCGACGATCGCAGTCACGATACCGATCGCAGGAACGATGAGTGGATAGATCAGACCGGCATCGCCGAATCCAGCTTTACCGAGAATGAGCGCTGCAACGAGTGTTACGGCATATGACTCGAACAAATCTGCAGCCATACCAGCGCAGTCACCGACGTTATCACCGACGTTATCTGCGATGGTTGCAGCGTTACGTGGGTCATCTTCTGGAATATTTTGTTCGACCTTACCAACGAGATCTGCTCCGACATCCGCTGCCTTAGTGAAGATACCGCCACCAACACGCATGAACATTGCAAGCATCGCTGCACCGAACCCGAAGCCTTCAAGTACCGATGGGGCATTCTCGCGATAGATAATTACAACGAGTGATGCGCCGAGCAAACCAAGGCCAACTGTTGTCATACCGACAACGCCACCGGTTCGGAAGGCGATCTTTACTGCGTTCACTGCAGACTTTTGACGCGCTGCTTCTGCAACACGCACATTTGCGCGGACCGCGAGCCACATTCCGTTATAGCCAACAGATGCGCTAAAGAGCGCACCGATAAGGAAGAAGATTGATCGGCCGATACGTATATCTGTATGGCCAGGAAGAGCGAAGAGTAGGACGAAGACGATTCCTACAAAGTAGGAGAGCGTCTTAAATTGACGGTTGAGATACGCGGCTGCACCTTCTTGGACAGCTCCAGCAATCTCCTTCATCTTCGCAGTGCCTTCATCGGCGGCCAATACTTGGGCGCGGAGGGCATATGCGATGGCGAGGGCTACAAGAGCGATTCCTAGAACTACATAAACGTAGATTAGGTTTGAACCGGTTACTTGCACGGCAGGACTAGTAGACACGTGGAATGACTCCTCATTGAGTTTCGGGTTAGTACGAGCCTGCTTCTCTAGTGGCCAGGCCGGTCACGTGCGACATGCATAGGTTAAGGGGGAAGATCGCTCTCCCGCAACGAGTAATGGACATTTTTGCTAAATAAATAAGTATTGATCGTTTTTCTGAGCCTAAAATGGCTGGGGCGGTAGGCTCACCCAATGAGTTTTATTAACGTCACCAGCGCCCTGAACTCGAACTACGCCCTCGCGATTATCTTCGCCGTTTTGGCGATCGAAACCGGGCTCCCGCTCATCATCGGCCTACCGGGCGACACGCTCCTTATTACCGCCGGCCTCTTCGCCGCTGGCATTGGCGTCAAGAGCGGTGGCAACCACATCAATATCTGGGTGGTCGCAATCGGTTCGCCAGTCTTTGCGATTATCGGCTCCCAATTTGGTCACTGGCTGGGGTGGCACTACGGGGTCAAGCTCTTTAATCGAGCGAACTCTCGCTTCTTCAATGCCGAAAAACTGAAGAGCGCCGAAAAATACATCCATAAATATGGTGTCGGTAAGGCGATCGTCTTGGGTCGTTTTATCCCGGTCGTCCGTGGATTGATCAATCCATTATCAGGAATGATCCGCGTCCCTCACAAGCGATATGCATTCTGGAACGTCGTTGGCGCTTTGATCTGGACCCAACTCTTAATTTGGGGCGGGTATGTCGTTGGTAATACCTTCGCAGATAAGATCTCAAAGTATCTCACTGAGATTATTTTGATCATCGCAGGTGTAACAATCTTGCCTTTGGTTTGGGAGATCTTTAAAGAGTGGCGTACGCGCAAACACCTCTCATAAAAATTAGCCTTTGGTAATTACAAACCTAGGTCAGTGAGTGAGTAGGCATATTTATACTCAAGGTTGTTTTCTGCAAGTAATGGCGCAGCTCCACGTTCGACGATAGTAGCAACGCCCACAACAATTGCTCCTGCTTCACGCAATGCCTCAACTGCAGTCATCACTGAGCCGCCGGTAGTCGAAGTATCTTCAACGGCTAAAACACGGCGCCCTGCAACATCTGGTCCTTCGATGCGACGCTGTAATCCGTGAGCCTTCTCGGCCTTGCGAACAACGAATGCATCAAGCTTGCGACCTCGTGAGGCAGCAACATGCATCATCGCAGTAGCGACTGGATCAGCGCCGAGTGTTAATCCACCCACTGCATCAAAATCCCAATCCTTCGTTACTTCAAGCATTACCTCGCCGACAAGAGGTGCGGCAACTGAATCAAGTGTGATGCGACGAAGATCTACGTAATAGTCAGCTTCTTTGCCTGATGACAAAATTACCTTGCCGTGGACAACAGCTTTCTTGAGGATCTCTTCTTTTAGTGAGTCGCGTGTTGAGGTCATGGCGTAACCCTAATTCTCCTGCTTGTAGATCACAACGTGGCTAGGGTCACGTCGAGCAAGGCCTTTAGGGGGATTTGCATCGAGCAAGGCATCGACTTCGGTGCGAAGTCGGGCCATTTCGATAGCCATATTCGCTACCGCAGACTCAAGTTCAATGATGCGTGCAATACCAGCAAGATTTACGCCTTCACCGACCAAGCGTTGAATATTTCGAAGTGATGCAATATCTCGTAATGAATAACGACGTCCACGACCTGATGCTCGCCCTGGTGAAACCAAACCGAGTCGATCATATTGACGCAATGTTTGTGGATGCATCCCGGATAACTCTGCGGCTACAGAGATGACATAGACCGCTTCTTCATCCGTTGGGACGCCATCGTTAGACATTATGCACGCGCTCTCTGTGCAAGATCAGCTCGAAGAAGTGCATCATCATCTTTCATGATCTCGGCAAAATCTTCTAGCGCTTTCTTCGCCTTGCCATCAACGCGTTGTGGGACAACAACATCGATCGTGATTAACAAGTCACCGGTTTTATGATTTCGGGTAATTCCGCGACCTTTAACTCGAAGAATCTTTCCATTTGCCGTACCTGGTGCGAGGCGAACTTTAACTTCTTCACCATCTAGGGTCGGTACCGCTATATCTGCACCAAGTGCCGCCTCGGCGAAGGTGACAGGGAGTGTCATCAAGAGATTCTCTTCATCGCGAGTGAAGACTGGATGCTTAGTAACATGAATAATCACAAAGAGATCGCCTGGGCCGGCTTGACCTGGTGCGCCGCGTCCTTTGAGTTTGATCTTAGAACCATCTTTTACGCCGGCGGGTACGCGCGTAGTGATTGTTTCGCGCTCTAGCCGGAGATTGATCTCAGATCCAAAGATTGAATCGCGAAATGAAATTGTTGCTTCAGTCTGAAGATCTGCGCCTTTGCTTGGACCACGACGTCCACCCCCGAAGAGAGTCGAGAAGATATCTTGGGGGTCTCCGCCGCCGAAAATATCTTGGTATCCGCCGGCACCTTGGAATCCACCTGATTGTGGTCCGCCCCGCATGCCACCGGACTTATAGAGATCACGCATCTCGTTGTATTCAGCCTTCTTTTTAGGATCACTGAGTACTTCGTATGCTTCCGAGACTTCTTTAAAGCGCTCTTCTAGCTTCTTATCGCCCTTGGTGGCATCTGGGTGCAACTCTTTAGATAGTTTGCGATACTGCTTTTTGATCGTTGCATCCGTATCGGACTTTTTGACGCCAAGGATCGTATATAAATCCTTCTCATATAAGTCTTTGGCAGCCATGTATTACTCCGGATCCGCTACAACAACCATCGCTACACGAATGACGCGCTCTTTAAAGCGGAATCCAGGCTGTAGCACCTTGGTCACAGTTGTCTCAGTGACTTCGTGTGAAGTCTCATGGGCGATCGCTTCATGGATATTTGGGTCAAAGGCATCACCTTGTGCACCAAACTTCTGGAGACCAAGTTTGTTGGTGATCGAAGTGAGGCGATCGGCGACAGCTTTGAAACCACCAGTGAGTTCATCATGCGCGGCAGCGCGATCAAAATCATCCAATATCGGCAAGAGATCAACCAATACCGATGCTGTGGATAGCTCATGTGCAGCTAAACGCTCACGATCCACGCGCTTACGGTAATTAGCAAAATCTGCCTGCAATCGTTGTAAGTCGTTAGTGAGTACTGCAACCGGATCTTGCTCGGCTACATCGTGTACTACATCACTTAACGCTTCTTCAACTGCGGCAGCAAGCTCTTCTTCAGAGCCTGCTGCTGAGTTGGATACGTTTTCGTCAGACATTACTCAACGATCTCTGCATCTTCGACGCCATCTGTTGCTTGCGACTCTGATTGTGCAGATTCGCCCGCAGCAGCGTTTGCAGCATAGAGCGCAGCGCCGAGTTGCTGTGAGAGTTCAGAGACCTTTTCAGTCGCTGACTTAATAGTTGAGATATCTGTTCCGGCGAGAACGGCTTTAAGTTCGGTGATTGCTGATTCGACTTCTGTCTTCTTCTCAGCTGATTCACCTTCAGTGAACTTATCTTCATTCTCTTTGAGGAACTTCTCTGTCTGGTAGACGAGTGAATCGCCTTGGTTGCGAACTTCGGCCTCTTCACGACGTGCCTTATCTTCATCGGCATGCGCTTCGGCATCCTTCATCATGCGATCAATCTCTTCCCTGGAGAGAGCTGATCCACCTGTGATGGTCATCTTCTGCTCTTTACCAGTACCGAGATCCTTCGCAGATACATGCACAATACCGTTCGCATCTATATCGAAGGTCACTTCGATCTGTGGAACTCCACGAGGTGCTGGAGCAATACCAGTCAGCTCAAACATGCCAAGACGCTTGTTATACGCTGCCATTTCACGCTCGCCTTGGAAGGCGACGATCTGCACTGCAGGTTGATTATCATCAGCTGTGGTGAAGATTTCTGAGCGCTTCGTTGGGATCGTTGTGTTTCGCTCGATTAACTTTGTCATTACTCCACCCTTGGTCTCAATACCTAGTGAGAGTGGTGTGACGTCAAGCAAGAGAACATCTTTTACTTCACCCTTAAGGACACCTGCTTGAAGTGCTGCACCAACTGCAACAACCTCATCTGGGTTAACACCCTTGTTCGGCTCTTTTCCACCAGTGAGTTCGCGAACGAGATCTACAACTGCTGGCATACGTGTTGATCCACCGACGAGTACTACGTGATCGATATCGGCAATTGGAATGCCCGCATCTTTAAGTACTGCCTGGAAAGGCTTCTTTGTGCGCTCGAGCAGATCAGCAGTCATCGCTGTGAACTGTGCTCGAGTAAGAGTTTCATCTAAGAACAATGGATTCTTCTCGGCATCTACAGTGATGTAAGGAAGGTTGATAGATGTTGATTGTGACGCAGAGAGTTCGATCTTTGCCTTTTCAGCAGCTTCACGAACGCGTTGCATTGCCATCTTGTCTTTATTGAGATCAATTCCATTCTTTGACTGGAATGTCTTCACTAGATAATCAACAACAGCCTGATCCCAGTCATCGCCACCGAGGTTGTTATCTCCATTGGTTGCTTTAACTTCGACAACACCATCGCCAATTTCAAGGAGTGATACGTCAAAGGTTCCACCGCCGAGGTCGAAGACCAAGATTGTTTGTTCCTTATCACCCTTATCTAATCCATAAGCGAGCGCAGCAGCTGTTGGCTCGTTAACAATACGGAGCACCTTAAGGCCTGCGATCTCACCGGCCTCCTTTGTCGCTTGACGCTGTGCATCGTTGAAGTAGGCAGGTACGGTGATAACAGCTTCAGTGACGGTGTCACCAAGGTATGCCTCTGCGTCGCGCTTGAGTTTCATCAAGATGCGAGCAGAAATTTCTTGTGGTGTGTACTTCTTATCATCGATATCCATGGTCCAGTTGGTGCCGATGTGGCGCTTTACTGAGCGGATGGTGCGATCGACGTTGGTGACGGATTGGCGCTTAGCGACCTCTCCGACGAGGACCTCGCCATTCTTTGCGAATGCGACGATCGATGGGGTGGTGCGAGCTCCCTCGGCATTGGCGATAACTGTTGCTTCGCCGCCTTCAAGGACAGATACGCAGCTATTGGTGGTTCCTAGATCAATTCCTACGGCCTTGGCCATTGTGGTGCTCCTTCTGTGGGGTAGATAAACCAGTTTTACGTCCGGTTATGACTGAATTCTCGCCCTTGAGTCCGGCCTTGTCAAAAGATTGAGTCCAACCGACTCAAGTTCGAGTTATCTGATTGAACACCGGCTCCCTCACCTTTATTCCACCGCCATCTACTCGTTATCTACTCGTCCAGATCTGGTCTGTTCTAGCTCCAGAGTGGCCAATTTATTGAGCGCGATCTGGATTATCCGCTCTACGGGGCCAGTATTTTCGATCGTGAAGCCAAACTCTTCAGGGGTCAATGGCTCCAAAGTCTCTAGTTGAGAGAGAAGAAGGGATGGCGACATGAAGTGCTCGCCCCGAGCCTTCAAACGCTCGGTGAGTTGGTCGATCGGCGCTGTGAGATGAATAAAGACCACCCCTGGGTTGATGGAGCGAATATCCGCTCGGTATCTGCGCTTTAAAGCCGAGCAGGCTATGAGAAGGGATGGGTTTTTGGCGAGCTCGTCTGAAACAAGTTCTAACCAAGGTGCCCGATCTTCATCGCTGAGGGGTATGCCTTTCAACATCTTCTCTTTATTGCTCTTTGGGTGGAGATCGTCGCCATCAATAAAGGGGATATTGAGATCTGTGGCTAGGGCCTTCCCAACGACACTTTTTCCGCTGCCCGACACCCCCATCACAACAATCTTTCCCATAAAAAGAATCGTAATCCTAAATTCAATGTAGATCTCTACATAGAACAGGGCATAACCTTGATCGCATGACCGCGATATTGGCCGTTCTCTCTTATGCAATAACAGCCCTAGCCCTGGCGTTAATCACCGTAAAGGGACGAGAGATCTATCGAATTATTTCATCCGGCCAACCTGATCCCACTCGTACTACAAACCCTGCTGAACGTGCTCGCACCATGGTTTCGCAAGTTCTCTTGCATACCAAGATGAGGCGCTTCACACCTTCATGTATCGCGCATTGGTTTGTCATGATCGGCTTTGTAACTCTCTTTGGTTCTCTCATTCAGGCTTATGGTGAAGTGATATCACCTTCATTCAAACTTCCACTCATTGGAAATTGGGCTATTTATCGCGCCTTTGTCATGGCTATCGCAGGGCTCACCGGTATTGGGATTCTCGTTCTGATCAAGGTTCGACTCTGGAATATGTGGGTTCGAAAGGATCGTAAGAATAGATTCTTGGGATCGATCACGTGGCGTGGACTTTACGTTGAGCTCACGATTCTTGCTGTTGTTGCATGTGTATTCACTCTCCAACTCAGTCACAACGATTCAGTTATTCGTTGGACTGCGGCAATAAAGATCTTCGTCTCTATGGCCTGGTTTATCGTTCTTGCTCTCAACCTCACCATGGGTGTTGCTTGGCATAGATTCTTAGCGCCATTTAATATCTATTTCAAGCGAAATAGCGATGAGACCAACTCTCTTGGCGCTATCCCTGAGATGCTCTCACATGGCAAGCCCATCAACTTTGAAGATCCACAAGAAGATGATGTCTTCGGAATCGGTAAAGCTGCAGATATCTCTTGGAAGGGTCTGCTTGATATGGCGAGCTGTACTGAATGTGGTCGTTGCCAATCGCAATGCCCTGCTTGGCATACCGAAAAACCACTATCACCAAAGATGCTGATTATGGCGATGCGCGATCACGCACTCACGAAGGTGCCTAATGACGTTCCACTTGTGGGCAGTGCTCATGAAAATGCAATTAATCCTGATGTTCTTTGGTCATGTACATCTTGCGGTGCATGTGTAGAAGAGTGTCCCGTTGATATCGAGCATGTTGATCACATCATGAATATGCGTCGTTATCAGGTTTTGGTTGAATCAGAGTTCCCATCCGAGTTAGGTAACACCTTTAGGAACCTCGAAAAGGCTGGTAATCCTTGGGGTGCTAATCGTGCTGATAGAGATGCTTGGATTAAGGAAGTTGATTTTCCTATCACTGTGATCGATGGTGAGATTCCAGAAGATGTTGAATATTTGTTCTGGGTTGGGTGCGCTGGCGCTTTTGAAGATCGCGCAAAGAAAACAACCAAAGCGGTCGCCGAGCTCTTACATATGGCGGGGGTTAAATTCGCCGTCCTTGGAAAGAAAGAGACATGCACTGGGGATCCCGCACGCCGGGCTGGAAATGAATTTCTCTATCAAATTCTCTCGCGGGAGAATATTGAGACCCTTCAAGAGACCTTTGGAACGCGCGGAACCAAGAAGGTTGTTGTGACATGCCCGCATTGCTTCACAACTATAGGCCGCGATTACAAGCAACAAGGGTTTGAGTTAGAGATGTTGCATCACACCCAACTTCTCAACACGCTTGTGAAAGAGAAGCGACTTATCCCGATTGCACCAGCCGCTCCTAAATCTTTGACGTATCACGACCCTTGTTATCTCGGACGACATAATCAGATTTACTCACCACCGCGTGAACTCTTAGAAGCAACTGGTTCGGTCGTGACAGAGATGCCTCGCAATCAAGAGCGTTCATTTTGTTGTGGGGCGGGTGGTGCGCGAATGTGGCAAGAAGAGAAACTTGGTACCAGGATCAATCTCAATCGAGTGGATGAGGCAATCGCAACAGGTGTTGAGGAAGTTGCTGTTGGGTGCCCGTTCTGCCGGGTAATGGTCTCTGACGGTGTTAACGCCCGTCAATCTGATATTGAGGTCTTAGATGTTGCGCAGGCGCTGCTTCGGACGGTGAAGCCCACCAATAATTAAAGTGATGATCGCTCCACCTACAAGGCCACCCAGGTGGGCATGCCAATCAATATTAGAACCTGGGATAAATGTAATAAGGAGATTTACTGCAATTACCCCAAGGGTCTGGCGATAATCAACACCCATTTTCTGTCCCGTCACCATGATGGCACCAAATAATCCAAAGATCATTCCTGATGCTCCAACAGCAGGCATGGTGGGAATTGCAAAATAATTCGAGATATATGAAGCGCTAAAGAGTGAGGCGATAAGGATGGCGCTGTATTTCAACCGCCCGTAATAGTTCTCAACCGCAGTACCTAATGAGTAGAGCGCTAACATATTAAAGAGGATGTGGGTGATATTTGCGTGGGTGAGCGCAACGGTGAAATATCGATACCACTCACCCGCCTGGATACCGTGCCATTGGTTGTCCGGAAACAATGCGTATTTTATTAAAAATAGCCGGTACTCGAATTGGATTCCAGGAATCACATTTGCAAAATACTTTCCGACTATATAAGCGCCAGATATAACAACAATCAAGATTGTTGTTAAAGAGTTGCGCTTCTGCACTTTGCTTTTTACTCAGTGATGGTGACAGATTCGATCACAACAGCCTGCACTGGGCGATCGCCAGCGCCAGTCTTTGTTGTTGCGATCTTGTCGACTACCGCCTGTGAGGTGGCATCTTTAACTTCGCCAAAGATTGAGTGCTTACGGTTGAGCCATGCTGTTGGTGCAACAGTGATGAAGAATTGTGAACCATTTGTGCCTGGTCCTGAATTTGCCATTGCAAGAAGATAAGGGCGATCAAAGTTGAGTTCTGGGTGGAATTCATCGGCAAAGCGATAACCAGGTCCACCAGTTCCAGTGCCGAGTGGATCTCCACCTTGGATCATGAAGTTAGCGATAACGCGATGGAAGACAGTGCCGTCGTAAAGATTAGAGGAAGTCTTCTCACCCGTACGTGGGTCGACCCATTCACGCTTTCCGGATGCTAGTTCGACAAAGTTCGCAACAGTCTTTGGAGCGTGATCTGGAAATAGCTCAACAATGATGTCGCCGTGGTTGGTGTGAAGGGTTGCTTGTGTCATGGCTGGGATTATTCCGAATAAAAGTGAATTTCGCTAATCTAACGCTCATGGCGACGGATATTTTCCTCTCTGCTTTAAAGAAATTTCCTCCTGCGCAACAACGCGCCCTCCTCGCCACTCTCGCTTCCGCTGAAGCGTTATTTCCCCACGCGGTGCGAGATATTGCTTGGGGGATGCCAACGCTAAAAATCGGCCAGGACAATCTCTGTCATGTGATGGGCTTTAAAGCGCATAACAGCCTCTTTCCTGCATCTGGGGCGATCGCCGCAAATATGGGCAAGGATTTAGAAAAATATGTCGTCTCAAAAGGGACAATTCACTTTGATCTTGATAAGCCATTTCCTAAACGGTTATTGAAAGAGATTTTGCTCAGTCGTTTAGAACAGATCAATAGTTCATATCCAAAGAAGAGTGGCGAATACATTCAATACTTTAGTAATGGTCAACTTCGTATTAAAGGTAAGTACTTGCGGGGAAATGAAAGTGGCACATGGCAATGGTTCTTTAGTAATGGTGAAATAAAGAGAGAAGGCCGATATAAAAATGGTGAGCCTTCTGGCATTTGGCGAACTTATTGTCCGGTGACTGGTGATGTGAAGACTGAGAAAATCTATTAATTATTATTTTGTTACGTCTTCATATTGTTACATTGTGGAGACCAAACCTTCGGTCTCTGTCATTACATTGTGGAGACCAGGGGAATCGAACCCCTAACCCCCGCCTTGCAAAGGCGGTGCTCTACCAATTGAGCTAGGTCCCCGTTTTTACCGGAGCACCGAATAGTAATAGTTTTTGAGGAATCCTCATAAACAAGAACTATTGCGATGGTGGGCCTAGGTGGACTCGAACCACCGACCTCGTCCTTATCAGGGAAGCGCTCTAACCAGGCTGAGCTATAGGCCCATCGCACACTGCTCGCCTAATGGGAGAACCCATGAGAGGAACCGTGAAGGGCAAAGGTTACCCGAATGGGCTCGAGAGCCCAAAACCAACTACTCAGCCTCTAGTGGCTCGATTGGGTCGAGTGGCTCTAGTGGCTCTAGTGGCTCGAGTGGGTCAATCACAGCCTCAGAGTTAGCTTCTTCAACTACCTCCTCGGTGGCTGGAACATCCTTCACTTGGGTGATGGAGACAACGCAAGCGCCCTCATCGAGGTTTACCAGGCGAACCCCCAAGGTATCTCGAGATGTTTCGCGGACTTCCTCGACCGGTGTGCGCATAACAACGCCTGATGATGTGATTGCCAAGATCTCATCGCCCTCGGTGACGATCATCGCTCCAACGAGTGAGCCTCTGGAATCTTCATCGATCTTTGCTGCCTTTACACCTATTCCACCTCGACCTTGTTGGCGATATTCGATAAGTGGCGTCCGTTTGGCATAACCACCATCGGTTGCGGTGAAGACAAATTGATCAGGGGAGTCGCCAGCGACTGCCGCCATTGTGAGTAGCTCATCATCGGCTCGGAATTTCATTCCGATAACACCTGCGGTTGATCGGCCCATTGCTCGAAGTGATTCATCACTTGCACTAAATCGAAGTGACATTCCTTTTCGAGAGACGAGAAGTAGTTCATCATCATCTTTAACGAGTGACGCCGAAACAACCTCATCACTCTCTTTGAGATTGATCGCAATCAATCCACCAGAACGAGGTGAGTCATATTCAGAAAGTGGTGATTTTTTCACCATCCCTGAACGAGTTGCAATTACCAAGTTTGGATGTGTCTCATAAGAATCAATTGCAATAACTTGCGCGATCGTCTCATCTGGTTTAAATGCTAGGAGGTTTGCAACATGTTGTCCTCGAGCATCACGACCAGCATCCGGAAGTTCGTGAACTTTTGCACGGTAAACACGGCCCTTGTTGGTAAAGAAGAGAAGCCAATCGTGGGTGGATGCGATAAAGAAGTGATCAACGAGATCATCTTGCTTGAGTTGCGCACCCTTCACGCCTTTTCCGCCACGTCGTTGTGCACGATAAAGATCAGCACGAGTGCGCTTTGAATAACCGCTTCGGGTGATGGTCACGACAACATCTTGATCGGGGATGAGATCCTCGACTGAGAAGTCGCCATCTGCAGCGACAAACTGAGTGCGTCGCTCATTGCCATGCTTTTCGCCGAGTTCTTGGAGTTCGGTTTTAATGATTTCACGCTGTTTTGCTGGGGAGGCAAGAATCTCGTTCAAAATAACGATATCTGCCATCAAGCCTTCATATTCATCATTAATTTTCTGGCGCTCAAGAGCTGCGATGCGTCGCAATTGCATATCGAGGATTGCATTTGCTTGAATCTCGTCAACATCGAGTAATTTCATCAATCCGGTACGTGCCTCTTCGGGGGTGGTCGAAGCACGAATCAATGCGATGACGGCATCAAGAGCATCTAGTGCTTTGAGGTAGCCCTTTAAAATATGGGCGCGCTTCTCGCGCTCAGCAAGACGGTATTTGGTGCGTCGAACAATGACTTCGATCTGGTGCTCGATGTAGTAACGAATAAATTCATCGAGACGAAGTGTTCGTGGCACACCATCGACAAGAGCCAACATATTGGCGCCAAATGAATCTTGAAGTTGGGTCTGTTTGTAGAGGTTATTGAGTACGACTTTCGGGGTCGCATCTTGACGAAGAACAATTACTAGGCGCTGACCAAGACGTTCATTACCTTCATCGCGGACATCTGCAATGCCTTTGATCTTGCCATCTTTAACAAGCTCGGCGATCTTAAGAGCGAGGTTATCTGGGTTTACTTGGTAAGGAAGTTCGGTAACAACAAGGCAGGTACGCTTGTTGATCTCTTCTACTTCGACAACTGCGCGCATTGTCACTGAGCCACGGCCTGTTCGATAGGCCTGTTCAATACCCTCACGACCAACAATAAGTGCCTTTGTTGGAAAGTCTGGGCCTTTAACAATCGTTAATAGTTTCTCAAGCGTCTCTTGTGAAGATGCTTCGGGGTTCTCTAGCGCCCAGCAGGTTCCTTCAATTACTTCGCCAAGATTGTGTGGCGGGATATTGGTTGCCATACCCACAGCGATACCTGAAGAGCCATTCACAAGAAGGTTTGGGAATCGCGATGGGAGAACAGTTGGCTCTTGAGAGCGGCCGTCATAGTTTGGAATGAAATCAACAGTGTCTTCATCGATATCGCGCATCATCTCCATTGCAAGTGGAGCAAGGCGAGCCTCGGTATAACGCATAGCAGCGGCTGGATCATTTCCAGGGCTACCAAAGTTTCCGTTTCCGTCGATCAATGGGTAACGAAGTGACCAGAATTGAGCAAGACGAACAACAGCATCGTAGATCGCGCCGTCGCCATGAGGGTGGTAATTACCCATGACATCGCCAACGATACGAGAAGATTTGTAGTAACCCTTATCAGGGCGGTACCCCGCGTCGTACATTGCATAAAGCACGCGGCGGTGAACAGGTTTTAATCCATCACGAATATCAGGGAGGGCGCGACCAACGATTACCGACATTGCATAATCGAGATAGCTTCGAGCCATCTCTACTTGGAGATCAATTGTCTCTTGTCTATCAACCTGACCGTGGCCAGTTGATTCATTAGTGAGATCAGCCATTAGATATCCAGGAACCTAACATCTTTAGCGTTGCGTTGAATAAAACTACGACGTTGTTCTACATCTTCACCCATTAATACTGAGAAGAGATCATCTGCCGCTGCCGCATCATCAAGGGTGACTCGAACAAGAACTCGGTGGGCAGGATCCATGGTTGTATCCCACAACTCTTTCGCTGGCATCTCACCCAAACCTTTGAAGCGTTGGATTCCATCTTCTTTAGAGAGACGTTTTCCGGCGTCGGTGCCAATCTTGATAAATGCATCGCGCTCTTTATCGGAGAAGACATATTGAACCTGATCTTTTCCAGACCATTTCAATTTATAGAGAGGTGGTTGTGCTAGGTAGACATACCCGTTCTCGATCAATGGGCGCATGAAGCGGAAGAGAAGTGTTAAGAGAAGTGTGCGAATATGTTGACCGTCGACATCGGCATCGGCCATCAAGATGATTTTGTGATAGCGAAGTTTTGCAACATCAAACTCGTCATGAATACCTGTACCGAGTGCGGTAATAAGAGCTTGTACTTCATTGTTTTGGAGGACGCGATCGATACGAGCCTTCTCAACGTTTAGGATCTTTCCACGGATAGGCAAGACTGCTTGATAACGAGAGTCACGCCCGCCTTTAGTTGAGCCACCCGCCGAGTCTCCCTCGACAATGTATAACTCGCATTTTTCCGGATCAGTCCATTGGCAATCAGCGAGCTTTCCAGGCATGCCGCGGCCCTCGAGAAGTCCTTTACGGCTACGCGATAAGTCACGAGCTTTACGAGCAGCGGTTCGTGCTGCTGCCGCATCAATAGATTTACGGACGATATCTTTACCTTCACCTGGGTTCTTCTCAAACCATTCAGTGAGTGCATCATTCATAGATTTTTGTACAAAGGATTTTGCTTCGGTGTTACCGAGTTTGGTTTTGGTCTGTCCTTCAAATTGCGGTTCGCCGATTTTAATGGAGATGATCGCAGTTAATCCTTCACGAACATCGTCGCCAGTAAGTCGATCCTCTTTCTTACGAATAAAGCCCCACTCTTCACCAAATTTATTAACGATCGAAGTAAGCGCGGTGCGGAAACCTTCTTCATGTGTGCCGCCTTCGTGTGTATTGATAGTGTTGGCAAAGGTATAAACCGATTCAGTAAATGTGGTGTTCCATTGCATTGCAATTTCAAGTGACATCTTCTGTTTTGTATCTTCGGCAGTGATATCAATAATTGATTTGTGTGTCTCGCCCTTTGTTTGATTGAGATGTTTTACAAAATCGATAATGCCACCTTGGTAGTGGTATCGAATCGAAATTGGTTTTCCGGTCTCATCGACATGTCCAGGGCGCTCATCGGTAAGAACTAAAATTAAACCTTTGTTGAGGAATGCCATCTCTCGAAATCGAGCTGAGAGGGTTTCAAAGGAAAAGTCTGTGGTTTCGAAAATTTCTGCTGATGGCCAAAAGGTAACTTGAGTGCCGCTGCCGGTTGTTGCTTCACCTTTGCGAACTGGTGCTTGAGGGACCCCAAGTTTGTACTCTTGGTACCAATAGAAGCCATCGCGTTGAACAACCACTTCAAGATCGGTAGAGAGTGCGTTCACAACAGAGATACCTACTCCGTGTAAGCCGCCGGAGACCGAGTAGCCGCCATCACCAAATTTTCCTCCGGCGTGTAGGACGGTAAGAACGATTTCAAGGGCAGAGCGCTTCTCGATTGGGTGGAGATCAACTGGGATTCCTCGACCGTTGTCGATGGTTCGGATTCCACCATCGGCTGTCATCGTCACTTGGATCTCAGTGCAATAACCCGCCAAAGCTTCATCTACAGAGTTATCTACGACCTCATAAACAAGGTGGTGGAGGCCGCGCTCACCCGTGGATCCGATATACATACCTGGACGCTTACGAACGGCATCTAAGCCCTCAAGGACGGTGATCGAACTGGCGTTGTAGCCACTGCTCTCTGACACCCAAACTCCTTCGCTTAAACCGGCTCAAAATGGATCCTGAGCCCGATTTCACCTTCTAAGCCCGTAATCCTAGTGGTAAAGAGTGACAATGAATAGCCAAAATTGAGGCTTGGGGGTGGATCTGGGGGCCAAACTCTGAGAAGTTGTGGGTGAGTAGTGGGTTGTACTAGTTGTATGTATCCCTTGGGCCTCTCGCGCCTTTTATGGTCCGTAACCCTTTCTTCCATGAAGGTGCCTGGGGTCCAAGGATTACCAGCTCATCAACAAGGGCACCTGGGGCGCTCTCTGAGATGGTTTTAAGTAAGGTGATTTTCATTGTGTTGAGTTGGACGGCCCACGCAGTAGATGTCGTCTGGATTGTGAGCACCCCATCAACCAATGAGAGTGGTGTGCTTTGGGATGCAAGTTCTGGCCCCACAACACTCGCCCACTCGGTAAAGAGAGAACCTTCAGCGATTCCTTGCTTCCAATCTCTCTTGATCACAATTTCATCAAGGACTGAATTTAGTTTTAATGGGTCTTCCACGCGCTCGCGGCTCTCTTGTGCTTCAACCGATCTACTCTTTCGAATCTGGTTTCGCCAGGCTCGATACATCTCTCGCGCTAAATCTCTACTCATGTGTAACTCATAAAGATTTCACACTTCCGGATTTCACCGCGAAAAATTTTCCAGTGAGTTCTGGTGGTAAATCTGATTGCACCGCAACAGTGATAAAGGTCTGCTCTGCGCTATTTGCCAGTGCAATTAATCTGTGTCGTCGCTCCTCATCTAACTCTGAGAAGACATCATCTAGAATCAATATTGGTTTTAACCCATCATCTTGGAGAAGTTGATAGCTCGCTAATTTTAAAGAGAGCGCTATGGACCAAGACTCACCATGTGAGGCATATCCTTTAACAAAATGATCCCCAAGCATTAATAAAAGATCGTCTCGATGAGGGCCAACAAGAGTTAGTCCCCTGTCGATCTCTTGATTTCGTACCTCTGAAAATTTATGGATCATTCTCTCGGTGTTTTCATGGGGGATTGTTGAGGCGCTTTCAATGCTTGATTTATATGTAATAAAGGCGCTCTTCTCTGGCGAGATCTCTTTATACACACCTGTGAAGATTGGTGTTAATTCATTAAGTGTGGTGATTCTTGCCGCAACAATTTCCCCGCCATAACTCGCCATTTGTTGGTCCCACGACTCTAGTGAAGAGAGGTTTGACCGAGATTTAAGGAGTGAGTTTCTCTGACGGAGCGCTCGTTCATAATCTGAAATCACACCCGCCATACGAGGGGAGCGCAATATGAGAAGTTGATCTATAAATCTTCGCCGTTCTGATGGGTCACCCCGTACTAGATCCAAATCTTCCGGTGAAAAATAAATTGCTTGCAAAATTCCGTACAGTTCTTTCTGGCTCCGAACTGGGTTTTGGTTAACTCTCGCCCGGTTCGCCTTCTCGGCGTTAATCTCAAGCTCGACCAGTATTTCGCGTTCACCATTATCTACTTTGCCTCGAACATAAGCAGAAGAGCTACCTAACTGAACTAAGGGTTGGTCACTACTTGTTCGGTGAGATGAGAGAAAAGCAAGATAAAGGATTGCTTCAACGATATTTGTCTTACCTTCACCGTTTCTACCAATAAAGATTGAGATCCCTTTTTCTAAAGGGAGTTCAAGCTCGGTATACGAGCGATAGTTTTTCAGCGAGAGGTGTGAAAGGTGCATTCTTTTAAGAGCTTTTTAAGAGCTGTAACGCATTGGCATCAGAAGGTATTTATATGACTCCTCTTTCGCGCCATTAGCTTCCTGTTTTCCAACCAGCACTGCTGGTTTTGAAGCTCCAGTGAAATCAATTTCTACAAAAGGTGTGCCTAAAACTTGTAAACCATCTGTGAGGTATTGAGGGTTAAAAGCGATCGCGATTGGTTCTCCTGAGTATTCAATCTCTAACTCTTCTGTTGCTTGTGCATCTTCACCGGCGCCCGCTTCGAGGCGGAGGATTCCATTCCCGAAATCAAGACGTAGTGGAACGGTTTTATCGGTAACGAGAGCTACACGTCGAACCGAATCTAAGAAATCAGAGACGTTAATTGTTGCTTGTGCGACAGATTCTGATGGGAGTAAATGTCTAAAAGGAGGGAATGTTCCATCCAGGGTTCTGGAGGTCATTGTTTTTAATTCAGAGATAAAACCAACTAGACGTTCATTGGATGATGTTGGTGAGAGAGCTAGTGTCACTTGTGAGTGTGTTGCTGTCAATGATTTTGCGGCATCAGAGAGTGTGCGTGCACGCAGGAGTGTTGTGGCTTCAAGTTCAGAATCTTTGGATTGCCAAGAGAGTTCACGTACAGCGAGACGATATCTATCGGTTGCGGCAAGTGTGATCTGGTTTTTATTGATTTCAATATGAACACCAGTGAGTGTTGGCAATGAATCATCTTTTCCTGCTGCGATAGCAACCTGGTTCACAGCGGTTGCGAAGATATCACTCGCTATTAAACCTGCTGCATCTGGAACATCTGGAAGGTTTGGATACTCCAAAGTTGAAAGGGTTGGGAGTGTAAATTTCGCCGCGCCCGCTGTAACAAGAACTCGAGTACCTTCTAAAAGAAATGTGATTGGTTTGGCAGGAAGGGATCGTGAAATTTCGGCAAGTAACCGCCCTGGTACAAGAACTTTTCCTTTACTTGCGATATCTGCTTTCAAGATCGCTTTGGTTGATGTTTCAAGATCAGATCCGGTGAGTGTTATTGAGGTATCAACATCAATCATGATCCCAAGGAGTTCAGGTTTGATAGGTCGGGTTGAGAGGCTGCGAGCGACCCAGTTGACGGCATCGACCAACTCTTCTCTTTCAACTACGAACTTCATTGTCTTCCCCTACTCACTTAGTCTCACGGCGTGCCTTCTGGTTCTAACTATTTGCCCAACGATTTACTTAACTGCTTACTCAATTGCTTACTCAATTGCTATTGAGAGCCTTTCATAGGTTCTCTTTATCCTCAATCTAGATCTCTTTAATATAGGTATTCGTAATAACCAGAAGCTTTTTCTGTGGAAAAAACCTAAAACCGCAGGTGGTAAAGGTATTTATCCCGTTTTAAAGCTGTGGGCAGTGGTGTGGATTCTTATTAAGAACCCCCGCCAAACCCATTCTTCTTTCATACGAGAACCTTTAAACCCCAAAAAAGAGGCCTTTATCCACAGTTATCCACAAGTTACCCCCAGAAACCTGTGGGTAACCCTTGAACAGTCATATTTAGTTTTTAGTCTGTTGTTTGATTCGGTTGGTGAGCTCGGTGACCTGGTTATAGATCGACCGGCGCTCAGCCATTAACTGCCGGATCTTTCGATCAGCATGCATAACGGTCGTATGGTCACGACCACCAAAACTCTGCCCAATCTTAGGCAGGCTCAACTCGGTGAGTTCGCGACAGAGGTACATGGCAATCTGCCGAGCGTTTACTAATACCCGGCTTCGATTACTTCCACAAAGGTCATCGATCGAGAGACTGAAATAGGTAGCGGTCTGCGCCATGATAGTTCCGGCGGTAATTTCAGGACCGGCTTGGTCGGGGATGAGATCCTTCAAAACAATTTCAGCCAAACCAAGGTCAACAGGTTGGCGGTTAAGGGAAGCGAAGGCAGTAACTCGAATAAGAGCACCTTCAAGCTCACGGATATTTGAAGAGATTTTAGAAGCAATATATTCCAAAACCTCATCAGGAGCATTCAATTTATCCTGGGCAGCTTTTTTACGAAGGATCGCAATTCGAGTCTCTAACTCCGGGGGTTGAATATCTGTAATTAATCCCCATTCAAAACGAGAACGAAGCCGATCTTCCAAAGTTGTTAATTGTTTTGGTGGACGGTCGCTCGAGATCACAATCTGTTTATTTGCGTTATATAAAGTATTGAAAGTATGGAAGAACTCTTCTTGAGTTGCCTCTTTATTCTCTAAGAATTGAATATCATCAACAAGTAAAATATCAAGATCACGATAACGCTGTTTAAAAACCGCTGATTTATCATCACGAATTGAGTTAATAAAGTCATTAGTAAACTCTTCGGAGGAGACATACCGAACTCGCACTGAGCCATATAACTCTTTCGCATAAGCACCAATAGCGTGCAGTAAGTGTGTTTTACCTAAACCAGACTCACCATAAATAAAGAGCGGGTTATATGCCTTTGCTGGTGCTTCGGCGACGGCAACTGCAGCGGCGTGAGCAAAACGATTAGACGCACCAATAACAAAGGTTTCAAAAATGTATCGAGGGTTGAGTTGGCTATTATGAATTGCTTCATTGGAGCTCTTTGAATCTGATCCACGGCCCGTCCCTTGACGATGGGTTTCAATAACAGGAAAAGTTAGATCAGCTTCAACACTCTCTGTAGAAGGAATTTCAAGGAGTTCATTTACTTGAACAGCAATAGAAATATTTTGATTAAATTTTAAGGAAAGTATTTCGTTGAGCGCCGACTTGATCTTTACCTCAAGATAATCTTTTGTAAATTGGTTAGGGGCTTCTAAGAGAAACGAGGCACCGTTCTCGCGCTGGAGTAATCCAAGGGCTTGAGTCGTGTTGAGAAATCCACGGTTTTGAGGGGATTGAGCACTGAGCTCCTCAATGACAAGACCCCAGACAGCGGTCACATCAAGAGAACTGTTCTCCACTAAAGCCATGAATTTCCTCAATCTGGTCCATATTGGACTTCTTAGCTACGCCACGTCGAGCCACATATAACCCGTTTTGGGCCGAGCTATGAAGTTGGGGTTTTCCCCATAGATATCCACAGCCTGTGGTCTAAACCCGAGGTTGAGACTCTTTTTTGAGCCCCACCCTGTGGATAGAGGGAGAAAGTATGTCCCCAGGAGGAAAAAAGCAAGCGGTTATCCACAAAATCTCATCAAAAACTAGGTGATTTGAGCGATCTAGGTGAAAAAAGGGGGTTCGGGTTTGACCCTTATCAACAGCTCTCTGTACCCTGCTCCTCTACCCCGCTGTGGCCCGGTCCAGAGCACCCAGAAGTATCAACCCGCTCAACCGGAGAAAATAGGAGTTCATCATGACAAAGCGCACCTTCCAGCCAAATAACCGTAAGCGCGCCAAGAAGCATGGCTTCCGCGCTCGCATGGCAACTCGTGGTGGACGCGCAGTCCTCTCATCACGACGTGCCAAGGGCCGCACTCGTATCTCCGCTTAAATCTTTCGACTCCAAACTCTCGTGCTACCAGCACTCAATCGGCTCCGCTCAAGTAAAGATTTTGCTCGTGTGACTAAAACTGGTTACAGAGCAAGTACGGCATCACTCGTCATATATCTCAAGGATGATCTTGCAACACAGAGCGAACCACAAATTGGTTTTATCGTCTCCAAGGCAGTTGGCGGGTCAGTCGCCCGTCACCGAATAGCTCGCCAACTTCGCCACGCAATCAAAAATCACCTCACTATTATCCCCCCATATTCACAAGTGGTGGTTCGTGTCATTAAAGATGCTCTTGATAAACCCGATTACTCAAGCGAATTGCTCCAAGGTTTTAAGAAGATCTCACAACGGATGGGAGTGAAGAAGTGAAGTACCTCTTCATTGCCTTGATCCGCGGTTACCAGAAATTTATCTCACCATTTTTCGCCCCAAAATGTAAGTACTACCCATCGTGTTCGCAATACTCCATCGATGCAATCCGTGCTTACGGTTCGATCCGCGGGATTCTTATGACGGCTTGGCGTCTCATTCGATGTAACCCTTTTTCACACGGCGGCGTCGATTACGCCACAAAAGAGCTTTCTACCAACCATAAAGTAAAGGCGAGTGCATAATGTCAACAATCCTCAACCCTATATATTTCGCTGTTTCTTGGGTGATTGTCACACTTCATAATCTTCTTGGGTACATCGTTGGTAAGGATTCACACGAGTCCCTAAAGTGGTCACTAGCCATCATTGGGCTTGTGGTACTTATTCGAATTATTTTAATTCCACTCTTTGTTAAACAGATCAAATCACAACGCGCTCTCACCGCTCTTCAACCTAAGATGAAAGAGATTCAAAAGCGCTATAAAGATGATCGACAAAAGCAATCTGAAGAGATGATGAAGCTCTATAAAGAGCATAAGACAAATCCACTCTCTTCATGTTTCCCAATCCTTGCCCAGGCACCAATCTTCTTCTCGCTCTTCACGGTATTAAATGGAATTGCACATAACCACCCACATGGTGTCTTTAAAGGTGGAGATGGATTAGGGACAGCTGCTTTTATCTCAGCACAGAAAGCAAAATTCTTTGGAGCTAGCCTCTCTGATACTTTCTTAAATACCCACATCACATCTACAAAACTTGTGACTGTTGCACTCATTGTCTTTATGTCAGCAACAACTTTCACCACACAACGACAATTAATGGTGAAGGGCATGCCGAAAACTGAAGGCAGCAATGACATGATGGCCCAGCAACAAAAAATCATGTTATATGTCTTCCCGGTTATCTTTGCAGTCTCCGGTGTGAACTTCCCTGTTGGTGTTTTGATTTATTGGGGAACAACCAACCTTTGGACCTTTGGTCAGCAGTACTACGTGATTAAGCGAAACCCAACACCAGGGTCACCGGCATATATTGAACTCATGGAGAAGCGCGCGAAGAAGGGTCTACCAGAAGCGACGCAACCAGAGAGCGGAACAACTCTTGAGGCGCCACAACCACCCGCCTCAAATCAACGCCAACAACCAAAGAAGCGCAAACCAAAGAAATAGTACAAAATAGATCAAATCGCCTTAAATTACTCCAAAACACTATAAATCATACTAAAAAGCATTAATTATCGTATAAGCGGAGAATCCGCTCGAGAGTTGAGAGAGGTTAAAGATGAGCGAAGATAGCCAGAGTGAGGCAGTAGTAGAGAGCCCCAAGAAGAGCCAGATCGAACGCCTTGAAGAAGAGGGCGATGTTGCTGCCGACTACCTAGAGGCGCTCCTCGATATCACCGATCTAGATGGGGATATTGATATTGATGTCGAGAATGGCCGCGCAGCTCTCGCTATTGCAGGCGGCAAATTAGGCCACCTTGTTGGCAATAACGGAGAGGTCTTGGATGCCCTTCAAGAGCTCACTCGTTTAGCTGTACAGACAAGCCTGGGTGATCGATCCCGCCTCATGCTCGATATAGATAACTTCCGCTCTGATAAGAAGGAAGAGTTGGCAAAACTTGCCCACGAGACCGCTGAAGAAGTGAAATCAACCGGCACCGCTGTGAAGTTGAAGCCAATGAACGCCTTTGAGCGCAAAGTTATCCACGACACCATTCAAGAGATTGGTCTCACCAGCGAATCTGAGGGCGAAGAGCCACATCGTTGTGTTGTTGTACTTCCTGAGTAACCGGAGCTAATCCGCCTTATGGCTGTTTCACGTGAAACATTGCTCACTGAGTACTTTTCAGAGCGGAGCGAGCAGACTCAGCGCTATGCTGAACTTCTTGCTACCTGGGGGATTGAACGGGGATTAATTGGCCCCCGCGAGGCTGAGCGGATATGGGATCGCCATATTGCCAATTGCCTGCCGGTCACAACCTTAATTCCAGAAGGTGTCACAGTTGCTGATATCGGCTCTGGCGCTGGCTTACCTGGAATTGTGATCGCCCTAGCCCGTCCAGATCTACGTGTAACCCTTATTGAACCCCTCCAGCGACGGGTCGACTTTCTTCATGAAGTGATAGAAGAGCTTGCTCTACCCATCTCAGTCATTCGAGGCAAGGCTGAATCAGTAAAGAGCGCATTCTCGATAGTCACCGCCCGAGCAGTGAAGCCATTTCCAGTGCTCTTGCCGATGGTATGGCCACTCATCGCCTCAAAAGGGGCCCTCTTGGCGATAAAAGGGGAGTCGGCTCAAAGCGAGATCGATGAGACGAAAGAGAAGGCGAACACCATAACAACCCTTCATATCCTCAACGTGGGAGAGTTGGAGAGTTCGCGGATTATTGAGGTCCGAAAGACTGTGTAGATTCTCCCTGTGAACAACGGGAGCGATATGAGTGTTTCACGTGAAACCGAGAAGCCAGTCATCGGGGTACGGCGCCTTAAAGAGCCAATGCCACAACCGATCACAACACGACTATTTACAGTAGCGAATCAAAAAGGTGGGGTTGGAAAGACAACCTCTGCGGTAAATATCGCCGCCGCCCTCGCTATGGGGGGCCTTAAAGTCCTTGTTATTGATCTCGATCCACAAGGAAATGCTTGCACCGCCCTCGGTGTAGACCGCGAGGGTGAGGGAATGTACGAGGTCTTTGTAGATGAGCGCCCCCTCTCTTCAATCATTCAAAAAGTGGCGGGTTTTCCTCATTTGGAGTGTGCCCCAGCGAACCAAGAGTTAGCCGGAGCTGAAATCTCTATGGTCAACATGGTGGCTCGAGAGTCCATCCTCAAACTCGCTCTCAATGATCTACTCAAAGAGCGCGAACTTTCAGGTGACCGCCTGGATTACATCATTATCGATTGCCCACCAAGCCTTGGCCTACTCACAGTAAATGCACTCACAGCAGCAGAGGAAGTTCTTGTCCCTATTCAATGCGAGTATTACTCACTCGAGGGAATCTCATTACTTGTCTCAACTCTTTCGAAGATTCAACGTGCTCTTAATCCAAAGGTGCATATTTCAACAATTCTGCTCACCATGTTTGATTCCAGAACACGATTGGCAAATGATGTCGCAAATGATGTTCGCGCACATTTCCCACGAGAGTTGATTGACATTCCAATTCCTCGCGCGGTGCGCATAAGCGAAGCGCCATCATTTCGCCAAACTGTTATGACATACGACGCCTCTTCACCCGGGGCAGTTGCTTACATGCAAGTTGCCCGCGAGATAGCACTTCGTGGAACTTCTGTAACACCATCAGTTGAATCAGGAGCAATCACTGCATGAGCACTCGTAAAGGCGGATTAGGTAGAGGCCTAGATTCACTTATTCCATCAACACCACTTCCTAAGATTGAAAATAATTCTGGAGTCGTTGTTGCAGATAGTGCAGAAGTAGATATCAACGCGATAGCACCAAACCCAAAACAACCACGCACAGTCTTTGATGAAGATGCACTCAATGAACTTGCTGCTTCCATAAAAGAAGTGGGAGTAATGCAACCACCAGTAGTACGAGCAATTGGTGGTGGAAGATTTGAACTCATTATGGGAGAGCGCCGACTTCGCGCCTCTAAACTTGCAGGATTAAAAACAATTCCTGTCATCATTAGAAACACAGCTGATAATGAATTACTTCGTGAGGCACTTGTTGAAAATATTCAACGATCACAACTTAATCCTCTTGAAGAAGGCGCTGCTTACCAAAACCTTCTCAATGATTTTGGATATACCCATGATCAACTAGCAACTAAAGTTGGTAAATCTCGCTCTGCAGTAACAAATACACTCCGCCTACTGAATCTGCCTGCATCTGTACAGAGGCGAATCGCCGCAGGAGTTCTTACTGCTGGTCATGCACGTGCGCTCCTCTCACTCACAGATGAGAATGAGATCGAAAAACTTGCGAACAAGATCGTTGCTGAAGGTCTGAGTGTGCGCGCAGTAGAAGAACTTGTAGCACTTGGTGTGAAAAGTGAGAAACCTCGTAAAACCACTCAATCATCAACTCCATCCCCACACCTCAAAGAGGCGAGTGATGCGCTCGGTGATTATCTCGACACTCGAGTGACTGTCGAATTAGGAAGAGAGAAGGGCAAAATCACTATTGAATTTGCTGATCTTGAGGATCTTGCTCGAATCAAAGAAGCGATTATTTAAGAGCTTTATTCTTCTTATCTAAAGACTCAATCTCTGATTTAATAACGGCGCCGAGTGCCTTAACACCATCACGAATACGCTCTGGAGTTGGGTAGCAATAAGAAAGTCTCATTGAGCGCGAACCAAAACCATCGGCATAAAAAGCGGTACCAGGAACATAAGCAACCTTGGCAGCAATAGCCTTTGGCATCATCGCTTTGGTATCAATACCTTCAGGAAGTGTGACCCAAAAATAGAAGCCACCTTCAGGATGGGTCCATGTCGCGCCTTCAGGGAAGTACTTCTCTAAACTTTCAAGCATTGCATCGCGACGGACTTTATATAACTTACAGAACTCTGCAATCTGCTCACGCCAAGGTTGATCAGCGAGGTAGCCACTGATTGCCAACTGAGCAAAATTTGATGGGCAAAGGATTGATGACTCGGCGGCGATCACTAATTTTTCTTTAAGCGCTTGTGGAACGAGAGCCCAACCAACGCGGAATCCCGGTGCAATCGTCTTAGAGAATGAACCAAGATAGATAACATTCTCAGAATCTTCAGCGCGCATTGCATCTGGAGATGGGCCATTAAAACCTAGAAGACCATAAGGATTATCTTCAACTACAAAGATCTTCTCTTCGCGGCAGATATCTAAAATCTCAGTACGACGTTCTGCAGGGAGGGTGACACCACCTGGATTTTGATAATTTGGAATTAAATATAAGAACTTAATGTTCTTACCGAGCGCCTTTGTGGCCGAGATTGCCTCTCGCAGGCGTACTGGAATCATGCCGTCGTGATCCATCTCAACATGGACGACATCAGCTTCGTATTGCTGGAATGTCCCAAGAGCCCCAACATATGAGGGAGCTTCAACTAAAACCACGTCGTGCGGATCAATAAAGATACGAGAGATGAGATCAAGTGCTTGTTGTGAGCCAGTTGTCACGATTACATCATCAGGATGTGCACGGATACCTTCAAGTGCCATGATGTCGCAGATCTGTTCGCGTAATTTTGGATGGCCTTGCCCGCTTCCATATTGAAGCGCCTCTTGGCCGTTCTCACGGACGAGCTTCTGCACAACATCAGAGAACATCTCCATAGGTAGCGCTGAGAGATTTGGCATCCCACCGGCGAGTGAAACAATCTCAGGGCGAGAGGCAACAGCGAAGAGGGCGCGAATTTCTGAAGGGCGCATCAAAGATGCTCGCTCAGCAAACCGAAGCTCTAGGTGCTCAGTCTGCCCAGTATGGACTCGCGTAATCTCTTGGCTCATGAGCCAATCTTACTTCCTGATGCCAGCTCGGCGGAGATCACTTATTTTCAAGGTCCCAGTCTTCGCATCATTTTCAGCAGAGAGGTAGAGGCGTTGGATTGCAATCATCAGCGATTCAACCAGGGTCTCGCGAAATTCTGGATCACCCAAACGTTTCATATCACCAGGGTGGGTCGAATACCCCAACCCAATCTGAACAGTGGGAGCTTTAGTCCGGCGAAGTAAATCCCACGTTTTGGCATGAGTACGACAATTTAAGAGATCGGTTCGGGCGGTGATCTCTCGCTGCACGAGATTGGCAAATCTCTCACCTACGACAGAGTGGACTCCATGGGCATCCGCCCCGTAGTAATAAGTCGCGACGCCATGGGCTCGGTCATTTTTATATCGATCAATGGTAAGTGAAATGACTAGATCCGCGGCACAACCATTCGCCTTATCAATTCGCTCTTGATCGGTCGGCTCTGCGCTTTGGTTACGAGTCATAAAAACGCTTACACCGAGGGCAATAAGTCGCCCTTCTAAGCGTTGAGCAATATCGAAAGTGATCATTGGATCTGATGTTTCAGAACTTGGATCCAAAACAATTACTTTTCCCGCGAGCGCTGGTCCTTTACCCTCACGTGCAATTTGTTCACGAAGTTGAGCTGGCGCACCACCAGAGACAACTTTCATGAGGCGCAACATCGCCATCACTGTCGATGCACCACATCGGCCATCAACTGTAATGCCAGCCGATTTTTGGAACTCTTCAACAGCTTTATGAGTCAATATGCCAAAGATGCCATCAACACGGCCACAGTTAAATCCAAGTTCTATCAAACGAGATTGCAACTGTGCGACATCATCACCACGCATGAAACGCTGTGGAGTGAGAAGGAGTGTGCGATCACCGAGTTTCCAGTGAGCTTCCTCAAGAACAATTGAGGTTTGTTCATCAACAATTCCCGTGACAGTGAGACCGCGATTTTGTTGAAATGCTTTTACAGCTGACTCAACTTCACCATCAAAGGTTGATGAGGGTGAAGTGAGTAAGCCAAGTCGTTGAAGAGTATTGCTGAGTAACAGGACTAAATCACCCGAGGCTCCTAAGCGAAGCTGCTCACTCTGCACGGAGTATCTCTTCTCGCGATAACACTTTATGAAATAAAGAAAATATTATTGAATGAATGATTCTAGATCTTTGAGAAGTGCAGGCTTTGGCTTAGCGCCAACAATGCTCTTTACAACTTCACCATTGACAAAAACATTCATTGTTGGAATTGAGACAATGCCATACTTCATGGCGATTGCTGCTTCTTCATCTGTATTGAGCTTAACAATCTTGATCTTTGAGCCATATTCATTTGAAATTTCTTCAAGGATTGGGCCAACAGCGCGGCAAGGACCACACCACTCTGCCCAGAAATCTACAAGTACTGGTGTTGTGCTCTTGAGGACTTCTGCCTCAAAGGTTGCTGTTGTTACAGGTGTTGTTGCCATGAATCTCTCTCTTTTCCTCTGTGTAGTGGTGTGATCTTAATAGGGTGTTAGTGCAGCTGCCTCTTATTGGGATTAATGTGAGAGAAAACGCTCGGCATCGAGGGCTGCCTGACACCCCGAACCTGCGGCGGTAATGGCCTGGCGGTAGGTGTGATCTACTAAATCACCACAGGCAAAGACACCAGTTACATTGGTTCGCGTGGAGCGTCCTTCGACCTTCACATAACCCTCGCCATCGAGTTCCACCTTGCCTTTGACGAGCTCTGAACGTGGATCATGTCCGATTGCTACAAAGAGGCCGGTGAATGCTCGCTCAGATTCAGTGCCATCAACGGTGTTGCGCAGTTTTAACCCAAAAACTTTCTGGTCACCAAGAACATCAGTGACTTCGGTATTCCACAAGAATTCGATCTTTGGGTTCGCTTGTGCTCGCTCCGCCATAATCTTTGAGGCTCGTAATGAATCGCGACGATGAATCAATACAACTTTCGAAGCAAATTTTGTGAGGAAGTTAGCCTCCTCCATCGCTGAATCTCCACCACCGACAACTGCAATCTCTTGTTCACGGAAGAAGAAACCGTCGCAAGTTGCACACCACGAGACACCGCGACCAGAGAGACGCTTCTCATTCTCTAAGCCAATCTCTTTGTAAGCAGAACCCATGGCAAGAATGACAGCTTTTGCTTCGATCGTATTTCCCGAACCATCCTTTAATACTTTGATATCTCCACTGAGATCCATTTCAACAATGTCATCAGTGACCAACTCGGCGCCAAAGCGCTTCGCTTGTTTGCGCATGTTGTCCATCAAGTCGGGACCCATAACTCCATCTGTGAATCCAGGGAAGTTCTCAACCTCGGTGGTATTCATAAGGGCACCACCGGCTGTAACTGAACCTTCATAAATAAGAGGTTTGAGTTCTGCACGTGCCGCATAGATCGCCGCTGTATAGCCAGCTGGACCAGATCCAACAATGACGAGATTTCTAATATCGCTCATGCCGCCAGCCTATCTCCTTTAAATTTTCCGCCCCAGAAGGACTCGGAAGGTACTTCCAACTTCTGTGATTCTAAATAATCGCGCTGCTCCAAAGTACCCAACAGCGCTGATTGCTAGAACAACCATCAAGCGAATCGTATTCCCACCAGGAATCTGCGCCTCAAGAAAACGCAGCGGTATGGCGATGATCAAAAAGATGCCAGCCAAGCGGGCATAAAGACCGACAATTTCACGAGTTTTGATGAATATTCGATAGCGGTGCAAGAGGCGAATAGTGCTGTATGCCCCAATGTAATAAGAGATTGTGAGTGCCACCGCCAAACCAACTGTGACCCATTTTGCTGGGAGCGCCAATGCCGCCACAAAGGCAAGTCCGCTCGCGGCAAGATTCATTACAAAGTTTGATAGCACCTGCAGCTTCACATTCTCAAAGGCATTCAACCCACGCAGGAGAATCAAATTAACACTCAATGGAAGTAAACCTAATGAGAAGCCAGCAAGGACATCTCCGAGATATTGACCATCTGCGGCCGAGATACCGAAGAAGAGCGTTTCTGTGATCAGTGGACCAAAGAGCAAAAGTCCAATCGCAGCTGGTACGGTAATTATTCCAACGAGGCGAATTGTTCGAACGAGTGAGTCATGAATATCAGATATACGTTTCTCGTGTGCATAGAGCGAGAGTTGTGGCAAAAGCGCGGTGACGATGGAAATTGTGACGATCGAATGAGGAAGCATCATGATAAAAGTGGCATTGCTGTAAGGGGTATATCCAACACCTGTAGTGATTCCCTCTTTGAGGGCACGCACGGCTGCATGAGTTGAGAGATTAACGGTGACTAAATAGCTGATCTGGCTTATCGCTGCAAAGATCAAAGTCCAACTTGCCAGACGCATAGATTTATTGATCTCAGGATCACGCCAATCAAAACGTGGCGAAATCTTAATATTTGCTCGCGTAATCACTGGAATTAATACCGCGGCCTGCAGCACATATCCAGAAGTAGTAATTATCCCAATCCACATTGCATCTGAATGAGAAATTGTTGCGACCGTCCAATGCGGATGCTTATGTAAGAAGTAACCAATACCAGAAATACCAATAATATTATTGAGAATCGGCGCCCACATCATGGGACCAAACTTCTCTTTCGCATTTGCAATCTGCCCGAGAAGTGCAAAGAGACCCATGAAGAATATTTGTGGAAGGCACCATCTCATCATCAAAACAGTGAGGTTAAATTCTGGACGGCCTACATAACTCGTTGCGAAAATTCTTACAAGAAGCGGTGCGGCAATAACCGCAACAACTGTAAGAGCCCCTAAAAGAACAACAGTCGCGGTTACTAATCGCGAGATAAAAGCAGAGCCACCATCAGGTTCACGTATTGCTCTCACTAATTGCGGCACAAAGACCGCAGTGAGTGCTCCTCCAATAATGAGGTTATACAAAATATTTGGCATCGTGTTTGCCACATTGAAGGTATCTCCCAAAAGCGCGGTGCCTAGTAGCGCAACAGTCAGCAAACCCCGAATCAATCCTGTTATCCGAGAGAAGACCGTACCGATCGCCATGACTGTTGATGAGCGCAACAAGGCAACATCATGATGGCTTTTTAGAGAATCACTCATGTGATCGCCGCCTTCTAATTCGACGCAACGACTGGAGCAGCGCTGCAACAAAGAGCGTGACAGCAGCAGCCGTAGTGATCCATGTAGCGATTGGACTAATTACTTTTAGCGAGAGTGAGTAGATCTGAGAATCCCCTATTTGCCCACCCTTGGGATTAATGATTGAAATATTTAATCCACTTGAACCAGAGGTAAGCACCTTTACAGGAACCAAGACTTGCACTTTAGATTTGCCAGCAACTTCAACGCCATCGATATTGCCGACGAGAACCTTCTCATTGAGAGAATTAATCGCGAGCTTTACCTTAGCCACATTTGGGAAATCATTAATAATTGTGATGGGGAGCTTTTGACTTGCCGAAGTAATAGTAAAACGACCAGGAGCAAGACGAATGCTATTTCGAAGCTTGAGAATCTCGCCATCAAAATCTTCTAGCAAGGTGGATCGAGTCGTAGAACTCATCTGGGGATTAAATAACCTTGTGAGAGAGAGTCGGAAGTTGTCTAGTACCAACGGATCCATATAGACCGCGCTATTTTCAATGGTTTTATAATCATCTTTGAGAATTATGACTGTGCTTTGTGGGAGTGAGAAGTAATTGACGTTGACATAGTTCGTCGGAGCACCAACATTCGTTTTCAGAAGCAGTGCCAAACGTTTCTCAGAGGCGGCAAGAATGTAATTGCGTTCATGGGGTGTTAATCGCCCCACCCAGTATCGTGATGGATTTCCATAGACCATTGCATCAATTCGACCAACTGCAGCCAAAGTGCTCAACCGCAAGAGAAATTCTTTTGCCACATCTTGACCTGCACCTTCGGTGCCATCTATCAATTTATAACCATCTGACATATCGATAACTTCTTCTACCAGAGCTGGGTCGACCGCCCATTGAATATTCGATGATTTCTTTCCATAAAGGAGGGATCCAATAGATCCATCCGTCGAAAGATCAAAAGCAAGTTGGTCATCAATAAAGAGCCCCTTGAATACCCTATGCGAGGGCGCAGTGATAAAAATCAAAGATTTCGAAGCAGCGGCAGCGCTATCGATTAATGTGGCAGGAAGAACTAATCCACTTATCACTAGTGCAACCCCAAGAAGTCTCTTCACTGCTGTAACTCTCCTGATTTTGCAATGAGCTTCTTCTCATCTGGATAGGCGAGCATGGAGACGATCTCTTCCAGCGGGAACCAACCCACCTCATCGACTTCTTCAATCTGAGCCTGGAGCACTCCACCTATTTCTTTAAAGAGATAATGGTGAACAGTTTTGTGGATGCGCTTACCGCCAGCCATAAACCAGAAATCGATAACACCTAAGGCACGAGAGATTTCTGAGTGAATTCCAGTTTCTTCAGCTACCTCTCTTATTGCGGCCATCTCTGGTGTTTCACCAGCTTCAATATGGCCTTTGGGTAGTGACCAAAGCAACCGCTCTTTTGTCGGATCCTTTAAGTCACGGCGTCCAATAAGAAGCCCTTTGGTGCCAGTTCCATCAATGACAAGCCCACCGGCGCTCACTTCATCTACGCGTTTCGCATATGGTTTTGAGGATGGTTTCGAGGATGGTTTCGAGGATGGTTTTCCACTCCTCTTCCCAACTCGGGGTTTGCCAGCGCCCTCAGGTTTAGGAGTGTGAGTTGCGGGTGTAGTTGTTGTCGACTCGCTTGCGGACGTCGAAGAGGAAATCGATGCGGTTGTAGCGGGTTTTGCAGAAGAGGGACGTCTGCGTCGACGCCTCTTTCGCTTCGCTTCGCCACCCGCACCAGGTGCAGAGGTCATACGAGCAGGGTACTCCTCATTCTTCCCAGAACCTCTAGCCTTACCCATTATGAGCATTAATCAGGGCCCACGAGAAATGGCGATCACCCTTGCCATGAACGCCCTGTCACAAGAGGCCCCAATTACCGACTCACTCACCGCAGCCTTCAAGGAGGCTGGATTTACCTTGGCTCTAGTTGGGGGTCCAGTCCGGGATGCGATCTTGGGGCGCCTTGGCAATGATTTAGATTTCACCACAAATGCCAGACCCGAGGCGACTAAAGCAATCATGAAGAAATGGGCCGATGCAATCTGGGATACCGGGGCCGCATTCGGGACCATTGCAGGCAAAAAAGGTGATCACACAATTGAGGTCACAACTTACCGCAGTGAAATCTACGACCCGAACTCCCGAAAACCAGAAGTAGATTTTGGGGATTCCATCATTGGTGATCTCGGTCGACGTGATTTCACAGTTAATGCGATGGCCCTTGAACTCACAGGCGAAACCCCAGAATTTATCGATCCATTTAATGGCGTGACAGATCTCGCCAAAAAATTGCTGCGCACCCCCGGAAGTGCAACTGATTCATTTAGCGATGATCCGTTACGAATGATGCGCGCCGCAAGATTTATGAGTCAACTCAATTTCACAGTTGATTCATCGGTTATTGAAGCGATGCAAAATATGTCAGAGCGAATCACAATTATCTCGGCAGAGCGAGTACGAGATGAGTTTATAAAGATCCTCATGTCAGATAATCCTCGAGCGGGACTCTCACTCTTGGTTGAGACCGGTCTTGCAGCGAAGGTTCTTCCTGAATTACCGATGCTCAAATTAGAGATTGACGAACATCATCATCACAAAGATGTTTACGAACACACACTCACGGTTCTCGAGCAAGCAATCGCGCTAGAATACCGGTTAGATGGTCCCAACTTAATTAATCGGCTAGCAGCGCTGTTGCACGACATCGGTAAACCAAAAACCCGCGAACTCATTGCGGGTGGAGGCGTCTCTTTTCATCACCATGAAGTTGTGGGGGCAAGGATGGCGAAGAACCGCCTGAAAGCTCTTCGATTTGATAATGAGACAATTGATAGCGTCTACACGCTAGTTTTTCTACACCTTCGTTTCCATGGCTATGGAAGTGGCGAATGGACTGATTCCGCAGTGCGTCGCTATGTGCGCGATGCAGGCGATCTATTAATACATCTTCATGTTCTCACGCGCGCAGATTGCACAACTCGAAACGCTAAAAAAGCTGCCATGCTTGCAACAACCTACGATTCTCTCGAAGCCCGAATCGCAGTGCTTCAAGAAGAAGAAGAGTTAAACAAGATTCGTCCCGATCTTGACGGAAACCAAATCATGGAGATATTAGGGGTTCGGCCATCACCGCTGATTGGTAAGGCTTATGCCTACCTCTTAGAACTCCGCCTTGATCGTGGACCACTCGGAGAAGATGCAGCCAAAGAAGAATTACTTTTGTGGTGGGAAAAGAACGCGGCGCAATAAGAAGGCACTTGTTGCAAAATAGGCCACACAGATCACGAACGGCATCACAAGAGATTTTCCATTTAAAGGCAGAACAAGGGCGGCAATAAGCGCCCCACCGACAATTGCTCCATTGACGCAGACGTCGTAAAAGGCAAAAACTCGGCCGCGGTACTCATCACTTATCTTTGACTGAACCAAGGCATCATTTGTTACTTTCACAGCTTGACCACAAAGCCCCACAAAGAATGCCGCGAGGACCAAGGTCCATTGACGTTGATGAACCATGAAGATCAAGAGAAACGGAATGGCTCCAACCATCATCAATCGAATCCATTGATGTCGACCATACCTCTCAACAAAGAAGGGTGTAATGAGTGAGCCGACCCCAATTCCGATCCCTGCTATACCTAACGCAAACCCAAAACCAGATAACCCAGCATCGGGATTATTTGATGGGTGATATGTATTTCTTTCAAGAAGTAGCCCCATCAATGTAAGTGCTGTTAGACCACCGCGTTGAACACTCGTGGCAAGAATTCCTCGCATCGAATCTCCATGCTGACGCAAAATGAGAAAACCTTCTCGCATTTCCCGCCAACCGCCACTGTGAGAGTTCACCTCATGCTCATGCGGCCCTATTTCGCGATGTGATAATCGATGAGCGATGAGCGCTGCAATTAAATAACAAGAAGCCGCAACCACAATCACGAGCGCGTCACTTAAATCACTCTTTTGAGAGTGATCTAAAAGTTTCTTTACGCCGATACCAACACCACCACCAATGACGACACCGATAGTTCCACCAGTAACTGCAAGGGCATTTGCGGCAATCAATTCATCTTTTTCAACGATTAATGGCAGACCAGCGGAGAGTCCGGCAAGTATGAGTCGATTAATTCCGAAGGCTACGAGAACGAGAAGTGTTAACAGAACTCCTGTAAGACCATTTTTTATTGCAAAAGCGATGATGATGAGATCTGCCGCTCGAAAAATATTTGCAACTTGCACAATTTTTTGTCGCGAGAACCGATCGAGAAAGACTCCGGCATAAGGACCCACAAGTGAATATGGGAGCAAGACAACAGTAAATGCGAGTGCGGCAGCGACAGCACTTGGTTGTCGCTCTGGTGAGAATAAGACGAAGGAAGCTAATGCGGATTGAAAGAGCCCATCAGTAAATTGTCCAAGCCATCGAATCTGCAATAGGAGCGGAAGACGACTGCCGCGATGGAACGGCCAATAATGGGATCGCATCTGCACGTATCTAAGCGTAGTTACTCCTCGAGCAGGTCTTACCTATTATCCTTCGACATATGTGGTCGAGGCGCGATTCAATTGATTATTCATTGAAGCGACGCGCAACGCTGGTCTCATATTTCAAAGGCGCACAGGCAAAGGTTGATATTTGTGATGCCGACCCCTATTTGCGGCTAGCAGCCAAACACCACGGCGAGGCGGTCGAGCGACCTTGCCCGGTCTGCCGAAAAGTAGAGATGGTTGTGCTGCATTACGCATTCGGCGACCAACTCGGGCAGTATTCAGGTCGGATTAAGTCGATTAAAGAGCTTGATGAGATGCAGAGCGAATACGGTGAGTTTCGCGTCTATGTTGTGGAGGTTTGTCGCGGATGCGATTGGCACCACCTTATTTATTCATTCAAATTAGGGGATGGCCAGGCTCGTAAACCGCCTCGGAAATCTCGAAGCATGAGGGAGTAACCTTCCTCTCATGGTGAATTGGAAGACGTGGTTGATTCGCGCCGCCATCTTTAGCGTTGGAGGCGGGTTCGTTCTCGGCGCCTTCGGCTTCGGATTCGCCTATTTCACGGTGAAGATTCCAGATCCAAACTCTTTTGTAAATAGCCAGTCAACGATCATCCAATATGCCGACGGTAGTGAGTTGGGCCGTATCGGCTCTGAAAATCGCACCATTATTAAATTAGCGAATATCCCACTTAATTTACGTCACGCAGTATTAGCCGCCGAAGATAAGAACTTCTATTCAGAGTCAGCTTTTAGTCCGACAGGAATTCTGCGCGCTATTTATCACAACCTTTCAGGGGGATCGCTCCAGGGTGGGTCAACTATCACGCAGCAATATGCGAAGACAGCCTTTCTTAATCAAAACCGAACAGTTACTCGCAAGATCAAAGAGTTAGTTATCGCTACAAAGTTGGAAAGTCAGCAATCAAAAGATCAAATATTTGAAAATTATCTCAACACGATCTACTTTGGTCGTGGCTCGTATGGGGTTTCTACCGCGGCGCAAGTTTATTTCAACCGAAATGTTAACCAGTTGAGCATCGCTCAAGATGCAGTCATTGCCGCAATTTTAAATTCGCCAGGTTATTACGACCCACAAAGCGTTAATGGACTTCGTCGTCTCAAAAATCGTTTTGCCTATGTCATTAATGAGATGAAAAATGCTCATTGGATAACAGCCGAGCAGGCGGCGAAACAAAAGTTCCCATTCATTGAACCGCGGACACTCGGAGGCGCACTTGGTGGGCCAAAGGGATATGTGATCTCTTGGGTACAACACGAGTTACTCAACCTTGGCTTTACAGACCAACAAATTCAAGTCGGTGGACTTGTTGTGAAAACCACTATAGATAAGCGCGCCCAACAAGCTGCGGTTGATGCTGTCGCTAAGAAGACGCCAACAAATGCTCCGGCAAATCTGCGCATCGCTCTCATCGCACTTCGCCCTGGTACAGGTGAAATCACGGCACTCTACGGTGGTCAGGATTATTTGAAGCAACAACTCAACAATGCGACCCAGGCAACTGCGCAGGCCGGGTCCTCCTTCAAACCATTTGCACTTGTCGCTGCACTCGAGCAAGGAATCTCACTCCAATCAGTATGGAATGGCTCCTCACCAGCGGTCTTCTTTGATGCTGGTGCACAGAAGAATTACTCAGTATTTAATTATGGGAACGAGCAATTCCCCAAAGTCACACTCGCTGATGCGACAGCTCACTCGGTAAATACTGTTTTTGTCCCACTTGGAATAAAGGTCGGCCCGGATAAGGTGATCGATGTAGCAAGGCGTGCTGGAATTCCAGATTCAGTCAATATGTTGGCGACACCATCGGTGACACTTGGTGTTTCAAGTCCACACGTGATCGATGTTGCCGCCGCTTACGCAACTTTCGCAGCTCAAGGTGTCTATGCAAAACCATTTATTGTTAAGGAAGTCTTAGGTGCGAACCAAGGCGTCTTATACGAATCACGCATACAAGCTAACCAAGTTTTTGCAGCCGATGTTATGGCAGATACAACTGCAGCACTTCAAGGTGTGACTAAGTTCGGAACCGCTTCTGGTGCGCTCTCTGGGTTTGGTCGTCCATCGGCAGGAAAGACTGGAACCACAACTGACAACGCATCCGCATGGTTCAATGGTTACACACCACAGATGGAAGCGACGGTCGCAATGTTTAGAGACGATGCAACTCAATCCCTCAATGGAATTGGTGGGCTCAACGCTGTAACTGGCGGCTCATACCCGGCAGGTATTTGGAAACTCTTCATGAAAGCGGCTCTAGCAAAACTACCAATCGTTGACTTTCCTGCGCCTTCAAATATTGGCGGTACAGAGCCTGTGGACATGACGCAAGCAGTACCTACCCTTGATCCAGCACTCGCCGAAAAACCAACACCTGTTGCTAAGGCATATAAACCAACTCCTACCCCTAAAGTTTCTAAGAAGAAGTAAGTCGTTATAGTCGGCCGCTTATGAAATTTGCTACTAAATCCCTCATCGTTCTTGCCTTTCTGAGCGCGCTCCTCTCCTTTGCAAAATTTGATCATTGCCTCAATACAAATTTCGGGTCACCTGATGTCTACACACATGCGTGCTACTCAGATCTACCAGCCCTCTTTGGAGCGAGAGATTTAGTCCATCACGTCTGGCCATATGCAAGTGAGACAAATTCAGTTGAATACCCGCCCCTCACAGGAGTTGTTATGTGGGCGACTGCGTTGCCAACACATAGCGATAAAACATATTTCCTTATTAATGTCGCTTTAATCGCACTGCTCTTTATAGGCACAGCACTTCTTATTTCAAAAATGAATCCAGAGTATTGGTACCTCTTGCCGCTTTCACCCGCCGTTATTGCTTCCCTCTATATCAACTGGGATTTGTGGGCTGTCGCGTCGGCAGTGCTCGCGATCTATTATTTTGATCGTCGCAAATATGATTTTAGCGCGCTCGCATTGGGAATCTCTGTCGCAACTAAATTCTTTCCGATAGTTCTCCTCGTCCCCATTGCACTTATCTTCTATCGCCGTAAACAAATAGCTGATGCGATACGTTACGGGGTCGTACTCTTTGGATCATGGATGGCGATTAATGCACCGTTTATTATCTATAGCCGCACTGGATGGTGGCGTTTTTTCAAGATGAATAGTGAACGCGGAGTCGATTTCGGTTCACTCTGGTACGCACTAAATCTCTTTGGAATCTCTACCAAGAACATCAATAATCTCTCGATCATTCTCTTTCTTATCGGCACGGCTGCGTACTCTGTTTACTATTTTGGGTTGGCCGAGGTTCCTTCACTCGCCAGCACAGCATTTATCATCGTGGCTGTCTTCACAATTTCCAGCAAGGTGTATTCACCGCAATATGTGCTCTGGTTGACCCCGTTAGCGATTCTGGCAATGACGGGTATGACCGGTACGACCGGTACGACCGGTACGACCGGTACGACCGGTACGACTAGTACGACTGGTACGAGCACCGAACAGCGCAATCGTGACCGGCCAGCCTTCTGGGTTTGGCAGGCGGCCGAGCTGATCTATCACGTAGCAATTTGGGAGTATCTGGCTTCATATTCGGGTAGCCACTTCGGGCTCCCGGCGAAGGCTTACGCAGCCTCAATTCTCCTTCGAATCGCGGCGACAATCTTCTTTACCGTGCGTGTTTCCACACGGTCGCAGGCTCCACAAAGTCTCGAATTTCTCATCTCGCAGACGGGCGGTTACGCTTAGCCTTCCCCTTACAAGGTTTGGCACCCGTCAGATCTGTAGTTCGGGGAGCAGTTACCCTCCTGCCGCAGAAATCCTGCGGCCGCTTTAGTCCAGAGGAGGTTGGGTTAACGCATGCGTCATTATGAAATCATGGTCATTCTCGATCCTGAATTAGAAGAACGCACAGTCGCACCGAGTCTTGAGACATACCTCAA
>CAILJM010000025.1 GCA_903834515.1 uncultured Actinomycetes bacterium
GGTGGTCTCTTACACCGCCGTTTCACCCTTACCTCACCGAAATGAGGCGGTTATTTTCTGTGGCACTTTCCTGCGGATCTCTCCGAGTGGCCGTTAGCCATCACTTTGCTCTGTGGAGTCCGGACTTTCCTCGGTACTTTCGTAACGCGGTGATCCGGGCGACTCTTCAGTGGACCAAGAATAGGCTAGAAGAGTTAACTCTCCAAGATGAGGTGGCCGTGGGTATTCTTTGCACATGGCAAAAGTTCATCTTTATGCAGCAGCTCGTGCTGCAGCCGGTCAATCACGCCTTGACCTCGACTCGTCCGACCTTGGTTCGTTGATTAGCGCGCTTGAATCAGAACACCAGAAGTTGCGTGCCGTTCTCCCCATGTGTTCGTATCTACTTAATGGGACGTCGGTGAAAGATCACTCGACCAAGCTCACTCCCGAGGATCAGATAGATGTGCTCCCCCGATTTGCTGGCGGTTAACTAGCCACCAATTGCAGACATTGGCCGAACTGGTTGGATGAAGTTTGGCTCGTTGATTCCATGCCCAGGTAGCTTTGCAAGAACCGTTGAGTGGAAGGCCTTGGAAATACTCTCACGCTTTGCCTCATCCGAGAGATCTGGATTTCGAAGAGTCGCACGTAGATCTGTCTCGGCCATTGAGAAGAGGCAGTTTCTAATCTGGCCATCAGAGGTAAGACGAACGCGATCGCATGACCCACAAAATGGTCTAGTGACGCTTCCGATGATTCCGATAACTTCTGGTCCGCCGTTTACGTAAAACTCCTCGGCAGGTGATGATCCACGATCATCAACCGGGGTAAGTTCGTAACGGGTGCTCAGATCAGCAAATATCTGATCTGCGGTAATTAAATCTGAACGGCTCCAAATACCACCGGCATCTAGTGGCATCTGCTCAATGAAGCGAAGGTTCAATCCTTCTTTAAGTGCCCACTCGACGAGCGCAACCGATTCATCGCCATTGATCCCCTTGAGCAATACCGAGTTAATTTTTAAAGGTTTCAAGCCGGCTTCGCGCGCTGCATCAATACCTGCAAATACATCATGAATACGATCTCTAAAGGTCAGCGTCTTGAATCGCTCGCGATCGAGAGTGTCGAGACTGATATTAATTCTCTCGAGACCGGCATCTACCAAAGGTTTTGCAAGCTTGGCTAGTGCCAAACCATTTGTCGTCATCGACAATTTTGGCGCGTTCTTAATGGCGTTGATTCGGGCGACAATTTCAACAATATCCGGGCGAAGAAGCGGCTCGCCACCAGTAAGCCTGATCTCGTTAATGCCTTCTTCAACAGCAACTTCAATGACTGTAATCAGTTCATCAGTTGTGAGCAGATTTTCATTAGGGAGCCAAGCGGCGAAATCGTGCGGCATGCAATATGAACAGCGAAGTGAGCAGCGATCTGTGAGAGATACGCGAAGATCGCGATGGCCTCGACCATAGGTATCGATTAGTTTTGTCACGCGTTATTCACCCACTCATCACTTCCATCAGCAAAGACTTGGTACTTCCAAATCGGCAGCTCTTCCTTAACAACATCGACCATTTCATCACACGCAGCAAAGGCTGCCTTTCGATGCTTTGATGCCACAACCACAACGAATGCGCTCTCACCGATGGGGATCGAGCCATACCGATGGACGGCAACGGCGCTAACTAAATCATGTTTCTTGGCAATCCGCTCGACGATCTCCTCGATCACGCTTTGAGCGGATGGATGTATCTCATAGGTGAGGGCCTTGACCGCTCGCCCATGGTCGTTATCCCGCACATCGCCAGAAAATAGGACTACCGCCCCAGATTGATCATTCTTGATTGAGGCAGCGAGGGCGTGGGCATCAAGCTTCTCTTCAGTTACTCGTGCCGTGATCATGGCCCTCCAACTGATCGTGGATATGGGATGCAAGTCGCTCAATGATGACGAGGCCATCCTTTACCGCTCCTGGCGAACCAGGCAGATTGATGATCAATGAACTTTTGGTCACTCCGGCAAATCCACGGGAGAGATCGGTGGTGGGGACTTTCTCTCGTGAGTATGCGCGAAAGGCCTCCAAGATTCCTGGCAGATACTTATCAATGACTGGGGCGGTCGCCTCTGGAGTCAGATCCATAGGAGAGATACCAGTACCCCCTGTTGTGACAATGAGGTTTGCCTGAGCATCAATGGCTTGCTCAATTGCCGAACGGATCATTTCAATATTGTCAGGCAGAACGATCGATGGCGCGACTTCATAACCCAGCGCAACCAGACCTTCAACCAAGATTTGACCCGAACGATCTTCGTAGACACCGCTCGAAGCTCGATTGCTCGCGGTGATGACAACTGCGCGCCTCATGAACGCTTCCAGTGTCCATTTCTTCCGCCATCTTTCTCTTCTACGCGCACGTTTGTGATCGTCGCAGATGGGTCGAGGGCTTTAACCATGTCAATAATTGTAAGTGCGGTAATTGAGACGGCTGTCAACGCTTCCATTTCAACACCGGTTCGGTCTGCAATCTTTACCGTTGCAACAATCGCAACACCATCTGATTGCACTTCCAGATCTACTTTTACACTCGAAATAGCGAGTGGGTGACAGAGAGGAATTAGTTCTGGTGTCTTCTTTGCTCCCATAATCCCGGCAACGCGAGCCGTTGCAAGCACATCACCTTTAGGCGTAGTCCCATCGGCGATCTGTGCGAGAACTTCTCTGGTCAATAAAACTTTTCCAGAGGCGGTGGCAGTTCTCGTTGTGAGATCGCGATCTGAAACATCGACCATGTGGGCTTCGCCGCGTTCGTTGATATGGCTTAACTTCTCGCTCATTGGAGAATCCTACGGCCTTAACGAGCAAATGCCTCGCGCAAGGGTTTTCGTAGTGCGATAACGATCGCCATCGCGATAATCAGCATTAATAGGCTGAGTGAATAGGCGGTATCGGGGTTGATATCGAGCTCTTGGTAAATCTGCAAGGTCCATGTCTGCGTGGTTCCGCTCAGTGAGCCGGCAAACATCATGGTCGCTCCGAACTCCCCCAAAACGCGTGCCCAGGCCAAGGCGATGCCAGTGACAATTCCATTGCGCGCCTGAGGGATGCCAATCCACCAGAAAAGTTGGCCGTCTGTAGCGCGATCAATGAGTGCGGCTTCTTCAACATCTCGAGGCAACTGGCTAAAAGTAGATTCCGTAATAAGTACAAGAAATGGCATCGCGACAAATACTCCAGCAAAAATAACAGCCCACGTCGTGAAAGGCATCTGCCAACCCGTCGCGCTGTAAATGTACTTTCCGAGAAGGCCGCCTCGACTCATAAGTCCAAGCAATGCAAGCCCTGCGACGGTAGGAGGCAATGCAATGGGAGCAAGAAGAATCGGACGCAACCAATGAGAAATTCGTGCCGGCGAATGTGAGAGCCACCAGGCAAGCGGGAGCCCCAATACAGCTGAGATAACTATTGCCGCAATCGAGGTAAGTATGGTGAGTCTGATCGCTACAAGTGAGTGATCTACGCCGAGCGATGAGAAGAAATGTGCATACGGGACTTTAACCAAGAGTGCGACGAGCGGGAGAATTACTATCAGGCTGGCTAATGCGGTGGCAAGAAGCACAAGTGGATTACTCCGTCGCCGCATCATCTGAGAATTGTACTTGGGATCCTTCTAGATAGAGGTGACGATAAATCCTGCAGATGCAAGGAACTTCTTCGCTGAATGGCCGCTGAGGTATGCATAGAAGGTCTTCGCCCAAGCACTCTTCGTCGTAGCTTTGGAATGAGAAATTCCGATTTGATACTGACTCAGCGCAGCGCTCGGATTGGAAAATGGGATGTACTTCAGCTTGCCAGAGTTGGCCAATACATCGGTCTTGAAGAGAATCGCTGCATCCACTGCCCCGGATAGTAATTTTGCAGTGGCAGCCGATGCAGTTGCTTCGAGCGAAACAGGATTGGTCGAGATAACCCCTTCACTCTTCAGGGCAGAGTCCGCCGCAATTCCGCATGGAACTGTATGTCCGCATTGGAGCCAGGTTACTTTTCCGTTGAGGTCACTCAATTTCGTAATCGTCGAACCTTTGGGAATCGCAAGGACCACTTGGTTTTGAACATAGTTCTGGGCGGCCGGGAATACAGAAGAAGCCAGAGTCATGCTTGAGGTATCTGCCGAGGCGAAGATATCCGCAGGCGCTCCGGCGTTGATCTGTGAAGCTAGGGTCGTTGATGACCCGAAAGAAAATTTGATGGATACCTGAGGGTGGGCGGCCATGAATTTGTCGCCCAGCGCTGTGTAGGCCTTGGTCAGGCTAGATGCCGCATAGACCGTCACCGTTCGAGTGGACTCTGCTTGGGCGCTGGAGTATCCAGCGAGGGCGAGGCACACTGCTAAGGCCGCAACGAGGCTCACTTTACGAACGTTTCTCACTCATCGATTCTACGCAAACTCCTCAAACTCCGCGGGGCCTTCCCAGGCGCATCGAGATTGAATCTTTTTCAAGTGGCGACCAATCCCTCGGCTGATATGCTTCCCATCACACTTTAGAGGAGGCTGCTATGTCAGTTGAAAGTAACGAAGCACGTCAGCTCCTGCGCTCTATTTGGGATGCACAGGGTCAATCATCTGCCGAACTCGATGAGGATTGCAATCCAAATAAGATTTGCCGCAACATGAAGGAAGTAACTTTCGAAGGTTTTGCCGAAGAAGGCGGAGATTTGAAGAGCGCCTGGCGCAATACCCTCTCCCGCGAAGGAAAGATCAGCACCGGCGGATCACTCGGCGACCTCGTCAACACCCTAACCGAGAAGAAGTAAGCGCTCTTCCTCGCGTTTACCTTTAATACTCATGGGCGAAATCAACTCATTTTCCGATCTTACGGTCGAGCAACTTCAATCCGATCTTGGATCCCTTGGCTATATCTCAGATCGCGGTCTCACGACATCACTCTTGCTCTCAATGAAGCTTGGACGTCCGATCCTCTTAGAAGGTGAAGTAGGCGTAGGTAAGACCGAACTCGCTAAGACCGTTGCAAAACTTTATGGCCGCACTTTGATTCGCCTTCAATGCTATGAGGGCATAGACACCAATCAAGCGCTTTACGAGTGGGATTACGCTCGCCAGATGTTGCAGATCCGATCCATGAACGGAACTCACACCTCGGAGAGTGCTGTCGATGATCTCTTCGGTCCTAAATTCCTCATTGAGCGACCACTCCTTCAAGCAATTCGTGCTGGCGACCAGTGCGTGCTTTTAATTGACGAAGTTGATCGCGCGGATGATGAGTTTGAAGCCTTCTTGTTAGAACTCCTTTCAGACTTCCAGATCACAATTCCTGAAATCGGAACCGTTAAAGCTGCTTCTCGCCCCATCGTGATTCTCACCTCGAACCGGACCCGTGAACTCCATGATGCGCTCAAGCGTCGCTGTCTCTACAACTGGATTGGTTTCCCCGGCGAGGATCAGGAAGTTGCCATCGTCCAATCACGCCTGCCGGGCATAAGCGAACATCTCGCAAATCGCGTTGTCTCTGCAGTTCATAAGCTGCGCGAGATGGACCTCGAAAAGTCGCCTGGCGTTGCCGAGACTATCGATTGGGTTCAGTCATTGGATGCCATTGGCGCAGAAGAGCTTTCAGAAACAAATGTCTCCGAAACCCTTGGTGCGGTTATCAAAGGACGTGATGATTTAGAGTTTGTAACCAACAATCTTTCCGAGATTGTTTACGGTGACTAACTCCGAAGGTTTCGACGAGTTATTTGTCGAGTTTGGACAAACCCTACGACGTGCCGGGCTGGTTATTGGCTCTGATGATGTCATCTCTTTCTGCCAAGCACTTGGGGAGCTCAATCCAAGTGACATGATGGATATTTACTGGGCTGGTCGAACCACGCTTGTGCGCCGCAGAGAAAATATCCCCACATACAACATCGTTTTTAAATCATTTTTCTTGGAGATCACCGAAGAAGAATCCGATTCCCGGAAGAAAAAAATCAAGGCATCAGTAAACACGAGTACCACACTTGAGATTCCCAATGTCGAAGAAGGTCAACCAGGCAACGGTGAAGAAGAGTCCAAGATGGGCTACGTCGCATCAGCAAATGAGATCTATCGCCAGAAGGCTTTCGCTGAATGCACGCCGGCAGAGATGCAGGCTCTGCGAAAGATGATGAATGCCCTCAAACTCTCTCCCCCTAAACGTCGGACTCGTCGCCAGCAAAATGTTCCTTCAGGAAAAAATCTCAACATGCGCAAGATTGTTCGTGAAACGATGCGTGCGCACGGTGAACCTCGCGAACTCTTCTACTCGCGCCGTAAAGAGAAGTTGCGCCCCGTGATATTTATTCTCGATGTCTCAGGTTCGATGGCGGACTACTCCCGCAACCTCTTGCAACTTGCCTACTCTGCCCGCCGCGCAAATACCAAGGTAGAGGTCTTTGCCTTCGGCACCCGACTCACACGTATTACAAAATCTCTCTCCAAACGAAACCCTGATGAGGCTATGGAGCTTGCCGGTCAATCCGTCTTTGATTGGGAAGGTGGAACTCGTATCGGCGCTAGTATCGGTGAGTTCATCAAGGGATGGGGCCGCACTCGAGTCGGCCGTGGGGCAATCGTTGTGATCTGCTCGGATGGCCTGGACCGAGGCGAACCTGCAGCACTTGCCAAGTCGATGGAGGCGCTCTCACGCATCGCTCATCGAGTTGTCTGGATGAATCCGCATAAGGGTGACAATCTTGAGTGGGTACCGAACACAATGGGTATGGTTATTGCCGATCCATTTATTGATGAAGTTGTATCAGGACACAATCTCAAGAGTCTGGAAGAATTCAGTCTTAAGCTCGCATACATCAGATAGGGGTTCGATCGTGAAGTACAGCGTTTCTATCAAGGCCGAAGGCGATCGAGAGATCAAAATCGAGGAGGTCGTCGAACTTGCTGATGCAGTTGCGATCTACAGCGGTATCGCCGCTGGGGCTGGGACGATGGGCTACGGTGCGCAGATTCTGATTGAAGCCGATTACACCGATGAGGCACTTGATAAGGCGATCGAGATCTTTAAGAAGGCTGCAGCCACTGCAAAGCTCCCCGACTGGCCGATCGTTAAAGCCGAAACCATGACCGAAGACGAGGACTGGGAAGACGCCTTCGAATGATCCGTCTCGGCTCACTTGCTGGCTACCCATTTGAGGGACCTCGCTCACTCATGGGTTGGGCACCACAAAAGATATCGGCTGTCTACGCCGTGATGTGCCTCAATGATCCAGAGAAGAAGCCAAAGGATTTCTCGGTTATCTATGTAGGCCACAGCGCCGACCTATCGACAGTTGGTCTCCCACTCAAGCATCCGAAGTCATCGGCATGGGTTAAGCGATCAGGCGATAAATTCAACCTTTATATCTGTTGGTATGAATTCCTCGGTGGGACAGAGAAGCATCGCGATCAGATCGCCAAAGAGTTGATGGCGGTCTATCAACCGAGTTGTAATGATGAGCAATATGACCAGGCGTGGAAAGAAGAATGGATCGGTGAATACTCAAATGCATTCACCGATCCACTTACTACTACTCGCGATCCGAACAATCGCACCTAACTCTTACTAGCTCTAACTAACGAGCCTGACAAACTAGTCGATCTTTGCGCCGACACCATCGAAGAGGCGTGAGCGACGATGACCCATCGCTGGGAAGTTTGGCTTGCGGTGTTCTTCATGGTCAGGGTCTGCGACATATGTAGCCCCAACAACGATTCCTTCAGCCATTGTGTAGAGAAGAGGAAGCGCACCGGCGACAACACCACCTGTGGTGTTAATCCGCTCTAAGCCAGGCTCGATCGTATCTGCATCGGCCTTGATAGCCCATACAAGATCGGCCGCTTCTTCAAGCTTTGTCGCAACAGCAGCGAGCTGCTTACCGACGATGAATAGGTAGATCGCAAGTCCTGCGATGAGAGCGACAATGTCAATGACGCTGAAGATCTGTAGACCCTTCATGAACGCACCTTCTCTAGTACTCGTCCGAGGAACAAGTGATGCTCTAGGCCTTCTGCCAAGACTGCATCAACTGCTTCTGCGGTTCTATTGATCAATTCAGTGTTCGCGGTATTGGCCTTAGCAGCAGTGAGGGTTGCGCGAATGTGAGCAACGCGCTTATCAATGGTGCGCACTAATAGCACGAGAATTGTAAGTAGCGCTGCAACCGCAACTACAACAACAGCTCCCAAGATATTTGCGGTGAGCCAGAGCGTATGGACGCTTGATGACATCTTCTCAGCCTCCTAGTTTCGTACGGCCGCGGTTGAGTCCTGCAACAATCGCATGGGCCGATGCGATGGTGACATTGAGATTTTCGAGTGCGGCGGTATTTTTCTCCGCGCCTTCAAGACCAGTGTTGATCGCCTTTGCCTGTCCACCGATTCGGTGAGCGAGGAGCAAAATTGGCACAACGAGTGCGACGACTACAAGGACGACAACGGTTGCAATGATGTAACCGAGAAGCCATCCGCTATGTGAGCTAAAGTCCATGATCTTCTCCCTAGATCGATTCCGCGAAATCTCGAACCGGCTTCAAACTTGCATTGACCGATGCGACAGCGGATGGAACGGTTGATGTCTTTGCGACGATTACTTGGACTCCTCCATCAAGTGCATCGAGGGTCTTCACTACTGCACGCAGGTGCAATATGACTCGGATTAACCCGAGCGCAGCAGCCGCAATAATGAGCGTTGCCAAGATCAAAGTGAATACTGCTTCTTGTGGCATCTACCTCTCCTATCCGAGTAACTTCGAAACTGGGCCGGCGTAGCGAACTGCGCCATTGGCGACATCTGCAATGACAGCCTCTGTCTTCTTCAATTGCTTTGGTGTGGCATCAAGCTCACCAATGAGTGCAACTCCGCCTGCGAGTGCGTCATCAGCTGCGCCACGAATACGCTCTAACGGCCCGAGGACCATATTGAGTAGTGCAACAAGTACCGGCACGATCACAACCAAGAGGATGAGATTTCCGATTCCCCATAAGCTCATTTTCTATCTCCTATCCGGTTATCGACGTGCTACTGGTTGATATGGCAAGAAGAAGCGAGCGAAGATACGAGTCGCTGCTCTCTTCACGACTGTGATCGCAATAGAAACACCGCTTGCAGCCTTTGGGCCACCTACAGAGTTTGGATCAAGTCCAAGTGAGATCGCCTTCATGCGAGCCTGCATGCTGCCAGCAGTTTGGTTGACCAAGACTGCGGTGACATCGGCGACCAAGCCACGACCAAATTGCGCAGCCGCACCAGAGATCGTGAGATCAAGTGAGATATTTACACGAGTTCCTGTGGCTGTCGGAGTAAGTGCTGCAGTGAGATTTGCTTGCGCTTCACCGCGACCCTTTCGATCGGCACCTGATGCTTCGATATTAATAATTTTCTTCGTGTTGTCGCGGCTCGTTACCTTTGCAGCTCCAGCGAATTCAAGCTTTACAGGACCGGCAGAGATGATGACATCTCCTTCGTAGTGATCCTCGCCAATTTTGTTGGTGAGATCTGCGCCAGGAATACACGCTGCTACCTGTGGGACATCATCAAAGAACTTCCATACGGCATCGATCTGTTGATCGACGTCGATCGCCTGCGAGATTAGCATTTTGCCTCCTGGTTGATGAATGAGGTGGGATCTTTTTCAAAAGTTGCGCGACATCCTGGTGCGCAGAAGTAATAGGTCGTACCTTCAAATTCGAAGGGACGATTAGATTTTTCAGCGGTGACGGTCATTCCGCAGACGAGATCGATGACCTCATCGACTTCGATCATGGGGAGCAGTGCTGGACTTGCAGTTTTTACACTCTGATCAAAAATCCCCGTTGAGCGCAATTGAACCAACTCGGCCAAGATCGCTACCGCGACTTCGCGGTGTGAGGTATGACCAAGATCGAGTCCGGCAGGAACGTGAATCCGCTCAATCTCGGTAGCAGTGAAACGACGATCGAGGAGGTAATCCAGGACCGCCTTTCCGCGCTTGCGAGATGCAACAACGCCGAGATAGGCAGGCTTTGAAGCGAGCGCAATCTCTGCAGCCTCTTCATCACCATGGCCCTGTGTGGCCACGACAACGATTGAACTCTCATCGATCGAGCTGGCTGAGAAGTCATTCATATCGATGAGCTCTACTCGCCAGTCGAGCGCCTGAATTAATTGATTTAGCGTGATAGCCATCGGTGAACGGCCGACAATAACGACACGGGGCGCCGCCGCAACTGGCTCTACATAAATCTGAAGTGCACCTTCGCTCTGACAAGCCATCGGAACTGTCATGACGCCATCTGGGACATGCATCCCTTTGAAGTCAGCTTCCTGGCCGAGCCAGATCAACTGCGCCTTTCCGGCTGCCATAACTTTCTTCGCTTCACGAATGAGGACGGGTTCAGCGCATGCGCCACCAATCCAACCGTGGAGTTTTCCGTCGCTAGTAATGATCGCTCGCGCGCCACTATGCCCCGAAGAGGGACCTTGGCGCCAGACGACAGTTGCCAAGACAAAGGATTCACCATTCTTTGTCAGTTCAACTGCGCGCTCCATGACGCTCATTCCCTCTACGGTGCTCTGTGACATCAGATTAGTTACCGCTCCGAACAGGTGGCATGCCATAGACATCTTTACCTGTTGTGAGTGCTTCGTAGACGCGGTTTGGCATCAAAGGCATATCAATGTTGCGAACACCCTTGTGGCTAAGCGCATTAACGACAGCGTTAACGAATGCAGCTGGTCCAGCAACTGTTGCGCACTCGCCTACGCCCTTTGCACCGATTGGATGGTGTGGGCAAGGTGTGACAACTTCATAGAGCTCGAACCCTGGAGTCTCCCAAGCTGTAGGCAAGAGGAAGTCCATGTAGTTAGCGCCGATGCAGTTACCTTCTTCGTCGTAAGTTTGGTACTGCATATTTGCCATCGCATAAGCCTCTGTGAGACCACCCATGATCTGACCTTCAACGATCATTGGGTTGATGCGAACGCCGCAGTCATCTACTGCTACGAACTGAAGTACATCCCACACGCCAGTCTCTGGATCGATTTCGACCTTGCAGAAGTAAGCGGCGAATGGCCAGGTGAGGTTTGGTGGATCGTAGTACGCGGTATTTTCCAGACCTGGCTCCATGCCATCAGGCATATTGCTGTAGGCGGCCATTGCGCACTCTTGAATCGTCACGCCGCGATCTGAATTTGAACGGACGTAGAAGCGACCAAGCTCCCACTCGATATCTTCCTCAGATACCTCGAGTAGGTGAGCAGCGATCTTACGTGCCTTGGCGCGGACCTTACGTGCAGCCATAGAGACGGCCGCTCCGGCAACAGGTGTGCTTCGTGAAGCGTAGGTACCCATACCAAATGGTGCGGTATCAGTATCGCCTTCTTCAACGACAATATCTTCAGCAGGTATACCGAGCTCGTGAGCAACGATCTGCGCCCATGTTGTCTCGTGTCCTTGCCCCTGTGTCTTAGCACCGGTGCGAAGAATTGCCTTACCGGTCATATGTACACGAAGTTCAGCTGAATCGAACATCTTGATACCAAGGATGTCGTACTCACGGCTATTTCCTGCGCCAAGTGGCTCAGTCATCGTCGAGATACCGATTCCAAGAAGCTTGCCGCGCTTGCGCGCCTCTTCCTGTTCCTTAGCGAAGTCCTTATAGCCAATCGCTTCCATACCAACATTGAGGCACTTCTCGTACTGACCTGAGTCAGTGAGGAAGCCAAATGCTGTGCGGTGTGGGAAGTCGTCATCCTTAACAAAGTTGACGCGGCGGAACTCTGCCTGATCCATACCAAGATCATCAGCAGCAGCATGCACCATGCGCTCTTGGAAGAACATCGCTTCTGTTACTCGGAATGAGCAACGGTAAGCAACGCCACCTGGAGCCTTGTTGGTGTAATACCCAGTGGCAAACATATGCGCAGTTGGGATGTCGTAGCAGGCAAATGCTGAGTGCATCAGACCGATCTTGAACTTACTTGGCTGTGCATCTGCAAAGAATGCGCCGTGATCAGAGATGGTGTTCATGCGTACGCCAAGAATCTTTCCATCCTTGCGAAGCGCCATCTCACCCTTGAGGTAGACATCGCGACCAAAACCGGTTGAGATCAAGTTGCCGGTCTTATCTTCGATCCACTTTACTGGCTTCTCGGTCAAAATCGAGGCAAGAATCGAGATGACATAGCCAGGATAGACAGGAACCTTGTTACCAAATCCGCCACCGATATCAGGTGAAACAACGCGGATCTGCTGCTCAGGAAGCTCGGCAACCAATGCAACCGCTGCACGCACGATATGTGGCGCCTGCGAGGTTACATAAAAAGTAAGTTTTCCTGTAGCACGATCGAAGTCAGCGATCGAACCGCAGCACTCGATTGGTGATGGGTGGGTACGTGGGTAATGCATCTCGACCTTGGATACGAGATCTGCATCCTCAAATGCCTTATCGGTACGAGCCTTATCGCCGATTTCCCAGTCGAAGACTTTGTTACCAACTTGGCCAGCTTTATCATCGCGAATCTGAATCGCATCTTCAGCTGCAGCCTGTACAGGGTTAACAATCGGAGGAAGGATTTCGTAATCCACAACGATCTTGGCACATGCATCTTTGGCGATGTATGGATCATCAGCGATAACGGCACAGACTTCTTGTCCCTGGAAGCGGACCTTATCTGTCGCTAGGACAGCTGCTGTGTCGTAAGAGAGTGTTGGCATCCACGCGAGGTTACGTGCCGCCATCATCTCGCCAGTGAGGACAAGACGCACACCTGGCATATCCCAAGCAGCGCTGGTATCGATTGACTTGATGCGAGCATGCGCAACTGGGCTACGCAAGATCTCCATGTGGAGCATGCCAGGTAGCACGATGTCGTCTACATAGTTACCTTTTCCGCGGATGAAGCGGTTATCTTCGACACGACGACGGCTTGCACCGAGTCCGCCAATTTTGATTTCGTCTAATGACATATCTCTATCGCCCCTTAGTTAGATTCCGCGCGCATTTTTTCAGCAGCCCAAAGAACTGCCTTCACAATATTTTGATACCCAGTGCAACGGCAAAGATTTCCAGAGAGCGCCCAACGAATTTCATCTTCAGTTGGATTTGGATTTCTCTCGAGAAGTGCCTTTGCAGACAACATCATTCCTGGTGTGCAGAAACCGCATTGAAGGCCATGCTCTTGCTTAAAGCCTTCTTGGATTGGATGAAGTTCGCTCGGTGTTGCAAGACCTTCAACAGTTTGAACTTCGCGACCATCTGCCTGGACTGCGAGCATGGTGCAACTCTTTACTGGACGGCCAGCAACAAGAACGGTGCATGCACCGCAGTTTGTTGTGTCGCAACCCTTGTGAGTTCCGGTGAGATCAAGTCCCTGACGAAGCAGGTCGGCAAGTAGCAGACGAGGCTCGACATCAAGTGTGCGATCTGTTCCGTTTACATTGACGGTGATGCGACGAACTGGAATGTTGTCGGCAGGAGGAGTTGCAATCTCTTCAAAAAGACTCGACATATTTTTAGGCTACTTTCTCTGCGATTTGGGCAACAAGGATTCGCTTAACAAATGTTTTAACAATCTGACGCTTGTAGTCAGAAGATCCACGGTGATCGGTACGTGGTTCAGCCTTTGCAGCGACAGCTGCAGCGACAGTATCGATGATCGACTCTGTGAGATCGTGGCCCACGAGAGCAGATGCTTCTTCATTCGCATCAATGGTCTTTCCGCCCACGCCAGCGAGGGCGATACCAGCGCGCAATACGCGGTTTCCATCCATATCCAACGCCACAGCAACGGATGCGGTTGCGAAGTCACCGACGCGACGCTCGAGTTTCAAGTAACCACCACGAGCGACTCCCTTTGGTGCTGGGATAACTGCTTCGATCGCAATCTCGTTGTAGTTAAGTGCATTTGCATATGGACCAAGAACGAAATCCTTCATATCAATGGTGCGCTTGCCTTTAGGACCTTGCACGACAAGATGGCCACCAAGAGCAATCATTGTTGCAGCCCAGTCTCCTTGCGGATCGGCGTGGCATACAGAGCCAACGAAAGTTCCACGGGTGCGAACAATTGGATCAGCAACAAGTGGCGCTGCTGCAGCAATGGTTGGTTGACGTTGAGCAATTTCGGCAGAGTGTTCGAGATCTTCATGGCGACAGAGTGCGCCAATATGAAGTGAACCATCTGCATCAAAGCGGTGATAATCCAAACCAGGAATATTGTTGATATCAACGATTTGATCAGGGAATGCAAAGCGAAGTTTTAACATTGGCACCAAGCTCTGACCGCCAGCCAAAATCTTCGCATCGCCCTTGCCTGCATCAAGAAGTGCGACTGCAGCTTCTATCGTCTTGGGAGATTCGTATTTAAATCGTGATGGATACATTGTGCGACCTTGCTCCTATTCCCGGTTACTTACGCTTTTTATCTGGAACTGCTGTTGGCATTGAATCTGCATCTGGATCTGGACGTGGCTCCTGGTGAGCAGGCCAAGGACCTTGCACAGGCTGACTTGCAACTTTCATAAATTCTGTAAATTGTGGCCAAGCCCAGATAGTTGGACTTGCACCCTCTTTTGGTGAGTTCTCGATCAATGCAAAGAAACGAGGATTACCGCGCTCGTGTCCAGATGATTCAACGGCCATATGAAAATCCTTCTTTATCTCTCAGGTGTGGAAGGCATGCGGTGGTGAAAGTAACACTCTTGCAAATGGGTAGCAATAGGAAAGTACTCGCAAAACGGACTTTCTTCTGAAGAGATTTTCACGATAAAAGCGTTATAAGAACGTTATGAATTCTTTAAAAATGATGCGAGATCTTCTGGGGTATCGAGATCATTTCCAGTTGCGAGATCTGCGAGAGGGATGTATCGAATATCGCTGCGCCCCTTGAGAAAATTGCGGGCCCCAATATCCCCGCGGGCGCTCTCGATGACCGCCTGCCAATGTTCGCGCCCAATCTTTACCGGATGTCCGGCTCGCCCTTCAAACTCCCCCATCACCAATGTCGCTGGCTCTAAGGCAACGCGAGCGAGCGCAGGAGCGGTAATCCCCGGGATATCTACCAATGAAATAAGTACAGAATCGTGTTCTTGAAACGCAGAGATGGCGATGAGTCCAGCGCGGAGTGAACTACCCATACCTTCTTCCCACTCTGGATTTACAACAATGTGGGCGCGCTCGATCTCGCCCACCCATGCACCAAGAACGACAAAGACTTCGGTGATTCCAGCATCATGAAAAGCTTTTATAGCTCGATCGACGAGCCGCATGCCATCAATTTCAACAAGTGCTTTTGGTACCCCCATACGGGAGCCTGATCCGGCCGCCAAGAGCAATCCAACGATCATCGATATACTCTAAGGCATGCGCGAGATCATCGACGAGATACTTCCTCATTACATCTCACGTCTTCCCTTTGCGATAGCAACCGTCACTCGTACCTGGAGTTCAGCGCCCCGCCCTGTTGGTGCAGCCATGGCCGTTACGCAAAATGGTGAAGCGATTGGCAGCGTCTCCGGAGGTTGCGTCGAGGGAGCCGTTCATGAGGCAGCCCTTGAGGTACTCAAGACTGGCGTTCCTCAATTAGTCTCGTACGGCGTCAGCGATGACAATGCATTTTCAGTTGGGCTTACTTGTGGTGGCACGATTGAACTCTTTATCCAGCTTATAGATCCACAGAGTTTTGCCGATTTTACCGATGTCGTCGAGGCAATCTCGTTAAAGAAGGCGATCGCCGTTGCCACGCTCATTAGTGGGGCTGAAGGTATTGGCCGTCGAATCGTTCTTACCCCCGAATCCTCAACTGGCTCGCTCGGTAATACCGGTCTTGACGAGGCAGTCCTTGAGGGTGCTCGCGGCTTATTGAGCCAAGGCACAACAAAGACTCTCAAAGTCGGCCCACAGGGCGAGCGACGCGTCGATGATTTAGCAATCTTCGTTGAATCATTCTCTCCGCCACCGCACATGATTGTCTTCGGTGCAATTGATTTCGCAGCCGCCGTAGCTCGTATCGGAAAATTCATGGGCTATTTCGTCACCGTTTGTGATGCCCGTCCACTCTTTGCCACAAAGCGGCGCTTCCCAGATGCTGATGAGGTCATCGTTGATTGGCCCCATCGCTATCTTCCAACGGCTTCCGTCGATGAGCGAACTGTTATTTGCGTCCTCACGCACGACCCGAAATTTGATGTACCAGTCTTAGAGATCGCACTTCGAAGTAAGGCCGGATATATCGGCGCGATGGGTAGTCGTCGAACCCACCACGACCGCCTCGAACGCTTACGTGAAATTGGTATGACAGATGCAGAGATCAACCGCCTCCGCTCACCGATTGGCTTAGATATCGGCGCGCGCACACCTGAAGAGACTGCGGTCTCCATCGCAGCCGAAATCATCTCTGATATCGTCGGAGGAAGTAACCAACCATTACGCGAAGGAACCGAACCTATTCACCGTCGCTCACTCGCAAGTGAAGAAGAGCCTGCGCCAAAAGTTTCTTAGCGGTATTGCTAGAGACTGATCCAACGAACATCTGTGCCTGCTGCATGCTCACCTGGCTGCACGAGTGCAAAGCCATCTGCCGAAGCTACTCCTCGCAGCATTGCAGAATTTAAATACTGAGTCGAAGTAAATATATTTCCATCCAAGTTTCCCGGCAGAAGTCGCGAGAAATTAGCAGCGGTTTTGATTGGTTCAGAGAGTTGTACGGTCTTTAATCTCTCGTGATTTCGACCAGCGATTGAAAAGAGAACCACTCGCCCAAGTGAAGTGAGTGCAGCGAGCGCTGATTGCGGGTTTCCCGGAAGATCCACGAGCGCAACCTTCCTATCGCCCACTTGTAATTCAGAGATCAATATGTGGTAACCAGGACGCATACGAACACAATCGACAAGATATTTCGCCTTGATTCGCTCCAGAAGTGGGCGAATGAAATCTTGTGCCCCGTCGGCGGTGCCACCGGTTGTGAAAATAATATCTACATTCGCTAGCGCTCCACTCACCGCGCCATGCAGCGTATCGAGATCATCGAGCACAAAGGCCGAGCTCACCATTTCACTTCCATAGCTGCTAATCAACGATGGCAACTGTGGGCCGAGTGCATCTCGAATCCCACCATCAAAGGGAACGCCTTCATGAAGTAGTTCATCGCCAAGGAAGAAGATTGCAACTCGTGGAACTTTTCGAACCCTTATCTGGTCGTGACCGGTTGCTGCGAGCAGACCCACCATTGCAGGTTTTAACTTCTCTCCGGCAGGAATAAGTAAATCTCCGCGCTTACTTTCCAATGCCGCGGGACGAAAGTTCGCACCTTCGAGAGCCTCGCCTGAAACTTCGTCGCCAATCTCGGTTGCATCTTCCCAAGGCAGAATTGATGTGCAGCCTTCTGGGATCACACCTCCGGTGCCAATTCGCATGCACTCACCAGATTTCAACGCGTATGAACTTCGCTTCCCGGTTGAAACAACGCCGACTTTTTTCCAAGGGGCAGCCCCTGATACCGCCCAACCATCCATAGATGATGTTGCATACGCTGGCAGGTCGCACAATGAGAAGAGATCCTCAGCAGTTATTCTGCCGACTGCAGAAGAGATGGCCACGCTCTCAGCACCAAGAGCGCTAAAAGATTGTGAGGCAATAGCGAACGCCTCATCAAAACTTCCTTCGCGCATGGATATCTTCCCTTACTTCTTTGCGGCGAGCAGGTCTTCTAAATTCTTTAGCCGCTTATGCATGACGAAATGGAAGTAGATCATTCCAATATCAAAGATCACCATCACGCCCATCAGGATCCACATCACATTCATTTCCATCCGATCACTCGCGACGTTAGCTCCGGTAAGCATTTGCATAGTCGAATTAAATACCATTGATCACAGCTAAGGCTTGCGCCAAAACTGAGATCGCGACTTCTATGGGCTTTGCGGCGCCAATGGGAAATCCGGCAGGACCATGAATGCGGGAAAGGTCGGTGATTTCACGATAAGCGAGCCAATCAGCTCGGTTCTCTTGCATTTTTTGCGAGCCTAGAGCACCGATATATCCAGCTTTGCTTTCAAGTGCATAAGCAAGCGCGCGGCTTGAGCTCTCGACCTCGTGACCGGTAACAACGACAGAATCGATGACAGAGAGCGTCGCGCAAACTCCTGCGAAATTATCAGGCCGAGTCTCCATTGCAACCTGCCAGCCCATCGCCTCGGCTAGCCCTGCAATCGCCTGCGGCATTGGCCCATCCCCATAAATCGCAATCTTTCGTAACGGCACAAAGATGGTGATCTGACGATTTTCAAGGAGAACGGTTGTTGGTTTCTGGCTTTCAAATTTCTCAACGAGTTCGGGATCTGCCGCAACGATCGAGGCTGAGTTAAAACTCTCGACTTTGGTAATTTCGTCGCCACTTACGTGCAGATCAAGTGCAATCTTCTCTCTTTCAAGAAATGATCCCCAAAGATCTGGATCAAAGAGATCTGCTGGCACCACGGCAAATGTGAGGTGAGTTCCCACTGCAATTCCTGAAAGAGTGGATTCAAGTGGCGTAACTTCGCACTCCACAATTCGACCTACGCTCAACTTACGCGAGGCGATCTCCGAGAATCTGCCATCGAAGGCGCCATTGAAGAGTGATCCAAGCTTGCCGCCACCCGGTGTAAAGACAACTGCATCATTGCGATTGCTCGATACTATGGATAAATCTGAAGTGATGAGCCAGGCGATATCAGCTCTCGTCCTAGAGCGTACGAAGGCGCCGACACTTAACGCGATGTCATACATGTTGGGAGTATAGATCCCACGCTTGAATCCCGCCCGCCAAGCTCACGACTTCGGTAAAGCCCGCTTGAAATAATGCGTCCGCGCAGTGCAGGGATCGAACGCCTGATCGACAATACAGAACAATCGGAAGTTCTCGGGAAATCCTCTCGATTGAGCTGCCATCAAAGATCTCACCCTGCGGAATAAGAGCTGCGCCATCGATATATCCCTGACTCCACTCCTCAACTTCGCGAACATCGATAAGTTGGAATTGGGCCGCCGAACTTCTCATTGCAGCCAAGTCGTGGACCGAGATTTCTGGTGTCGCGCCAGCGTTATGTGTGAAGAGCGAGAGAGAGCAGAAGGATTCATAGTCAGGTAAAAGTTCGCTTTGGGTTGCGTTCTCTCCGCAGAGCGTGCACTCTGGATTTCGATTAAGTGAGATTACTTCGCTCTCTGCACTCAAAGCATCATAGGTGAGGACTCTTCCGATGAGTGGATTGCCAACTCCGGTAATCAACTTGATCACCTCGGTGGCTTGTAAAGAGCCGATAGTGCCGCAGAGCGAACCAAAGACTCCACCAGTTGCACAATTCGGTGCCAACTCTTTCGCGGGTGGTTCAGGATGAAGGCATCGATAACAAGGGCCAGCTGGCGCGCAAAAAACTGAAACTTGTCCATCAAATCGATATACCGATCCCCATATGCATGGCCGTTTAGCCAAGAAGCAGGCATCGTTTATTAGGTATCGCGTCGCGAAGTTATCGGTTGCATCGATCACAAGATCATAAGATTCAATGATTTGCAGAGCATTCTCGCGAGTTAAGCCATCTTGATGAAGCACTACATCGATGGCTGAATTGATCTTATTAATGGATGCACGTGCACTCTCAGTTTTGAGTGAACCAACATCACCTTCGCCGTGAATGATCTGTCGTTGCAAGTTTGAGAGATCGACAGAATCGAAGTCGACGATTCCGATCGTACCGACACCGGCTGCTGCCAAGTAGAGAAGAACGGGGGAACCTAGGCCACCTGCTCCGATGCAGAGCACCTTCGCAGATTTAAGTCGAAGTTGTCCTGCTTCACCGATTCCCGGAAGAACGAGATGACGGCCATAGCGATGCCGCTCATCGGGGGCGAGTTTGGCTTCGTTCACGAGTAAAGCGTATCCAAATAAATATTTGTGGCGACTTCCGAGAAACTGTACGAAGATAGCGGGATGAATCGAACAACTACTCATCGCGGAATCGTCTACGCAAAGAAGGGTGGTGCAGCCGCTTCTCAACCGTTAGCGGTCTCAGCAGCGCTGAAGATTCTTGAGGCTGGAGGCTCCTTTATCGATGCTGGGATTGCACTCTCAGCCGTAATCTCTGTGATTGAACCAGGTGCATCCGGGCTCGGTGGAGATATCTTTCTCGTTACCCACCACGCAGCGACCAGAGAAAATCTGGCATTTAATGGCTCAGGTGAAGCACCGCACGGCGCCACTCGAGAAGCATTTGATGGTGAAATCCCGATTCACGGCTTTAAGGCAGCGACTGTTCCGAGCGTGGTCTCCGGCTGGTTCGCCGCCCACGAACGCTATGGAAAGCTACCTATGGAGCAGATCTTGGCGCCTGCAATCGATTATGCTGAAAATGGATTCCCGGCGAACAAGGGCTTTATCGGCCGCATTAAGTGGCATCTAGAACAGTACCCAGAGACAACCCTATTTCGTGATCTTGGCATTTCTTCAGATCTGAAACTGGGCGAAGTAGTGACGAATAAAGAGATGGCGTGGGTCTTACGCGAAATTATCGCCACAGGTCGCCACGCTTTTTATGATGGCTCTATCGCCCAAAAGTTAATTTCTGGAACCGATGGTTGGTTTAACGCCGAAGATTTGGCAGCACACAGAACACGGGTCTCTGCGCCGCTTTCAATTAAGTATCGTGATTTTCTTGTCCACGGAAATCCACCTCCTACTCAAGGCATGATTTTGATGGAGCAGCTTCTGATCGCAAACTCATTTACGAAATCTGATATGAGTCAGGCAGATTGGTTGCACATGCAGGTCGAAGCGAAGAAGATCGCATTTAGCGATCGAAACGCAATCATTGCCGACCCAGAGATAACCCCTGTTGATGTTGACTCTATTTTGAATGCATCTCACATCGCAAAGCGCGCAGCAGGTATCGATATGAGCAAGGCGGATAACCGAAGTGAAAGTCCCGCCGAAGGAAGCGACACGACTTATTTTCTCGTTGCTGACAGTGAAGGAAATGCTGTTTCTTGGATTCAATCGGTCTTTCATGGTTTTGGCGCATCATGGGTGGTCCCTGGCACGGGAATGATTCTCAATAATCGCCTTACCGGATTTAACCTCGATCCCCGCTCACCAAATTACATCGCACCAGGAAAACGTCCGGCACATACGCTTCAGGCATTTACCGTCACAAACCCTGATGGAACTTTGAAATATGTTGGTGGCACCCCAGGAGCAAATGTTCAGGTCCAGACAAACTTTCAACTTGTTACTGGCCTGATTGATGAAGGTATGTCGGTGCAGGAAGTCGCCGAGGCACCGCGGTGGATGCACTTATCCGATCCATCAACTTCTGCAGTCAATGAAGATATCAAGGGAGTTCTCTCTATCGAATCAAGATTTGGCGATGGCGTCATCGAAGATCTTCGCGGCCGAGGGCATGAGGTTGTTGTTCTCCCAGAGTATGGACATGCCTCCTCGGTTCAAGTCCTAGAGGTACTCCCCTCGGGCGCCTTTGCAATTGGATCCGATCCTCGCGCCGAGGGTCATGCCGGTGGGATTTAAACCGCCCTTGAAATAGATCGGTTTTTCCGTATGGTTGGCCAATGGTTATATCTCAACAGGTCGATCAAGATTTCCTAGCACTCCCCCTTGATGCAGTCACAGATTCAGCGATCTCAACAGCGAGGGCGCTTGGTGCCTCACATGTCGATGTCCGGATAGAAAGAGTTCGAACTGGCATCCTCGTTATAAGAAATATTGCAACCGAGACACAGAGTGACGATTCCGTATCAGGTGTCGGCGTTCGAGTAATTGTCGATGGCTGCTGGGGTTTCGCCTCATCGCCTGAGATCAGCGTCGACATCGCTGCCCAATTAGCAAGAAGTGCAGTTGCAATGGCGAAGACGAGCAAACCGCTATCGACTGAAGCGATTGCTTTAGCACCAGAACCGATCTACCCACAGAAAACATGGGTAAGTGCTTATGAAATTGATCCGTTTACCGTCAGCGGTGACGAGCGGATATCTCGACTAACCGGCCTCAACGAAAAGTTGCTCAAAGCTGAAGGCGTTAACTTTGCCGAAGCATTCTCAATGTTTGTAAAGGAGCAGAAGCACTACGCCGATTCATATGGCACCTCGACTACACAGCAGCGAGTACGAATGCAGACTCAGATTGAAGCAGTAAATGTTGGTGATGAAGGGTTCGTATCAATGCGCACGCTCGCACAACCGGCTGGCTTTGGTTGGGAGTGGATGGGTAACAAGCATTGGAACTGGGATGCAGAGATTGATGAGCTACCCACTCTGCTCGCGGAGAAAGTTGTCGCTCCATCTATCGAGGCTGGTCGCTACGACTTGTTGATTCATCCATCCAACCTCTGGCTCACAATCCACGAGTCAATTGGTCACGCAACCGAGCTCGATCGCGCTCTGGGCTATGAGGCCAACTATGCAGGAACCTCGTTTGCCACCGTGGATAAGTTAGGTACTTTGAAGTACGGCTCAGAACTTATGAATATTACGGGCGATCGCGTGACTCCTCATGGACTCTCGACCGTTGGCTGGGATGATGAAGGAGTTGAAGCCCAGAGTTGGGATATCGTCAAAGATGGCGTACTTGTTGGGTACCAGCTTGATCGTCGAATCGCAGCTCGTGGTGGTCGTGATCGTTCAAATGGTTGTGCATTTGCTGACTCTCCGGCGCATGTACCGATTCAGAGAATGCCGAATGTATCGCTGAAGGCGAATCCGCAAGGTCCGGATTTGGCGGGACTTATTGAATCTGTCGAAGATGGCATCATGATTAAGGGTGATAACTCCTGGTCAATCGATATGCAGAGATATAACTTCCAGTTCACCGGCCAGCAATTCCATAGAATTAAAAATGGAAACCTTGTTGGTCAGGTTAAGGATGTCGCCTATCAGGCAACGACAACAGATTTCTGGGGGTCGATGAAGCGGGTAGGCAACGAGAGTACGTGGGTCTTAGGTGGTGCATTCAACTGCGGTAAAGCACAACCAGGGCAAGTCGCTGCGGTAAGTCATGGTTGCCCAGCTGCGGTATTCGATCAAGTCAATGTTCTCAACACACGCGCGGAGGCCGGAAAATGATGAGCCCACAAGACATCATTGAAAAGATAACTTCTGCTGCGGATTACGATGATTGCATCGTAATTGTCGAGAGTAAAACCCAAGCAAATCTACGATGGGCTAGCAGCACCCTCACTACCAATGGTGTGATTGCAACACAGAAAATAACTGTTGTTGCCTTTGTCGCCGTTGAAGGCGGAATGGCTACTGGTTCTGTGACTCGCACGAGCGTGGCGGAGAGCGAGATTATTGATATTGCGAAAGCTGCAGGAATTGCCGCTCGAGCAGCAGGAAAAGCTGATGATGCAGCGGAGTTAAAGCGTGACTTCGCATCTGGCGATTGGAAAGCTGAACACATACCAACGGGACCGGATGTCTTTAGTGGAATCGCGCCAGAGCTCGGCGAAACTTTCCGCCGCTCGCAATATGATCAGATTGAACTCTTCGGTTACGCCGAACATACTCACGACACCACATGGGTCGGCTCAAAAGGTGGACTTCGACTTCGATTCGATCAACCAGATGGCCGAGTTGAGATGACAGGTAAGTCGCATGGACGTTCTCGCTCGACCTGGGAAGGTCGCGCTACTCGAGATTTCAAGAATCTCTCGATCTCGGAGATTGATCTGGAAATTCGTACTCGGCTTGAGTGGCAAGGTCGCAAATTGGAGTTAGCCGCGGGTCGATATGACACTGTTGCTCCTGCCGGCTCCGTGGCAGATCTCTACGCATATCTTGGCTGGTTCACGGGTGCAAAGGATGCATTCGAAGGACGCTCTGTATTTTCTGAGCGTGGCCAAGCGGGAAAGACTCGAGTAGGCGAAACTTTCGCGAAGCTTCCGATAAATATCTACTCCGATCCCCACTACAAAGGACTTGAGTGTTCGCCCATCGTTGTCTCTGGTCTCAGTAGTTCAATGAGTTCGGTATTCGATAACGGCCAATCGGCTCCGCGCAATGATCTATTCAAGGATGGCAAACTCGCATCCCTCACCCAGACCCGAGCAACGTCAATTCTCACTTCTCTGCCATATACGCCGGCAGGTGGCAACATCATCGTTGATCTTCCTGGCGCAAAGGGTGATCTCAATTCTTTGATAGCCGATGTAAAAGATGGGCTGCTTCTCACGACTCTCTGGTACATCCGCACCGTTGATCCAACGACGATGCTTCTCACTGGTCTGACTCGTGATGGCGTTTATAAGATTAAAGATGGTGAAGTGATCGGTGCTGTCAATAACTTCCGATGGAACGAGTCCCCAGTAGAGCTCCTCAATCGAATAAAAGCAGCGAGCGCTACATCAATCACTCAACCTAGAGAATGGGCTGGTGATGTTGCACGGGCGGCTGCGCCTGCAGTCATATTCGAGCAATTCAATATGTCAACGGTGAGCCCAGGCTCGTAACGAGTTTTACTTCTCTTTTACTTCTCGTTTACTGGGCTGATCGCTCTGACATAGAGATCAGCGCAGTAAGTCCATCAGATGGCCAGATTTTTATCGTTGTAATACTGCATGGCGCTACATCAACATGAAAGATGCTTTCGATCGGAGTCTCCAGGGCCACGCAGACGGCGCCCTTCACGACGACATTATGAGTAACAATTGCGACAGTCTTGCCTGGATACTCAGCAGCGACTTTTCTAAGTGCTACGCCAACACGCTCTGCAACAGCGGCATATGGTTCTCCTCCGCCTTGTGCATACCAAGCGTCAGAGACCCAAGCCTTGAACTCGTCGGGGTAGCGCTCTTCAACTTCAGTGGGAGTAAGTCCATCCCATGAACCAAATGATGCCTCAATCCAATCTTCATCAAATAGTGGATCAAGGTTGACGAATTTCTGAATCTCTTGCGCTGTCTCTCTTGTACGCTGCATCGGGGAGACAACTAAAACATCTGGGTTTCGAGCCGACAACTCTTGTGCAATCGCCCGTGCTTGTTCGCGTCCTTTTTCGGTGAGCCCGGGATTTGAACCACCTGAACCACTGAAGCGTCGTTCTGGTGTCAAAGGTGTCTCACCGTGGCGAATCAAGTAGATCGTCGTCGGTATTTCATCTGAGATCAGACGTGAATGAAGAAAATTCTTCTGGGTCGGCTCAAGAACGGGCGCCCCTTGAAGTTCGCCATCTAGCGCTTTATTTGCCAGACGATCGGCATGAGAATTTTGATCGCGAGGAATCCATGAATATGAAATCAAAGAGGCCGGGTGTATCTCTCGAGCTCTTTTAGCTAACTCACGCATATCTGGATGTTTGATCTGCCACCGACCTGACATCTGCTCAACGACCAACTTCGAATCCATCTTCACATCGATCGTGGCTTCAGGATCCAGGGAGTGTGCATACTCAAGTCCTGCAATGAGACCGGAATACTCGGCTACGTTATTTGAGGCAATTCCTAATGTCGCATACAACTCGGCGAGGATCTTGCCGTTCTCAGTGACAACGGCACCATATGCGGCCGGACCAGGATTTCCTCGAGAGCCACCATCGGCGGTAATCTGAAAATGGCGCGCCATTAAATACGTACCAATATCCTGCGGCACTCTTCACACCGCAATACCTCATCGACTGCAAGGCTCTTGATTCGCTCAATTTCGATGGCGTTAATCTGAAGGTGACAGCCGTCGCACTTGCTTCCGATAAGGAGAGCGGCACCGATTCCATTTGCGGAACCTCTCACCTTTTCATATAGATCATAAAGTGAGCCATCGATCTGCGGTACAAGTAGGGCCCGATCACTCTTTGCCTTACTTAACTCGGCATCCAATTGAGTCTTTGCATTTTCTAGACGAACATTCAGTTCTAATTCGAGTTGCTTCAGCCCGACCTCATCACTCGCTAATTCATCAAGACGCTTCTTGACCGAGTCATAGCGCATCATGATTTCAAGCTCGCTATCTTCAAGCTCGGCTTTACGCTTGGCAAGAGTCGCCAATTCATGCTGAGTCTGTTCTAACTCCTTCGGTGAGGCGCTTCCTGAACTAAGGCGGCCCTCATCCTTCTTCATGCGATCCACGACAGCTTCGACATCGACCTCACTTCGACGAAGATCAATTGAGACATCTTCGAGTTCGGTTTCGACAACCTTGAGCTCGACAGCGGCATCCTCTAGACGCTTGTGAATCGCTTTGATTTGTTCGTGCTCAGGCAGATTGGCAAGTTTTAGACCGCAAGCCATGATTGTCGTGTCGATCTTTTGGAGATCTATGAGCAGATTCTGGTGGGCTTCAGATGCCTTCACGATCGCTCCTTTGAAGCTATTGGGATCTCAAAGATCTAGATAAATATATGTATTTGTGTGACTCTGACAATGCAAATATTAGGGCACTGAACGCAGATCTCCAACCTTAGCCTAACCTAAGGAACTATTCTTAATAGGTGAAGACGAAACTGGTGAGAGGAATCGCTCTCTCTTTTCTCGCTCTCGCTCCACTGGTCCTGCTTGTCTCTTGTAGCTCAAAAACTTCGTATACCGAAAGAAGTAACTTTGACCCCACAACACTCTCAGTTGGGCAGGGCGCCGCAGCACCTGGTGGAGGCTCGTACCTCAATGCCCCTATCCCTGCCGAGGTTCTTCAGGCCGAACTCTTTGATAGCGCCGGAAAGAAATTTACACTCGCTTCTCTTCATGGAAAGACGATCGTCATCGCCGATTTTTTGACCTCATGCCAAGAGATCTGTCCGATGACATCAGTGAATATGAGAAATATCGGCGATGCGATTGCAGCCTCACCACTTAAATCAAAAGTTTCGGTAATCGAACTCTCTGTAGATAGTGAGCGAGATACGCCATCAAGACTTCGTGCCTATAGCGCGATCTTTCATGATAACAACTGGCTTATGGCTTCGGGATCCGAAGGAAGTCTTTCGATAATTTGGAAATTCTTCGGCAATAGTTACAGCAAGAACCCATACACGGCTAAAGAAATGCAATCGCTTCCACCTGATTGGCAAACGGGCGAGAAGAATACTTTTGATATAACTCACACGGATGAGGTGCTCATTGTTAACGCCTCCGGCTCATGGAGTTGGCTCGATCTAGGAAACCCAAATCCAGGAAAGAGCGTTGTTCCGGATCGCTTGAAGAAATTTTTGAGCGAAGATGGATTAAACAACCTGGCAAAGCCGCAAGAACCAAGTTGGACCCCAGATGCTGTGCTCTCGGCACTCAGTGCCATAACCAAAACGACGATCTCTTCGAAATAAATCTAGAGAGTTATGGCTGAATCTTCCCAAATTCGGCAAATATTTGATCTCCAACAGCATCATCCATAATGCGTCGTACCTCTTGCGGGCAACGGCAAGATACAGCGATTTTATGAGCCCACGCATATGCTTCTTCGTCACTCGATACATTTATAACGGCGAAACCACCCATGTGAATGGGAGTTTGCGCGAGGCCACCCTCCGAAACGGTGCCATCAAGTGCAACGACAAATGGTGAGTAGCCCATAAAGCCGCCTCCAGATTCCCAAATACCCGCTTCGACGCCGGCTCTCATTACTTCGTGCGCTGCACGACCTACTTCCGGAAAATCTTCTTCCGGAAATTTCATATCTCCGTCATTAAATGAGATGAGGTATCGCGTCATGCTCAGATTCTACAGAACGAATTTTCTAGAACTGATAGCGTTTTCTTATGGCGACACTCAAAGCTCATCTGGAATCGCCGGATAAGTCCCAGCGTCTGCAAGCAGCTTTAGCGGCCGGCACTTTCCCTAAACCTGAATATATTGATGACTTGGTGGATCGATGCGCGATCGAGCCGGATTTTTTCGTCAGAGATACTCTCACGTGGGCTCTCATGCGAAATGAAGTGCCAAAGGTTGTTGCTCGCCTAAAACCCGAATTAATGTCCGAGAATCCTCAGGCAAAAAGTCAGGCGCTTCACACCCTCACCAAAATTGGCGAGAAAGAGTTCTACTCTCTCATCACCCCAGAGCATCTATTTGATTCTGACGACAAAGTTGCGGCCACAGCCTGGCGAGCCGCTTCAGTCTTAGTACCCGAAGATGAAAAATCTGCGCTGACGAGCATTTTGTTGACCCAACTCGGTCGGGGTAATTCTGATGTGCAATTTGATCTCACGCGATTCATCTGCGCCTTGGGCGATTGCATCATTGAGCCATTAAAGAACGCCATAAATTCTTCGAAAGAGGAGGTAAGTCTGCACGCAAGATTTACTCTCATGAGATACGAAGAAATGAAATTAGAAGGCGCTAGGAAAGTGAGAGAGTAATAAGAAAAATCTGGTGGGCGGTGAGGGTTTCGAACCCCCGACATCCTCGGTGTAAACGAGGCGCTCTACCACTGAGCTAACCACCCATTCGGACTTCCGTTGCGGTGGCAAGTAGAAGTACGAGCCCCGAACTCTACTAGGCAGTTCGGGGATTTATGAAATCTTCCGCTATTTCCGGTGTGACGGTGGGCTATAAAGCAGCGAGCGCAGCCTTGTAATCGGCAGCATTACGCGCATCGCCTGGGCCGTTTACTACCTGCCAGCGCAGGACGCCGCTCTTATCGACCACAAATGTGCCGCGAATAGAGAAGCCGCGATCTGTATTGAAAACACCATAAGCCTTTGAGACCTCACCGTGCGGCCAAAAATCTGCAAGGAGGTTGAAGGTGTACTTCTCGGCGTCACCGAATGCTTTGAGTGAGTACATAGGGTCGCACGAAATTGCGAGCAACTCAGTGCCCTCATTTTGATACGAAGCAAGATCATCACGAAGTGAACAAAGCTCGCCAGTGCAGATTCCTGAAAATGCGAATGGGTAGAAGACAATGACAACATTCTTCTTCCCTCTAAATGAAGCGAGCTCTACCGATTCGCCAAATTGATTCGTTAGAGTGAAATTTGGTGCTTCTTGGCCAATGGTCAAAGACATTCTTTTTGCTCCCCGATTTCTATAACTTAGTACTTTTAGTTGAATTGGATTTCCGTGCAACCAATCGCGTTGCGCTCCAATTGGCAGATGCTAAGAATGACACAGTCTGCGTCAATCCGGCGGTCGGAGCCGCATCTTGAATATCGGCAGCTTCGACATGGCCATCTTGCCCAACCTTTGGGGTGAGAAGCCAGATCGGTCCGCTCTCAGTTAAATAGGTAAGCGCATCAACGAGTTCATCGACCAGATCGCCATCGCCATCCCTAAACCAGAGAAGAACGGCATCAACAACCTCATCCGATTCCTGGTCGAGCAAGGGCGAACCGCTCGTCCGCGCAATGGCCTCTCTTAGATCTGCGTCACAGTCTTGATCGACCCCCGCTTCGAGGATCAACTGCCCTGCGGCGATCCCCATCCGATCGGCGATCTCGGCTGCATTCACAGGTGCTAGTCCACCCTGATTAGGGCGTTCGCGCAAGCCCTGACGGCGAATATATGGATATTTGCAGGTGAAATTTAGCCTTTAAGATAAGACCATGAGTTCACAATTCGAAGCCCCTGACCATCTCATCGACCAGCTCGTCGATACAGATCCGAGTGAAACAGCGGAATGGCAGGAGTCCTTCGACGCGCTCTTAGAGAAGGCTGGGCCGGTCCGAGCCCGTTACATCGCACTTCAAGTCATGCGCCGTGCGCAAGAGAAGAACGTGGGAATCTCGCGCCTTCGCACAACTGACTACATCAACACAATTCCTTCTGCAGAAGAGCCTAACTTCCCAGGCGACGAAGCGATGGAGCGAAAGATTCGTGCCTTTGTCCGCTGGAATGCTGCAGTGATGGTGCATCGCGCACAGCGTCCAGGCGTTGGAGTCGGTGGACATATCTCAACATTCGCCTCATCGGCTTCTTTATATGAAGTTGGTTTCAATCACTTCTTTAAGGGTAAGAATCACCCAGGCGGCGGCGATCAGATCTTCTTCCAAGGACATGCAAGCCCTGGCATGTATGCACGCGCATTTGTCGAGGGTCGATTCACTGAGCAACAGATGGATGGATTCCGTCAAGAAGTTTCACATGCGGGCGGCGGATTATCTTCATATCCACATCCACGTCTTATGCCAGATTTTTGGGAGTTCCCAACAGTTTCTATGGGCTTAGGTCCAATCAATGCGATCTATCAGGCGAGATTTAATCGCTATCTTCATGGTCGCGGAATTAAAGATACTTCTCAGCAACATGTCTGGGCTTTTCTTGGTGATGGTGAGACCGATGAACCTGAATCATTGGGTGCGATCGGCTTAGCTTCGCGCGAAGGTCTCGACAATTTAACGTTCGTGATCAACTGCAACCTTCAACGTTTGGATGGACCGGTTCGCGGAAACGGCAAGATTATTCAAGAGCTTGAATCGATCTTCGGTGGCGCAGGTTGGAATGTCATCAAAGTTGTGTGGGGTCGCGGTTGGGATCAACTCCTTGCTGCTGATCGCGAAGGCGCGCTCGTAGAGTTGATGAACAAGACTCCAGATGGAGATTTCCAAACCTACAAGGGTGAATCTGGCGCATATGTGCGCGAACACTTCTTCGGTCGCGATCCACGATGTGCAGCACTCGTAGCGCATATGAGCGATGATGAGATTTGGGCGCTCCAACGTGGCGGCCATGACTACCGCAAGCTCTATGCAGCCTATAAATCAGCAACTTCACATAACGGCAGACCAACTGTAATTCTTGCAAAGACAGTTAAAGGCTGGACTCTCGGATCATCATTTGAGGCGCGCAACTCAACGCACCAGATGAAGAAGATGACGGCAGATGATCTCATTAGCTTTAAGAATCGCCTAGGTATTCCACTCTCTGATGATTCCATCGATGCGAAGTTGCCTCCTTACTATCGCCCAGCTGAAGATTCACCAGAATTTAAGTACATGATGGAGCGACGTAACATACTCGGCGGGTCAATTCCATCACGTCGCAAAGCATCTAAGCCGCTGCCTATGCCAGATGAGAAAGCATTCGACTCTGTCCGACGTGGCTCTGGTCATCAAGGTGTTGCAACGACGATGGCCTTTGTTCGACTCTTTAAAGATCTCGTTAAAGCAGAAGGGATCGGTCCGCGCTTTGTACCGATCATTCCTGATGAGGCGCGCACCTTCGGTATGGATTCACTCTTCCCTACCTTGAAGATTTACTCACCGCATGGTCAGACTTACACATCAGTTGACCGCGAACTTATGCTCTCGTACAAAGAGTCAACAGCAGGCGTGATCCTGCATGAAGGCATCAATGAAGCGGGGTCGGTTGCTTCCTTCACTGCCGTTGGTAGCTCCTACTCGACTCACGATGAACCAATGATTCCGATCTACATCTTCTACTCAATGTTCGGATTCCAACGTACCGGCGATGCTTTCTGGGCCGCTGCAGACCAGATGGTTCGTGGCTTTGTTCTCGGAGCAACAGCCGGTCGAACAACTCTTAACGGTGAAGGACTTCAGCATGAGGATGGGCACTCTCATCTTCTCGCTGCAACGAATCCAGCCGTGGTTGCTTATGACCCAGCATTTGCTCACGAAGTTGGTCACATTGTTAAAGACGGCCTTCGCCGTATGTACGGTGAAAATAGCGAAAACGTTTATTACTACCTCACGGTATATAACGAGCCAATCATCCAGCCAGCAGAGCCAGAGGACCTTGATGTCGATGGACTGCTCAAGGGCATCTATCTCTACTCCCCTGCGCGACGCGGTAGCAAGCGAAATGTTCAGATCCTGGCTTCAGGAATAGCGATGCAATGGGCTCTCGCAGCACAGCAGAAGCTACAAGACGAGTGGGATATCAGCGCAAATGTTTGGTCAGTTACTTCTTGGAACGAACTTCGCAGGGATGGCTTAGCAACCGATCGCCACAACCTACTCAATCCTGAGGATCGTCGCACTGCATACATCACAAAGAAGCTTGCTGGCCATGAAGGTCCAGTCGTTGCCGTGAGTGATTTCATGCGCGCAGTTCAAGATCAGATTCAGCCATGGGTTAAGCAACCCTTTTATTCACTTGGCACTGACGGTTTTGGTCTATCTGATACTCGTGGGGCGCTCCGTCGACACTTCAATGTTGATGCAGAGTCAATAACTGTCGCGGCTATTGCCCAGCTCGTTGAGCAGGGAGAAATTAAGCCAAAGGTATTGCGCGAAGCGATGGATAAGTACAAGATTCATGATGTGAGCGCAGCCGATGCAGGAAATACTGAAGGCTCGGGATGATCTCTCGCTTTCCAGTAGTTGATATCTCACCAACCACCTACTTCGGCGGTGAGTTCGTTCCTGCGAAAGCGATTCCACATGAAGCAATAACCGTCGGCGCGACAATTATTCGCGAAGGCCATGAAGGCTTTGAAGCCAATGTCCTCCTCATCGACGCCAGCGGAAAAGTTCGAGCACGCAACCCTATGCGCCTTATCTGGCCAGGCAGTGATCGATACGAAGGAGTCGCTACTCCAACAGATCTAGGTCACTGGTCTTTTGCGATTGACGTTCGTGATGAAAAGGGAATTCACTCTACCTCTGAGAAATTCCCCATCTATGCCGAGACGCCTCGAGCACTCATCGGATCATGGTATGAATTCTTTCCTCGAAGTGAAGGTGCAGTAAAGAAGAGTGATGGCAGCATAATCTCAGGGAATTTCCTTACTGCAAAAGAGTCGCTCAAGCGTGTGGCAGATATGGGATTCGACATTCTCTACCTACCTCCGATTCACCCGATTGGTCTATCTTTTAGAAAAGGCAAGAACAACTCGACGACCGCCCAACCAGGTGAACCAGGAGTCCCATGGGGAATTGGTTCAGCCGACGGCGGTCATGATGCAATAAATCCAGAGCTTGGAACACTCAAAGATTTTCAAGAATTTGTTGCCGCTGCAAAGAAACTCAATATTGAGATCGCTCTAGATTTAGCGCTTCAATGCTCCCCTGATCATCCATGGGCGAAGAGCCACCAGGAATGGTTTACCAAGCGTGCAGATGGCACGATCGCATACGCCGAGAATCCGCCTAAAAAGTATCAGGATATTTATCCAATCAATTTTGATAATGATTACAAAGGGCTACTTAATGAAGTTCTTCGAATCATTAGGTTCTGGATCTCCCAAGGAATCAAAGCTTTTCGCGTCGATAATCCTCACACTAAACCAGTGCATTTTTGGCAAGAATGCATCGCCACTATTAACAAGGAAAACCCTGAAGTTATCTTTCTCGCCGAGGCATTTACTCGCCCAGCAATGATGCATGCCCTCGGGAAGGCTGGATTCCAGCAGTCCTATACATATTTCACCTGGCGAGTCACGAAGCAAGAGCTCGTGGACTATGGCACCGAGGTCTCAAAGCAGACGAGCGGATTCTTTAGGCCAAACTTTTGGGTGAATACTCCAGATATCTTGCCTCTCCATCTACAAAGTGGGAACCCCGCAATTTTTGCACAACGTGCTGTGCTTGCATCAACAATGACACCCTCATGGGGAATGTATGCAGGATACGAACTCTACGAACATGTTCCATCGAAGGAAGGCGGCGAGGAGTACCTCGACTCCGAGAAGTACGAAATCAAAGTTCGAGATTGGGCAGGTGCAGCAAAAGCTGGTGCAACCCTCGCACCGTTCATCACGAAACTTAATGCGATTCGCAAGGCGCATCCTGCGCTTCAACGACTTCGTAATCTCGAATTTCATCCCACTGACTCTGAGATGATCATCGCTTACTCAAAACGCGAGGGGAACGATCTCATTCTCGTCGTAGTAAACCTAGATCCGACAAAGGCACACGAAACCACCGTTCATTGGAATCTCTACTTCTTGGGGCTCGATTCACCAGCCTTCGAAGTGACTGATCTTCTCGATGGAAAGAATTATTCTTGGCAGCAGGATACCTTTGTACGGTTAGACCCAACTCGACCAGTTGGTCGCGTTGCTCATGTCTGCCAAGTGAAGATCAAGTGATGAAAATATTTCGCAAGAAAGTCCAACCTGTCGAACCGCAATTCCCACCTGCCGGCTATCTCAACCCCAATTCAACTCTCGGCGAACTCGATCTCTATTTAATTGGTGAAGGTCGCCACGAGCGTCTCTGGAAAGTTCTTGGTGCTCACACCAAGCGCGATGCCGATGGAGAACTCCTAGGTACGGCTTTCTCGGTATGGGCACCAAATGCCCGTGCTGTAAGCCTTATCTGCGATCACAACTACTGGGATAAGCGCACAGACCCGATGATTCCGCTTGGTGGCAATGGAATTTGGGAGATATTTATCCCTGGAGTTGGCGCTGGCACCAGATATAAATTTGCCATCGAACAACAAGATGGCCGCTGGGTTGACCATGCCGATCCCCTAGCCCAATATGCAGAGATTCCACCAGCGACCGCTTCAATCGTTTACGAAGATCAGTACACCTGGAATGACAACGACTGGCTCGCTCGTCGTGAGATCTCTCAGCCATGGCGGTCACCGATCAGCGTCTACGAAATGCATTTAGGATCATGGCGTCCTGGACTCTCCTATCAAGAGCTGGCCATTGCGCTCACGGAATACCTCACAACTATGGGCTACACCCACGTTGAGTTTCTGCCGGTAATGGAGCATCCATTTGGTGGTTCTTGGGGATATCAAGTGACAGGCTTCTTCGCTCCAACATCTCGCTTTGGTTCACCCGATGATTTCAAGCATCTGGTCGACACTCTTCATCGCGCAGGAATCGGCGTCATTATGGATTGGGTACCGGCGCACTTTCCAAAGGATGAATGGGCCCTCGCTCGCTTTGACGGGACCGCACTCTACGAACATGAGGATCCGCGATTAGGTGAACATCCCGACTGGGGAACTTTGATCTTTAACTATGGACGAAACGAAGTTCGCAACTTTTTAGTCTCTTCGGCCTTGTATTGGTTGCTCGAATTTCATATCGACGGCATCCGAGTCGATGCAGTCGCCTCTATGCTCTATCTTGATTACTCGCGCGAAGATGGCCAATGGCTACCTAATAAATTTGGTGGGCGTGAGAATCTAGAAGCTGTCGCACTACTTCAAGAAGTTACCGCTACTGCATATCGCGAAGCCCCCGGCATTATGATGATCGCCGAAGAATCAACTGCTTGGGGTGGGGTTACTCGTCCGACCTCCGAGGGCGGCCTTGGCTTTGGATTTAAATGGAATATGGGATGGATGCACGACACTCTCGAGTATGTCGAGCATGAACCTGTCCACCGGGTCTATCACCATAATGAGATTACTTTCTCAATCCTCTATGCGTGGTCTGAAAACTTCATGCTCCCGCTCTCACACGATGAGGTAGTGCACGGAAAGGGCTCGCTCATTGAGAAGATCCCGGGCGATCGCTGGCAGAAACTTGCAACACTTCGTGCGCTCTACGGATTTATGTGGGCTCACCCAGGAAAGAAACTTCTCTTCATGGGCTGCGACTTTGCGCAGAGCGAGGAGTGGAGTGAGAGTCGCTCCTTGGATTGGCATCTCACTCAATATGAGGAACATTCAGGGGTTCAGAGATCGGTTGCCGCGCTCAATAAGAATTATGTGGCACTTCCAGCGCTTTGGCAGAAGGACACAACGCCTGAAGGCTTTACGTGGATTGTTAACAATGATGGGGCGGGAAATACCCTGGCCTTTACGCGCTGGTCAGATGATGGAAGTGCGCTGGTCTCAATCACCAACTTCTCCCCCGTAGTTCACGAGAGTTATGCGCTCTCACTACCTCAAAATGGAATTTGGTATGAGGTCTTTAACTCTGATGATGCTTCGTATGGCGGCAGCGGAGTATGTAACCCCGAAATTAGCGCCCACGCTGTGGAAGTGACTCACCTTCGAGTTCCACCACTCGCAACTATTTGGCTAGCTCGTCGCTGAGACCGTTTCTCGACCTAAACGATAGAAAGCTGCTGTAAGTAATAGACAGATGCCTGGGATCATAAGGGCTGTTGTGATCGACGTTGCCTGAGCAATCCAAGAGACTGCAATCTTTGTAAAGAAGAAGATAACGGTATTGAAGAGCGCCATCTGGGCGACAACAAATCCTGCAGGGAATTTCGAATGGCGTGTTGCAATAGTCGTGAACATTGGGGAGATGAATGCCGAACCGACTCCGCCCAATAAGAAACCAGCGAAGGCGAGTGCCAAGCCAAGGGTGGGATGTTGTGGCGCAATGTGTGAGGCGAGTTGGATGAAGAGAATAAAGGTAGTTCCGCCAAAGAGCGCACTGTTGCGAATGAGGAATCTCTCTGAGAAGTAACGATAGGCGATATGCAAGTTAAGACGACCAATGATCATGCCGATCATAAATGCAATGTAAGGAAGGATGCTCATTGAAGAAGAAGCCTTAATATCTTCCTTGGAGTAGAGCGAGGCCCAATCGTTCGCCGCTACTTCCAAAAGGATTCCGATAGTGACTCCGGCGAGAATTACTCTCTCCTCTTTGATAAATGTCAGGATCGATTTAATACTTGCCTGAGACTCTGATTGAGATGGCACCTTTGAACCCGGAACCATGACATCTCTCAATGAGTAAATGCTGTACATCGTTAGTAACCAAATAATTGAGACACCGACATCCACATGCCAGGCGAGGCTCACATGAGAAGTGATTCCAACAGCGATGACTGCGGTGATAAGTGCGCCTGCAGACCAAGTGCCATGAAGCTTCGGAAGGATCGGAATTCCGCTGAGGCTTTGGCGATGAAGAGATTGCGAATTAATGGTGATGTGGTACCCAGCCCAGCCCGCTCCTGCCGCAATTTGATCAAGTGCAAAGAGCCAAGTCGAATGAATATGTGGCTGAATAATCATTGCCACGTAGAGCCATGTCGCCGCAACGACAAGTACGCGCTTGGTTCCGAAGCGGTGCACGATCTGGCCCATGTAGAGCAGCGAGATAAAAGCGCCTATCGTGCCAATCGAGAAGAGCGTGCCCAGCGTTCCGTTATTAACATGGAGATTCGCTTTAATATCCGGCGTGCGTGGGGCAATCATCATCACGCCAACACCGAATAGGAAGAATATTAAGCGTGTGTGCAGGGCCTCATGCTTAGAAATAACGATCATCAGAAGAGCGCGCTCGCTAACTTTTGTCTCGCTTTCGCAAGAAGTGGATCCTCAGGGTCGACCAGAGTAAATAGTACTAACAAATGGTCGCGCACTTTCTTCTTTTCATCGCCAGTAGTCAACTTAATGACTCCGATCAATCGTTCTGATGCTCGGGCAAAATCACCCTGTGCGATCTCGCAATCGGCTGCTTGAATCTGTAGTTCAAGATTGCCGAGATCGAGATCAGCCTGCTTGGATGTCTCAATAGGGTCAAGACCATCGATGCGTGCGAGAAGCTCAACCTGAGCAAGCCCTAATTTTGCATATTCGTTCGCAGGTGCTCGCTTCAACCAATTGAGATATTCCTGCTTTGCCGTTGCATAATCTCCGACCTCAAGCGCCTTCATTGCAGATTCTTCTTCGGGTTCAATTCCGGGTTCGGCCTCGGGGGTGGGAAGCTTCCCGGTTCCCAATCCTTTTTGAGCTGCGAGTTCAAGAACTTTGGTGATCACCGCTCGAACTTGATCCGCTGCCGGGACAGATTCGAAGAGGGGAACTAACTGCTCTTGAATTATTGCAATCGCGAGTGGAACAGATTGAACTTGGAGCGCTTTTGCGACTGCAGGTTCGGCATCAACATTAACTGTGGCAAATATCCACGTCGGGTCCCCTGCTTCGTTTGAATCATCGCTATTGAACTGACGTAACATCGGAAGGAGCGACTGCGCTTGAGTGCTGCGAGGTGACCAACAGAGAACGATGGCAACCGCTTCGTGCGATGCTGGAAGAAGTTCGGATATCAGATTATTTTGCGTGAGAACATATCCGAGATCTTCCGGGGCAATGTTCACCGCTGGCTGGCGAAGTGAGCCCAAATCAAAGGCACCACCAAAATTACCTAAACCTTGAGGAAGTGGTGGCAGGCTCATGGCTCTATCCTGCCAAACTCTGGTAAAGATTTAATCGAGTACAACAACAGGCTCCTCGCGAAGATTGGTTCCAGAATCGGTTCGAAAGGGGAGAATATTGTGGATGTACTCCTGGGTGGCGAAATCCAACCCCAGATCTTTGCCCGCCTTCTCTCCCAGATACCAACGATGCTCCAATATTTCGTGGAACATCTGTGCCGGCTCAACTCTGCCGCGAAGTTCGAGTGGGATTTGATCGATGACATGATCAAAGACGATGGTCAACCAGCGGCGCGCCAAGACTTCTGACGAAAGCCCGCTCTTAGCCTCACGCCCCCGGTAGCGGTCAAAGGATGCGAGCAATCGCTTCGCCTGCAGCTCTTCTGCATCTAGACCAAGGATTTCCTTGAGGCGTTGCTGGTGGTAGCCAGCCTGAACTAACTTAGGAGAAAACTTCAAGACACCCTTGTCGCCATCCATCGTGACCTCAACTTCTTCAACAGCAAAGCCAAGATCTTGGAGCGAGCGCATCGCGCGCTCAACTGCATGACGATCCTTGGGATCGAGAATTTGTGGTTCGTTAAGCGACTTCCAGATACGGTGATAGCGGGCGATGACGCCCTGGCTCGCGCGAATCGGGTCCATTCCGGGATGCAAGACTCCTGCGATCGCCAAATCTTCGAGCTCTGCCGCGACGTTGAAGAGGGCGATCTCTAAATCATGTTCGCGCTGACCATCGGTGAGTTTGGTTTGAAACTCACCAGTTTCCGCATCAACGAGATAGGCCGAGTACTCATTCGCATCGCGGCGGAAAAGTGCATTTGAGAGTGAGCAATCCCCCCACCAGAATCCAAGAAGGTGGAGCTTCACCAGCAAGAGCGCAAGAGCATTTGCCATCGTGGTAATTTCGTGGGGCGTTACGTTGCTGCTCAGGATGACGCGATACGGCAGCGAGTAGGCAAGGTAGCGCGTAACGAGAGCAGTAGGGAGTTCATTTCCTCGGGGATCAAGCCGACCTGTGACAACGGCCAACGGCTCAACACAGGGGGCGCCGCGGGTATTTAGCTCTCTTAGTACCGCATACTCTTTAGTGGAGAACTCCTCGACCGTCTCTTTTACTGCAAAGACATCTTCGTCGCGATCGCCGGTACGAACCAAGCGGACAACGTGTCGGGAGATACCTCGCATTGAGGTCAGGCCAGGATCTTCAGGCCAATCCTCAAGGAGTTTCGCCCACGGAAGATCGTAGAGCGAGATCATCTCAGTACCGCTGCCGGTAATTCTTAATTCGCTCATGAACCTATTCTCCCCCATTGGACTGGGAAAGAGAGTTAAAATCAGGATATGGCCAATTTAATTCCAAAGATCCCTGGATTAAAGAATCGAAAAGCAGCAACTCCAAAGATAGAAGACCACGGACTGCTTGGTGAGCCCCTTGATCGCGCACATCCCTTTTACTTTGGCTTCCTTGCCGCATCTGGCGCTGTGATCGCCGTTACATTGTTGCGAGCTCTAGCGAGCGCATCACAAGTCTTCGTACTCATCATAATTTCGCTCTTCTTTGCAGCTGGATTAAATCCTGCTGTTAACTTCTTTCAACGTCGGGGCCTCAATAGAGGTGCGGCTGTCAGCGCGATCGTTGCCATCGTCATCGCCTTTGTTGCCATCTTTGCATTTGTTGCAATTCCGCCAATCGTCGATCAAGTTAACCTATTGATCAAGAACGCACCTACGCTCGTCTCGAATTTGAAGAATAATCACACGATAGATGTGCTCAATCAACACTATGGCATCGTCGATTCCATACAGAAAAAAGTCTCTGCCTCGATTCATGATGGTCAATTCGTTGTCACGGCATTTGGTGGAGTGCTTGGCGTAGGCAAGGCTGTGCTATCAGGGGCGATTGCGATACTGACAATTCTTGTTTTGACGCTCTACTTCTTGGCATCACTTCCATCTGTCACAAAAGTGGTCTATCAGTTTGTACCTGCTTCACGTCGCTCACGTGTTGCAAGCCTGAGTGATGCCATCATCGACCGAGTAGGAATTTTCGTTGGAGGTCAGGCGACAGTTTCGCTGATCGCGGCAATTTATATCTTCCTTGTGGGAGTCATTATCCGAATGCCTTATACGACCGCTCTGGCGCTTCTCGTATTCTTCTGCGGTTTAATCCCGCTTGTCGGACACATTCTTGGTACTAGCGTCGTGACTCTAATCTGCCTCACAAAATCACCCATGACTGCTCTGATTGCCTTCATTGCGTACGTGCTCTACATCCAAGTAGAAAATTATGTGATTATGCCGCGCATCATGAAAAAATCATTAGCGATTCCAGGGCTGGTGACGATTATCGCCGCTCTTATCGGGACTAGCCTGCTTGGCTTGATCGGCGGCTTACTCGCTGTTCCCATCGCTGCAGCGATCATGCTGATAGTTGATGAAGTGGTCTTTCCCAAGGCAGATCTTGGCTAGCGACTTACCATTCTGTTGGTAACGGAAGTCGCTCGGGTGCAATTATCCGGACGATCTCAGTCAGAACTCGGTAAACCTGTAGCTCCCCCACCCACAAATGTTTTCCCTCATCTACATTGATGAGATCTATCTGTTGAAGCTTTTCAAATCTCACCTTTGCTTCCGCCGGACGTAAGTAATCATCAAATTCAGGAATGAGCGCAGTTATTGGTCGGCCATCACGACTCCACCATTCAAGGTCAACTTCTTGCGTAGTCATGAGAGTTGGACTCAACAGTATGAGCCCTCGAATACGAGGATCGCGAGCATGGCGTAGAGCCAAATCCGTGCCGAAGGACCACCCGATGACCCAGAGCTCGGTTGCCGCACACTCATTGAAGGCAAAATTAATCGCCGCTTCCACGTCGAGTTTTTCCAGACCGCCATTATCGAAGGCACCTTCAGATTTCCCGGCTGCACTCTCTGTCCCGCGCGTATTGAAGCGAATAACCTCGACCCCGGCCATAGCGGGAAGTCGATTGCTCGCCTTCTTGTAAATGTGGCTATCCATCATTCCGCCGCCAGTTGGATTGGGATGGAGGCAGAGTAGGGTCGTTCTGCGTTCGGTTAACGGTTGAGCGACCTCCCCAACGAGCGTGAGGCCATCATCTGTCGTGAATCGGATGGGTCGACGATTCGCCGGCAAAATACTGCTCGGGCGTATTAACTCTGGCACGAGAAGAGTTTACAGTTGAGGCATGAATACAACGACCTTAGTTGATTTTCCGAGTCACGACCCAGCTACAGGAGAGGTCATCGCTCGCTTTCGAAACTCTTCGAAGGAGGAAGTTGATGCAGCGGTCTCTCGCGCTCGCGCTAGTACCCAGGCATGGCAGGCTCTTGGCTTTAACGGTCGAAAGAAGATTCTCGTTGCCTGGGATGCGGTCCTCACAAAGCGGTTAGAAGAGTTAGCGGCGCTTGTCGCACGTGAGACTGGAAAACCTCTGAGCGATGCGACACTTGAGATCTCACTTGCTATTGGGCATCTTGATTGGGCTGCGAAGAACGCATCTAAGTATCTCTCACCTGTATCTCGCAATCCCGGTTTGATTATGGCGAATATGAAAGCACGTGTTGAACGTGCACCGTATGGAGTCGTGGGGGTCATCGGTCCGTGGAACTATCCCGTCTTTACACCGATGGGATCAATTGCCTACTCGCTTGCAGCTGGAAATACTGTCGTCTTCAAACCGAGTGAATACACGCCTGGCGTTGGTGAATGGCTCGGCGAGACATTTGCAGAAGTTGCGCCATTTCCTGATATTTTCCAAGTAGTAACCGGTCTTGCTTCTACCGGAGAGGCTTTAACCTCTTCCCAGATCGACAAGATTGCATTCACGGGATCGACTCGCACCGCAAAGCGCGTAGCAGCTGCAGCGGGTGAGCGGATGATCCCAACCGTTCTCGAATGCGGGGGTAAAGATCCAGTTATCATCGATAAAGATGCGAATATCAAGAAGGCCGCAGAGTTCGCCCTCTGGCTCGCGATGTCGAATGCAGGACAGACCTGCATCGGCGCAGAGCGCGTTTACGTTCACCACGAAGTTGCAGATCACTTTATTCGGGAGATCGGCGCAATGGCTGCCGAGATTCACCCCGGGGTCAACAAGAATTACGGACCTGCAACGATGCCATCACAACTCAACATTATCCAAAGCCATATCGACGATGCAGCAGCAAAGGGCGCGAAGTTCCTCATTGGTGGAACTGATTCCGTTCAACCTCCGTATGTACAGCCGACGATCATGCTTGATGTGCCCGAAGATTCGCTCGCAATTACGGATGAGACGTTTGGGCCGACTCTGACAATTAATCGAGTACACGATATGGATGAAGCGATCCGATTGGCGAATGCCACCAAATATGGACTTGGTGCTTCGGTCTGGTCAAGGCGAAATGGCGAGAAGATTGCCTCAAAACTCGTCACCGGCATGGTGTCGATTAACTCTGTCATTGGGTTTGCAGGGATTGCGACAGTTCCATTTGGCGGCGTAAAAGATAGCGGCTACGGTCGTATTCATGGGCCAGAAGGTCTTCATGAATTTACTTATCTTCGATCCGTTGTCAGTGAGCGATTTGCTCTCCCCATCGCCTTCACAACATTTAAGCGGACAAAGTTTGCCGATCGATTCATCACATCAGTAATGAAGTTCTTACATTAAGAATTTGCCAGCTTAATATCGGGGCGCGTTACGAGTTCGCTCAGTACGCGGTTGGCGTTGAGCTTTCTTGCCCCAGCATGGCGTGTGCCAATGGCGGCGACTTTCGATGTCATCTTCTGGCCATGCCACAACATGCGGGGTTGCCGTTGGGATTAATTGATCGCATCCTGGACAGCGGTATGGCTTCGTTGAGCTCGAGCCCGTAATTCGGCGAACTTTATAGAAACCGTCGGAATGTTCTTCCGTGCTCTCAAAACTTAAGCCAACATCCTCGATATTTCGCTCTTCTGCTCCAGACCCTGCACTTCTCCCCTTGTTCTTCTTGGGGTGATTTCTGCGCGGGCTCACACGCTAATTATGCGGCTATTATGGGGATATGACATCTCAGCACGCTGCCATCTCGGTAAAGGGGCTGCGCAAAAGCTATGCGGGTAAGGATGCGGTAGCAGGCCTTGATCTTGAAGTCGCCAAGGGCGAGATCTTTGCAATCCTTGGGCCCAATGGGGCAGGCAAGACGACAACTGTGGAAATTCTAGAAGGTTATCGCAAGCGTGATTCCGGAGAAGTTTTGGTCTTAGGCGAGGATCCAGAAAACCCACATTCTGGTGAACTCCATTGGCGAAATCGAATTGGAATAGTTCTCCAGTCAGTCAATGATGCCGGCGATCTCAGTGTTTCCGAGACTCTCCATCACTACGCTCACTATTACTCCCATGCAAAAGATCCAGATTCTGTTATCGGGCTTGTGGGTCTAAGCGAGAAAAAGGATGCGAAGATCGCGACGCTCTCTGGCGGACAGCGTCGAAGGTTGGATGTCGCACTCGGCATCATAGGCTCACCTGAGATTCTCTTTCTCGATGAGCCAACTACTGGATTTGATCCCGAGGCCCGCAGGGCGTTCTGGGAGTTGATTCGCACCCTTCGCGACGAAGGAACAACAATCTTGCTGACCACGCATTACTTAGATGAGGCCGAAGCTCTCGCAGATCGGGTTGCAGTCATTAATAAGGGCCTCGTCATAGAAGTTGCCTCCCCGGAACTCCTAGGTGGGAGAGCCACTGCATCGGCGACCGTCTCCTGGAGTGAAGGTGGAAATAGTAGAAGCGAAGAGACAGATTCGCCCACGCGCTTTGTGCAAGATTTGGCAACGCGCTTCAAGGGTGAGATTCCTGATTTGGCAATCTCGCGGCCTTCACTTGAAGATATCTATCTGAGAATGATTGGTGAGGCATGAGCATTCTTAAGCTTGGGGCTCTTCGCGGCCAACTCGAGATTAAAGAATTTCTTCGTCAGCGTGAATCTGTTGTTTTCACGCTCGCATTTCCCGTGATTCTGCTCTTCATCTTCGGATCAGTATTTAAAAATACGATCGCTCCAGGGGTGACATTTAGCCAATACTTCGTCGCTGGAATGGTTGCTTCGGGGTTGGTAAATACCGGCTTTCAACAACTCGCTATTGCGATTCCCATGTCTCGAGATCTTGGAACTCTCAAGCGACTTCGTGGAACTCCGATGTCGCCAATCTCGTACTTCATCGGGAAGGCCATTGTTGTGACAGCCTCAATGCTCTTTCAAGTCGCGTTACTGCTTGGTTTTGGTGCACTTCTCTTTGGACTTCATCTTCCAACGTCAGGCATATTGTGGTTGCGATTTACCTGGTTAATTTTGCTAGGAAGTGCCTGCTCCACTGTCTTAGGGATTGCCTTCTCTTCCGTGCCTAAGAGCGGACGAGGCGCCTCCGCCGTTGTCTCTCCGATAGTGATCGTTCTGCAATTCCTTTCAGGAGTCTTCTTTGTCTTTTCAGATCTGCCAAAATGGATGCAAGATATCGCAGCGCTCTTCCCTCTTAAGTGGCTCACTCAAGGTATGCGTTCAGTATTCCTTCCTTCAGATTTCGCAATGAAAGAAGCTGCTCATTCGTGGGAGCTCGGTAAGACCGCTCTCATACTGGTGATTTGGCTTATCATCGGCACCTTGCTCTCTATTCGAACATTTAAGTGGTCTGAAGAGTAATGAGAAAATCTCTCTCGCTTCTCATATCACTGGGGCTCCTCTTCCAATTAAGCTCATTCTCGACCGCCCTTGCCGCAACCCCTGCAGCGAAGGCAAAAAGTAAAGTAAGTACTCATGCAACCACAAAGAAACCAGTTGCCCATGCAACCACAAAGAAGAAGAGTGTTACTACGCGCAAAGCGACGGTACGTCATTATTACAAGCCGAAGCGGGTCCCAGTTAAACCCTCGCCATCACCCGTCTGGCCACCCAAGGGATTCGCTTCAAGCAATGGCGTCTACGCGCTGATTCCTTCTGGGACTCAACTCGTGAGTCTTCTCAGTTCAAAGAAAGCGCTGGCATCCACCGTTAAGCAATGCAAAGCGATGGCATGCGGTGCGGTCTATGTCGCCTCAGATAGCGCCTGCCTCTATTGGGAGATCAACTCGAAGGTCTATGGACCAAATCCATCAGATGTCACAGCGACAATTGAGTATGGAACACTTCGTACCCTCGCTCGAGCTACCAAGAGCCATGAGATATTGCCGGTAATTTTAGTGAGTAACGAACCGCTCTTTCCGCACGAATCTATAATCCTCAGCACTCTTGGAATTTCTCAAAACAACTTCTATACCCAAATTGCCCAGAGTAAATCTCTGACGCAAATTGCGGGCGCTAAAATCAATTCGGTCGTCTCTGCAATCTCGACGGAGGAGTCAAAGGCGATCACCGCACAACTCGCCGCCGGTTCAATTACCAGCGATCAAGCACAAGCACTTCGCGACGCTACATCGGTGAGAATTGCTACTGAACTCACAAATTACAACCTAAGCGTCGGAGGCATAACAGTCTCATGTTGGACAGAGGCGCCAACAGAGTCACTCCCAAGCTCTACCTATTCAATGGCGACTAATCACTTCTAATCGAGCCCAGCTATCGATTAGCCCCTGGTACCCAGAGCTGATCACCAATCGCCTTATTTTCGATTCGTGCGAGAACAAAGAGGAGATCTGAAAGGCGATTTAAATATTTCGCCGTGAGTGGATTAACTCCGCCCCCAAATGAGTGAATCGCATGCCAGGTTGAACGCTCTGCGCGGCGCACAACGGTTCTCGATACGTGAAGGAGTGAGGCAGCAGGAGTTCCCGAAGGCAGAACGAAAGATCGCAAAGGTTCGAGTGAATCGTTGTAGTGATCGATCTTCTCTTCAAGATAAGTGACTTGTGATTCAAGGACGCGAAGTGGCTCATGGGCAGGGTTGTCGATAACTGGCGTGCAGAGATCGGCTCCCACATCGAAAAGATCGTTCTGAATGCGGACTAGGAGTTTGATGATCGCCTCGTCGGTTATTTGGCCCAGTGAGAGTGCAACCCCGATAGAAGAGTTTGCTTCATCTACATCGGCATATGCCTCAAGGCGAGGGTCATTCTTGGAGGTACGTGACATATCCCCTAAGGATGTCGTGCCATCGTCGCCAGTTTTTGTGTAAATGCGCGTGAGGTTAACCATGGGATCAGCCTAGGCGAACAACTAGAATGTGACCACTTGTATTCGCACCTACCGAGAGAGGGCAGGGATGACTGGCTTGACGAGAAATGCTGGCTCCGGTGATTCCATCGGCGATGCCTTTCGCGTCGTCGGTCCGGCTCGTCTCGTCGGAAAAGTTGCCGTACGTGGTGCTAAGAATTCTGCCCTCAAGTTAATGGCTGCATCTCTTCTCGCACCGGGCAAGAACAAACTTCTCAATGTCCCTCATATCGCTGATGTCGAGATCATGGCAGAACTTCTCGAACGTCTTGGCTGCACTGTTACGCACAACACCGAGGATCACACACTGACAATCGATGTGCCAGAGATTCCTGCACACAAGGCTGATTACGATTTGGTGCGAAAGATGCGCGCCTCGATAAACGTCCTCGGGCCACTCATCGCCCGCGTAGGTGAAGCAGATGTTGCTCTTCCTGGTGGCGATGCCATTGGTTCACGCGGACTGGATTTTCACATTGCTGGGCTGAGAGCGCTCGGCGCAGAGGTGCATTCAGAACATGGGTATGTCATTGCAAAAGCCCCTAATGGACTGGCTGGCACAAATATCTCACTTGAATTCCCAAGTGTTGGCGCGACTGAAAATCTGATGACGGCTGCGGTTCTGGCCCGTGGTCGCACTGTTATTGAGAACGCGGCGCGCGAACCAGATATTGCCGATATTGGTGAATACCTCATTGCAATGGGTGCGAAGATCGAAGGGCTCGGAAGCTCGACGATCACCATCGAAGGCGTCGAAAGACTAAGACCGGCTACTCATGCAACGCTCGCAGATCGAATAGTGACCGGTACTTGGGCATTTGCTGCCGTAATGACCCAAGGTGATATCACAATCATTGGTGGGCGTCCCGAACACCTAGAAATTCCGCTCGATAAATTAGTGGCAGCCGGCGCTGTTATTACTACAACTCCTGATGGATTCCGAGTGAAGATGGATCGCAGACCAAGTGCGGTAGATATTGCAACACTCCCCTATCCGGGATTTCCTACAGATTTGCAACCAATGGCAATTTGTATGAATGCAATTGCCCAGGGCCATGCGATTGTCACGGAGAATGTCTTCGAAGGTCGCTTTATGTTTGTCAATGAATTAAAGCGTCTTGGGGCCACCATCACCGTGGATGGACATCACGCCGCGATCAATGGAATCTCTGAACTTTCTGGGGCGCCAGTCTTGGCGACGGATATTCGCGCCGGAGCCGGACTTGTTCTTGCAGGACTTGTAAGTGAGGGCGTAACAATTGTCGAGGATGGGTATCACGTAGATCGAGGTTATCCCGATTTTGCAGAAGATCTTCGATCACTCGGAGCGGATGTCACGAGAATCCAACCCAAGTTAAAAAAGTTATTAAGCGCTCTCACCTAATACAGAGACGCGATTTTTTGAGACTGAGATAAAGCCGCCGCGCAGAGCGAACTCGTGAGAGCTGCCATCAACGGCCTTAATCGAGACGTTTCCATCCACCAAGACTCCAAGGAGTGGAGCATGGTCAGGCAAGATTCCAATGTCACCTTCAAGTGTGCGTGCAGAAACCATTGTGGCTTCGCCCGACCAGACACGCTTTTCGGGCGAAACTACTTCAACGGTGAGATTGGATGATGCCATCTGTTATGCCTTTACCGATGCGGCAAGTTCAGCAGCTTTACGCTCGACATCGTCGAGTCCGCCGCACATGAAGAATGCCTGCTCAGGAATATGGTCATACTTACCATCAGCGAGCGCTTCGAATGCTTCGATCGTCTCTGAAAGCGGAACGAATGAGCCGTCGATGCCTGTGAAGACCTTCGCAACGAATGTGTTCTGCGAAAGGAAGCGCTGGATACGACGTGCGCGACCAACCAAGATGCGATCTTCTTCAGATAGCTCATCGATACCCAAGATGGCAATGATGTCCTGGAGATCCTTGTAACGCTGCAAGATCTGCTTGATGCGGTTCGCAACACGGAAGTGATGTTCGCCGATGTAGCGAGGGTCCAAGATACGTGAAGTCGAGTCGAGCGGATCTACAGCTGGGTAGATACCAAGCTCAGAGATTGGACGAGACAACACAGTTGTTGCATCAAGGTGAGCGAAGGTCGTGTGTGGTGCTGGGTCGGTGATGTCATCAGCAGGTACGTAGATTGCCTGCATTGATGTAATTGAGTGACCACGTGTTGATGTGATGCGCTCTTGGAGCTGACCCATCTCATCAGCCAAAGTTGGCTGATATCCCACTGCAGATGGCATACGGCCAAGAAGTGTTGAAACCTCAGAACCTGCCTGTGTGAATCGGAAGATGTTGTCGATGAAGAGGAGCACATCTTGGTTCTGAACATCGCGGAAATACTCAGCCATTGTCAGAGCAGAAAGCGCTACACGTAGGCGAGTCCCAGGTGGCTCATCCATCTGGCCGAAGACCAGTGCAGTCTTATTAATAACGCCAGTCTCTGTCATTTCAAGGAAGAGATCGTTACCTTCACGGGTACGCTCACCGACACCGGCGAATACAGATACACCACCGAAGTTTTCAGCTACGCGATAGATCATCTCTTGAATCAAAACTGTCTTACCTACACCAGCACCACCGAAGAGCCCGATCTTTCCACCCTTTACATATGGTGTGAGTAGGTCAATAACCTTGATGCCCGTCTCGAACATCTCGGTCTTTGACTCGAGCTGATCGAATGCAGGAGCGGTACGGTGGATCGGCCAACGCTCTTTAATATCGAGGGAGGATGTTGGTACATCGAGTGACTCACCGAGGGTGTTGAAGACGTGGCCCTTGGTCACATCGCCGACAGGAACAGAGATTGGGGCGCCGGTATCAGATACCGATGCACCACGGACCATGCCGTCGGTAGGTTGCATCGAAATCGCACGGACGAGGTTATCGCCAATGTGCTGGGCAACTTCGAGGGTCAATGTGCGAGCCTCGCCTGAGAGCGTTACATCAACGTGTAAGGCGTTGAAGATCTCTGGCATCGCATCGGATGGGAACTCAATATCCACCACCGGTCCGATTACTCGAGCAACGCGGCCGTTTTTAGTCGCAACTGTCATTATTCGCTCCCTGCGCTAGCTGAGGCAAGCGCATCTGCGCCGCCAACAATTTCACTGATCTCTTGCGTAATTTCTGCCTGACGAGCCGCGTTGGCTAGCCGGGTGAGTGACTTGATGAGCTCGTCAGCATTGTCAGTTGCTGACTTCATTGCACGACGACGAGCTGCATGCTCAGAAGCCGCTGATTGCAACATTGCATTGAAGACTCGAGCCTCTACATAGCGAGGTAGCAAAGCATTGAGCACCTCGGATGCATCAGGTTCGAATTCATATTGTGGAAGAAGTCCTGCAGGCGCTTCCTCAGTAATAAGCGGAAGAACTTGGTTTGTCACAGGAATTTGTGTGATCATCGATTTAAATTGCGTGTAGATGATATGAAGTTCATCAGCTGCATCAGCTTGCGCCAAGAATGCGGTAATCAACGCCGAGGATACTTCACGGGCATTCTCAAATTGTGGATTATCCGAGAAGCCTGTCCATGAACCGGCAATTGAACGGTTTCGGAACTTGTAATAGTTGAGCGCTTTACGGCCAACAAGGTAGGCATCTGCAGTGACTCCACGAGCTTGGAGCGCCGCGATAACGAGATCGCCCTCTTTGATTGCAGCGTTTGAGTAGGCACCAGCCATACCGCGATCAGCGGCAATGATTAAGACTGCAGCGCGACGTGGATTTACTGAAGGAGTTGTCAGCGGGTGATCTACCTTCGAGAAGGTTGCCACCGCTGTGACTGCCTGTGTGAGTTCATTCGCATAAGGCGATGAAGCGTTCACTCGTTGCTGCGCCTTGATGATACGAGAAGCAGAGATTAACTCCATTGCTTTCGTAATCTTCTTAGTCGCCTTAACCGAACGCATTCGGCGGCGATAGACGCGAAGTTGGGCACCCATGAGTTCTTACTTCACCTCTGAAGAGACGAATTGAACCTTGAAAGCCGTGACTGCTTCTTCGAGTGAGGCAACTGTGTCATCAGTGAGTTCACGCGTAGTTGCGATTACATCAAAGATTGAGGCGCGTTCACGAGCGATGAAGTCAAGGAACTCTGATTCAAAGCGGCGAATATCTGCAACAGGAATCGAATCCATCTTTCCAGTGGTTCCAGCCCAGATAGAAACTGCCTGGCGCTCGACTGAATAAGGTGAGTACTGGCCTTGCTTCAGAAGCTCAACCATGCGAGCTCCGCGCTCGAGTTGCGCCTTAGAAGCCGCATCAAGATCAGAACCGAAAGCTGCGAAAGCTTCGAGTTCGCGATACTGAGCAAGATCAAGACGGAGACGACCTGCAATCTTCTTGATCGCCTTGGTCTGAGCCGAACCACCAACGCGTGATACCGAGATACCAACGTTGATCGCTGGACGGACACCGGCGTTGAAGAGATCGGTCTCAAGGAAGCACTGACCATCAGTAATCGAAATAACGTTGGTAGGAATAAACGCTGAGACGTCATTTCCCTTTGTTTCAATAATTGGCAGGCCAGTCATTGAACCGCCACCGAGCTCATCAGAGAGCTTTGCGCAACGCTCGAGAAGACGTGAGTGTAAGTAGAAGACGTCTCCTGGGTAAGCCTCGCGACCTGGTGGACGACGGAGAAGAAGTGAGACTGAACGGTAAGCCTCGGCCTGCTTTGAAAGGTCATCAAAGATAATGAGAACGTGCTGGCCGTTGTACATCCAGTGCTGACCGATAGCTGAACCGGTATACGGTGCGAGATATTTGAAGCCGGCAGAATCTGATGCTGGTGCTGCAACGATTGTTGTGTACTCCATCGCGCCAGCAGCTTCAAGAGCGCCCTTTACAGATGCGATCGTTGAACCCTTCTGGCCAATAGCAACATAGATGCATTTAACTTGCTTCTTTGGGTCGCCAGTCTTCCAGTTATCGCGCTGGTTGATGATCGTGTCGATTGCAATTGCAGTCTTACCAGTCTGACGGTCACCGATGATCAATTGTCGCTGTCCACGTCCGATAGCGGTCATGGCGTCAATCGCCTTGATACCTGTCTGCATTGGCTCTTTAACAGGTTGGCGCTGTACAACTGATGGTGCCTGTAGTTCAAGGGCACGAGTTGTTTCAGCCTTGATCTCACCCTTGCCATCGATTGGCTCGCCGAGCGCGTTTACTACGCGGCCCAAGAATGCGTCGCCAACTGGAACCGAGAGAATTTCTCCAGTGCGGCGGACTGTTGTTCCTTCTTCGATGCCGGTGAATTCGCCCAAGATAACGACACCGATCTCGCGAACGTCGAGGTTAAGAGCGAGTCCTAACGTTCCGTTCTCAAACTTCAATAGCTCATTTGTCATTGTTGAAGGCAGGCCCTCAACGCGTGCGATTCCATCGCCCGCCTCGGTAACTGTGCCGATCTCATCTCGGGCTGCAGCTCCTGGGTTATATGAAGCAACGTGCTTTGCAAGTGCGTCGCGAATTTCTTCGGGACGAATTGTTAGCTCGGCCATAATGTATTCCCTCTGTCTCTCTTACTAGTCGAATCTCTTCTTGGTAGAGAATCGAATTCTTGTGATTCGGACTTAAACAGCGAGCGCTCTGCTCGCTTCTGCCAAACGATTGCTGATGGTTCCATCGATGATCTCGTCGGCGAAGCGAACTTCAATTCCGCCAAGAACTGCTGGATCAATTTCAGTATTGATATGAACTGGTTGGCCCACATGTGATGTGAGCGAGGCAGCAAGGCGTTCTTGTTGCGCTGGAGTAAGTGCGATCACGCTACGAACGATCGCCACGAGACGGTTGCGACGAGCAGAGACCCCGTGGGCATAAGCCGCAAGTGCAGCTTCGATGCTTCGGCCACGAGAACCGCCCACGAGCGCTTCAAGGAGTCGAACTGTCGATGCGCTTGCCTTAGAAGAGAAGATGCTCCCGACGAGGGCGCGCTTACGATCGATTGAGTCTGCGCGGTCATTTAACGCGAGGCGAAGATCATTATGAGTAACTAATAAGCGAGAGAAGAGGAAGAGCTCCTCCTCTACGCGATCGAGTGAATTATCCTGATTGGCCGAAGTAGCTTCTGCTTCTACGGCAATCTGCTCAATCGCATCCGCTATCTCACCCGAGGTGGACCAGCGCAATCCGGCCGCGCTTACAAGAAGCGAGAGTGCCTTTGCATTCACTTCTTTGCCAAACAAATCATTGATGAGTGCGCTCTTTGAACCATGATCGCGAGCCGGATCTGTAAGCGCGCGACGCAAACCTACCGATGAGGCAATTGCTGCAAGCGACTTAAAGAGGTCGGCAGATAGTGCGGTGCACTCAGCAGATGAAGCGCCTTTAAGCTGCTCATCTAGTGCACCGCGAAGCGCCAAAAGTGATTGGCGACTACTACCACCTAATACGATCATTACTTGCTCTTCTCCAACTCTTCTAAGAAGCGATCGACAATACGAGATTGTCGTACCTGGTCTTCAAGTGCTTCTCCGACGATCTTGGATGCAAGATCAACGGCCAAAGTTCCCACCTCGGCACGAAGTGAGTTAACAGCCTTCTCACGCTCTGCTTCGATAGAACTTTGTGCTGCTGAAGTGATTCGTGCAGCCTCTTCTTGTGCCTGAGCCCGTAAATCTTCGATGATCGCCGCGCCTTGTGCGCGAGCTTCTTCGCGGATCTTGGATGCTTCACCGCGAGCATCAGCAAGTTGAGCCGTATATGACTCAAGAGCCTTTGCTGCTTCAAGCTGTGCGCGTTCTGCCTTTTCGATTCCGCCCTGGATCGCCTCGGTGCGTGCCGCAAATGCCTTTTCGAACATTGGCGTTACAAACTTACGAAGGACCAAGAAGAGAAGACCGAAGGCGATTACGCCGACAATCAGCTCAGCTGGCTTTGGAACGAGTGGGCTCTGCGCCGCTTCAGCCACAAAACGAGAATGCATCTCTTTATTCCTGTCTAAAAGTTCTTAACTGATGAGTAAGGATTGAATTAGAGGACGAATGCGAGTACGAGACCGAATAGCGCCAAAGCTTCTGCCAAAGCGAAGCCGAGAAATGCGATTGGCTGCAAGACTGAACGTGCTTCAGGCTGACGAGCTACACCGTTGATGTAAGCGGCGAAGATTAAGCCAGTTGCGATTGCAGGTCCGATTGCAGATAGGCCATAACCGACCAGGTTGAGTGTGCCTTTCATCTTTGTTGCCTTTCGTTCGTTGTACTTATTAGCAAATGCCAATAAGGGGTTTGGGTAAAAAGTTAGTGCTCATCCACCAATGCGCCAGCGATGAAGAGTGCTGAGAGGAGGGTGATGATGTAGGCCTGAAGGCACTGCACCATAAATTCGAAGAATGTCATCGCGATTCCAAAACCGAAGGAGAATGGTGACAAGATCTTCATAAAGAGATGTGAATCGTGGAGCATGTAGTTTCCGCCGCCGATGAAGACGAGAAGCAGAAGGTGGCCTGCAAACATATTTGCAAAGAGACGCAGTGAGAGTGTCACTGGGCGAATCAAGAAATAGGTAGCAATTTCAATCGGGGTGAGAAGAATGTATGCGAACTTTGGAACTCCTGGGAGGAATGCGATTCCTTTGAGGTACTTCCCGATTCCTTGCTTCTTGATACCAATCGCATGGAAGATGAAGTAGGAAAAACCGGCGAGGACATAAGGGAATGAAACGTGAGACATTGCAGGGAACTGCAAGAACGGAATAATTCCGAATACGTTATTTACAAGAACAAATGTGAAGAGAGTGAAGAGGAATGGCACGAACTGCAAGAAGCCGTGACCGATAATCTCTTCTGCAAGATCCTTGCGCACAAAGGCGTAGATGGATTCGCCAACAAATTGGAGCTTGCCAGGAACAATTGCAGCTTTACGTGATGCGGCGATGAAGAATATTGAGATAAGGATGATGCTCAAGAATACGAGCAATACTGGTTTAGTCGAGTATGCGCTGTTACCAAAAACGGGAGGTAAATTGAAGTCGTTGGTGCTTGGCGGGACGAACCCTGGGCCAGCTACAGCAGACACGAACACGCACTCTCCCTTAATCGATCAGCTAATCCAACAAAAGGTACGAAACTTAATTTTCTATGGGAAGACGGCGTAACCCTATTAGGAGAGCTACAAAATCCAAAACTCAATCAGGGGGTGAAAAAGGTGATTTTCAGCCCAGATCGCAGCCGCTACTCCCGGCCGAAGCGGAGCCAGACGAGATAGATCGAAGCGCCCATTCCGAGCAGGAATCCAACGAGCATGAACCAGTGGTGGTGTGGATTGAGCCAGCGATCGAGACCGTAGCCGATGCCACCCCAGATGAGTAGCCCGGAGATCAGGTATCCCAGGATCGACCAGAGTGCGCCCTCTTCATTTGATGCCATGACGAGCCCCCTTATTCAGCCTTCTTGAGGGGCAATGGTAGCCCGAGCTTGATCTTCATAAATGCACGGATCTCCCCCGCCAGCCAGGCGGCGGTAATGGCTAGGGCGGTGGCGGCGAAGGCTGGGCGGTTGACGGTCGACGGTGAGGTGAATTTTGTGACGATGAGCAGGAAAGCTCCCATCACCATCACCTTGGCAAAGTAGGAGAACATCGCCAGCGCCATCGTTGCAATGGGGTCAAGATTCTTAGAAATGGCACTTATCCCCAAATGGACCGAGAAGAAGAGGAGCACTGTCAGGCTTGCAAGCAGGGAGCCCCAAGCGCCGGGCCCTTTTTTGAGGGCAATCGAGCCAATAATGCAGAGAACTGTCACTACGAGGGCGGGCAGAAGGGCGCCTCGCCACATCTGCTCTTCACTAGATGCACTAGATGAGCTAGATGAGCTTGATCCCGAGGCTTCGGAATTCGAATTGAGATTAGACAACTGAAACCTCTTTCTTGGGGGCTTTGCGAAGGGTGTCGGCGATCAAGATCAGAGATCCTGACCCAATTGCTAGCGCCACAACCAAGGCCATCCAGAGTGGCGCGAAAGCCGCGATCACCGTTGGGAATGCAAAGGTGGCAGCCCAGAGATAGAGAATAAATGTAGTCCTTCGATGAGAATTACCGAGATCGAGTAAGCGATGGTGCAGGTGCTCACGGTCAGAGGCAAAGGGAGAGCGTCCAGCCCGGACTCTGCGAACAATCGCAAGAATGAGATCAAGAAGCGGTATCGCCATAATGGTGAATGGCAGAAGAAGTGGAAGAAGCGCTGAACGAGATCGTGAATCCGAAATTGCGTTCACATCAATCTGGCCAGTGAGAGTGATCGCCGAAGCGGCGAGTAATAGTCCGAGCAACATCGCACCTGAATCGCCCATAAAGATTTTCGCTGGGTGAAAATTATGTGGCAAGAAGCCAAGACACATTCCGATAACTACGGCGGTGATGAGTGAAGGAGCTCCTGCGCGATTAAATCCATTTACCACTGCGAGGACGTAAGAAAAGATAAAGAATGCACTTGCACAAATTGCAACGATGCCAGTCGCAAGGCCATCGAGCCCATCAATGAAGTTCACAGCGTTAATTACCGTCATGACAAAGATAACGGTAAGAATTTGTCCGATATTTGCTGGCAGCGTCAAGATTCCATTGATTGGAAGCCAGAGGATCTGAACCCCGTGCAAGAGAAGAATTCCGCCAGCAAGAGCCTGACCGGCAAACTTGGTAATCGAATCAAGATCGAATCGATCATCAAGCATCCCTAAAACCATAATGAATGTGCCGGCGAGAAAGATTCCTTGCGCTTCACGTCCAAATGATTTTCCGACGAGCGGAAGATGGTTGACGATTAAGAATGTGAGTGACATCGCCGCCCACATGGCGACTCCACCCCAACGTGGCGTAATTGATGCATGCATATCGCGATCTCGAATATCGATATATGCGCCCGATCGCATCGCAAGTGATCTGATGATCGGCGTGAGCAAATAGGTAAGTGCTGCCGCAATCAGAACGGTTAAGAGATATTCGCGCATCTAAAAATCCTAAAAGTCAGAGTTTAAGCGCGCGGATAGACCGGGAATTGGGCGGTCAACGCATGGACATCGCTACGAATTGCAGCTGCCTTGCTCTCATCGGCGCCATCCTTTATTGCCCGTGCGATCAAGGATGCGATCTCCTTCATTTGAGGAATTCCCATTCCTTGAGTTGTCGTCGATGGAGTGCCGACGCGAATACCGCTGGTAACTGCCGGAGTCTCTGGATCGTATGGGATCGCATTCTTGTTGAGCGTAATACCCGAAAGTCCGCAGCGCTCATCGGCAACTTTTCCAGTTACTCCGGTTCTTCGCACATCAATCAGCGCCAAGTGAGTTTGAGTTCCGCCGGAGACTGCGCGCATGCCTTCATCTTCAAGACCAGCGGCAAGCGCCTGAGCATTTGCAATGACATTTCGTGCATATTCTTGATATGCAGGTGTCGCGCACTCTTTCAACGCTACTGCCTTGCCGGCAACAGCGCTCATAATTGGCCCGCCCTGCATTCCCGGGAAGACAGCTTTGTCGAGCGAAGCTGCATGCTCGGCTTTGCTCAGAATCATTCCGCCGCGTGGTCCGCGTAGAACTTTATGTGTTGTAAATGAAACGACATCTGCATAAGGGACGGGTGAAGGTATCGCCTTGCCAGCAACGAGGCCGATGAAATGAGCCGCATCGACCCACATGATTGCGCCGACCTCATCACAGATTGCACGGACCTTCTCGAAATCAATCAGACTTGGATAAGCGGTGGCGCCCGAGCAGATCATCTTTGGCTTATTAGCAATCGCTAAATCACGAAGTTCGTCATAATCGATAAGTTCATTATCGGCACGCACACCATACGAGACGATGTTGTACCACTTTCCAGAAAAGTTAACCTTTGCGCCGTGAGTGAGATGGCCACCGTGTGGCAATGACATGGCGAGTACGGTATCGCCTGGATTTGTAAAAGCTTTATAGACCGCGACATTTGCACTTGCGCCAGAGTGTGGTTGGAGGTTTGCATGCTCTGCGCCGAAGAGTTCCTTCGCTCGCTCGATGCCGATCGTTTCGACCTTATCGACCTCTTCACAACCGCCGTAATAACGCTTGCCTGGGTAGCCCTCGGCATATTTATTTGAGAGAGTCGAACCCAACGCGGCAAGAACGGCCGGTGAGGTGAAGTTCTCGGAGGCGATCAACTGAAGGTTGTGACGCTGACGCTCCAGTTCAGAGAGGAGAAGCGCTGCGATATCTGGGTCCTGCGCGTTGAGCTGATTGAAATCTGGGCCATAGAAAGTATCGGTCATGCGAGAAGCCTAGTTCACGGCGGACTACTCCGAGGTGCGCGCCATGATGGTCGGCAGAACCGCTCGCAATTGGCTCTCTGAAATTGCGCCCTCGCGCATGATCTCAATCCCGCCCACACTTCCCACGATTGCCCGCCTGAGAATTGTTGAGGCGGGGCCTTCTGGAAGAACCCCCTCATCGACAAAGATTGCGATATCAGAGTCCATGGCTGGGGTTAATGTGATCTCTCGAATTGCAGCGGCGCCGCGATTGGCTGCGCTCGCCGCCGCGACCGGACCGACATTTGCTACGACCGCTCTCAGGAAATCTCGTTGTGGAACACGTACGGCGAACTCAGCGAGTTGTCCGCTATCCCCCAGATTCCACTGCAGGCCAGAGTGCGGGGTTAAGAAGAAGGTCAAAAGCCCTGGCCAGAATGCGCGAGCAAGCTCTTGATAATCCTTATCGAAGTCGAGGGCGAGGCCCTTTAAGACCTCTGACGTTCCGACAAAGATCTGCGAGGCGGTGTTCTCCTCATCACCTCGCAAGGTGTGCACGCGGGAAATCGCATCGTGACTAAATGCATCACAGATGTACATATAACCGCTTTCGGCGGCGAGAATTGCGATTCCACCAGAGCGAATCTCGTGGGCAACCTTTTCAACGCTCTCATCGAAGGTGGATTCATTAAGAGTAATACGCGAAGACACTATGGAATCCTACTTAAGCCAATTTAATCGCGGCAAGCTTTTCGGCAAGTGAACCATCAACCATCGCATGAATTGTCGTCCCATGCTCGGAATACTCTTCACTCAATATTTCGCCACGCTCATGAATTGCCGAGACGAGATCACCGCGATTAAATGGAATTGTCGTAGTTACTTCGATGCGAGGGCGCGGTAGCGATGTCTCAATCGCCTTTAAGAGAGTCTCGATTCCAAACCCGGTACGGGCAGAGAATGCAAAGCTATTCGGCTCTGTCCTAAGAATCTGCATCATTACTTCAGGGGCAGCGATATCAGCCTTATTGATAGCGATGATCTCTGTAATATCTCCGCCACCGACTTCGTTTATCACTTGGCGCACAGCGCGAATTTGCTCCATGGGATCTGGATGCGAACCATCAACAACGTGAACAATGAGATCTGCCGCTGCAACTTCTTCGAGCGTTGATTTGAAAGCTTCAACTAGCTGGTGCGGCAAATGTCTTACAAATCCGACGGTATCTGAGAGGGTAAAGACTCGGCCATCTGGACTCTTTGTCTGTCGGGTAGTTGGGTCAAGCGTTGCAAAGAGTGCGTTTTCGACGAGTACTCCGGCATTTGTAAGACGGTTCATAAGAGAGGATTTACCGGCGTTGGTATAGCCGGCGATTGCAACAGATGGAATGTTATGGCGGGTTCGCTCTTGGCGCTTGGTATCTCGAGCAACCTTCATCTCTTTGATCTCTTTGCGAAGTTTCGCCATCTTGTCATTAATGCGACGACGGTCAGTCTCAATCTTTGTTTCACCTGGACCGCGGCCACCAATGCCACCTGCTTGGCGCGAGAGCGAATCACCCCAACCACGAAGGCGTGGCAAGAGATAAGTCATTTGGGCAAGCTCTACCTGAGCCTTTCCTTCTCGAGACTTTGCGTGCTGCGCGAAGATATCGAGGATCAGGGCTGTCCGATCAATTACCTTTACTTTGACCTTAGCTTCAAGTGCTCGCAACTGTGCGGGTGAAAGTTCGCCGTCGCAGACCACGGTATCGGCACCAGTTGCAACCACTGCTTCACGTAGTTCTAGTACTTTGCCAGAGCCAATAAATGTTGAAGGGTCTGCTCGGTCACGGCGTTGAATTAAACCATCCATCACCTGCGACCCCGCTGTTTCGGCGAGCGCACCTAACTCCTTCAACGAGTTTTCAGCATCTTGAGCAGTGCCCTCTGTCCACACCCCAACGAGTACAACTTTTTCCAGGCGAAGTTGTCGGTATTCGGCATCCGATACATCCTGCATTTCGGTGGAGAGTCCATGAACTCTTCGAAGAGCCTGACGATCTTGTAAATCTTGCTGTTGGCTTTCGGCGTATTCAGCTGAGCTCTCTTGCGCATCAAAATCTGCAGCGATTTGTGCAGATTCGCGCAAAAGTTGATCGATATCGAGATCGAGTGGTTCTTGATCGCGTGGCATCGTCGTTACAAGTACTTACTAATATCGTGATCTGCAATGAGTACTGCAGGTCCGGTGAGAGTGGCATTGCTATGCGAGTCGATATCGACAGTTAATCGACCCCCTGGTGGATTAATGACCCACCGAACAGGAAGTGACTTACGCGTTTTTAGCGTTGCGGCGAGCGCAACTGCACAGATTCCGGTTCCGCAACTTTGAGTTTCGCCAGACCCCCGCTCGTGCACCCTCATCGCGAGTTCACCATTATCTAAGAAGGTGACAAATTCGACGTTGACACCATCAGGGTATTCATCTGCTGGTTCAACATTCGGTGGACTCTTCAGATCGCCCGCATCAATAAGATCATCAACGAAGACGACTGCATGTGGGTTTCCTGCATTGATGTTATATCCGACCCACTCGTGCTCATTCACCTTCACGGAAATCTCGCCATAAATTTCTTGAACTGATCCCATATTTACCGAGATATCAGCATCGGAGGGAACTGCCATGTACTTCATTCCAGCGCGAGTGTTTATTGCGAAGATTCCCTCGGGTTGGTGACCGCGTTCAACGAGATAGCGACCCATGACACGAATGCCATTTCCACACATCTCTGCAAGTGAGCCATCGCTATTTCGATAATCCATAAACCATTTGCCATCGCGCTTGATGATTCGAATCGTGCCATCTGCCCCGATGCCGCTTTCGCGATTACACATTCTGGCGACCTGGTCAGGCGTGAGTTCATTCTGATCATCAGGATCAAAGAGCACGAGGAAATCATTGTGCGTTCCGTGCCCGTAGGTTGCGATCATCTTTTAATAATAGTTGCTAGAGCACTCTCTAGGCGCATCGAGGTTGATGATTGTGAGGATAACCAGGTTATTCGCTCATCCCGGCTGAACCAGGTCTCTTGGCGGCGGACATATTGTCGAGTGGCTCGCTTTGTATCCTCGCGTGCCTCCTCCTCGCTCATCAGCCCATGCTTCATCGAGATGATTTGGGCGTAACCAATCGCTGCTTGAGCGGTCTTCGCCTCGAGAATGCCTTGATTGATCAACTCTTCAACTTCATCAACGAAGCCCAACTCCCACATCTGATCAACCCGCTTGTTGATTCGATCCCCTAGGTCTTCGCGATCCATGGCTAGGCCAATTTGAATTGCATCGGGATAGCGCGTCGAGCCTTCGCGTGGCAGATTGCTCGTATATGGCTGACCAGTAATCTCGATCACTTCGAGCGCTCGGATTACTCGACGAATATTTGCAGAAGGAATCGCAAGCGCCGCCAACGGATCGAGGATCGCCAATCGTGCATGAAGCGCCTCATTTCCCAAAGCCTCAGCTTCATCCGTAATTCGAGCTCGAACCTCTGGATCGGTATCTGGAAAGTTGAGGTCATCAAGAATCGATTTTATGTAGAGACCTGTACCGCCAACGATTATTGTTGGAATTTCTGATTCTCGTAATTGTTCAACTTCTCTGCGCGCAAGTTCTTGATACTTTGCAACTGTCATATCTTGATTGACTGGAAAGATATCTAGAAGATGATGCGGAATTCCCATTCGTTCCGAGAGTGGAACTTTTGCAGTCCCAATATCCATGCCGGAATACACCTGCATTGAATCAGCGTTAATAATCTGCGCATCTAATTTTTCTGCGAGTGCTATTGCAAGATCACTCTTACCCGTCGCGGTGGCACCGCAGATCACTATTAACGGGTTAGAACTGTTCATCACCCAATCGTAGTTGATTCATGATCCGAGACATCATCTGATGTCCAAATCCCTTGCGGGAGAGGAGTGAGGAGATTCGGCGATAGATCACATCTTCATCAAGATGCGAGCAGGAGCGATATTTCTTTTCGGCGAGAGCAAATGCCATCTCATACTCGGCCTCATCGTCAACTTGCGCGAGTACCTCATCGATTATGTCTGACGCCACGCCTTTCTGGCGAAGCTCTGAAGAGATCACTCGTTTACTGAGTTTCTTCTGGCGCTGTCTAGATTCTGACCAGATCTTTGCAAATTCAAGATCATTAAGAAGGCCTTGTAATTCGAGAGAGTCAAGGACACCAGTTGCTGACTCTTCATCAGCACCTCGCTTAAGGAGATGCTGATGAAGCTCAGCTCGACTCCGAGCACGTGGTGCAAGCGCATGTAGCGCTACATCCATCGCCTCGGAGTACGAGAGTGAACCAGGGCTTGCTATCTGTTGCCGCTGCAAGGGTTAGAACTCAACCTCGGCAGTAGCTTCATCGACTGCAGCAACGAGTGCTGGATCGATTGCAACCGGTACGTAATGGTCGCGAATCTGCTTCTCGATATCGTTCGCTAGATCGGGATTGTCAAGGAGGAATGAACGAGCATTCTCTTTGCCTTGTCCAAGCTGATCAGGGCCATAGGTATACCAAGCACCAGATTTCTTCACGACACCGACCTCTACACCAAGGTCAATGAGTGATCCTTCGCGCGAGATTCCGGTTCCGTAAATGATGTCGAACTCTGCCTGCTTAAATGGTGGAGCCATCTTGTTCTTGACAACTTTGACGCGAGTGCGGTTACCCACGGCATCTTGACCATCCTTCAAGGTCTCGATACGACGCACATCCATGCGGATAGAGGCATAGAACTTGAGTGCCTTTCCACCGGTAGTTGTCTCAGGTGTGCCAAAGAAGACGCCGATCTTGTCGCGAAGCTGGTTAATAAAGATCGCGGTGGTATTTGATTGATGAAGTGCTCCGGTGATCTTACGAAGTGCTTGCGACATCAGACGAGCCTGGAGACCCATATGCGAGTCACCCATCTCACCTTCAATTTCAGCTCTAGGTACGAGTGCAGCAACCGAGTCAACGACGATGATGTCGAGTGCACCAGAGCGAACCAACATATCCATGATCTCAAGCGCTTGCTCACCAGTATCAGGTTGCGAAACAAGAAGTGCATCGATATCGACGCCGAGCTTGCGTGCATACTCTGGATCAAGCGCGTGCTCTGCATCGATAAATGCAGCGATTCCGCCGGCCTTCTGTGCATTGGCAATCGCGTGGAGTGCAACAGTCGTCTTACCTGAGGATTCAGGTCCATAAATTTCTACAATTCGGCCACGTGGTAATCCGCCGATTCCTAACGCGATATCGAGAGCGATTGAACCAGTTGGGATAACCTCCATTGGTGTCGCTGTGCGATCGCCCATCTTCATGATGGACCCCTTACCGAACTGACGCTCAATTTGGGCGAGGGCTGTATCAAGGGCTTTTCCGCGCTCGGATAATTGCTTATCCGTCTTGCTTTCAGATTTATCTGAAGCCATTTTTATACCTTTCTTACTACTCAAACCTTCACGCGATAGGGGCTTTCAACTCGCTAACGGGTGTGGCGTCTGTACGGTCCCGAAGGTACGGAAGACCACTGACGGCGACGCACTGGGCGACGCGGAACTGTGGAACCGCTCGGGCTGGGCATGAGAAGTCTACCGAACATCTGTTCGAAAAGCGGCTTTTACTCAAAGACCTATCTCAGCGTGGCGGGCAATTCAGGGTTATGGGCAACAACTCCGCGCCAGATCTCCCCTGGCTCTAGGCCATCGACCAAGGCCTCATTGACCGTGCGGCCGCCTAGTTCAGCGTGGACCGTGTCACGAGAGTAGGTATCGGGGTCTGAAAAAGCTTCTTTGAGACGGCTTCGAAGCTCGGTTATGCGCATTTAACTGATCAAGGATGCGAGGCGCTCGGATTGAATCTTCGATTGTTCCTCGGTGAGAGGAGAGGTGATTTGTGCGATGAGCCAGCGCAGAATGAGGCCAACGGTATTCTCATCAAGACCGAATATTTCAGCGGCAGCACGATGTACCTCTATCCAGAGTGGATGATCTGAAATGGTCACGAGTGAGATGACATCGTCATGATCGGTCTCAACCATCTTTGCCAGCGCTGCATCTTCTGATATCTGTCGCGAGAGATCATAAAGTGCGAGAGCACGTGAGGAGGCAGAACGGGCTGATTCGATAAGTTTTTCGACCTCGCTCTTGAGGAGGGCATTCATCAACTCTTCACGATCGCTGAAGTGATTGTAAATCGTTGCTCGCGAGACCTCTGCGCGCTCGGCAATATCATTCATGAGTGATTCGTAACTACCAACTTGAGCAATTACCTCTTTAGCGCCAGCCAAGATTGCGACGCGTGAACGTTGATGAGTTGCCATTTGTGGAGCGTACTTCACGGTTTAACCGTTAAGCAGCGTCATCCACCACAGTGAGAGCAGGAACTTCGTGGCTCTTTACTTGGGTGAGCACTTGTGTAAGAAGTGTCGAGAGATTGAGATCTAATGCAGTGCAAATAGCATTAATGAGCTCTGACGAGGCTTCTTTCTGGCCACGCTCAACCTCAGAGAGATATCCGAGAGAGACGCGGGCGCTCTTTGCCACATCGCGCAGCGTGCGACCTTGAGCCATCCGCGCAGAGCGCAAGGTGGTACCGAGGTGAGAGCGAAGAAGAGTCACGGGGTAAGGATACGCGAAAGGCAGGCCAATGCGCTCTCAATTGTGGCTTTTCTTATGGCGTCGCGATCTCCCGAGAGTGCTAGCTCGATAGTCACCGTCTCTCGCTTTGAGGCGATTGCAATCCAGACAGTTCCTGGCTTCTGTCCGTAGGCCCTTCCTGGACCGGCGACCCCAGTAGTAGAAATTGCATAATCTGCGCCAAATTCCTTACGTGCGGCTTCAGCCATCGAACGAGCAACGGTTTCCGATACCGCAGTGGATTTTGTGAGGGTTCGCTTGGGTATCCCAAGGAACTTCGTCTTGCTCTGATCGCTGTAACTAACGATTGAACCCAAGAAGACAGCCGAGGCGCCAGAAACATCGGTGATGGCGCTCGCCAATCCCCCACCAGTGATCGACTCCGCCGTAGCCAACGTGAGCCCGCGTCGTTTCATTATCTTTATCAATGAACTTTGGGTATCAAGCCTCTTCTTAATCACAGGTTTAGTAGTCATCGCTTGAGCACCTGCTTGAAATATTCAAAACCGGTCGAGATCGTCAAAGCTACAGTGACATACATAAAGAGATCGCGAGGAATAAAGAGCCAATGTGGAAGGGGCAATATGTACCAACCGACACCAAACCCTTGAAGCAGCGCCTTTAACTTTCCGCCATTGCTGGCGGGTATTACGCCGCCTTGGATGACTGCAAATCGCAGAACTGTAACGCCGATCTCACGAGCCAATATGACGATCGTTATCCACCACGGCAGGTGGTGCAGGATTGAGAGCGAGATCATCGCTGTACCAATCGAGACTTTATCGGCGATTGGGTCAAGCAACTTTCCAAATTCAGTGATCTGATTTGTTGCACGTGCAATGCGTCCATCAAAGAAATCAGTAAGCCCTATGACGAAAAAGGTAAGCCAGGCGGTCTCCATCCAATGGTGATCGTTTCCACCATTCTTGAAGAGGGCGTAAGCGCCAAGGGGCGTAAGCGCTAAGCGCAATATCGTCAGGAAATTTGGGATATTCATAGCGGAACCGCAATCAAATCTGCACCCGAAACTTCAGAGACGATGGCATCGACATATTCGCCAACCTTGTATTTCGTGCGGCCCGACAAGATCGTGGAACCATCAACTTCTGGACCTTGGTGATCCGCTCTTCCCTCTTGAAGCTCTGCATCTTCAATGAGAACACGAACTTGTTGACCGATTCGCTCTTCGGCGCGCTGCATCAACAATTCATCGACAAGTGTTGAAAGTTGCTCGACACGAGAGTTGATGAGAGTTTGATCGACCTTATTCTCAAGTGTGAGCGCCTCGGTCTTATCCTCATCCGAGTAACCAAATACGCCGACCGCATCCATCCTGGCCTCAGAGATAAAATCGACTAAATCCTGATACTCAGCATCGGTCTCACCTGGGAATCCAACAATGACGTTAGATCGAATTCCTGCTTCGGGAGAGAGCGCCCGGATTTGGTCAATGAGATGAAGGAACTTTTCGCCATCGCCAAATCGACGCATCCGTCGCAAGAGCGATTGCGAAGCATGCTGGAACGATAGATCAAAATACGGAACAACTTTCTCGGTTGAAATCATTGCTTGCAAAAGTGATGGTCTCATCTCAGCTGGTTGAAGGTAGCTCAATCTAATTCGCTCTACACCGTTGATCGCGGCCATCTCCGGAAGAATTTTCTCCAGAATCTTAAGGTCTCCAAGGTCCTTGCCATACGAGGTCGTGTTCTCGCTGACGAGGAAGAGTTCACTTACCCCTTGATCAACCAACCACTTCGCTTCATCAAGAATTTCAGTCGGTCTGCGCGAAATAAAGGAGCCGCGGAAGGATGGGATTGCGCAGAATGAGCAGCGACGATCACAGCCAGAGGCGATCTTGAGCGGGGCAACCGGAGCAGAATCAAGACGTTTGCGCACGACGCGCTGGCCCTGGCCAAGGCTTCCGATGGCATCAAGAACTGGTGCGGGTTTCGTTGCCTGACGCTCACTAGGGGCTAGTGGCAGAAGTGAACGGCGATCTTTCGGCGTATGTGCCGCAACTGATCCGCCGGCCATAATCGTCTGCAAGCGCTGCGAGATATCTTCGTAATCATCAAAACCTAGAATCGCATCTGCTTCAGGAAGAGCCTCGGCAAGTTCACTGCCATATCGCTCGGCCATGCAACCAACTGCAACGACCGCTCGAGTAATGCCATTTCCCTTGAGCGAGTGCGCTTCGAGGAGAGCATCTACCGAATCTTTCTTCGCGCTCTCGATAAACCCACAAGTATTAATGAGAGCAACTTCGGCTTGAGATGCATCGTCGACAAGCGTCCAGCCATCGGCAGCAAGTCGTCCTGCTAATTCTTCGGAGTCAACTTCGTTGCGAGAGCAACCTAACGTGACAAGCGCGACTGTTCTCATTGACCATATCTTAGCGGTGCTATTGCCTCAGACCAGCGAGTTAGGGCTAACCATTTGTTTGAGTAGGCGCGAAGGTGAGTGATTTAACTTCACCCAGTGCGCCGATAGCACCCTGATCTTTACCGTTGACCGAGACCGAGATTGCCCCGGCATTGCCAATCGTCATCGACAAGCCATTGGTTGGATCAAAAGTTTGAGATGAGCCGTTACTCAGTTTTCCAGAAAATAACTGAGTTCCAAAAGTATCAACAACTGAGAGCCATGATGTGCCGTGCGAAGCAGTGATGACGACTCCGTGGGCAACCACTGGAGTTGTTTCAGAAGCAGCAGATCCTTCCGAGCTCTTCGCACTTTTCATTGACTGACTTAAGGGTTTGCTGGCAGGACTCTTGTGCGTCACCTTAGTTGCAAGTGCCAACCCCGTTGGGATAATTATTGCAATGCCGACGATTACGCTCGCTGCAGTTGTGACGATTTTAGGAGAGAACTTAAAGTTAGCCTTATTTCGCAAAACCGTCGCATTGTTCTCTTCAAGTAACTCGATCATTGGACGATTATTCGAACCAGTCTGATCTTCAAAAATCTTCAAAAGTTCTTCTACATTGAGATTGATGCATTTCGCGATTGAGCGAATATGACCTCGCGCATATGCATTTCCACCAGAAGATGTGAAATTTTCTTCTTCTAAATCTTTGATGACGGAAGGACGAATTCGGGTCTGTGCAGAGATTTCATCAATGGTGTATCCAGCTGCCTCGCGCGCCTGGCGCAAATAGGTACCAACAGACATCACAAGCCTCTTTACATCTCGAAGTGGGAAGGAATTCGAGGGTCTAAGGGTAAATCAGATCTCTTGGAACTCACAAGTTAAAAATGCATGAACACTTGGTGAGCGCCTCATTCTCGAGAAAATGAGCGTAAGTGGTTAGTTGAAGCCTTGGATCTCTTCAAGAATATCTGGCATCTGCTCGGCATTGATGAGAACTTCGCGGGCCTTTGACCCTTCAGATGGACCGACGATTCCACGACTCTCCATAAGATCCATGAGGCGACCGGCTTTGGCGAAACCGACCCGAAGTTTTCGCTGCAACATCGAGGTTGAACCAAATTGTGTACCGACTACGAGTTGAATCGCCTGCAATAAGAGATCCATATCATCGCCGATATCATCTTCAATAACCTTTGACTTAATCGGCGCATTGAGATCAATTCGGTAGATAGGCTGTGCTTGAGATTTCACAAAATTAACGACTGCTTCAGATTCACGCTCTGACACGTATGCGCCTTGGATACGAACAGGCTTACTTGCGCCCATTGGTAGGAATAGTCCATCGCCTTGACCTACAAGCTTCTCGGCCCCCGGTGTATCAAGGATGACTCGCGAATCTGCAAGGCTTGATGTAGCAAAGGAGAGACGTGAAGGCACATTTGCCTTGATGAGACCCGTCACTACATCAACGGATGGCCTCTGGGTTGCAATGACGAGGTGGATTCCCGCAGCACGAGCAAGTTGAGTTATGCGAACAATGCTCTCTTCAACCTCGCGAGCTGCAACCATCATCAAATCGGCAAGCTCATCAATAATGACAAGCAGGTAAGGATACGGCTCGAGTACTCGCTCGCTGCCAGCAGGAAGGTTAATCTTCTTCGCCTTTACCGCTTTATTGAAATCATCGATATGCCTAAATCCAAAGGCCGAGAGGTCGTCATAACGCTGATCCATCTCACGCACTACCCACGCCAAGACATCTGCTGCCTTCTTGGGGTTTGTGATGATTGGCGCGATCAGATGTGGAATTCCCTCATAGCTTGTGAGCTCAACTCTCTTTGGATCGATCATCACAAGCCGAACCTCATCAGGTGTCGCTCGCATCAAGATCGAGACTACAAGTGAGTTAATCATCGAAGATTTTCCAGCACCAGTTGCACCTGCAACAAGGAGATGAGGCATCTTGGCCAAGTTTGCGCAGACGAAGGCACCTTCAACATCTTTACCGAGCGCGATCACCATGCGATGTGCCTCGGATGTTGCAACTGTTGAGCGAAGTACATCCCCAAGAAAGACGATCTCGCGGTCAGTGTTAGGAATTTCAATACCAACGGCTGATTTACCAGGGATCGGAGAAAGTATGCGTACATCACTGCTTGCAACTGCATAAGAAATATTCTTCGAAAGCGCGGTAATCGCCTCAACTTTAACGCCGGCGCCAAGTTCAACTTCGTATCTCGTTACTGTCGGGCCACGCATAAAGCCCGTGACTTGGGCTTCAACATTAAATTGATCGAAGACTTGGGTTAATGCTGCGACCACGGTCTCATTCGCTTTGGATTTCGCCTTAGATACCGGTCCGGCTTTGAGCAGATCCATCGGCGGTAATTGATAAGGCGAATCCGCCGCCAAAATCATCTGATGCGCTGGAGTCGTCGGCGCTGGACGCTGCGGCAAGGATTGTTTTGTCTCTTGCTCGATCGGTACTTCTACAGTGAACTCTTCATCGAATTCTTCTTCATCTATCGGATCTTCCTCGGGGGTGAACTCCTGGACGAGAGGGGTGTCGAAAGCCGGTGTCTCGCTGATCTCAAACTCTTCTGTGAGTTCGCGAGCCGCTTTTCGCTCATCAGCAAAAGACTTTCCAAGATGGAATATGGATTTAACCCGAGCGACAACTTTAGAAAATGGCGTAGCCGTAACAACGAGTAGTCCAAAGAAAAAGAGAATGAGCAGGATTGGAACTGCCAATATATTTGTTGTCAGGGCGACAAGCGGAGTTGCCACTCCATAACCAAGCCACCCGCCACCGTGTTGCATTGCACTCTTGCCGGTATTGCCGACCGACCCGTTGAAGATATGAATAAGGCCAGTTGAGGTCAAGAGCAGAAATATTGTCCCGATAGTGATGCGACCCGTAGCTGCGCCTTCATCGGGTGACTTAAATAATCTGAGAGCAAAATAGATCAGAATTAACGGTGCAAGATATGCGAGCCTGCCAACTCCCCCAAAGAGCAAGGTGCGCAGATTTCGACCAACAAAGTTATCGAGATTGAACCATGTACCTGCTGCTGATATGAGTGCGACAATTAAAAGGAGAAAGGCGAAGCCGTCACGCTGATGTGCTGGATCAAGTTCTTTTGCACCCCGGAAGACGAAACGAATCGCACTCCCTAAGGCGCGTGCAATAAATTGCCAAAGGGATAAGAGCGCCTTGGCAAAAGCCCCGAAAATGGAGTTCTTTTTTCGTGAGGCAGTTCGACTGGAGGAAGTTTTCTTGCGTTTTGCCATAATGCGCTAAGCCTAAGCAAGGGCGAACCCCCTCTGGGCTAGGCGCGCCGAGGTTAGACCTCTATGACTACAGGCACAATCATTGGTTTGCGGCGATGTTCTTCGCCTACCCAACCGCCGACCGTGCGACGAACTACCTGCTGGAGTTGATGCGTTCCATTGACCCCACCGGCAACTGCTTTCGCGAGAGCCTTTTCGATCATCGTCTTCACTTCATCAAAGAGGGCATGATCTTCTGTGAAGCCACGTGCGTGAATATCTGGTCCCGCCACGATCTTTCCGCTTTGGGAGTCGATGACGACAACTACCGAGATGAATCCTTCTTCGCCAAGAATGCTTCGATCCTTCAACGAGCTTTCAGTAATTTCTCCGATGGAATGTCCATCTACATAGACAAATCCAACCGGAACTGCGCCAGCGACATCGGCATAGCCATCATGCATATCCACTGCGATTCCGTTATCGACAACGATCGTGTTGTTACGCGGGACGCCAGTCTTGATCGCAAGTTCAGCATTTGCACGCATGTGGCGCCATTCGCCGTGAATCGGCATCACATTCTTTGGCTTCACGATGTTGTAGCAATAGAGCAACTCTCCTGCTGCCGCGTGGCCTGAGACATGCACCATGGCATTTCCTTTGTGAACGACATCTGCGCCAAAGCGCGTGAGCTCATTAATGACACGGTAAACAGGATTTTCATTTCCTGGAATCAAGCTTGAAGCGAGAACTACTGTGTCACCCTTGCCGACTTTAATATCGTGTTCGCCATTTGCCATTCGAGAGAGGGCTGCAAGGGGTTCACCCTGTGAACCAGTACAGATCAAGACAACTTGATCTCCATAGTCGCCAATATTTTTTGAATCGACAACCAATCCTTCTGGCACTGTGAGGTAACCCAAATCTTGAGCAAGCTTCATATTGCGAACCATTGAACGGCCCACGAAAGCCACTTTTCGGCCATGTGCTTCTGCGATCGTCAATATCTGCTGAATACGATGAACATGTGATGCAAAGGAGGCGACAATGACACGGCGCTTCGTTGCACGAAAAGCCCGATCAAGTGCCGGAATGATGTCACGTTCAGAAGTTGTAAATCCAGGAACATCGGCATTCGTCGAGTCGGTCATGAAGAGATCGACGCCTTCAGTTCCGAGTCGAGCAAAGGTTGCTAGGTCTGTGATGCGACCATCAAGTGGCAACTGATCCATCTTGAAATCGCCGGTTGCAAGAACAACGCCAGCCGGGGTCTTGATGGCAACGGCGAGCGCATCGGGAATCGAGTGATTTACCGCGACAAATTCGAGTGTGAAGGGACCAAATTTTTCAACCATCCCTGCACGAACTTCGCGAAGGGGTGCTGAGATGCGTCGCTCTTTGAGCTTCGCTTCTGCAAATGCCAAGGTGAGCTTTGAACCGACAACTGGAATATCCGCACGCTCTTTGAGAAGAAACGGGAGTGCGCCAATATGATCTTCGTGACCATGCGTCAGAAATACCGCGACAACATCCTTGAGTCGATCGCGAATATAGGAGAAGTCCGGGAGGATCAAATCGATTCCTGGTTGGCTCTCATCAGGGAAGAGAACACCGCAGTCAACGATGAGGAGTTCGCCTTCGTACTCGAAGACAGTCATATTTCGACCAATTTCGCCGAGGCCACCAAGGGCGACGATACGAAGAGTCTTTGCTGCTAACTTTGCTGGATACGGTAGATCTGGATGGGGGTGATTCATTAGTTAAGTACGACTCCGCCTTGTTGAAGGTCCTTCCGCAATTGCGCAATCTGCGCTTCGGTGGCATCAACAAGTGGCAAACGTGTAAATCCGCCAGGCAAGCCCATCATAGTGAGCGCAGCCTTAGTCAATATCGCACCTTGAGTGCGGAAGGTTCCGGTGAATACCGGTAATAGTTTTTGGTGAATTTCGAGCGCGCGAGTCGCATTACCTGCAAACCAGGCATCAAGCATCTCGCGAAGTTCGTTGCCAACGGTATGACCGCAGACTGAAACGAATCCAACCGCGCCAATAGAGAGCAGCGGTAGGTTGAGGATGTCATCGCCCGAATAGACAGGTATACCTGTTCGAGCAATTACCCATGAGGTAGATGCAGGATTTCCCTTGGCATCTTTGAGTGCAACGATATTTTTTACTTCAGAGAGTCGACAGATCGTATCTTGTTCGATCTCAACGCCAGCGCGTCCAGGAATGTCATACATCATGATCGGTAGATCGGTCGCTGAAGCTACAGCCTTAAAATGCGCCTCGATACCTGCTTGTGGTGGCTTGTTGTAATAAGGAGTAACAATGAGGAGGCCATCTGCACCCACTTCTGCACAACGTTTTGCTTGTTCGACGGTGTAGGCGGTTTCGTTATCACCGGCACCAGTCAAGATCTTCACTCGATCTCCGACCGTGCTCTTTACAACGCGAATAATTTCAAGCTTCTCGGAAGTCTTAGTAGTAGGCGCTTCTCCGGTGGTGCCGTTAACGGCGATCGCATCGTGGCCGTGGTCGGCGAGATGTTCAGCCAACTTGGCAACGCCATCCCAGTCAATAGCTCCTTCGCTATCAAAGGGGGTAACCATCGCCGTGATCATTCGGCCAAATGGCGCTTGGATATGCGCGGTACTCATGGGTGGAACATTACCTTGAATTAAGGGGCTACACGTCCAGATTTCTGGAATGCACCATAGGTAAGCGGCATTAATTGCGCAAAATGCGCTTCCATCTTCTCGGCAACCATCTCAATTTCACGCTGCGGATAGCTTGGGAAGTGAGATCCCTCGCGAGCCGTACGTAACGATAAGAAATTCATCAGCGCACGAGCATTCATCGTCACATACATCGAGGAGTAAAGGGTCACTGGGAGCACTGCACGTGCAACTTCCCTGGCCACACCTGCATCGAGCATTTTTTGATAATTTTCGTAGGCTTGAGTGCAACTCTCTTTAATGGCGTTGACAGTGATCTCGTACTGCTCGGGAGTACCTTCGATAAATTCATATGACCCTGGCTTGCCTATTTGTACAAGTCGACGCTCTTTACTTGGCACATAAAAGACTGGGCGTAGTTCACGATAGCGACCACTCTCTTCGTTATATGAAGCGATGCGATGTCGCATAAATTCCCGAAAGACGAAGATCGGTGCAGAGATAAAGAAAGTCATCGAAGTGTGCTCAAACGGTGATCCGTGACGTTCGCGCGCAAGATAATTAATCAAGCCTTCAGCGCGAGAGGCATCGGCGCCAACTGCATCGAGTGATTGCTCACCAGCAGTAGAGACACGAGCAGCCCAGATCACGTCGGAGTCGCTGGCGCTCGCCTTAATGAGCTCGACAGTCATCTCCTCGCGGAATTGAATGGGGTGACGACCTTCTGGAGTATCTCGAACTTGTGCTTCACTCATATGCGAAATCTATCTAGCGCTTAGGGATACTGGCGGTATTAGGGCAGAATATCGGCGTGTCAGTGAAGCGTGATTCCCTCAGCCTCTCATTGGCCGTTGGCGCTTACGGAACCGCCTTCGGCGCAGCGAGTGTTACCGCACACTTCACGATCCTTCAAACCTGTTTACTCTCACTTCTCACCTTTTCTGGGGCATCCCAATTTGCAGTCATAGGCGTGCTGGGAGCTGGAGGAAGTGCAATCTCTGGAATCGCAACCGCGACACTTCTTGGCACGCGAAATGCACTGTATGGATTACGAATGGCTCCAATTTTAAAGGTGCGAGGAGCAAAGCGAGTTGTCGCTGCGCAGGTGACGATTGATGAATCAACTGCAATTGCAACTGCTCAAAAGGATCAAGCCGATCAAATCACTGGTTTTTGGCATACTGGATTTGGTGTCTTTCTCTTTTGGAACCTCTTCACACTTTTAGGTGCAGTTGGCGCGAAGGCGATTGGAAATCCTTCGGCTTGGGGTTTGGATGCCGCTGTTCCGGCGGCATTTATCGGATTAGTCTGGCCACGACTTATTGATCGAAAGACCCGCGTGATTGCGGCAGCAGCAATTCTTCTCTCACTTGCGCTTGTTCCATTTACATCCGCAGGTATTCCAATTATTTCTACCGCTCTTCTTGCGATTATTGTGGGATGGCGAAAATGAGCGCACAATGGATCGCCGTCATCGGAACGAGTGTTTGTGCTTTCGGATTGAAGTTCCTTGGACATAGCGTTCCTGAGAGTTGGCTATCTCACCCTCGAATTCAACGAATTAATAGCCTAATTCCCATTGTCTTGCTTACTGCACTTGTCGCAGTAAATGCTGTTACGACTAAGAGCAAGATTGTGATCGATCATCGAGTTGCTGGCCTAGCAGTGGCCGTAGCAGCACTTATTGCGAAGTTACCATTCCCATTTATAGTGATAGGCGCCGCTGTTGGATCTGCGGTCGCCTATCATTTTGGTCATTAATAGCTCGAATAACTTACAAAATTGCGAGAGCCTCTAACTTTGCTTTGAGGTCATTATCAGATGGCTCAGTGAGGTGTGTTCCATCTTCAAATACGATAACTGGGATGGATTTAGCGCCCCCATTAATCTCGATCACCTTATCGGCAGCCGATAGATCAGCCTCTACATCAATGTAATTAAATGCAACGTTATTCTCTTCCATAAAGCGCTTGCTGCGACGGCAATCTCCACACCAATCGGCTCCATACATTGTTACTTGAGTTACTTGAGTTACTTGAGTTACTTGAGTTACTTGAGTTACTTGTGCCATTTCGCTCTCCTTTTGCTGGTACTAGTTATTGAGGTCCATAAAATGCTCAAGGCCAAAGGTTAAGCCTGGGTGTGAAAGAACTTCACGAATCCCCAGGAGAACTCCTGGCATAAATCCAGTGCGATCAATAGAGTCATGTCGAATCGTTAGGGTCTCCCCAAGTTCACCAAGAATTACCTCTTGATGCGCAACTAACCCTCGAAGTCGAACTGAGTGCACAGGCACTTCTCCGACTAGCGCACCGCGTGCGCCATCAAGTGATGAGGTTGTTGCATCAGGCATTGGCGCTTTATTGACTGAGCGACGTGCCTCAGTAATAAGTTCGGCTGTGCGCGCAGCTGTGCCAGAAGGCGCATCTGCCTTTTGCGGATGATGGAGTTCAATGATTTCAACAGATTCAAAGTACTTTGACGCCTTTGCGGCAAATTGCATCATTAAGACTGCACCGAGACCAAAGTTGGGAGCGATAAGTGCGCCCACCTCTGGATGAGCGGCTAGCCACGATTTAATCTGAGAGAGCTTGGCATCATCAAAGCCCGTGGTTCCAACAACAACGCAGATCTCGTTCTTGATTGCGAATTCAAGATTGCCCATTACTGCATCAGGATGGGTGAAATCCACGACGACCTGTGCGCCACTTGAAACCAAAAGTTCTAATGAGTCACCTACATCAATCTGAGCAACGAGCTCTAGATCGGAGGCCGCGCTTACCGCTTTACAGGCCTCTGATCCCATGCGGCCCTTCGCCCCAAGTACTGCAACCTTGATGCTCATGCAATCACCTTTTCAAACTTAGCACTGCTCTTAAATGGTCCTACGATGGCAAGCGTAGAAGGTTTTGGTAGCAAGTCGCTAGCAATTGCTCGAATTTCATCAGGCGTCACTTTGGCAATCTGCTTCAAAATCTCATCAAAACTCATGATTTCACCGTATACGAGCTCACTCTTTCCGATTCTTCCCATCCGCGAGAAGGTATCTTCTTGACTCAAGACGAGCGATCCCGAGACGGCACCCTTTGCTCTCTTGATCTCTTCATCGGTCAGCCCAGTCTTCGCCACTACGTGCGTAATCTCAAGGATGAGTTTTGCGACTTCTTCTACCTTATTGGGTTGGCAGCCTGCATAAAAAGCGAGAGAGCCCGATCCAGCAAATTGTTGAACATAGGCATATGTTGAGTAGGCAAGTCCGCGTTTCTCGCGGATCTCTTGGAAGAGTCGCGATGACATTCCACCACCGAGGGCAGATGCCAAAATACTTAGAGCAAAACGTCGATCATCATTTCGCGCGACTCCATCGACTCCAAGAAGGAGGTGGGTCTGTTCTGTCTTGCGATCGTGGATCTTTACACGACCGACACCGGGAGTGCGAGCCTTGCTCTCTTGGCGAAGATTGGGAAGCGTATCTGGGACGTCAAGAAACGAATCGCGAGAGAGTGCAGCTTCGACAATTTTGACTACTTCTTTATGTTTAACATTTCCAGCCACCGCAACGACAATATCCTGCGGGCGATAACGCTTTTTATAATAATTAAAGACAGAGTTACGGCTAATGGTTCTGATTGACTCGGTTGTGCCGAGCACTGATCTACCAAGTGGCGTATCCCCATAATAGGTTTCAAGATAGATATCGTGAATGAGATCCGAGGGGTCGTCATCACGCATCGCTATCTCTTCAAGAACGACGGTCCGCTCGGAATCGAGATCGGCCGCAGTGATGATTGATGAAGTAATCAAATCGGCGATTACATCCACCGCTAATGTGAAATCGGTATCAATAACCCGTGCATAAAAACAGGTGTACTCCTTGCCAGTGAAGGCATTCATTTCTCCACCGACTGCCTCAATCGAAGATGAGATCTCCATTGCGGTGCGAGTCGGGGTTCCTTTGAAGAGTAAATGTTCTAGAAAATGTGAAGCTCCCGCGACAGATGGTGTCTCGTCGCGAGAGCCTACATTCACCCAAATTCCGACAGTCGCCGAGCGAACTGTGCTGACTTCTTCAGTCACGATCCGAAGACCGCTGGGCAAGACTGTTTTAGTCATTGATTGAAGTAATTATTCAGATTTTTCTGAAGATGCAGATGAGAGAGTTCCATCAGGCATGACCGCGACCAAAGAGAATTTACCCTTTGGATCGATCTCTGCGATTTCAACTTCAATCTTCTCGCCAACCTTCATTACCTCTTCGAGGTTTTCAATGCGCTTTCCACCATGCATCTTGCGGATCTGCGAGATGTGGAGCAAGCCATCTTTACCAGGAACGAGTGAGATAAAGGCGCCAAATGTTGCAAGCTTTACAACTGAACCGTTGTAGCGCTCTCCAACCTTTGGAACTACTGGGTTAGCAATTGCTTCGATCATTGCCTTTGCAGCCTCAGCCTGTGAGCCTTCAAGTGCACCGATGTAGATAGTTCCATCATCTTCGATAGTGATATCTGCGCCGGTGTCATCTTGAATCTGATTGATCATCTTGCCCTTAGGTCCGATGATTGCGCCGATGAGGTCTGTTGGTACCTTGATCGAGATGATGCGTGGAGCCAAGAGGCTCATCTCATCTGGAACATCGATTGCAGATGTCATGATGTCGAGGATAGAAAGACGAGCTTCCTTAGCCTGGAGAAGTGCTGCTGCGAGAACCGAAGCAGGAATTCCATCAAGCTTTGTATCTAGCTGAAGCGCTGTAACAAACTCTTTGGTTCCAGCAACCTTGAAGTCCATATCGCCAAAGGCATCTTCTGCTCCGAGGATATCTGTCAAAGCTACATATTCGGTCTTGCCATCGACATCATCAGAGATGAGACCCATAGCGATACCAGCAACTGGTGCCTTAAGTGGGACACCTGCGTTAAGAAGTGACATTGTCGACGCACAAACAGAACCCATTGAGGTTGATCCATTTGAGCCGAGCGCCTCTGAAACTTGGCGAATTGCATATGGGAACTCTTCGCGAGTTGGGAGTACTGGGACAAGTGCGCGCTCTGCAAGTGCACCATGGCCGATTTCGCGACGCTTCGGTGAACCAACACGACCAGTCTCGCCCACAGAATATGGTGGGAAGTTGTAGTTGTGCATGTAGCGCTTATTTGTCTCAGGGCTCAAAGTGTCGAGCTGCTGTTCCATCTTAAGCATGTTAAGAGTTGTGACGCCGAGAATCTGTGTCTCTCCGCGTTCGAAGATTGCAGAACCGTGAACGCGAGGAATTACTTCTACTTCTGCGGTGATGGCACGGATGTCGCGGAGCCCGCGGCCATCGATACGAATCTTCTCGCGAAGTACGCGCTGACGAACAACCTTCTTGGTCACTGAACGAATCGCAGCAGAAACTTCTTTCTCGCGACCTTCGAACTGTGGATTTACCGACTCCTTAATTGCATCATTTGCAGCATCAAGAGCTGTTTCACGCTCTTGCTTTCCAGCAATAGTGAGCGCCTTGGCGATCGACTCTTTGCCAGCAGCTTCAACAACTGCGTAGACATCATCTTGGTAATCCAAGAAGACAGGGAATTCGCCAGTTGGCTTTGCAGCAACCTTTGCGAGTTCCATCTGTGCTTCACAAAGGATACGAATGAATGGCTTCGCGGCATCAAGTCCTTGGCCAACAACTTCTTCAGTCGGTGCGCCTGCGCCACCCTTGATCAAGTTGATCGTTTCGGATGTTGCTTCTGCTTCAACCATCATGATTGCAACGTCACCATCAGAGATGCGACCAGCAACGACCATGTCGAAGGTAGCCTTCTCAAGATCTGAGTGGTTAGGGAATGCAACCCATTGACCTTCGATAAGTGCAACACGCACTCCACCGATTGGGCCAGAGAATGGCAATCCAGCAAGCTGGGTAGACATTGATGCAGCGTTAATCGCAATGACGTCGTACATATGATCAGGGTGAAGTGCCATAACGGTCACAACAATCTGAACTTCATTGCGAAGACCCTTGACGAATGAAGGGCGCAATGGGCGGTCGATTAAACGACAGGTGAGAATCGCATCTTCTGAAGGGCGACCTTCGCGGCGGAAGAATGA
>CAILJM010000026.1 GCA_903834515.1 uncultured Actinomycetes bacterium
GGGCGCAGGACTCACAACGTGGGGCACAGGCGCAATGTTGGTTGATGGTGTTGCTGGTGTTGAAGGTGTTGCTGGTGTTGAAGGTGTTGAAGGTGTTGAAGGTGTTGAAGGTGTTGAAGGTGTTGAAGGTGTTGAAGTCTTTGGAAGTGGTGGCGTTCCTCCCAATGGAGCCCCAGGAAGTGGCGGCAAAGTTTGAGTAACTCGGCGTGCAGGATTGGAGGAGTTCGAGCTATTCGAGCTATTCGAGCGATTCGAGCTAGGGGCATAGTCGCTAAAGAATTCGTGCCATGCGCTTTCTACAGATGCGGGGTCGCTGAGAAATTTTTCATACATCTCATCGACGAGCCACTCGTTTGGACCAAATGATCCGCCGAAATGGTTTTCAGGAGTATGTGATCCCGATGCCGACACTGGCGCTCCGATTCTCTGCCGTAAAACTGCTTGTTGATCGAAGTCTAATCAATATTTCTCGCAGGCTTGAGGGGCAGGGGAGAGAATCTGCTCGTATTGAGTGTGACCTACCTGACTTTCATCAGAATCTGGCGCCCCGGGCTATTTTTGAGCTGGGCGGTAGCCCAAAAGCGAGGCACATAAGGTTGCGCTCGCTAGAAGCAATAGCGGAATGGCAGTGATGTAGAGCTTTCCCCCAAACATGAAGTAGGAGACGCCGATGGCGATGAGATTGGCCAGAACTGCAGGCGAGCGACCCCACGAAGTGCCACGCAGATAAGAGAGCGAACAGAGAAAGAGACCAGTTGCGCCCAACAGCGCAAAGGCAATCTCCCCACCTAAAGCTCCTGGGTGGGTCACCTTATTAATGATGGATGCGCTTGCCAGGTAGAAAGCAATGCCAATGAGGAGTGCCGCCTCGATTCGAAGGAGCGAGACCGCTGCCCGCCTCGCTATGCGGTAGCCCCGAGGAGCGCTTGGAAGTGAACCGCTCGGCTCTTCAGGAGTTCTCGATCTAGCCATGAAAGCATCTTAGGGCTCCCACCATTCCTTTTTCACGCAAAGGCTCCTACCCTCGAAATATGAAGCCGAAGGGTGAGAAGAGATCGGTCGGGCAAGCGTTCCAGCGACCACTCCAGCAACCGATTGAGTTTGCGAGCGACGGAGAGCGAGACTCTCTTACTGGAGTTCTTGCGCCAGCTCGTTTTCTCCAATTTGTCGCCAGTGAACTTCAGATCTCTCGCCGCGAGTGCCGCAAAATCACCCTGATATCCATAAAGTGCATCTGCAAGGTTGAGCGTGGAGGAGCGACACTGATTGAAGGACTGCTCTTAAATTTTGCACGAGTTGCAACGGCTTTGATGCGCCGAGGTGACCATTGTGGTCGCGTTGCAGAGGATGGGTTCTGGTTTCTGATCCGCGGAGATCGAAGTTCGGCGGATCGATTTATTGCTCGACTCTTTACGGAACTCGACGAGACAGATTGGTCAACAGAATCAATTGAAATAGATGAAGCAGATGATATGAAAAACCTCCTTCGTAAAATGGATCTGATCCACTTTACGAAGGAGGCGAATTAATTACGTGAAAAGTTGCCTTCAGAGATTAATTACTTTTAGTTGGTGTTGGTCTCACTCCGTTGGGAGGAGTTGTATTGACACGTTTTGCACGACATGTCTCTAAAGCCTTGGCGATTTTAGGAGATTGACGATCAACTGCCTGTAGGTCAGTCAATGAAGTTACATTTACGCCATTTGTGTTGAGGCATGCGATGTAAGCGGCGACGTTCGCTGGAGTATTTGGAACTCCACCCTTCGCACCTTGATCACCGAAACCTGGTGCGCCACCTGGTGCATTTCCTGGTGCCCCACCGGGAGGGTTTCCACCGAAGCCACCAAATGCTGGTCGTAGTGAATCGCACTTAGCCATAGCTGCCTGCTCTTTTGCAGAGAGAGTTGGTCGAGGTGCCGCTGTTGGCGCAGTACTCGCTCCAGGGTTCCCGTCATCGACTCCACCAAAACCGCGGCGACCGCCAAAGGCAGGAAGTGTTACACCTTGAGATTTTAAGCAGTCCGTATATTTGGTCATCGCTGCAGCAAAGGCTGGATCATTATTGAAACCGTGATTCTCTGCTCCATCTTCGCCGCCGTTAGCGCCGCGGGGAATTGCTGGTGCTGCGGTAGTACTTGCACTCCATACCAACTTGCCGCTCAAAGCTTTTGCGCAGGTTAAAGTTTTGGAAGCTACGGTGATAGTTGCGCCCGCAATTGTGCAAGGCGAGCCAATTTTTGCCGGCGCAGAGGCAGCGCTCTTGGATTTTGCGGTTGACATCGGCGTTGGTTTTGAGACTGACTTTGTCGAAGCAGCGAACTTTGCAGCGCTAGCAGTGTTTGCAACGCCCAAAGAGGCGAGAAGCGCGAGCGCAACTACAGCGACCTTGAAGGAGTGAGGTCGTCGCGATTGCGCAAGAAGTGGCGAGGAGAAAATTTTCATGAGAGCAGGGTAGGCCGCCGTAGGCATTCTGATGACTGCTTTTCCGCAGATTTAGGTAGGTATTTGCTGAGAGTTTCTCACTTCGCGCTGCCATTAGACTTCAGGTATGTCTACCGAGCAATCTCAATCAGGGTCAGCCTCCGCTTCTTCATCAGCCTCCGCTTCTTCATCAGCCTCATCAGCCTCAGCATCCTCAGCATCCTCGGCCAAGGTACTTGCCTCACTTCCAATCGGTGAGCGTGTGGGTATCGCATTCTCTGGTGGTCTCGACACATCCGTCGCTGTGGCCTGGATGCGATCGAAGGGTGCGGTTCCTTTCACTTATACGGCAGATCTTGGTCAATACGACGAGCCAGATATTGAATCAGTCCCATCTCGGGCTAAGGCATATGGTGCAGAGGGCGCACGTTTGGTTGATTGCAAACTTCCGTTAGTTGAAGAAGGCTTGGCGGCAATTGCTTGCGGTGCATTTCATATTCGCTCGGGTGGAAAGCAATACTTCAACACGACACCTCTTGGTCGCGCCGTGACTGGGACTCTCTTGGTGCGAGCGATGTTGCAGGATAACGTCTCAATCTGGGGAGATGGCTCAACCTACAAGGGAAACGATATTGAACGTTTCTATCGTTATGGCCTCTTAGCAAATCCATCGCTTCGTATTTATAAGCCTTGGCTCGATAATGATTTCGTCAACGAACTCGGCGGGCGCAAAGAGATGTCGGAGTGGCTAGTAGCAAATAATTTGCCATATCGAGATAGCACTGAGAAGGCCTACTCAACAGATGCAAATATCCTTGGCGCCACTCACGAAGCGAAGAAGCTAGAAGAGTTGGATGCCTCTCTCGAATTAGTTGAACCGATCATGGGAGTTAAATTCTGGGATCCTTCGGTTGAAATAGCGACGGAAGATGTGCGGATCGAATTCTCTCAGGGACGTCCAATTTCAATCAATGGCGAACGGCACGACGATTCTGTTGCACTTATGCAAGCTGCTAATGCAATTGGCGGACGTCACGGACTCGGTATGGCCGATCAAATCGAAAACAGAATTATCGAAGCGAAGAGTCGTGGAATTTATGAAGCCCCAGGGATGGCGCTTCTCTTCATTGCCTACGAGAGATTGATTAGTGCGATTCATAATGAAGACACGATTGCGAATTACCATGCAGAGGGTCGCCGTCTAGGGCGATTGCTCTATGAGGGTCGTTGGTTTGATCCACAGGCCTTAATGCTGCGCGAATCCCTGACGCGCTGGGTCGCATCTGCCATTACAGGGGAAGTGACTATTCGTCTTCGTCGAGGTGATGATTACTCGGTCATTAATACAACTGGCCCAGCTCTGAGTTACCACCCCGAGAAGCTCTCAATGGAACGAACCGAGGATGCCGCGTTCGGACCAACCGATCGAATCGGCCAACTCACAATGCGCAATCTTGATATTGCAGATACGCGCGCCAAGTTAGAGCTCTACAGTCGCCAGGGTCAGCTCACGGGCGAAGGTCAATTCAAATTAATAGGCGAGCTCGAGTAGTTTCGAGTAGTTTCGAGTAGTCTCGAGTAGATAGGCGCGAGCGCAGAGCTAGAAGTTTTGCTGCTGCTCGAGCAAGCGAGCACGATTACGAGCAGCGCGGCGTTTCATAGCACGACGCTCGTCTTCGGAGAGTCCGCCCCACACACCAGCATCCTGTCCAGATTCAAGGGCCCAAGCCAAGCAGGCATCCTTGACCTCGCAGCGGTTACAGACCTTCTTGGCCTCTTCAATCTGTGCCAAGGCAGGGCCGGTATTGCCGATCGGAAAGAAGAGTTCTGGATCTTCTTCGCGGCAAGCCGATTCGTGTCGCCAATCCATGCGTGGTTAGCTCCTTAAACGTTGGGGAAAGTTGAGTCAGCGAACAAGTTCACTAACGTGCAGGGGAGTAGTCTCTCAGTGCATACCCATACATAACAAGGCTATTCGCTGAGACATTCCTCATTTTTTGATCAAGATTCTCACTTTGGGCCCCGCGAAGCGCAAAAAGAGTGCCCCCGACAGGATTCGAACCTGTGCTCCCGCCTCCGGAGGGCGGTGCTCTATCCCCTGAGCTACGGGGGCTCGGGAGTAAAAGAGTATTGCGTGAGGGGAAGAGTATCAGTGCAAGAATTGGGTCATGAGTCATCACAGTAACGAGAGCGACCCGAGCCACCCGGACCACGAAGTCGCTTATTTTGCCACTGGTTGTTTCTGGGGAGCCGAACGTCGTTTTTGGCAATTGACTGGCGTGATTGAGACCTCGGTCGGATATATGGGTGGCGCCCGGCCCGCACCTAGTTACGAACAAGTTTGCACCGGAGTAACCGGCCACGCGGAGAGTGTTGAGGTCAGATTTGACCCCTCAAAAATCACTTACCAACGCCTTCTTGAAGAATTTTGGACTATGCATGACCCAACTTCGTTAAATAAACAGGGTGGAGATATCGGCACTCAATACCGCAGCGCAATATTTACAACGAACGATCTGCAAGAGCAGAGTGCGCTCGCTTCTCGTGAGATCTACCAGTCAGCACTAGATCAAGAGGGTATTGGCAAGATCGTTACAGAGATAACCCCAGCTACTGCGCATCCTTACTGGCTAGCAGAGGATTACCACCAAAAATATCTCGCGAAGCATCCGAATGGATATGACTGTCACTCCTCAACGGGAGTCGCCTTCCCATCACTTGTGAGATAACTTTGCTACACATGCTCGCACCTTCTAGTGCCCCCGTAACTCCCATTGCGTGGACGATCACAATCGTCGCGCTCGCACTCTTTCTCACCTTTGACTTTTTTCTTGCTTACAAAGACCGACACAAAATTACCTCCCTCAAGAAGGCCACCACCTGGGTTTTGATTTATGTGGGTATCGCCGTCCTATTCGGTTTCAGTCTTGGGATTTGGGCGACAGAGCAAGCGCGTACCGAATTCTTTGCTGGTTGGATCACGGAGTATTCGCTCTCCTTTGATAACTTATTTATCTTCATCCTCATCCTTGCTCGAATGAAGGTCGCAAAAGAGAAAGAAGAGCTTGTACTTCTGATCGGAATAGTCTCATCGCTATTTCTACGTGGAATCTTTATTGCTGCAGGCTCAGCCATTGTTAATCGATTTGAATGGATCTTCTTCTTCTTTGGCGCATTTCTTATTTATACGGCGGTCCAATTATTTAGAGATAGCGAAGAAGAAGAATGGCATGAGGGTCGCGCACTTCTCTTTTTGAAGAAGCGAGGGGCGTCTGTATTTCTACTCGCTCTTTTTGCGATTGCGATAACTAATTTGCTCTTCGCATTTGACTCGATCCCAGCGATATTTGGCTTGACCCGCAATCCTTATGTGATTGTGACGGCCAATGTCTTCGCCCTGATGGGTTTGCGCCAGCTCTACTTCCTCATAGGCGGTTTGATGTCTCGGCTGATCTATCTCACAGAGGGGCTCTCAATAATCCTCGCATTTATTGGGGTGAAACTTATCCTTGAGGCGGCGATCGCAACCCATCATGAGTTGATCTACGGCGTGAGAGTTCCAGAAATCTCCTTAGGGGTTAGCCTCGGATTCATCATAGGCACCCTCGGAATCACGACGATAGTGAGTCTCTTGCGAAGCAAACACACTCCAAGAGATTTACATCATGACGGATGTGTTGGAGACTAGGGATATGAATTCAACGCAGAGTTCCCTGGCTAACGCACCACTATTGCCCGTTGCAAAGATTGAGACTTTACAGATGCGAACGAGCGCAAAATGGCGCGATTTCCCACATGATGTGCTCCCACTTCCCGTTGCTGAGATGGATTATGAAATTGCTCTTCCCATCCGCGAGAAGTTGATATCAATGGTCTCCTCATCTGACACCGGCTATCTGGGTTCGATGCCTGAATTAGCAGAATCAATGGCTCGCTTCGCCGAATCTCGCTGGGGTTGGAAGATAAACCCTGAGAATGTATTTACATCAACGGATGTCGGCGTTGGCATGATCGAAATGGCGCGGATGATTGTTCAGCCGGGTGATGGGATTGTTCTCAACACACCGGTCTATCATAATATCGGTAATTGGATCGATGAGCTCAAGTGTCGTCGAGTCGATGCTCCACTCAAGCGAGACGGCCTTCACTACAGCCTTGATTTTGAAGCGATAGAGAGCGCATACAAGAGCGGTGCAAAGTTACACTTCTTATGTAACCCAGCAAATCCTGTAGGTACGGTCTTCACTCGAGAAGATTTGAGCACGCTCGCTGATCTTGCTCTGAAATATAACGTCGCGATTTTTAGTGATGAAATCCATGCACCTCTCTCATATCCTGGTCATGAATTCATACCATTCTTGAATGTAAGCGATGTTGCGCGAGAGGTCGGAATCTGTGTGACATCGGCGAGCAAGTCATGGAATTTAGCTGGATTGAAGTGTGCGGAGATTGTCACCGCATCAGAACGTTGGACCAACGTTGCTAAGGCAATGCCTCCAGCCGTCCATTGGCGCTCCTCTCTACTCGGAGCAGCAGCTGCTGCCGTAGCTTTCTCTACTCCAGAATGGCTCGATTCAGCTATCGCTACAAATGATCGAAATCGGCACTATTTAAAGGAACTCCTCGACGAGAGATTGCCATCGATCGGATATCGAATCCCAGATTTTAGTTATCTCGCTTGGCTAGATCTCACCGCTTTGAGCCTTGGCTCCGACCCAAGCCGACGCCTCCTTGAAGAAGCGCATGTGGCCTTCAATCCTGGCTCTGGTTTCTGCGCAGCTCACCACCAATATGTCCGTTTGAATTTCGCGACGAGTCAAGAGATTATCGAGGAGGCAGTAAACCGTATCGCTTCACTCGTTCGGTAGGCTTGCTCAATGAGTAATGAGCAGAATCTTCATCTTGATTCATTAATTGTCGCGGCGGGTCGGCCCAACCGCCAATCTGATGCAGCGGTTAATGCGCCCGTCTCTTTCACATCTACATATGTGGCGCCCGGCGCCGTCGGTTATGGACGATCTGGAAATGAAACGTGGAGCGCACTCGAAGAAGCCATCAGCGCCCTAGAAGGAGGCAAGACACTTCTCTTCTCTTCGGGAATGGCTTCCATTAACGCCGTCTTCTCGCTCTTGCCACATCGTTCAATTATTGTTGCCTCACGTAACGGCTATACCGGCACAATGTATTTACTGAAGAAGCTTGAAGCCGAAAATCAATGCGAGATTAGATTCGTTGATATCGCAAATACGCAAGAGGTACTTGCAGCCCTTCCTGGTGCAAATTTTCTCTGGATTGAATCGCCAACCAATCCAGCATTAGAAGTTGCAGATCTCCCTACGATAATTCCTGCGGCTAAGGCGATCGGTCTTGGAGTTGGCGTTGACAATACCTTTGCTACCGGAATGCTTCAGCAACCACTTGCCATGGGCGCGGATATTTCAATGAATTCAGTAACTAAATTTATCGCCGGTCACAGCGATCTCATCATGGGCTCGCTCTCGATGCACGATGATGCGCTCCTTTCTCGCCTCACAATGCAACGCAAACAAGGTGGTGCCATTCCCGGGGCCATGGAGGTATGGCTGGCACTTCGAGGCATCAGAACTCTTGACGTACGCTTGGAACGAGCCCAAAAGAATGCGTTGGAATTGGCCAAGCGGTTGAGTTCCCATCCCGCGGTCTCTGCTGTTCGTTACCCTGGCTTGCCAACCGATCCCCATCATGAGCGCGCAGCATCCTTCATGAAGGGATTTGGTGCCGTGATCTCCTTCGAAGTCACTGCTGGACCCGAAGCTGCCGAGCGCGTCTGTGCTGCATCTCGACTCATCACTCATGCAACGTCACTGGGCGGAGTTGAGACACTTTGGGAGCGGCGCCACCGTTGGGAGGGCGAGAGTGAGCACATCTCAAAGAGTTTGATTCGCCTCTCGGTGGGGATTGAGAATGTCGAAGACCTTTGGAGCGATATTGAATCGGCGTTGGGCGCATAATCCGCCTTTGTTGACTCTGCCAGTGACTCTGCCAGTGACTCTGCCAGTGACTCTGCCAGTGACTCTGCCAGTCAATTGCTCAGCGTTTTCGGCAGATCTCCTGAGTTACAAGTGTTAGATTCGCCCTATGTTTAAAGCCATCCGCAGACTATTCGGGCTCTTTGCCCTGCTGGCAATAATTTTTGGCGCACTTAAGGGAATCTTTGAGTGGTTAGATCGCAACGGCGAGGATGATCACGAAATTTTTGCCGAAGAGGAAGAGCACTCGCTCTAGTGGGATCTAGATGAGTGAGCCAATATCTGAGCCATTGAACAATTACCAAGCGGGCGTATGTAATATCGGACCATCCGAAATTCGAAAGCGCAGAACAGTTGCGATTATCGGCGCAGCTCTCTCTGCTGCTGGCATCGCTTCATATAGCCACAATCACACGGCGCATCTTTCACGCATTGGAATTTTTCTGCCGTTACTCGTCTTTAGCGTCGGGTATGTACAGTCACGTAAGCGTTTCTGTTTAGCATTTGGCTTCATGGGCACATTTAATTTTGGTAAATCAAGAGAGGTCGCACAGGTGGCATCGCCCGAGGATCGCGCTTTCGATAGGAAGACGGCACTCTCAATACTTGCACAATCGGCGGCGATTGCTTTGGCACTCACCGTTATTGTTGTCATACTCCCTCTATAAACTTTTCTATACCTTAAATAATCGACGATACGCACTAGAAGATTGAGTTAAGAGAATGAGTAATCAGAATCCACGCGCGCTTCATATTGTGCTCAATGCCGTCACTGAAGATTCTCGAGTCCTTAAGTGCGCTTGGTCGCTGGGAAATGCCGGCTGGGATGTAATCGTTGCCGGCGCTACGCCTTTTACTTACAGCGATGAGTTATCGATCGGCTACGCATCTATTCAGCGATTACCGCTCAAGGTTGTCGTAAAGCAAGATCTGATCGCAAAGATTTTGCGACGAGCTCGCTATTACCAACGCCGATTTCAAGCGAGATTTCTTGGGGGTTATACGCCCGGAGTTCCTAATTGGGGGCGAGCCACCAAGGCAATCCTTCCCATTGCGCTTATATTTAAACCGGATGTTGTGCACGCTCATGACTACACCGCCCTCCCTATTGCAGGCGAGATCGTTTCGGCTCTGAAAAAGAGTGGTCACCAGGCCAAGCTCGTCTACGATGCTCATGAATATGTTCCGGGGGTTGCTCATCTGAAAGCCCCGCTAGCTCGCGCCTACATTGAACAAGAGATCAAATACACCGCCCTTTCCGCGGCGATACTTTCAGTGAGTGAAGGCATGTCTGAACTACTCATCCCACACCTTCACATGGGGGAGAGAAGGCCTGAGATCGTCGCCAACGATCCTTTGGTCGAAGGGCAGCAGCCATCAGTAAGAAATCTGCGCGCTGATTGTGGAATCGGAGCTGATGTACCGCTCATTATTTACTCGGGAGCGGTGGCACCACAACGGGGCATTGGCACCGTTATCGAAGGACTCCGCAAGATGCCCGATGTGCATTGCGCATTGATCGCCAATCCTGAAAATGCCTCAGTGAAACAGTTTGTACTCGACGCGGCCGATATTGCGGATCGATTCCATGTACTTCCTTACGTTCCGAATGCCGAGCTGGTGAGCTACCTCAGCGGCGGCGATATTGGCCTCATTCCGATTCATCACAAACTTAATCACGAAATTTCACTGATTACGAAGTTTGGCGAATATATGCAGGCTCGATTACCGATCGTCGTAAGTGATGTGAAGACGATGGCTGCTGAAGTGAAGCGCTTGGGCAATGGTCAGGTCTTCGAAGCGTTAAATACTGATGATTTTGTTCGAGCAACGAGAGAAGTCCTCGCTCATAAGAGCAAGTATCAATCTGCTTACACGCAAGAAATTCTTAATGAACGCTCATGGGAGCGCCAAGCTGAAAACCTCATCAGTATTTACAATCGCATAGCGGATGCCGGGCCAACAATGCGTCCACATATGCCATTTTCGATTTCGAAGAAAGAGGCATCGAAATCAGAAAGTTAACTCAGAAAGTTAACACAGAAAGTTACTGCTCTGGGGCGCCAATCACTCTAAAGGCAACCTCAGCAAAGTTTGCAGGATTAAGAGTTCGACGACCATCGACGACCGCGGCAACATCAGGGAAATCCTTTGAAGTGAGCGCCTTGTACTCTTTGTGATCTGCTTGAAGAATCACACCATCAACAGCATCACCGAAATGGTGTGGTGTGAAACCTAGACGTGTGGATTCTTCGTCGGTATACATCGGATCATTAACGCTCACCTTCGCGCCTTGCGCAATCAGGGCTGAAACCGTGCCGAAGACACCAGAGAATGCTGATTCCTTAACCCCGCCGCGATAAGAGATACCAAGCACAGCAACTCGCTTGCCTTCGAGGGATCCAAGAGCGCTCTTTAAGAGAGAGACGGCATGTGCCGGCATTGCAGCGTTTGCTTCGCGAGCAGCTCGCACGACAGTTGCTTGCGGATCATTCCAAAGATAGAAGCGTGGATAGATCGGAATACAGTGGCCACCAACGGCGATACCGGGTTGGTGAATATGGCTGTATGGCTGAGAGTTTGATGCTGAAATTACCTTCGCGATATCGATATTTGCACCCTCGGCGAAGATTGCAAATTGATTTGCAAGCGCAATGTTCACATCGCGATAGGTAGTTTCTGCCAATTTCGCCATCTCTGAGGCCTCGGCGGTAAGCAGATTCCATACACCATTTGGCTCGGAAAGATCAGGACGCTCGTCAAAATCTAAGACCGCTTCATAGAATTCGATGCCGTGAGCCGTGCTCTTCTCATCAATGCCACCTACAAGTTTTGGATATTTGCGAAGATCAGCAAAGACTCGCCCAGTAAGTACTCGCTCTGGCGAGAAGACAAGTGAGAAATCTCTTCCCGCGACTAACCCCGAACCCTTTTCTAGCGCAGGGGCAAAACGAGTTCTAGTAGTTCCAACAGGAAGTGTGGTTTCGTACGAGACAAGTGTCCCCGGTTTGAGTCCGGCTGCAATCTTCTCGGTCGCATCATCCATCCATCCAAAGTCAGGAATTCCATCGCTATCAACGAAGAGTGGGACAACCACGACGACGGCATCTGATTGCGCTACTGCGTTGGTTGTATCGGTCGTTGCCGTGAGGTGGCCAGAGGCGACAACTTCTTGCAAATATTGATCAAGAAGGGCTTCCCCTGGGAAGGGCTCCTTACCGGAATTAACGAGATCTACTGTTGCTTGGTTGACGTCGCAACCAATGACATGGTGACCCTTCTTGGCGAATTGCACTGCCAGTGGGAGGCCAATTTTTCCTAGCGCGATGACTGCGATCTTCATGAATTAGTTGGAGCCTTTCGTTGTGGCCGAATCTATAAAAATTACTTCATCATTATTATTAGAATCAATCATCGCTGATGCGACTGCGACTGTTGCTAATCCTTGCTCCATCGTCACGATTCGGTCTGTCGCGCCAGGAAGACCAAGTACAGCATCACGAAAAGCCTCATGCTCTGTTTTGAGCGGCTCTGGCTTAGCAAATGCAAAGCGGATGACGTCGCCTTCACTTACTCCGCGAAAAGCTGCGACCGAATCCCATTCGGTATCCACGGAGGCGTTGGCGAAGTAGGTGAGATCAGCAGTCAAAGTATCGGCAACAAAGGTGCCACGTTCGCCAGTTACGATCGTGAGGCGCTCTTTGAAAGGGGTTAACCAGTTCACCAAGTGATTGGTGATAATTCCATTTTCAAGTTCACCTACAGCGGCGACCATATCTTCGTGAGGGCGACCTGATTTTAAAGCTGTTCTAGCCGAGACAGATTTATATGTCGACCGCGCCACCCACGCTGTGAGATCGATGTCATGAGTAGCGAGATCCTTAACAACTCCGACGTCGGCAATACGCGCAGGGAATGGCCCTTGGCGTCTTGTTGCAATTTGATAGACGCTTCCAAGTTCGCCCGCATCAAGACGTGCGCGCAATTGCTGAAGCGCTGGGTTGTAGCGCTCGATATGACCGACAGCACCTACAAGATTCTTTGCCTTAAATGCGGCAGTAATTCGCTGCGCCGCGGGCGTGTCGACTGCAAGTGGCTTCTCGATGAGCGCGTGAATGCCAGCCTCTGCAAGTTCGAGGGCGAGATCTTCATGGAAGGCGGTTGGCGCTGCAACCATCGCGTAATCAATTCCAGCGTCGATAAGTTCGCGAACTGAACTCAAGACTGGACGACCACCCGCGACGTTATGAGGATCACCCATCGGATCTGAAACCGCTACGAGATCAACGCCTTCCAATGAGCTAAGTACTCGCGCATGGTGGCGACCCATCATGCCAAGTCCGACGAGTCCTGCGCGAAGCTTCTCTGCCACGATATCTCCTCAATTCATCGTTAGAAATTGCTCTCGTACTCTTTAAATCTCTCGTGCTAGTTCGGGGCTGAATCGCTACTTAGTTGCTACTTAGTTGCCACTTAGTTGCTATCTAGTTGCTATCTAGTTGCTGCTTAGTCGCTGGCCTTTTGAATCATCACTACCAATCCAGGTTATGAAGCTATAACTTCGCAGCAACCTCATTCACAACAGAAACGATCTTGTCGAGATCGGCCTGTGTGAGTGAAGGGTGTACTGGGAGTGAGACGCACTCTTTAATAACCTTCTCTGTCTCGGGAAGATCAAGTTTCAACCTAAAGGAAGGTAAGCGATGAATTGGGGTTGGGTAATAGACGCCGCAGCCAACACCGCGTTCACGAATCTGCGCCATGAAGTGATCGCGCTTGGCAGCATCCTCACCTTCAATCCGGATCGTGTATTGGTGGTAAGCGTGCGTAGTTCCAGGTGCCACATATGGGGTTACGACGTTACGTAAGTGTGATGTGAGAAATGCTGCGTTTTTCTGTCGCTGCGCAGTCCACCCTGGAAGCTTGCGAAGTTGCACCCGCCCAATGGCAGCGTGGATATCTGTCATACGGTTGTTGAATCCAACAACTTCGTTTTGGTAGATGACTTCTTGGCCTTGGTTGCGAAGCAGACGGAGCATGCGGGCAATATCAGCGTCATCGGTAGTCACCATCCCACCTTCACCAGCAGTCATATTCTTCGTTGGATAGAAGCTAAATGATGCGACAGTTCCCCATGCGCCAGTAGGTCGACCATTGAGTGAAGCCAGATGGGCTTGAGCAGAATCCTCGATGAGAAGAAGGTTGTGCTTTTTGCAGATTGCTTCGAATTGATCCATTGCTGCAATATGTCCGTAGAGATGAACGGGCATGATCGCCTTTGTGCGTGAAGTGATCAGTGATTCAACGTGGGCAGGATCAAGATTGAAAGTCTTAGGATCGATGTCGGCGAAAACCGGCGTCCCGCCTGCGAGTGCAACGGAATTCGCCGTCGCGGCAAAAGAAAAGGAAGGAACGATAACTTCATCACCGGTTTTAATTCCGGCAGCGATAAAACCAAGATGGAGTGCGGATGTGCCGGAGTTAACTGCAATGCAGTGACGACCATCAACATAGTGAGAGAACTCTTCTTCAAATGCTTTTACTTCTGGACCCTGGGCGAGCATTCCGGAACGGAGAACACGATCAACGGCTGCACGTTCCTCGTCTCCAATGATTGGCTTTGCAGCAGGAATCATCGTGATGGCCTGACCTGCGGTTGATGCTGGAGCGCTCTTCTTAAACAATCCCATATGTCCCTAGATCCTTTTCTTGAGTCCTACTCCTGAAGTTCGAGCTGCTCGGTCGAAATCTCTCGATAGAGCTGGCCCGTTACCGGGCAACGGAACTGATTATCGCCGATACTCTCTAAAGGTACCCCTGCGCGACCCACCCAACGGATCCTTTTTGCTGGGACTCCCGCCACAAGGGCGTAATCCGGCACATCCTTTGTGACTACCGCACCGGCAGCGACCAGCGCCCAGGCGCCGACCGATACTGGGGCGATACAGACCGCTCGAGCGCCAATTGAGGCGCCATCGCCAATAGTGACCCCTACGGCCTCCCAATCCGATGCACTTTTGGTGCTGCCATCTGGATTAACGGCACGAGGGAATTGATCATTCGTCAGGACGACTGCCGGCCCTATGAAGACGCCGTTACCGAGTTTTGCTGGTTCGTAGACCAATGCATAATTTTGAATCTTGCAGTTGTCACCGATCTCAACGCCAGTACCAATGTAGGCACCTCGACCGACAATGCAATTTTGGCCAATTTTGGCTTCGTTCCGTATTTGGACCAAATGCCAGATGGAGGAGCCGTCACCGATGGTCGCAGTGGGATCGACTTCGGCAGAGGCAACAATTCTTGCTGTGCTCATAACTGGAGTCTAACGGGCTCCGTCTCTCGCAGGCCTGAAAGCTGATGCCATTTATGGACTCTCTCAAAAAGGAATTTTTGATTATCTTTGAAATCCTATAAAAGTTTGCGAATCTGAGTAACGAGTGCACCATATTCGGCGCCACTATCGAGATGTCGAGATGCCCAGTGCAGACCATGTTGCCGAAGTTGATCGAGAAGTTCCGGATCTCGCTCCCACTTATTGAGGAGTTCTGCTACGTCAAGGCCAGAGTCTGCCACCGCCCCAGATCGTGACTCTTCAATGAGGGCTGCCGACCGTGGGAGGGATGTTGTGATGGTGGCCAATCCGACCGCCATATATTCATACAATTTAGAAGGAACTGCTGCGAGAAATGCGGGGGTTGGCGTAAGAAGTGAAAGTCCAACCCAAGCTCCGCGTGCAAACTCCCATGATTTTTGCGGTGCCATGCGGCCATGAAAAATAACGCGAGTTGCAGCCTCCTGATGGTTCACTTGCCACTGGTGGACCCACTGAGAATCTTGCTCTGAGATTGGCCCGACGATATCGAAATGCCATTTGGGTGCGAGAGCGGCAGCACCGAGCATCGTCTGCAGGCCGCGAGATGTGCGGACATCACCGATATAAATTGCCCTAGGTGTTACATCACGTTGCCCACTTGGGGTGAGATGTGAAGCATCTGGAAGATTGCGAAGCACAATTCTTTCTCTTGCATTAAATGGTGGCACTTGGGCATCGGCAACTGTTGTGACTCTGGCGCGCGCGGTAAAGAGAGTGCCGCACTGAGCAACGAGGGAGCCAATGCGACCCAAGATGCCAAAGTATCGCTTCGCCCACGATCGGTCCTGAAGTAGCGTCAAATAATCTTCATAAACATCAGCGCAATAAATTCGACGCTTCACGATTGCCGCCACCCATGTAAAGGATTGGGCCTCCGGCGCAAGGCAATAAATAATTCTGCCATTCGCGCGCCACGGCGAGTACAAGGCTCGGTGCATTCTCCACAGGAATCCACGTCCTTGATGCACATTGCGCAAGGTCACTCGATCTGGTGCATCTGAAGGAGAACCGGGTGCGAATAGCTCTACCGTGAGGCCATCACGCGTTAACGCATTCGCAATACGATGCAATCTTGCATCTGCAAGCGTGGCACCTGAAGAGATAATAGATACGTCAGGCTTTTTCATGAGTTGTAAATCGCCGAAGCGCTCTGCTTACATATCTTCTAGATTAGATGGAAGCATTCCTACTTCTAAGAATTTCAAATATTCTTCGACGATTTTTCCAGGTTCGCCGTGTGCCAGGATCGAACCTTTATGCATCCAAATTGCGGTATCGCAAAGGTCGCTGATGGTGGCTAGAGCGTGAGAGACAATGACGATTGTTCTCGCTTCTTCGACGAGTTCTCGCATTCGTAGAAATGATTTCTCTTTGAAGGCAGCATCGCCTGCAGAGAGCGCTTCATCAAGGAGCAGAATATCTGGTGTCATGCTGACTGAGACGGCAAAGGCTACTCGACCATACATACCCGAGGAATATGTGCGCACTGGCATATCGATGAAGCCATCTGGTAGATCTGCAAAGGCAGCGATTTCATCGGTCTTTGATTCAATCTCATCGCGAGTTAAACCTGCAGCGAGTCCACCCAAGATGATGTTGTCGCGACCGGAAAGTGCTGGATTAAATCCAACTCCTAGGGCAAGAAGTGTAGAAATTTTTCCGTTTACAACAATGCGCCCCGTTGTAGGCGGCATAATTCCAGCGATCGAGCGCATCAATGTTGATTTGCCTGCGCCATTTGCGCCGACAATTCCCACAACCGAGCCATGAGGTATATCGAGAGAGACGCGTTTTACGGCTTCAACGGTTCGCATACGAACCTTTTCGCCTTTGGAGGCGCGCATAACTGCATTCTTCAAAGTCTTTTTCGTATCCACATTGATCTTGTAGGTGATTGAGAGATCCTCGATACGAATTGCGAGGTCATCCGGAATGAGTACATCCCCGTTATATCCCTTTGCACTTAACATCGTTGTTGAAGGCTGAGAGTTTCCGAGACGGATCAACTCAGGATTCTTTGCTTTATCGGCCATTAGATTCGCACCGCAAAATCACGCTCACGTGATGTGAAGAAATAGGTACCGATTGCCATCGCCAAAACTATCCAGACTGACATTCCAATCAATTCAGAATTGGATGGCCTCACGCCTTCAATCCAGACATGAGAGGTCGCCGCTAGCGCTGGACCGAGTGGGTTTATAGAGATGAATATTCGATGCCAACCGTGCAACATTTCTGGCTTCCATAAAACCGGTGATCCATAGAGCCAAATTCGAGTTGTGTAGGTAAGAAGTTTGCTGGTGTCGCGGAAATAGACATTCATTACGGCAAAGATGAGAGAGAGTCCAAAGGCTGTGATGGCAAGAGCTGCAATGATGAAGGGCGCCCAAAGATAATTTAGATTCGCCAGTGGAATTTGAGTCTTTGGGTAGAAAATTTTACCTATCAAGACTACGGCGAAGTAAGTAGGTATCGTCGGCCAGAATTGCCCGAAGGCGCGCACGGATGAAGAGAATGGAAGAAGTGCACGCGGGAAGGCTTGATTCAAAATAAGTCTTCCGCCGGCTGTGATTGATTGAGCGCCATCACTGATGATGTTCTGTGCGAAATAGAACATGAAGATGCCGATCAAAATATGAGCGAGTGTGGTGAGCCCAGTGTTCTTATTTGCCCCACCGCGAAGTACGGTGACGAGCAAGAAGTAGACCATTGATAAGAAGAGCGGGTTAAGAATTAACCAGGCTTTCCCGAGTTTGGATTCTAGATACTCCGCCTTGTCGGCAAATCGAGCAAGCTCTAGGGCGAAGGCGCGTCGTTCCCAGAATTCCTTGAAATATGGAATCAATGGTGGGGTCTGTGCCTTATGGGGCTCGAAGATCTGAATGAGGGGAGCGCTTTCGCCGACCTTTCCTGGCTGCTTCGATCCCGTGGTGCTCATAGGGTCGAAGTCTAGTTCCATGGGCTCGGCCTTTCCACAAGCACGCTTTATGCCCACTGAGAGGTTTACGCAGACCTACATGCGCGAATTTACCCCGATGATCCGCTCATTCGGCTTGGAGCCGATCCAACGTTACGACTATAGAAAGGGTCCTAATGTGAATTTCCAGACAAATTCCCCTCAAACTCACCGCCCGCTGCTTCGCCGAGCCATCGCGGCTTCAGCGCTCATCGGGGCGCTCGCACTCCCGACGGTACTTTTTGAAACGAGCGGCGCACATGCGGCATCAACGGCAAATACAAAGCAGATAGCCGGAAAAACGGTAAAGACATCTAAGGCTAGAAATTCGATAAAGCGCGCCCCGAAGATTTCAGGCGCAGCGGTAAAGAAGTCATCATCTCTGCGACCAACGACCGTTCGTAAGGTAGCAAAGGCATCAAAGGTAAAGGTAGCCTCTAAAAATAAGGCAGCTTCTAAAAGTATTGCGGCTAAGAGAGCATCTATTGCATCGAAAGCATCTGCGATCCGCACTTCTCGAGCACGTGGCGTCGCAGGTAAGCGAACTTCCGTCGCCAAAAAAGCGGCTGCCCTCCACGTGACAGTTGCGAAGAAGAGGTCTCAACGAAGTAAAGCAAATCTCAAAAAGGTGGATCTTAAAACCGCCACTCAAGCGCCTGGATCGGACGTGACCTTTAAAACGATAACAAGCGATGTGCCTGCGACTGTCACTCCCAACGTATCAACTTCACACACTGACGGATCTGCTGGCATGGCAAAGGAAGCCCCTGCAACTTCACCAAACATAAAAGCGCAGAAGAAGACAACTGCTAACTCGCCAAAATCAATAAAGGTCCGTAAGCGAACAAAGGGCAAGCGTGCAATAAAGCGAATGAGAGCTGGGCTCTAAAAGGAGAAATTGATTCTCATTCGACAAAGTAAGAGAAGCAGCCAAGCCCACCTGAAACGCTCTGGCTGCTTCACACTTACCAGCTTTGTATCCGTGCATCCGTGCATCCGTGTATCCGTGCATCCGTGCATCCGTGCATCCGTGCATCCGTGCATCCGTGCATCCGTGCATCCGTGCATCCGTGCATCCGTGCATCCGTGCATTGGCGTAAGTTCTCCACCTGCCGCTGAAGCGGTTAATGTCGGAGAAGCCAGATGCGAGGCTACCGAGAGAAACCATCGAGATTTCCAATCTTGGTCAGCGTTCCCTCTTGTGAGTGGCCAGTGGCAGGAGTACCTTGAAAGTACCGATTAGGCGAAAAGAAGCCATCGGACGCCCGAAATTACCGAGCGACCGGCGAACCGTAATGAAGGAGTTCTCATGCAAATCGTCCTCCACACTCGAAACGCTCAACTTGCTGAAGATTTCAGTGTTATTGCTACGGAGAAACTTAAATCTTTAGATCGATTCAATGTACTGATAGAAGCGATCAAGGTGGAGATAAAGCATGAAAGCAATCCTCGACGAGGAAAGAGCGCCCACATCGTCACCTTGACCTCGCACGGGGCTGGCCCATTTTTGCGTGCAGAGGGAGAGGGTTTCAACGACTTAGCCGCCTTCGATAAAGCGGTTGCGAGCCTCGAACTCCAAATCCGAAAAATCCATGAACGTTCCAAGGATGTTATTCACGAGACGGTAATCACTCACCTCGTTAACGAATGAGCTCACATTCCTGAGATACTTTTCTCATGAACTCCTGGTGGTGCATATGCATTCCGTTTTAGAGGGATTGCTTGAAGGCTGGTGGATGGTCTTCGATACTTTTTGGGCACTTGTCTTTGGCTTTGCAATTTCAGGATTTGTACAGGCTCTCGCGGGTCGAACAAAGATGCGATCACTCTTAGGCGACCACAGTGGCAAAGCGGTAACGCGCGCTACATTTTTTGGAATTGTGAGCAGCTCATGTTCTTATGCGGCGAGCGCTCTAGCTCATTCAATTTTTAGAAAAGGTGCGGATTTCACTGCATCGATGATCTTTATGTTTGCTAGCACCAACCTTGTAATAGAACTCGGATTAGTTCTCTGGTTACTTATCGGTTGGCAATTTGCTGCGGCTGAATTTGTCGGCGGTACAGTGATGATTGCACTTCTCTCCTGGATTACACCAAGAATCCTGCCCGATAAGTTAGTGCGTGATGGCCTCTCATCACATGAATCGGCTGCGGAGTTTGCTCAGGATTCAGAGAATGAGTTATCGAGCGAGCCGAAGGAGAGTTCTACTCACGCCAAGTTTAGCGCTTCTGCAGGCTACACAATTGGCGATTTCATCATGCTCCGCTGGGAGTTGATTATTGGCTTCCTGGTCGCTGGATTGGCGATGAAGGTGGTCCCCTTTAGCTTCTGGAAATCACTCTTTATCTCTGGACACGGATTTTGGTCTGCACTCGAAAATGCAATCATTGGCCCGTTTTTGGCGATTATCTCTTTCGTCTGCTCGGTGGGAAATGTGCCACTCGCCGCTGCTCTTTGGAGCGCGGGGATAACTTTCGGTGGAGTTATCGCCTTCATATTCGCGGATCTAATTTCAATGCCACTTATTCTGATCTATCGAAAATATTATGGTCCAAAGATCGCGCTAAAAATGACTCTCGTTTTCTGGTTTGTGATGAGCCTGAGTGGATTGGTCACTCAGGCCATCTTCTCGGTCGCGAAAAGAATCCCTCTGAATAAGTCCTTTCACATGAACTCCCATCACGTTGGCTGGAATGCAACAACGATTCTTAATGTGTTAGCACTCTTCGCTTCTGCAGGGATATATTATTTTTATAAGCACCCGCCAAAAGATGGTGAATCAGATTTTGCTCAAGATCCTATTTGTGGCATGCAGGTAAGAAAGAGCGATGCCCCAGCACGCTTTGAAAAAAACGGCGAACTCTTCTACTTCTGTATGGAGGGGTGTAAAGAGAAGTTTGCTGCGTCAGTTACTGATTCGGGCAACTAAACCCATATTCATTTTGCACATTCGCGGGAACTTTTCCGCAACCCACAAGCGCTGTTCCAAAATCAACTACCTTCCAACGTCCATTGATTGCATTTGCCCATCCGTAGGCATTATCAGTCACCGGTAGATAGGGAACAGTAGTGAAGATAATCCAACTCTTATCCGTTGCCGAATATTTCACATCAACGACGGCAGCAAAATAGGAATCAACGCCAAAAAGTTGTGTTTCAAGACTTTTCACAACTGTGGTTGGGACGGAACTTCCACCGGAATATGTTGCATTGTCGGCAGCGAAATGATTGGGATAGCTTCCGAGAAGAGACCATGGGATATAGACATAAGGGAGTTCCTCCGCCGAGGCGCCAGCCCACGTTAATTTCCAGCCAGCCGGTGTTGAGTAGCCTTTAGGGAGCGCTCTCTTGAGTTGAGAATCTACGGCGCTCTGATTCCAATTCTTATTATCAGGATGATGCGCGATGAGATCCTTGATGAGCAGAGATACTGCGTCACGCATTTTGGAATCATCTGGGCGAAGATCAGGGCTCGAAGGGCCGCATGCTGTCAAGGCAAGAAGAGTCGAACTCGCAAGGAGCAGGGCGAAGAACTTCACTCTTCTTTTTCGTGGACCATAAAAGCTCATAAGAGGACTCTATTCCCTCGATTGATTACCCGGCGTAACCGGGCAAACCCCTGAAGTGTTGAATATCGAGGAACCGGAAGCGAGGCTGTGGATTGATCTGTAAGTCAGGCTATTGCGCGCTTTTCTACTCCAGTGAGCAGAGAACTTCAATCTGAATTCGGAAAGATTTCAGAGTTAATGAACGACCCAGAGATCGAAGAGGTCTGGGTAAATTCCCCTAACCGAATCTTTGTAGCACGCTCTGGGGTAAGCGAGCTAACTAATGTGGTGATGACGAGCGAGGAAGTTCGAGAGCTTGTAGAGCGACTTCTCATGTGGGGAGGGCGCCGGTTAGATCTCTCTCATCCTTTTGTTGACGCGAGGCTCCCAGATGGAAGCCGTCTTCATGTGGCAATACCTGAGGTGACCGCTTCGCATTGGGCGATCAATATAAGAAAGCATCTCGTACGTGGAAAATCGCTTGCAGAATTGAGCGAACTTGGCGTGATGAGCAAGGAGATCGCAACATATCTCGCCGAAGCAGTTTCTTGTGGGTTAAATATTTTGGTAAGCGGATCTACTCAGGCCGGCAAAACCACTCTCTTAAATGCTCTGGTGAGCGCGGTACCTACCGGCAATCGTGTCATCACCATTGAAGAGGTCTTCGAATTGAAGCCAAAATTGCCCGATTGCGTCGCCATGCAGACTCGTCAGGCAAACCTTCAAGGGGAAGGAGAAATTCCACTCCGCAGGCTCATTAAAGAAGCGCTTCGAATGAGACCTTCACAACTTGTCGTCGGCGAGATTCGCGAAGCTGAGTCATTGGATCTTCTTATCGCCCTCAACTCTGGAATCCCTGGCATGGCGACAATTCATGCAAACTCTGCTCGAGATGCGATTGCAAAATTACAAACACTCCCGCTTCTTGCCGGAGAGAATATTTCACACGAATTCATTACCCCGCTCGTCGCCTCTGCCATTGATCTCATTGTTCACACCACTATCACGCGTGATGAAGGGAGAAATCATGAAAATCAAAGTGGCGGCACCCGTAGAGTGGTCGAAGTCGCAACTGTGACTGGGCGAATCGAAAGTGGACGAATCGAAACCGAGCCCCTCTTTACCTTCATTAATGGTGATTACGAAGCTGGTCTCGGGAATCCAAGAAGAATCTTTGAGGTTGCGAAATCCACCTCTACGAGCGCCCGATCTAGGAGCCCTAGGTGAGGAGCAGCGGCTCGCAAAAAAAGTTTCGAGGCGCGCAGATCTCCATTGCGATCGGAGTACTCACGATCTTGATAACCCGGTCGCTCATGCTCGGGATCGTGATGGGAACGATCGCGCTCTTTTTCCCGAAATTACTTGCTAAGGGGAAGAGGGAGCGCGAACGCATTGAATTATCCGCGCTCTGGCCCGAAATTATTGATCACATTATCTCTGGGTTGAAATCTGGAATGTCACTCGCCGAGACTTTGATTGGTCTTGCCCAACGTGGACCGCATGCAACTCGAGAGACATTCTTGCAGTGCGAATTAATTCTGCGAAAGAGTGGAGATTTTGACCAAGTTTTTGATCTTATTAAATCAAGATTTCACGATGTTCTAGCCGATCAAGTATGTGAAGTCTTGGATTTTGCGAGAGGGACGGGCAGCCGCGAAACGGCAATAACCTTGCGCACTCTTGGCGATGCAATTCGAAGTGACATCGCATTGCGCCAAGAGATTCGGGCAAAACACGGTTGGATTAAGAATTCGGCCTTGATAGCGGCTGCTGCTCCCTGGATTTTGCTTCTCATACTCTCCTCTCAGGCCAATACAACTCGCGCATTTTCGACTGCTGGTGGGATCACGGTGCTCCTAGTTGGAGTCGGAATGAGTCTCGTCGCATATTTTTGGATGGCCAAGGCTGGGCAACTACCTGAGGTTCCTAGGATATTCGGTGATCGAGAATGAGAATCTTCCTTGGATTAATGGTTCTCTCACCAATTCTCACCTACTTCTCTTTGATATTGGTCGATGAGTACCGACACGAAGTGCGAGGAATAACTAGAGGTCAGCTCTTAAAGAGGGCGAAGAATCGAAATCGAGAGATTATCGAACTTGAATTCCCGCTTGTTGTGGAGTTATTTGCGATTCTCATCGGCGCAGGTATGAGCCCGTCGATGGCGCTTGCTCATATCAGCGAGAAAGGCAAGGGCGAATTTATTTCCTTGCTCAGGCCGATTGTTAATGAGATGCGACGAGGGATGAATCTTTCACAGGCCTTAGATCTCCTCAATGCCGATGTTGATTCGGCGGTGGTCCGCAGGTTTTGTGATTCCCTTGCCATCTCTGTCGAACGAGGAACACCTCTCATTGAGGTCGTAGGGAGACAGGTAGAAGAGGTGCGGCAGGCGCATCGCTCACATCTCACGGAACGAGCAAACAAAGCTGAAATTACTCTCATGATCCCCGTGGTCTTCCTAATTTTGCCGATTTCGATTCTCTTTGCACTCTGGCCATCTTATTTTGCACTTGGTGGTGGATTTGGAGGTATTGGCTGAAGAAGGACCGGATACATAGTAAGTAATGAAGCGAACGATAGTTTTTCGTTTTATCAATGAAGTGCAACGCTGATTTGCCCATGTAGTGAATGGTGATTTTGTTGATGAGCAGCAATGCGCAGTGCCAATGAATGCGTAGTGCAAATGAATGCGCATTACAAATCAAATGTAGTGAAGATGCTGGATGTAAAAATAACCGAGTCGAAAGAGAGAAGGAAAATTGAATGGGTATCAAAATTGAAGATGCACGGGATGCACATGAGAGCGCTCGCCAAGTTCACCCCGCGGGGAGTTTACTGAGTAGGAGTTATGGAGAGACTTTCCTTCACGGCGCTCCGTGCGGACTTGAGGAGGCGAAGAGTGATTTCTTCAGTCGAAGTAAAGATGGACTTACGAATTTAGCAATTCGTGGCGCAATTTATCGAAGAGAATTTCAGATGGCGTTGCGTGATTTAGTCATCGACGAACGGGGAGATGTCCCCGGTTGGGTTCTGGTCGTTTTAATGACCACAGGATTGGTAACCGGAATCTGGACTATTGCCGCGCCAAAGATCGAGTCTCTATTACGGGGATCGCTAGATTCAATGAATAGCGTCCGATAGGCGAAGAGATTTTATGATGCGAGCTGAAGAAAAAATAATGATAGGGGAGGTTGATGCCCGCACCGCAAGGTTCGAAAAATTCCCCATAAGCGGAGGCGTCAACCTGCTTGCAAGCGATAAGGGGAGCGTTGAGAGCGCTATGACACTTATCCCGCTGATGGTTCTCATCTTGAGCATCTTGCAGATCGCCATGGGCGTTCTAGCAAGGGATGTAATCGCCAGCAAAACAGAGAGTTCGGTGACGAAGAGTTCTCTCTATCAACCCTTTGGATTGAACCCCTTTGAGCAGATGAAAAGTAGTGGAATAGAGAAGGCTGCGGGATTGAATTTAACTGGGGGAGGAGTTCTCTACATCGGTGAAGAGCGCAGGCGTCTGCCTTCCCTTACGCCGCTGCTTCCTCAAGGAGAGACGATCTCAAGCCTAGGGGTAAGCGTCGGTGAAGCTCCTTGAAAATCAACGTTCGACCCTTCACTCAGAGTCCACAAAGTCTCCGTCGAAGATTAGGCAGCTCCACTCAGAGTCCACAACATCTTGGCCGAAGATTAGGCGGCTTCACTCAGAGTCCACGAAATCTCAGTCGAAGATTAAATGGTCTTAGGCGGTCATTGGTAAGCGAGACGGGCAGCGCGATTCTCGAGTTTGTAATGTTAGCCATTCCACTCTTTGTTCCCCTTGGGCTCTATCTCGAACGAGTTAATAGCTCAGCTCAGAGCGCCATCGAACTTCGATCGATGACGAGACAAATTGCTCGCGCATTTGTCACGAGCCCCACCGAAGCAGAGGCCGCGGTACGAGCAAGAGAAGTTCTCTCGGTCTACCGAAGTCAGATACTGCCGGCGCGCGGTGACAAGAGCCTCCTTAATTTAAGTATTTCTTGTGAATCCCAGCCATGCCTCACACCAAATTCAAAGGTAACGATCGTGGTTACCGAAATGCCAAGCGGGCAGAGTTCGAGCGCAACACAAATTGTTGATTCATGGCGCAACAGTGGTTGATTCACAAATACCGCTGATCGTTCCTCGGAATTCTTCGAGCAGCAAGAGGCTTGCGGATATATGTATCAAAAAAGAGGTCAATATTTTCGGTAATGTCTTGGGTACAGTAAATAGTTATGGCAACTTCATTTGCCGACACGACGAAGATTCTCAAAGCCCGTGCAGATGCGAAAAGGGATCGCTCTCTATTCTGATCATCTCACTCTTTCTCATCACTCTCCTTCTCTCCTTCGCGATTATTGATGTTGCTGGTGCGTATCGAGCCAAACGCGATCTCATCAATCTCAGTGAGGCAGCAATATCAAGAGCAGCCCACAACCTGGATGCGGGTCGCTATTACAGTGGCGATCGATCCGTATTGGGGAGCGGACCACTTGGACCCATTAATTTGTTGCCGATCGATTGCGCCGCTGCCAGTCAAACTTTTCAACAGGAAATTGAGAGTATGAATGTTGATGGCGCACCTCTTTCTGTTCTGAACTTTTCTTGTATCGCTGATCTCCTTCGAGCGACAGTAACCGTCAGCGTGAAGCCAACGCTTGCCTTGCCGATTCTTCAAGGGAGCGTGATGAATCGACTACTCACTATTCATGCGTCTGTAAGTGCAAGTAATGTGATCGGATAAGGCGGGTCGCAAGTGACCCCAAGAGATTCCTAGTGACCCCAAGAGATTCCTAGTGCTCTCCATTGATCCCACGTGATCCTGATTGATCCCACGTGATCCTCATTGATTCCTGGCGATCAATCGAAGCCGCTACTCTTTCCCCATGGCCGCCCGCGAATATCCGCTTGAGATCGAGAAATTAAGCGCGACCCTCACCAGTATTGAAAAGGTTATTGACCTCCCGCGCCTTCGGAAGGAATTCGAAGAGCTTGAAGTTGAAGCCTCAGCGCCAAACCTGTGGGACGACCCCGAAAAAGCCCAGGTCGTAACGAGCAAACTTTCACGACTGCAGTCCACGATCAATCGCGTGAGTGGCATCCGACGCAGACTTGATGATGTGCCTATTTTGATCGAGTTGGCTCAAGATGAGAGTGATGCAGCGGCTCTTCATGATGCCGAAACAGAGCTCGATGCTGTTGGAAAAGCGATTCGAGAGTTAGAAGTTACGACACTCCTGAGTGGTGAATATGACGATCGCGACTGCCTCATCACTATTCGTTCTGAAGCCGGAGGTGTTGAAGCTGCCGACTGGGCAGAAATGTTAATGCGAATGTACCTACGATATTGCGAACGTAAAGAATTCAAAGTGGATGTACTTGAAACTTCGTATGCTGAAGAGGCGGGGATTAAGTCGACTACTTTCCGCGTGAGCGCTCCATACGCTTATGGCACTCTTTCAGTCGAGCAAGGAACTCATCGATTAGTTCGAATTTCTCCCTTCGATTCACAGAGCCGCCGCCATACCTCTTTCGCTGGCGTAGAGGTTGTTCCCGTGGTGGAACAGAGTGACCATATTGATATCGATGAAAAAGAGATTCGCGTCGATGTTTACCGGTCTTCTGGACCTGGAGGACACGGCGACAATACAACCGACTCGGCGGTGCGCATCACGCACCTAGCAACAGGGATTGTCGTTTCCTGTCAGAACGAACGTTCGCAGATTCAAAATAAGGCAACAGCCATGGCAGTGCTGCAGTCGAAACTTTTGGAGCGCCGGCGCCAGGAGGAACGGGCTCGCATCGATGCGCTTAAGGGTGACAATTCCGGCTCGTGGGGCAACCAGATGAGGTCCTATGTATTGGCTCCGTATCAAATGGTGAAAGACTTGCGTACAGATTTTGAAGTGGGAAACCCGGCGGCCGTGCTTGATGGCGAGATCGATGGCTTTTTAGAGGCCGGAATCCGCTGGCGTAAATCCACCGAATAGGGCCCACCATTTCCCCCATTTTCAATTTTTCCGCAGTTTGAGCGTAGAGCGGTCATTTCTCACACGTGAATCTGCGCGTATTTCCCCACGATGGCCTTGCTCGCTACCTAAACTACAACTCGTAACGTGAGCGAGGCACCCCGGCCTACGCCCGTAGTTGGCACGGCGTCGTCATGGCACGTAGTCACAGATTTCCGAGGAGGTGTGCCGTTGATTCGCTTTGAGAACGTCACCAAGCTCTACCCAAAGCAAGATAAGCCCGCCCTTGATCGAGTTGATCTTGATATCACCAAGGGTGAGTTCGTCTTCCTGGTTGGACTCTCTGGTTCTGGAAAGTCCACCTTCTTGCGCCTGGTCTTGCGCGAAGAGGTTCCAACCTCTGGAAATATCATCGTCGCAGGTAAAGATCTTTCGACGCTCGCCAAGCACAAGATTCCGGAACTTCGACGCCAAGTAGGAACTGTCTTTCAGGATTTTAGACTTCTACCAAATAAGACCGTCGCTGAAAACGTTGCCTTTACTTTGCACGTTCTAGGTTATTCACAAAAAGAGATCAACCGCGAAGTCCCAGAGGTTCTTGAACTGGTTGGGTTGGAAGAGAAATCCGATCGCAAGCCAAATGAGTTGTCAGGCGGAGAGCAGCAACGTGTCGCCATCGCCCGCGCCTATGTTTCACGGCCGATGATTTTGATCGCTGATGAACCAACTGGAAACTTAGATCCGAATACTTCCGTTGGAATCATGAAACTGCTCGACAGAATTAACCGCGAAGGCACAACAGTTGTCATGGCAACCCACGATGCTGGAATTGTGGATCAAATGCGTAAACGAGTGATTGAACTCGAAGGCGGGCACGTGATTCGCGATCAAGTGCGTGGCGTATACGGATATACAGGTTGATGTCGTGAACCGAGAGAACGGATAAGAGATGCGCGCTGGTTTTATCGCTCAAGAGGTAAGAATTGGACTTCGTCGCAATTTCACGATGACGCTCGCCGTGATGACTACTGTTGCAATCTCGCTCACATTACTTGGGATCGGCATTCTCGCGAATTCACAGGTTCGCGTCATGAAAGATTATTGGTACGACAAGATTGAGGTCTCCGTTTTTCTTTGCGGAACCCTCTCGGAATCTACTTCTTGTGCATCCGGTGCGGTGACTAATGCGCAACGGAGTGCAATTCAAAGTGAATTACAAGCGCTTCCCGTCGTGCAAACCGTCTATTACGAATCTCAATCGCAGGCTTTTCAGCATTTCCAAGAGCGATTTAAAGGTTCAGCAATTGCACAAAACGTCACGCCGGATCAACTCCCAGAGTCTTTTCGCGTGAAACTTAAGGATCCAACACAATTCGCAGTAGTTCAAAGCGCATTTTCTGGCCGCCCAGGTATTGATACTGTGCAAGATCAAAGAACAATTCTCGATAAATTCTTCAAGTTACTTGATGTTTTGAGAAATGGCGCGCTTCTTATCGGTGTTGCAAGTGTGCTCACGGCAATGCTCCTTATAAGTAACACTCTCCGAATTGCAGCTTTTAATCGCCGCCGAGAAACCGGCGTGATGAAACTCGTTGGCGCATCTTCCTTCTCCATTCAACTGCCATTTTTACTTGAGGGGATTTTCTCCGCGATTGTGGGATGGGCAATATCGACGGGGCTGTTGTCGCTCTTCAAGTTACTCATTGATACGAAGGTGGCACCACTTTTGAGCTTTACGAGATTCTTTACTTGGTCAGATGTCTGGGTCGGGAGCGCACAGCTTCTCGCCGTTGGCCTGGTCGTTTCGGGGATTGCCTCATTCCTCACACTTCGCAAGCACCTCAAGGTCTAAGTACCTCAAGGTCTAAGTACCTCAAGGTCTAAGTACCTCAAGGTCTAAGTACCTCAAGGTCTAAGTACCTCAAGGTCTAAGTACCTCAAGGTCTAAGTACCTCAAGGTCTAAGTACCTCAA
>CAILJM010000027.1 GCA_903834515.1 uncultured Actinomycetes bacterium
ACGCCCTCTTGAAAGGCTTGAGCGGTACGAACCGCATCCTGACCAACCATCGCATCTACGACAAAGAGAATCTCGTCCGGTGAAACTGCATCTCTAATCTTGATCGCTTGTTGCATTAATTCTTGATCAACGCCGAGGCGACCTGCTGTATCAACGATGACTATGTTGTACAACTTCTCTTGGGCGAACTTCACGCCGGCCTTTGCTACTGCAACCGGATCACCGACTCCATTTCCAGGTTCTGGCGCGAAGACTGGAACTTTGATTCCATCGCCCACAGTCTGAAGTTGAGTTACAGCATTTGGTCGCTGCAAATCAGATGCGACAAGGAGCGGTGTATTTCCGGATTTCTTAAGATGGAGCGCCAATTTTCCCGCTAAAGATGTCTTACCGGCTCCTTGAAGTCCGGTCAGCATGATCACGGTTGGTGGCTTTTTAGCGAGTTGAATGCGGCGGGCACTCCCACCAAGAATTGCCGTCAATTCCTCATTGACGATCGTAAAGATCGCTTGCGACGGATTAATTCCCTTATTAACCTCTTCGAGCTTTTCAATCGAGCGAGAAGATATTCGTTCGACAAAGGAATCGACTACATCGAGCGCCACATCTGACTCAAGGAGCGCACTTCGAATCTCGGCTGCGATCTCTTGAATATCGCCACTCTTCAATCGACCTTTCGCGCGTAGCGACGAGAAGGCCGTTGAGAACTTCGAGGTTAAGTTATCGAACACAGAGGAATCCTACAGTGGGCTTAGACCGCCTATTGCGTCAGGATATGTCGTTCGATCTGGGTTGCAAGCGTTTTTGCGCGTTCTTCAGAGAGCGCACCACCTTGAACATCCGTGATGTAGAGGGTGTCGAAAGCTTCCGCGCCCAGTGTCGCCACGATCGCAGCTCGAATATCGACTCCAAATCTCGAAATTATCTTGGTGAGGTTGTAGAGAACTCCTGGCCGATCGTGCATGCGAACTTCAAGGATCGTTGCCTCTGTCGCAATATCGTTGCTTGCAGTGACCACCGGCGGTGGCACAGGAATCCCTGGGAAGCGTCGGAAGTTTCTAATTCGCTCTTCGATCTTCGCATTAATATCCAACTCCCCGTCAAGGGCTTTTTGCAAGATTATTGTAAGTTGTTCACTCTCCGGTACTGGCGAATGAACATCTAGCGCAACAAGCCATGTCATGACTGCAACACCATCGACAGTGCGAGTGCGCGCCGAGCGAAGATCCATCCTCGAAATCGAGAGTACTCCGGCAACTATCGAGAGCAATCCCACACGGTCAGGCGAAACGATCTCAATTTCATACCCTTCCTCTCGGGTACGAATTTCAATCGAGAGTTCGCGACTTTGCATTTTTCGAATTTGTGCTTCTGTCAGCTCTGGACGCTTTGCCGCAGTCGCCCCCTGCATTGCTGCCAGACATCGATCAACCAGATCTTGAACCAAAGTTGCCTTCCACGTCGACCAGGCAGCCTTGCCTGTTGCCTCGCCATCAGCGATGCTCAATGCATGGAGCAACTCCAAAGAGTCTGGGTCGGGAACGCGCGATAGAACAGAGGCAATCGTTTGTGGGTCATCCAGGTCGCGCCTCGTCGCTACCGCCGAGAGCAAGAGATGCTCTTGCACCATCAGCGAAAGCGTCGCTACATCCTTTTCAGAGAAACCGAGTCGCCTGGCAAGTGGAATGATTAATTCCGAGCCATAATCTGAATGATCTTTACCTACAAAACCCTTTCCAATGTCATGAAAGAGGGCTCCGACGAGTAAGAGATCTGGCCTGCGAACCGATCGAGTGAGCGCAGCAGCCTTCACTGCAGTTTCAAGCATGTGGCGATCTACGGTGTGATGATGCAGGACATTGCGCTGCGGCAGAAATCGAACATGCTCCCACTCTGGGATCCAGCGGCCGATGAGACCCTCTTGATCGAGGGCTTCGAAGACCTTAATCATCGCTGCACCAGAGCCGATAAGCGCAACGAGATCCTCGCGGGATTGACGTGGCCAAGGTCGCGGCAGGTCAGTGAAATTTTCGGCGATCGCGATACATGCTTCAATTGAGAGCGGTAATCCGCGTTGGGCCGAGAGAGCGGCGGCTCGCAACCCAATTCCTGGATCTGAACCGATATCAAAGTGAGATTCTAGAGTTAATTCGCCATTCACAAGTTCGATGCCCTTGCTGAGGGCAGTCTGTTTGGGTCTGCGCCAAAATTTCTTTGATGCAGGATGCTCGATACGATGCCATGTTAAATCCATTACATAATCAACTGCGCGCGCCGCTCTCGCAACTTCAAACATCAATATATCCGCATCTGCGAAATCTAGATCTGCAGCAACTTTGTCCTGTTCGGTGAGAAGAAGTTGGTCTCGACTTCGTCCAGAGACGGTATGCAATGAATCTCGAACATTGGTGAGCAGAGATTCGGCAGCAGCGACTCGATCCAGAGCGACCTCTACCACTTCGCTCCGAGCGATCGCTCGAAGAGTATTGATATCGCGCAATCCTCCTCGCGCTTCCTTCAAATCTGGCTCTAGGAGATAAGCGAGTTCGCCCGATATCTCAGTTCGTTCCTGAATTGTCTGACGAAGCGAATCCTTGTACTTTGAGAAGTTCTTTATCCAATTCTCTTGCGCATCTCGAGCAACACCTTCAACGAGAATGGCTTCACCTGCGATGAGTCGAATATCGAGTAGCCCCAGAGCTACTTTCACATCTGAAGAAGCGCTCTCATGAGTTTCAAATCGTGTTCGGACGGAATGATCCACCGACCGCAATGAATTCCATAATGGATAGAGAATTGCATTCACAAATACGCTCAGCGCCTCGGGTGATGAACGTCCATCATGGAGGATGAGTAGATCGATATCTGAACCCGGAGATAACTCCCCGCGTCCATAACCTCCAACCGCCGAAAGAGCTACCGCTTCCGAAGGAATGCTGGAATGGCGAAGAGCGTCGAGAAAGAGGGATTGAATCTCTCTATCGATCTTGTCAGATCGTTCTCGACGCTCTCTCGTACCCACAAGGGATAGCCTACTTAGTTAATGCGGTGTACTTGTTAAATCGCGTCGCTTCCGCGCTCGCCAGTACGTACTCGCACGACATCATCTACGGGTGTCGACCAAACCTTTCCATCGCCAATTGCGCCAGTCGAGGCGGCCTTAACGATCGCGTTAATCACGGTCTCGCTCTCAGCGCTATCGACGAGAACCTCAAGGCGTACCTTAGGCACGAGATCGACGGTGTATTCCGCACCTCGATAGACCTCGGTATGACCGCGTTGGCGACCAAAACCACTCGCTTCCGAGACTGTCATGCCTGTGATTCCCACTGCATGAAGGGCGTTTTTCACATCATCCAATTTGAATGGCTTGATTATCGCTGTTATGAGTTTCATTATGCCGCCCCTTAGTTGTTCGACGTGAAGTTGGAAATAAAACGAGAACCATCTGAGTATGAAGAGTTCTCGTAGGCAGTCTCAGCATGCTGAGATAGATCCAAGCCGGACTGTTCAGCCTCTTCACTTACGCGAAGACCGATTGTCTTATCGAGGATCTGCGCCAAGATATATGTCGCGATGAATGAGTAAGCAACTACTGCCGCCACTGCGACAACCTGATGGCCCATCAGTGTCCAACCACCCTTATAGAAGAAGCCGTTAGAACCTGCAGAGTTTGTCATCTTTGTAGCGAATAGTCCGATAAGTAGCGCCCCGAGGACGCCACCAACGAGGTGCACTCCTACGACATCAAGCGCATCATCAAAGCCAAACTTATTCTTAAGACCAACTGCCAAGGCACATACGATGCCGGCTGCGAATCCAATTGCAATCGATCCCATTGGGCTTACAAAGCCGCAAGCAGGAGTGATAGCAACGAGTCCAGCTACTGCACCAGAAGCGGCGCCCAGAGTTGTTGCATGTCCATCGCGGATCTTCTCAACGAGGATCCAAGCAAGAAGTGCTGCGCCGGTGGCGGTGTTGGTATTGATGAATGCATATGCAGAGAGCGTATTTGCGCCGAGTGCAGATCCAGCATTGAAGCCGAACCAACCAAACCAGAGAAGTCCCGCTCCGAGTAATACGAATGGAACGTTATGAGGACGCATGCGCTCTTTTGGCCATCCCTTGCGCTTGCCAATTACCAAGATCACGGCGAGAGCTGCGGCACCGGCATTTGCGTGAACAACAGTTCCACCTGCAAAGTCGAGAGCGCCGAGCTTGAAGAGCCATCCGCTAGGCGAGAAGACCCAGTGAGCAACCGGTGCGTAAACAATCACGAGCCAGAGTCCACAGAAGAGTGACCATGCGCCAAATTTCAAACGGTCCGCTGTTCCGCCAGTGATAAGAGCCGGAGTGATAATCGCGAACATTAATTGGAATGCACAGAAGACGAGCGGTGGAATAGTAAGACTCTCAAAGCCAGTCGCCTGTTGCCAGATGTGGTTAAGGCCAAACTGATGGAGATCGCCAATCCACTTTCCTTTTCCGCTGAAAGCGAGGCTATAGACACCAGTAATCCAGAGGACAGAGACAATGCCCATCGTGACGTAGTTTTGCGCGAGCATGCCGAGGACATTCTTGCCACGGACCATTCCGCCATAGAAGAAGGCAAGGCCAGGTGTCATGAGAAGCACCATGGCAGCGGCAACAATGATCCAGGCGGTATCGCCAGTATTGAAATTCATGAACTCTCCAAAGTTGTTTGGGTAGAGGCGCCTCGCCATTGAGGATGGGCCCGTATGGGGCACTGGAGGGAGCATGATGCCTTGGAGTTACAAAAAAGTGACGATTTTTGTTACATACAGGTTAAAGAATTAAGAGATTAACCCTTGCAGGTAGATCTGCGGGTCAAATACGCGTAAATCCTCGACGCCCTCCCCCACACCAACGAACTTCACGGGTATGCCGGTCGCCGACTCGATCGCGAGAGCGATTCCGCCCTTGGCGGAGCCGTCCATCTTCGAGAGGATTAATCCACTCACTGCGACGCTTTCGGTAAAGAGTTTTGCCTGAACTATCCCGTTCTGCCCTGTGGTGGCATCGACGACGAGAAGCACTTCATCTATGGGAGAGACCTTCTCAATGACTCGACGAATCTTTGAAAGTTCGTCCATCAATCCGGACTTCGTATGTAATCGACCTGCTGTATCCACAATAAATATATTGACACGCTCTTCAATCGCGCGCTTGATGCCATCGAAGGCAACGGCGGCAGGATCGCCATTGGGTTTGCCTGCTACGACCGTGACTCCAACTCTCGCGCCCCATGTTTGAATCTGGTCAATCGCAGCGGCGCGAAAGGTGTCAGCAGCGGCGACGAGAACGGCGCTATTGAGATTTTTAAAGTGATTCATGAGCTTTGCAACTGAGGTAGTTTTTCCAGTGCCATTTACTCCGACAACCAAGATCGTTGTTGGACGATCGGCCGCAATACGAATTCCTCGGTCGGCAGTAGTGAGCTTCTTAGTCAACGAAGCTAACAACGCGCCTTCAATTCCATTCGCACCATTCGCACCATCTGCGCCATCAATTTTCATACCTTTTGCTAGCGCAATAATTTCGGTTGCAAGCCCCGCTCCAAGGTCAGCCTCTATCAAGGTCTTCTCAAACTCTTGCCAATCAGCGGCAGAGACGGAACCACCACGCAATTTGCTGATGATCTTGCTAAAGAGCGCCATGCATTAACTCCGAATCCTGGCAAACTCCGTGTTAAACGGATTCGCTCTCGCGAAGTCGCTGCGAAATTACTTCAGAGACGCCATCGCCTCGCATAGTGACGCCATAGAGCGCATCAGCAATCTCCATCGTGCGCTTCTGGTGAGTGATGATGATCAACTGAGATTTCTCGCGAAGCTCTTCAAATACGCCAAGTAGGCGCCCTAGGTTTGTATCATCCAAGGCGGCTTCAACTTCATCCATCACGTAAAACGGACTTGGTCGCGCCTTAAAAATCGCGACGAGCATGGCCACCGCAACAAGAGAACGTTCTCCGCCAGAGAGTAAGGAGAGTCGCTTCACACGCTTGCCCGGTGGTCTTGCTTCGACGTCGACGCCAGAGTTCATCAGATCATCTGGGTTGGTCAAAATCAATCGACCTTCTCCACCTGGGAATAGGCGTGCGAAAATTCCCCGGAACTCGCGTTCTGTATCGAGGTATGCCTGATGGAAGATCTCCTGGACCTTGTCATCGACTTCCTTCACAATATCCAGCAAGTCCTTCTTCGTCTTCTTAAGATCTTCAAGTTGTTCGGCAAGATATTTCAATCGCTCTTCGAGAGCGTTGTACTCTTCAAGTGCGAGCGGATTGATCTTTCCAAGCATTGCTAGAGCGCGTTCTGCTTGAACGAGTCGTTTCTCTTGCTGATCGCGACGGAACGGAATGAGCTCTCCTGGAACCCAATTTCCTTCCTCATCCTCTACAAATGTTGGGACATCGTTAGTTGGTCCGTATTCATTGACGAGGGTTGCCACGTCGACACCGAGCTCTTCCATCGCGCGAGATTCAAGTCCTTCAATGCGAAGACGTTGTTCCGCTCGAGCGATCTCATCGCGATGCACACTTGATGTGAGAGTTTCGAGTTCAGTGGTGAGTTCGCGCCCGCGCCCTCGAACCGAAAGTATTTCTCCCTCACGATCGGTGCGGGAGAGTTCAAGGCGCTGACGTTCTGCAAGCGCCTTTGAAATCGAAACTTCAATCTGGATTAAGGTTTCATAAGCGGTATCGGCAATTGACTGAGCCGTCGCAGCCGCAATTGCACGCTGCTCGCGACGAATGATCGCCTTCGAAGCGCTTTCGCGTTCATGGGCTGCAGAATCTTCAAGGTTCTTTGCGCGAGCTGCGATCGCAGTAATTCTCTCTTCAAGTGTACGTAGCTCAAGTCGAGCTTCTACCTCTGCTGAACGGGCGGCAGATACCTGCGAGCGAAGATCTTCAAGATGTGTGAGATCTGGTTCGGCTGGCTCTTGATGAGATTCAAATTGTGCAATCGCCGCAGCTAAATCACGCTCATCGTTAGCACGCTGTTCTGATGCTTCACGTTCGCTCTGTGCAAGACGTTCAACCTCAGCTTGTGCGCTCTTTACATTCTGTCCGGCAACCGCCATCTGCTCGGCAAGACCTGACATCTTTGCATCTGAATCATTAAGGCGAGCGAGGGCTTGGTCATGCGTCTGTCGAGCCGCATCCACCTCGTTCGCGATTGCGGCGAGTTCAAATGTGAGTGATTCGCAACGGGCGATGACCTCGTTGAGGTTATCTTGTGTGCGTTCCAAAAGTGCGCTGATCTCGATAGCAGATTGCGAACCAGTCGATCCTCCGCGAACTCGATTACGGCTTACTAGATCTCCATCACGAGTAACCGCGATCAGTTTTCGATCAAGAGCGATTGCTGCTTCCGCATCTGAGAGTGACTCCACAACAACGAATCGAGCAAGAAGCGCTCTCAGGAGTCGATCAATTCCGGTAGATGTGATCACTTCTGATATCGATGTAAGTCCGGAAGGAATCGCATGAAGCTCTGAACTCTCTTCACCATCTACTACGAGGAGTTCGGAGCGACCACCTGATTCAGCTTTCAACATTCCCAAGGCGCCGACTGCCGAACTCAAATCTTCAACCACAATCGAGTCGGCCAATGGTCCAAGCGCTGCCGCAACTGCTGCTTCCCAGCCATCCTTGATGGATATAAGTGAGGCAAGGCGACCCTTTACTCGAGCGCCACTTCGGCCAGAAAGTATCGCTTCGCCGCCATCTCTATGGGTGAGCGACTCTTGTAAGGCTGCCAACCTTGAAGTAAGTCCTGCGCGATCGCGCGCCGCAGCCTGTTCTGCCTCTTGGCGTTGCGCAAATTTACTCTGAAGATTATCGAGTGAACTCTTCGCACTTTCATACGTTGCATCGAGATTTGGTTCGGATGCATCTAAACCGGCGATCTCAGTTTCAAGCGTTGCGAACTCGGCTCGGAATTGCTTCAAACGTAACGAGGCTTCATCGCGCGCTGAGGTTAAGCGAGCGATTTCGGCATTCGTTGCATCGATACGCGAACGAAGACCGTTGATATGACCTTCTTGTCGAGCAGTTCCTTCGCGTTGATCAGCGATTGCGCGCAGAGAGGCGCTGACGCTCTTCTCTTCTAACGAGAGTGCCGACTCCAATTCGCGAAGTTTCGAAGTGACTAACTCAAGAGCCGTCTGCGACTCCGAAAATACAGTCCTGAGCGAGTTCTCTTCAGATCTAAGCGATCTCGCTTCCTCATCCATCGCCACCGGATCACGTCCACCAGCTCTGGCCTCATCGGCATCCTCAGAGAGGAATCGCGCCCGCTCTGATGAGAGCGATTGAACACCTCGGAACTTCTCGCGCTGCGCCGTAAGTTGATAGAAATTCTCTTGTGCTTGCACGAGAAGCGGGTTCTCGCGAGTACTTGCCGCATCCAACTCTTCTTCACGTGCACGGATCGTCCGGAGCGCGTTCTCAACCTCATCTCGCCTGGCGCGAAGTACCGTCTCATCGGCTACTTCGGCGTCGAGATTTGACTTCAAATTAATAAGGTCATCGGCGAGCAATCGGAGTCGAGAATCGCGGACATCTGACTGAATAGTTGATGCCTTACGAGCAACCTCCGCTTGTTTTCCAAGCGGTTTAAGATTTCGGCGCAACTCAACAGTGAGATCTTGAATGCGAGAAAGATTTCCCTGCATCGAATCCAATTTACGCAGAGCCTTCTCTTTACGCTTTCGGTGCTTAAGGACGCCGGCAGCCTCTTCAATAAATGCGCGTCGCTCTTCTGGATTGGCAAGAAGGATTGCATCAAGTTGACCTTGACCAACAATCACATGCATCTCTCGACCAATGCCGCTGTCGCTCAGCAACTCCTGAATATCGAGAAGACGGGTCGTTTCGCCATTAAGAAGGTACTCAGATGTGCCATTTCTAAATAGGACGCGACTGATTGTTACTTCGGTGAAATCAATCGGAAGTGTCTGATCTGTGTTATCAATTGTTACAGAGACTTCAGCGCGACCAAGTGGAGCACGGCCAGAAGTTCCGGCGAAGATGACATCTTCCATCTTCCCGCCACGGAGGGACTTTGCACCTTGCTCTCCCATGACCCAAGAAAGTGCATCGAGGACATTTGATTTTCCAGAGCCGTTTGGTCCAACTACGCAGGTGATTCCGGGTTCGAAATGAAGGGTTGTAGCAGAAGCGAAGGATTTAAATCCTTTGAGGGTTACGCTCTTCAAATACACGAGGAAAACCTATCGGTAAGTGAGGAACCATCCTAAAATCGGCACGCCTCAAGGAAAGGTTGAGGGTTTCACTTCTTAATTAAAACGGAGCGAAAGTTCTTCAAAAGCTTGTTTGGCTGCAACTTGTTCGGCTTCACGCTTGCTCTTGCCGTGGCCAACCGCAAAACGTTCGCCTGAGAGCAATGCGATGGCTGTGAAACTCTTATCGTGATCAGGTCCAGATTCAGAGATCTCGTATTCAGGAGTTGATAATCCATAGAGTGCTGCCAATTCTTGGAGCGCAGTCTTTCCGTCAAGGGTTGCGCCATCAGCGGTTGCAAGAGCAAGTGCGTTCTCACACCATCGAAGAACAGCTGTTGCAGTCACAGAATATCCATGCTCGATATAAATCGCGCCAACGAGCGCTTCGAGCGAATCTGCCAGAAGTGAATTTTTGTCCCGTCCCCCGGTGGACTCTTCGCCTTTGCCGATGTGCAAATATTGACCGAGTTCAAGTTCGCGAGCGATGGTCGCAAGAGCGCGCGTGCTCACCACACTAGAACGCAATGGAGAGAGTTTGCTTTCATCCAACTCTGGATAGCGCTGGAAGAGGGCTTCAGTGATAAGTAGCCCAAGAACTGAGTCCCCTAAAAATTCGAGGCGTTCATTGGTGGCAATTCCGCCATTCTCATACGAGAAAGAGCGATGCGTAAGAGCTTGTTGAAGCAACTCGTCCTTAACCGATATTCCGAGTACTTCGGTTAGGCGCGAGTACAGGTCAGACCTCTATTACCTGACGACGGTTATAGGTACCGCATGTTGGGCATGCAGTGTGCTGAAGCTTTGGTGACTGGCACTGGCCGCATGTCGCTACAGCTGCAGGGGTTGTCTTCCATGAGCTACGACGGGTACGCGTACGTGAACGCGACATCTTTCGCTTTGGTACTGGCATGGCCGACTCCTTCTAACGTGATGAATATTGTTCTTGCAATTCTTGCCAAAAATCTACGACTAGCTGACGCCAGCGCAAGGAGAGAAGTATCGCGGAAAAGTGGGGCAGATACAAACCGGGTTAGCGAGGTGGGGTGAACCCCGGATTCTCGCTTTTACCTTGGATAGCCCTAGAACCCTAGATTGCCCTAGATCCCTAGATCCCTAGATCCCTAGATCCTCGCCGGGAGCGCTATCGGTAAGTCCGGAGAGCTTCTCAAGCCCTGCCCACCGAATATCCACCTGTTCATGGCCATGATCTTCAGGCAGATCCTCCCATTTCAGGCCGCAACCAGGGCAGAGCCCTAAACAATCCTCGCTACAAAGGGGATTTACTGGGAGATTAAGGATGAGCGCATCTCGTATCGGCCCTTCGAGGTCTATGCAATCTCCCTCCATGGTGAGCACTTCATCCTCGTCCTCAACCACAATCTCTTTCTCTCGACGCTTGGATCGTGAATCTGGTTCATAGATAAAGAGTTCATTGAACTCCTCATCCAGATCAAGTTCGATCCGATCGAGACAGCGTGTGCACTCTCCAACCGCCAAGGCTCGAACAGTTGCGCTTGCAAGAACACCCTCTGAGACTGCAGAAATTCTCAGATCAATTTCGATACCTTCACCAACAGGAATTGCAAAAAAAGGTAGACCCATCGATTCGTGGTCGGTAATTGTCAATTCATACTCACGCATCTCTCCTGCGCGACGAGGAAGATCGTGACAGTTAAAGGAGAAAGGGCTCTCTTTTGATGAAGTCATGGTTAGTCGGCCAACTCCGCGAGGATGTGTTTATCTTCTACGCCATCCAACTTTTCGCGTCCTCGTTGAACGACATCAAGAGTTTTGTTCAAGATTACTTCGAGTGTCGCCAAACGCGAATCTATATATGCCTCAATCTGATCACGTTCTTTGCGAGCCTCTTCTTCAACTTCATCAAGAATTCTTTGAGCTTCTTTTCGAGCCGCGGCGACAATTTGGGTCTGCTCAATCATCTCTGAAACCTCTTCGCGCGCATGAACAATGAGTTGATCAGCGCTAATCCGGGCCTCTTCAAGAATAGTTTCTCGGGCAGAGATGATCTCTTGTGCCTGTGCCAAATCACCAGGGAATGCTGATCGTGCTTGATCGAGGATCTCAAGGAGCTCGCCTCTATGGACAACACAACTCGCCGATAGCGGAACGCCACGAGCTTCTTCCACTGTTGTAATTGCACTTTGAATGCGCTCTACAACTGCCATAACTTGCTGGGAATCCATATCGACCTCTTTTTCCAGTTTCTTTTCAGGAGTTTAACGCGAAGATAGGCGTGCAGTCAGTTTCTCGATGATTGGCTCGGGAAGGTAGGCAGAGACATCTCCCCCAAAGGTTGCAATCTCTTTTACCAACGAAGAAGAGAGAAATGAGTGAGCGGGAGCAGTCGACATAAAGAGCGTCTCAATGCCCTTGAGTTGCAGATTGATTTGCGACATTTGTAGTTCATAATCAAAATCCGTCACCGCACGGAGACCTTTGACAATTGCCTTTACATCATGCCGCTCGCAGTAATCGACGAGCAATCCCGTCCAAGAATCAACCCGTACATTTGGATATTGAGTGGTGACCTCAGTGATCATTTCAAGTCGTTCTTCGACCGTGAAGAGGGTCTTCTTTGTTTGATTCACCAATACGGCGATAACAACTTCGTCAAAGAGCGCACTCGCCCGTTTGATAATGTCGAGATGCCCAAAGGTTATGGGATCAAATGAGCCCGGGCACACGACGCGTTTCACGTTGAAACGGTAGCAGAGTAGCCGCCGTAGAAGATACTTCCTTGGCCATATGATCGAATTTTCTCCAAAGACATAGCCTGAGGCCACTCAAATGGCCGACCCTTGCTCTCGCGTTCGATCGCGATTAAGCCTCGTGGCTGAAGCAAATCCTTAACGAGAATCGTATCCAAGAGATCTTCAATCTCGAGATTGGAAAGATCGTAAGGGGGATCCATAAAGATAATGTCATACTTAATGGGAAATTCAGATTCTAAAAATCGAGAAGCACGAGAGTGAAATACTTTATGTCTCTTTGAGGGTTGGTTAAGCAACTTAAAATTGCTAATCGCAACTTCTGCCGTATCGGCATCGGCCTCCACTGCGTGAACTAGTGCAGCTCCACGAGAAAGTGCTTCGACGCCGACCGCTCCGCTCCCCGCAAAGAGATCCAAGAAATTCAAATCTTGGAGCGAATTGAACTCGGATTCGAGCGAAGAAAAAAGTCCCTCTCGCGCTCGATCTGAAGTTGGACGCACACCAGCGCCCGAAGGAGAAAAGAGGTTCTTCCCCTTTCCGCTTCCAGCGATTATTCGCATTCTGAATCCGCCTTTTCAATCACAGTAATGGTCAACCTTTATCCACGAACGATGCCTGCTCTTGAGCCATTAATGAGTTAACTTCAACTGCTAATTGTGGTGAACGGATCAGCTCAGGATCTGCATCGATAAGTGTAATTGCTGCTTCGCGAGCGCGTTCGATGAGATCTTCATCGCGGAGCACGCGGAGTAGTCGAAGATGTGATCGCGTACCGGATTGAGCGCTCCCCAAAACGTCACCCTCAGATCTCTGCTCTAAATCAATCCGCGCTAATTCAAATCCATCGAGCGTCCCGGCGACAGCTTCCAAACGAGCCATAGCTGGGGTTTCATACTCAGCATTTGTCACAAGAAGACATAAACCTGGGACTCCTCCCCGTCCAACACGTCCGCGTAATTGATGAAGTTGTGAGACGCCAAATCGATCTGCATCCATGACGACCATGGTCGAGGCATTTGGGACATCGACGCCTACTTCGATAACAGTTGTCGCCACAAGTACATCAATTTCGCCATTACTAAACGCCGTCATGGTCGCTTCTTTTTCATCAGCGGCGAGCCGGCCATGCAGCGGAGCAACCTTCAACCCTTTAAGGGGTCCAAGTGCCAATCGTGGCGCTAACTCTTCTACAGATGTCAGTGGAATCTTTGAAAGCTCTGATGCCTCGTCTTTTCCATCTAAACTCTTTCCATCCAAATTTTTTGACACCTTGGAAGCTTGAGACAACTCCCTTGCCAATTCTTGATCTGCCTGGCTTAATCGGTCTATTCCTTCAATTTCTTCTTCGGCAGCATTTTCTGAAATTCGCGGCGCAACGACATATGCCTGGTGGCCCTTAGAGACCTCTTCCGCAATCCGATCCCACGCTCTCGTCAAATAGTGGGGTTTTTCCAGCGTAGGAATAAGGAAAGTTTGGATAGGCGCGCGACCGGATGGCAATGTTCGTAAGGTTGAGACATCCAAATCGCCAAAGATGGTCATGGCTACTGTCCGCGGAATCGGCGTTGCCGTCATCACCAATAGGTGTGGAGGGTGAATTGCCTTGTTACGAAGTGCATCCCTTTGCTCGACTCCAAATCGATGCTGTTCATCCACTACGACAATTCCTAAATCTTTAAATTCCACTCCTACACTCAAGAGCGCATGAGTTCCAATCACGATTCCTGCTTCACCGGATGCGATATCCCGTAGTGCTTCGCGTTTCGCTGATGCGCTCATCGATCCCGTCAACAAAAGAACATTAGTTCCCATTGCATTACTACCAAGCGTGCCGGACTCTGCAAGATCGCCAAGCAACTTTCGAATCGTGACGAGATGTTGTTGTGCAAGAACTTCCGTGGGAGCCAAAATTGCAGCTTGTCCTCCGTTTTCGACGACGGTGAGAGCTGCTCGCAAGGCAACGACAGTCTTTCCAGAACCAACTTCTCCTTGCAGAAGTCGATGCATCGGATAACTTTGTGCAAGATCATGATCGATCTCTCTCATCACTTCCCGTTGACCTTCGGTGTAACTCCACGGAAGTCGAGATTCAAATTCGTCGAGCAACCCGCCACTTCTCACTAATCTCGGTGTAGCGGCGAGCTCTTGAATCGCACGTCGTCGCTTGGCAAGAACCAATTGCAAAAGAAGCGCTTCATCAAAAGTGAGACGCTCCCGCGCTAGATCGGCCTCTTCTCGACTTTCAGGCAGATGAATCGAACGGTGCGCGGAATCGAGCGTTGGGTAACCCAAATCTTCCCGGAGATCATCGGGGAGAAAATCAGGAATGTGGTCCAAGGTTTCGAGTGCCAGTTCCACACATTTAGCGATCTTCCACGAAGGCAGCTTTGAAATAGCTGGGTAGACGGCAATAAAGCGGTCAGCAAATTTTTCGATCGCCTCATCGACATCATTTCCATCGGGAATTAATTCGTAATCGGGATGGGAAAGTTGGCGTCGATTATTGAAGAGTCCCACCTTGCCGGCGAAGAGCCCCGTTCTACCCACGCGCAGCTCTTTCTCTCGCCAGGGCTGATTGAAAAAGGTCAGAGTCATCGTTGCACTGCCATCACTGAGTATCACCTCAAGAATTGTTCGGCCCGCCGCCCGACGGAGATTGACCTTAGAGATCTCCGCCAAAACCGTGGCCTCTTCGCCCTCTAAAAGTTTGCTGATATCCGTGAGTTCACCGCGCTCTACATACCTGCGGGGATAGTGCCTGAGTAAATCTCCGACAGTAAGTAGTCCAAGGCCTTTCTCCAAGACCTTTGCAGTTCGATCCCCCACGACCGCTTTGAGCGGGGTTTCGAGGTTTGGCATGAGGTTATTCTCTCGTGCGACCCCTTGCCCGCGCTCATCTTGAAGATGAGTGGCGAGTCGATCGCTGAGCGGAGGGGCGGTGGAGGTCGATTAGCCTAAATGAGCGTCTAGGCGGTAATCTTTCGCCTTCGACAAGAGGGCAGATCTGCCCGTTCATTACTTTTGAAGGAGTTCACCGTGGCATCAAACTGCGATATCTGCGGCAAAGGCCCCAGCTTTGGCAACAATGTCTCGCACTCCATGCGCAAGACTCGTCGTCGCTGGAATCCAAATATTCAGCGCATCCGCACCCTCGTTGGCGGACAGACAAAGCGACAGAATGTCTGCTCTTCCTGCCTCAAGGCCGGCAAAGTAACTCGCTAGCCACCCGCTAGCTCCCAACTTCTCCCCCGCCACATCCATGCGACGTGTTGGTTTACCACTCCGTTAAGTGAGTGGAGTCAAAATGCTCATCTATGCCCATCGAGGCGCCAGCGCAGATTATCCAGAGATGTCTCGGGCGGCCTACCTCGGCGCCATTGAACAAGGTGCAGATGGTTTTGAATGCGATCTTCGACTAACCAAAGATAAAGTCCTCATTTGCTGGCATGACGATGACTTGCAGCGAATGGCGAACTCTCCGCTCATCGTTGCACGGTCAACCCTCGCGGAACTTCGTTCAATCACTGAAATTCTTACCTTTGATGAACTGCTGCGCATCGCTCTTCAAAATAAGAAGAGTCTCGCCTTAGAAACAAAACATCCTGTCCCGACGAGGGGCGAAGTCGAACGTGAGCTTCTCAAAACTCTCTCTGCACACTCAGAAGCTATTCGTGAATCTGGGATCGACATTTCAATCATGTCCTTCTCCTGGTGGGCCATCCGTAAGATTAGATCGCATGGCTATCTCGGCGTTTATCTCATCGCACACCGATGGCAACGTTTTTTCACGAGAAGCGGTGCGATTGGACCAGGAATTTTTCTATTAAGAGACGATTCCACGCTTCCAAGAAAATTATCAAAGGGTCGAAAAATCTTTATATGGACTGTGAATGAAAAAGATGATTTAGAGATCGCCTATCGCGCTGGCGCATCTGTCGTGATGAGCGATCGCCCAGGTGAAATGAAAATCGCTTTGAAGCAAATCTTGGCTCAATAAACCCTGCAAAAAGAAAAAAGTTAAAACTTTTGATTAATCAAAATGGGTAAAACCTTGAGGTTCAGCGATAAAACCATCCACAAGTACCCTCGAGCCTGCGACTGCTGAACCGATTTTGTAAAATCCTGTAGGTAGTTTTGAAGCGGCCACAACGGTTGCAATAAAGGCGTGATCCTCGCCTCCGTGCAATATCCATTCCCAGACGTCAATGCCAAGATCCTTCGCTAATTGATCTAGCTCTTCGTATCCGGCAATCTTCTTCAGTAAATCGCTCTCAATATTAAACTGAACTCCAGAGGCTTGTGCGATGTGTCCAACATCCGAAATCAGACCATCTGAAAGATCGCACATCGAATGTGCAATCGAAGAAATTGAGATCGCTTTCTCGTATTCCACGGTTGGGTTGCGATGCTCAGAAGAGTTTTCATCAAGTATGCCACGCCGCAAAAGTTCAAGACCCGCGGCAGAATTTCCTGGCAACTTCGATATGACCAGATCATCACCGACTAACGCTCCGCTTCGAAGTATCGGCTTACCGACTGAACCAAAGGCGCTGATCGCGATAACGATCTCTTGCGCAAAAGTAATGTCTCCGCCAACCACTGCTGCACCAACAGCGGCTGCCTCATCTGCTATTCCCAGTGCTAGCTCTTCTATCTCTTCAACAGAAAACCTCTTTGGTAACGCCGCCGCGACTAAAAGATATTCAGGGCGTCCTCCCATCGCAAAGATATCGGCCAAGTTTGCCGCAGTAACCTTGGCGCCAATTTCATAGAGCGAGGACCAATTACGCGAAAAATGAGTTCCTTCGACTGCCATATCTGTAGCCAGCGCAATCGGAGTGAGGTGAGCCTTTACTACGGCCGCGTCATCCCCGATTCCAACGAGGAGCGACTCATCAACGCTCTTTGAGAAGATCCCTTTAAGTGCGGCGATCAGTTGCGATTCAGTTGCCACAAAAATCCTCCACTCTCTTCTCACTCTCTCTGATGAACGGTAGCCTAATCGCATGAGCATTCAGGCGTACATCTTGATTCAAACAGATATTGGCAAGGCAGACTCGGTAGCGAAGGCTATATCTGCAATTCCAGGAGTCACACTTGCCGAAGGCGTGACGGGACCTTACGACGTGATCATGCGTGCCGAGGCGCCAACTATGGAAGATTTTGGACGGACAATTCTTGCAAAAGTACAGGCTGTCTCTGGAATCTCTCGAACACTTACTTGCCCGGTTACGAGCGGGCTTTAATCGGCCCAACTCTCTCGCTCGGTAGAAATACTTCCCCCACTCGCGATTGCTTCATCAATTGCAAGTGAGATGAGGTGGTCTTGGCAAGCTGATCTCAAGGGATAGGGCGCGGGCCCATCTCCTGCTACCCACTCCGCCATTTCATGCATCATCTGATTTATTGCAACTTCTTCATCCATTAATCGTCTTCCGACAAAGGGGTTAGTAAAGAGCACTTCCCCATCTAGAGAGATATGTTGGGTATCAAAGCCATCCAAGTTGAGGTCATAGCCCAATTGATATCGTTCAAAGCTTGATGTAACTATCGCTGGATTGTTCGCGAGACGCACTAACTTATCATCAACAATTTCGCCATGTGAGCCTCTAATAACGATCCGGCGGTGACGCAATTGGTTGTGCCATTGGTTATCAACGAAATTATAGATTCCAGATTTTCCATCTCCGAAATCAATGAGCCCAACAACAGTCTTCTTAGGGACCGCCGTGAGGTCAGAATTCCAAGAATCACGGTGAAGTGGGTCAACCAGCGGAGCCTCAAAAACCCTGGCGGTTACCGTCGCAGATTCATAGCCAACCCCCATGAAACCGCGCATCATTGAGACTGCGTGATAGCCATGCGTTGAAGAGACCTCGACCGAGGTTGGCAATCCAATCAGACCTTTGCCAATCGCAGCCAGCCGCGCGGCATGGCCAGGTAAATAGAGATACTGCTCGGCAACTTGCACAAGATCTTGTGATCCAATTTCATTCCATAAATTTCGCAGGCTAGTGGCATCCGGAGCTGGCGGCGTCTCGCAGAGTACTGGGATACCAGCCGTCACTAGCTCTGATACCAGCGTCGGATTCGCATCCCACGATACGGCGACAACCACATAATCCGGTCTTTCACTTCGCAGAAGCTGATCCATCGAGGAAAAGGTTCTAACTTTGTATTTCTCTTCCATGGAACGACGGGCTGCCTCTGAACGCGCAACGATCCCTATGATCTCAAAAATCTCAGGCTGAAGCTGAGCTAGTCGAATGTAAAAACCAGAGCGCCACCCTGTTCCTACAATCGCCAGCTTGACTACATTTTTCATCGCGTAACGTTGATACTTCGAGTGAGCGCCGCTTCCAGCAGATCTGAAATAACGGTCTGGTATTCGCGGCCTGTCTCTGCCCAGAGTTTTGGAAAGACCGAAGTTGGAGTAAACCCTGGCATGGTATTTATCTCATTAATAATTAATTTACCGTCGCTTGAGTAGAAGAAATCAACTCGGGCCAATCCCTCGCAGCCAAGGGCTTTGAATGCAGTGATGGCTGCACTCTTGATCTCCGCTAGAGGTAGGTCCGATGGCAAGCCCAAATGAGTTGAACCATCGAGGTACTTCGCCTCAAAATCATAAAATTCAAATCGGGGATCGATCATGATCTCCCCTACTGGCGATGCCTGTGCTCTGCCATCGAATTCGAGTACAGCACATTCAATCTCGCGACCAACAATTGCTTCTTCAATCATCACTTTTGTATCAAAGGTGAGAGCTTCATCGATAGCGGCGACCAAATGTTCGGCACGTTTAACCTTTGTGGTCCCTCGACTGGATCCACCTCGTGCTGGCTTAACAAAGAGCGGAAATGAAAGTCCATCAAGATTGATCTCGCCGTTCCAATCTCGCTGGTGAAGCACTATGCCTTGAGCTACCTGTAATCCATGAGATGCAAAGATAGGTTTCGCAAATGATTTATCCATGGCAACAGCACTTGCAAGGACTCCTGACCCCACATAGCGAATCCCGACCATTTCAAGAAGGCCCTGAACAGTTCCATCCTCGCCATAAGGTCCGTGTAGAAGAGGAAATACCAGATCCGGTTTTAGCTCGGCGAATATTTCGGAGATACCCATAGATCTTCCGCGAGATATTTCAGGCAGTACGCCATTGCGAATTTCATAAAGTTGGTCTGGGCCAGGAATTACCCATTCCCCACTTTTTGTTATGCCCACGATACTTGGTTCGTACTTGGTTCGATCAATGGCGGCATAAACACCTCCCGCGGATATGCAAGAGATCTCGTGTTCACTACTTTTTCCGCCGCAGAGAATGAGTACGCGCTTGGTGGAACTTGTCATAATATCTCTGCTCGAAGACTTACGGTCATCAAGTGCTCCATGGCATCAATGGGCGTCATAGCGCCTGACACTACATCCGAAACAACTTCAATGATGGGCACCTCGACACCAACTCGGTGCGCAAGTTCTCGAATAGCCAGCGCAGAGGCGACTCCCTCAACGGTCTTAGGCATTTCAATTCGCGCTTGATGGATTGAGCCAGTACGGCCCAGGACTTCCCCGAAGGTTCGATTGCGAGAGAGCGGTGAACCACAGCTCGCCACGAGATCACCCATTCCCGCGAGACCTAAATTCGTCAGTGGATTTGCGCCGTAACCGATGCCAAATCTAGCAACCTCTCCGAGGCCGCGAGTGATGATCATTGATTGAGTATTTTCACCGTAGCCAAGTCCAATGGCCATTCCGACGGCGAGTGCGATGACGGATTTCGTAGCACCGGCTAATTCACATCCCACTAGATCTAGCGATGGGTAGACACGAAAATAAGGGTTGGTAAATAACTCAATCATCTCTTCAACCAACTGAGCATTTGGCGAAGCAGCGACTGCTCCAGCCGGTTGTTTGAGGATGAGCTCACCAGCCAGGTTGGGTCCAGTAATAAGACCGACATGTGCCAAGGGAATATCAAGAATCTCAACGATTATCTCAGTCATTCGAGAGTACGAATCTGCCTCGATACCTTTGAGTGTGCTGATCAATTTCTTCTCAGGCGATATCAAGGTCGACCACGCTCTGAGATTTTCGCGCAGTGTTTGTGCTGGTACTGCCAAGACGAGAAGATCGCTAAAGCCGATCGCTTCTTCGATATTTGACGTTGCTCTTATCGCAGAACTTAATGTGATGCCAGGTAGAAACTTTAGATTTGTATGGTCGCGGTTGATCTCATCTACTACTTCAGTATTTCGCCCCCACATGAGAACTTCGTGGCCAGCATCAACGATAATTTGTGCGAGAGTTGTTCCCCACGCGCCAGTTCCAAGGACAGTGCACTTCATGGACTCACTCATCCCGCTTCTTTTTAAAGTTACCAATTCTAGGCAAGGCCGAATTATGCGGGTCAAAAATTTCTGCAGGCGCCTTCGCGCCTCTCATCTCTTCCAAGAGTCTGGTAATGGCAGACATGACGTAGGCAGTCGCCTCCTCAAGAGCAATCGGATCATTCTCTCTCCCCTCCCACTTCTTAAAGGAGAGGGCAGGACCAGCCCACACGTGAACTTGAGTGCGTGGAAAAAGTTTTAAACGTTTTCCGTAAGTGGGTAATAGCTCCTGTGCCCCCCATTGTGCACATGGCACGACGGGAACTTGAGTAATAATGGCGAGCCTTGCGATGCCGGTTTTAGCTTTCATCGGCCAGGTCTGCGGATCACGAGTGAGCGTTCCTTCAGGATAGACACCAAGGCAGTGACCAGATTTGAGAAAAGCTATTGCGTGGACAAGTGCCTGTGAAGCGCTCTCGCTCTCACGTTCTACCGGCACCTGCCCTGAGCCGGCGATTATTCTCCCGATGACTGGAACTCGAAAGACCGATGCCTTTCCGAGAAAACGAGGCGCTCTGCCATTTTTGAAGAGAAAATGCGCGAAAACGAGGGGGTCGGCATAGGAAATATGGTTTGAGACAACGATGACTGGACCGCTCTTGGGAATATTCTCTGCCCCGCGCCAGTCGCGCTTTGTAAGCGCTCGCAAAATCGGCAAGACCAAGAGCGATGCATATTTAAAATAATTATTAGTTCCAAGTGGCGAACCGGTTGGGGGTGCGTACTCGACAACCTGGGTGGGTTCATTCGCACTCATGCGATCAGAATACTCATTCAATCAAATCCTCAACTGTTTAGCAGGTCGCGGGAATCAGCAAGTCATGGGAATCAGCAGGTGGTGCAAAAAAGAAAGAGGGGCCATCGCTGGCCCCTCGAACTTGGTGAAAGTACTACTTGCGCTTAGCTGGAGCCTTCTTAGCTGGAGCCTTCTTAGCTGGAGCCTTCTTAGCTGGAGCCTTCTTAGCTGGAGCCTTCTTAGCTGGAGCTTTCTTAGCTGGAGCTTTCTTAGCTGGAGCTTTCTTAGCTGGAGCCTTCACTACTGGCTTAGCGACAACCTTTACTGGTGGCTTTGGAGCTGCTTCAAGCTTACGTGCGCCTGAAATAACTTCCTTGAGAGCCTTTGCAGGGAGGAAGCGAACCTTCTTGCTTGCCTTGATCTGAATAGTCTCACCTGTGAATGGGTTGCGACCTTTACGTGCAGGGCGATCAACCTTCTTGAACTTACCGAAATCATTGACCATTACATCTTCGCCCTTTGCAATATTGCGGACGATTGAGTCAAAAACGATATCAACAGCGCGTGCTGCTTCCTTCTTGTTATCACCAAAGTGTGGTGCCAAGTATGCGATGAACTGGGCCTTGTTCATGATTCCCCTTATTACGCGTAAATTGCTAAGCATTTGCCTAACGATGTGAGAAATCTACGCAGGCTCTCACACTATGGGTGTCATACGGCGCGGTGTGTCGCATTAAAAATTAACATTTTTACGCGTAAAAAATGAGAAAAAACTCTCAACAACTGATTTAGAGTTATTGAGAGTTTCTCGTGAGAATATAATTACTGGAGCGCAGGTAGCGTTTTAGGCTTAAAAGCAGCCCTTTTCGCCTCGAATGCGCTTACCTCATCGATCTTCTTGAGAGTAAGTCCGATGTCATCTAGACCCTCCATCAAGCGCCAGCGTGTGTAATCATCAATCTCAAAGGAGTGATTTACGCCTGCATAATGCACGCTCTTCGATTCAAGATCTACTGTGATGGCGGTTGTTGGATCCTTTTCGATCGCCTGCCAAATCTCTTCGATCACCTCTTGGGCAAGCAATACGGTGAGCAGCCCAGCCTTCTGCGAATTTCCTCGGAAAATATCAGCAAAACGGCTCGAGAGAACGACTTTAAAACCGTAGTTCTGAAGCGCCCAGACGGCATGCTCTCGTGATGAGCCAGTACCAAAATCAGGACCTGCAACGAGAATCGTTGCGCCTTCGTATTCGCTCTTGTTTAATACAAACTCTGGATCACTTCGCCAAGCAGAGAAGAGGCCATCCTCAAATCCACTCTTGGTTACGCGCTTGAGATAGACGGCGGGAATAATTTGATCGGTATCGACATTGCTGCGACGAAGTGGAATTGCTCTACCTGTGTGTGAAATAAATTTTTCCATGTAATCGCTCCTTACAAATCAGCTGGTGACGAGAGAGTTCCACGCAATGCAGTTGCTGCTGCAACGAGTGGGCTAACGAGGTGAGTACGCCCACCCTTACCTTGGCGACCTTCAAAATTACGGTTTGAGGTTGATGCGGCTCTTTCTTGTGGTTTCAATTGATCCGGGTTCATTCCTAGACACATTGAGCAACCAGCGTTACGCCACTCCCCGCCGGCATCGAGAAAGACCTTATCAAGGCCTTCTGATTCAGCTTGTAATCTCACCTTTGCCGAACCTGGAACCACGAGAAGGCGGATTGAAGGGGCAATCTTCTTCCCCTTGAGAACTTCTGCCGCAGCCCGAAGGTCTTCAATTCGACCATTTGTGCATGATCCAAGGAAGACGGTATCTACTGATACTGATTTCAAAGGAGTACCAGCAACAAGTCCCATATAGGCAAGTGCGCGTTCAGCAGCGCCACGCTCTTCTGCATCGGTAATCTCTTCAGGATTTGGGACATTTGCGTTGAGAGGGAGTCCTTGGCCTGGGTTGGTTCCCCACGTAACAAATGGCTCAAGCTCATCTGCATCGATCGTAATTTCTTTATCGAAGATTGCATCAGAGTCGCTTTGCAGCGTCTTCCAATACTGTACAGCCGCATCCCATTCGGCACCTTGTGGTGCGTGAGGCTTATCTTTCACATACGCAAAAGTCGTCTCGTCTGGTGCGATCAATCCTGCACGAGCACCGGCCTCGATAGACATATTACAGACCGTCATACGGCCTTCCATCGACAGTGCACGTATCGCTGATCCACGATATTCCAACACATAGCCTTGACCGCCACCAGTTCCGATTTTTGCAATGATGGCAAGAATAATGTCTTTCGAAGTGACCCCAGGCTTCAGCGTGCCTTCAACGTTAATAGCCATCGTCTTTGGTCGTATTAATGGGAGAGTTTGTGTAGCAAGAACGTGTTCGACTTCCGACGTACCAATTCCAAAGGCAAGTGCTCCGAAGGCGCCATGTGTCGACGTATGCGAATCGCCGCAGACGATTGTCATGCCAGGTTGAGTAATTCCGAGTTGTGGACCAACGACGTGAACAATTCCCTGTTGTGAATCCCCAAGTGAATGGATGCGTACTCCGAATTCTTTGCAGTTCGCACGAAGAGTATCAACCTGCAACTTTGAAACAGGATCGGCAATTGGTTGATCGATGTTTAGAGTCGGGACGTTGTGATCTTCAGTTGCAATCGTAAGATCGGGGCGACGAACTGGGCGACCAGCAAGGCGTAGACCATCAAATGCCTGAGGGCTCGTCACTTCATGAATAAGGTGAAGATCGATATAGAGCAAATCAGGTTCATTTGCTGCGCTGCTGACGATGTGATCAGCCCAAATCTTCTCTGCGAGAGTCTTACCCATCTATCCTCCAAATTAGTCTTTAGCGTGCCCGTTGGTGCTTTCGTTCTTCTTTAGTTCGCTCTAGTTGCATCTCGCATTTCGAGATGACAGTATTAGAGTGTGGACATGAACAATAGCGGAGTCGGCGTACTGGACAAAGCCGTCAAAATTTTAGCGACCCTCGAATCAGGTCCCCACTCCCTCTCTGAGTTGGTCGCGGCAACGGGAATAGCCCGACCTACCGCCCATCGCCTCGCAGTCGCTTTGGAGTTCCACCGCCTTGTGACGCGAGACCTTATGGGTCGATTTACATTAGGGCCAAGGCCCGGAGAACTAGCCGCTGCCGCCGGTGAGGACCGATTGCTCGCCGTCGCAACCCCTGCCCTATCAGCACTGCGCGATGCCACATCCGAGAGCGCTCAACTGTATCGACGGCAGGGCGATCAGCGCGTCTGCGTGGCAACTGCAGAGCGAATGAGCGGCCTTCGCGATTCCGTGCCTGTCGGTACCGTTCTCACAATGCAGGCAGGTTCGGCAGCGCAAGTTCTACTTGCTTGGGAAGAGCCAGAGAAACTTCGTCGCGGATTAACCGGAGCGATTTTTACCGCAGCATCACTCTCTGCAGTTCGGCGCCGTGGGTGGGCTCAATCTGTGGGCGAACGTGAAGTCGGCGTCGCATCAGTATCAGCCCCCGTCAGGGGTCCGAATAATAAGGTTATTGCGGCGGTAAGTATCAGTGGCCCGATTGAGAGACTCGGCCGCCAACCAGGAAGATCTCATGCCGCCCAAGTCTTGGCAACGGCTGCGCGCCTCACTGATTATTTAGCTCAGTTAAAATAAAAATAACCGAGAGCGCTAGCTCCCGGTTATTTAATCTCTTTCATATCTTGCACAGCATTCAGATCATTCACGGCATTGACGCCATTGCATCGAATCAGACTTTGTAGCCCCGAAGGGATTCGAACCCTCGTAGCTGACTTGAGAAGCCAGAGTCCTAGGCCGCTAGACGACGGGGCCCTAGTAGTAACGCTCTAAACCATTATTCAGTTGTACGCACTTTCACCTGCACAAGTACGTTCATAGATCCGCCACCTTCGTGGCGATCTATCGCTGGGGTACCAGGACTCGAACCTAGACTAAATGAACCAGAATCACTTGGGCTGCCAATTACCCCATACCCCACCAAAATCGACGCTTTCACGCCTATCTCGGAAGGGCTAAGGATAGCCGAACTTTTCACCGCTTTCGAACCGGTCCGGGCAGGCTCCCTCGTTGAGATCTAGAGTGCCGCTTGGATACGTTCGAGCGACTTTTGAGCCCCGAGTAACTCCATTGATTCGAAGAGTGGTGGCGAAATATGACTTCCGGTCACAGCAATGCGCAAAGCGCTGAATGCGATCCGAGGCTTGAGCCCAAGTTCGACGATGAGGGCTTGCCTCAAAATCCCTTCGATACTCTCATGATTCCACTCTGCCAGCCCTGCTAGCCGATCGGCAGAAATCTTCAGAACTTCCTTGGACTGCGAATCTGCAATCTTTTCCGCCGACTCTGATTCAACGTTAAATTCAGAGACGAAGAGGAAGTTCAATAGGGCTGGGATCTCGCTCAACGTAGTGATGCGCTCTTGAATTATCGGAAGGGCCTTTTTCACGAGCTCAATTTCACTCGCCGTGCCAGAGATTGTTCCAGCATTGATGAGGAAGGGTTTAGCCCATTCGAGGAAGGCATCCAACGTGAGGGCTCGAATCTTGTCGCCATTGATTGCTTCGAGCTTCTTCATATCAAAGCGCGCTGGAGAGCTGTGCACACGCTCAACCGTAAAGAGTTCGGTCAGCTCCTTCATTGTGACATTTTCACGATCTTCGCCGGGCGACCAACCGAGCAAGGCTAAATAGTTACAAATTGCTTCCGGCAAGTAACCGGCATCTCGATACCAAGCAATCGACGTTTCGCCATTTCGTTTTGAAAGTTTCGCATTATCTTGCCCCATCACAAATGGCAGATGGGCAAAGAGCGGATAATCCTTAACATCAACTCCCATTGCATCATAGACGCGAAGTTGACGAGGTGTAGATGAGAGCAGGTCTTCCCCTCTAAGAACGTGACTTACCTTCATCAAGACATCATCAACTGCAACTGCGAGGGTGTAGAGCGGTGAACCGTCATGCCTCACCAGGACAAAGTCCGGCACAAACTTATGCTCAAACGTCACATCGCCACGAATGAGGTCGGTAAAGGTCGTTGAACCATCTGGCATAAGCATGCGAACGACAGGCAGACGTCCTTCTGCTTTGTATTCATCAATTTGTTGCGATGAGAGATCGCGGCAATGTCCGTTGTAGCCTGGTGCTTGATTCGCTTTGCGCTGCGCCTCTCGGACAGCCTCAAGTTCCTCCGCTGAGCAATAGCAGTGATAGGCATCGCCTTGAGCCAAAAACTTTGAAGCCCATTCGGCGTAAATTTCTAGACGCTCGCTCTGAAGGTAGGGCCCATGTGGACCTCCTACTTCAGGACCTTCATCCCAGTCGAGACCAAGCCATTTCAAAGTATTGATTGCAGCCTGAATATATTCAGGAGTCACTCGTTCCGTATCAGTATCTTCAATTCTGAAGATGAACTTGCCACCGGTATGTCGCGCATAGGCCCAATCGAAGAGCGCGGTTCGGATATTTCCAACATGCAACTCCCCGGTCGGAGATGGTGCAAAGCGAACTCGAACTTCTCGGGACGAATTATTAGCGGGCATGTGAACTCACCGTATTCGTCAATTGCCCGATCCCTTCGATTGATATTTCTACTTTTTCGCCGGCCCCCATTGGGCCAATACCTGCTGGAGTACCGGTCAAAATGACATCACCCGGCAGAAGTGTCATGACAGATGTAACGAAGTGGATGATTGAGGGCACGTCGAAGATCATCGAAGATATTAGCTCAGATTGTTTGACGATCCCATCAACGACTGTCTCAATCCGTTGTGAGCCCGGGGTAAATTCAGTTTCAATCCAGGGCCCGAGGGGACAGAAGGTGTCAAAACTCTTGGCACGAGTCCACTGTCCATCACGCTTTTGCAACTCACGCGAGGTTACATCGTTGGCGATGGTATATCCGTAGATAACATCCGCATACTTTTCTTTCGGAACATCTTTGCAGATTCTTGAGATGACAATGGCAAGCTCACCCTCATAATCAATAGATGGCGCCATTGCCGGCCATTGAATAACCTCGTTAGGCCCAATTACAGAAGTATTTGGCTTGAGGAAGATAATTGGTTCATCCGGTACTACCGAATTCATCTCCGCAGCATGATCTGCGTAATTCTTACCTACGCAGACAACCTTGCTCCGAGGAATTACTGGGGCCAGCAGCCGGACATCTTCTAGTGCGACCTTTGTCTCAGTCGGAACGATGCCTGAATAGATTGGATCTCCCTTGATGACCAAGATATCGCCTTGATCATTGAGCACTCCAAAGTGAGGATCCGTGCCAATGCCAGCACTAGCTGGTGGAGAAAACCGAACAATACGCATTAGGCGAGCCTACAACTACTAAGGCGTGGGTATGGAATTTGGATTCTCGGTTCGAACCGCCAGAACAAAGGCGATGCGATGGCGACGTCCGACTGGGCGTTCTGCGGTGAGTTTCCAGCCATCAACGGTCACAGTGCTACCAGGGATCGGAACTCCCCCAAGTTCCTTCGCCATAAAGCCACCGATGCTATCCACATCCTCTTTCTGCTCATCCGAAAGCTTTACTTTGCACGCATCTTCGAAATCTTCGACATGCAATCTCGCCGAGAGACGAGCGCTATCCGCATCAAGCCACTCAATTTCAGGAGCTTCCAGGTCATATTCATCTGCAATTTCCCCAACAATCTCTTCAAGGATATCTTCGATCGTAATTAACCCAGCGGTGCCACCATATTCATCGATGACAATCGCCATATGGATTTGATCCTTCTGCATCTCTTTCAATAACTCCGCCGCGGTCTTTGTCTCCGGCACAAAGGTCGCTGGTCGGGAGTGGGCTTCGACTGATTCGGTCTGCTCCGATTCATGATGCTCGTGGACTCGACGAGCCAAATCTTTTACATAAGCGATTCCAATAACATTATCCAGATTATCTGTGATGACCGGGATCCGAGTGAAACCAGATCGAAGGGCAAGTGAAAGACCTTGGCGTACCGTCTTTTCACCTTCAATCCAGACCATATCTGTTCTCGGTACCATCAATTCGCGAACTAAGGTATCGCCGAGGTCGAAGACAGAATGAATCATCTCTCGTTCAGAATTTTCGACAAGTCCACGCTCACTTGCTTCATCGACCAGCTCGCGAAGTTCTGCTTCATTTGCGTACTGCCTCATGCCAACGCCGCGGCCAGCAGTGAAGAGATTTATGAACCACCGTATGACTCGATCGGCGGGTTTGAAAAATGGATGCACTGCCGTGAAGTAACCCAGAGCAAAACCCATTATGAGAAGTGCTATGAGGAGTGCGAGGCTAAGAACGACTCTCACCGTGAATGAGATTTCCAGGTTGAAAGGATCTTCTCTTGCAAGGCGAACATCACTAACTCTTCCTCTTTTTCAGCATGGTCATACCCTAGGCAATGCAATATCCCATGAATTGTGAGGAGAGCCAACTCATCATCAAGTGAATGGTTGACAGCCTGTACAGAAGCAAATGCCGGACAGAGCACAATATCGCCAACGATTCCAGGACCTTCCGCGTGGGAATTCGGTCGCATCTCATCCATGGGAAATGACAGAACATCGGTTGGCCCTTCAAGATCCATCCACTCCACATGAAGCTCGCTCATACGGTCTTCGTCAACGAGAGTAATGCTTACATCCGAGTCGGGATGGACTCCCATCGTGGTGAGTGTAAATCCCGCAACAGAGATGAGGCCATCTCCATCACATTGCGAATTAGATTCGTTTGAAAGTTCGATAGCCATCGGTGACACCATCCTTTGATTCGCTCTCGTCAAATCGGCCATAGGCTTCGACGATATCGCCGACGAGACGGTTCCTGACGACATCCTCTGAACCAAGATGCATGAAGGAGATATCTTCGACGTTCGAGAGAACATTTTGAACAACCGCTAAACCTGACTTGGCGTAATTTGGTAGATCCACCTGCGTCACATCTCCGGTGATCACCATCTTCGATCCAAAACCAAGGCGGGTGAGGAACATTTTCATCTGTTCTGGAGAGGTATTCTGCGCCTCGTCCAAAATAACAAAAGCATCGTTCAGCGTGCGCCCTCGCATATATGCAAGCGGGGCAATCTCAATAATCCCAGACTGCATGAGACGTGGGATTGACTCCTGATCAATCATGTCGTGCAGCGCATCGAAAAGTGGGCGAAGATACGGATCGATCTTCTCTTGCAATGTACCTGGAAGAAATCCAAGTCTCTCCCCTGCTTCGACGGCAGGACGAGTAAGAATTATGCGATTCACTTCTTTGGCTTGTAAGGATTGAATTGCCTTAGCCATAGCTAGATATGTCTTACCTGTACCCGCGGGTCCGAGGCCAAAAGTTATCGTATGACTATCGATCGCTTCCACATAGCGTTTTTGATTTGCCGTCTTTGGCCTAATGCTCTTGCCGCGATTACTCAGAATATTGAGGGAGAGTATTTCCGCTGGGTGATCCTGAGGAGTTCGCTTAACCATCGCGATAGATCGCTCAATCGAATCAGTTGTGAGTGATTGACCACCACGAAGAAGAACGAGTAACTCCTTGATAAGTTCTTCAAGAGCCTTTGCTTCTTCAAGGTCACCCTTGATGATGATCTCATTTCCGCGGACAGTGATGATGGCGAGGGAAAATGTGCTCTCTAAAATTCGGAGGTATGCATCTTGAGGTCCGACAAGGGCGACCATAGGAATCGCGGTTGGGACAGTGATCACGGTTGAATCCATTACTTCAATCCTACGATTAACCAGGCGGCCACGCGAATGGACGACCTCCCAATAGGTGAAGATGGGCGTGAAATACACTCTGTCCAGCCGAGCTCCCCGTGTTGAAGAGAGTGCGATGGCCCGTAAGCCCCTCGACGCGGGCGAGCTCTTCTGCCACCACGAAGAGATGAGAAAGCGTCTCAGGCTCTCGCGCTGCGAGTTCTTCAACATCTGCGTGATGAGTCCTTGGGATGATCAAAATATGGGTGGGCGCTTGCGGATCTAGATCCCTAAAAGCCAAGACCCGATCATCCTCATAGAGGAATTGCGTAGTGAGCTCTCCGGCGGCGATTTTGCAAAAGATGCACATATCTAGACTCTAACTCCTGACCCTCTGATTACCAATGCTTCATCAGTGCTTGAACTGCAGAAAGTCCGGCCATGCCAGCGTGAGCGGAGCGGATCACTGGATTTCCGAGGCGAACAATCTTTCCCCCGATCGCCTCAAGTTCACGAAGTTCATCGGTACTTATGCCACCCTCTGGACCAATCACGAGAACGATCTGTTCGAGAGAGATCACCGCCGGTGAGACGACGACGCTGATTTTCTCGTGCGCTGATTCGTGCAAGACCAGAAGTAGCGAGCGTGAGGTAAAACGCTCTCGAATCTGTGAGAGTGAGATTGGTCTTTCGACTTCCGGGATGCTGTAGCGGCGAGATTGTTTGCAGGAGGCAACGGCTGCACTCTGCCATTTTTCGTGCATCTCCTCTTTCCACTTCGAAATACAGCGATCCGATTGCCATGGAATTATGCGATCAACGCCGGCTTCAACCAATAGTTCTATCGTTTCACGGGCTCGGTCAGATTTAGTGAGGGCTTGTATGACAACAAACTCCGGATGGGAGCGCGAGGTATATCCGCGATTCTCTATTCCTATCGTGAAATTCTTCTTATCGATTGTCGTAATTCTGCCTTGGACCCAATTTCCACGCCCATCAGCAACCTGGAGTTCTTCGCCAACGTTCATTCGCATCACCTTTATTGCATGGTGCGCCTCATCCCCGCCAATAACAAGAGTGCTGCCATCAGATAGCTCGGGGACAAAGAAGAGAGAGAGCATTAGCGATTAAAAACATCTCTGAATCGGCCAAAGAGCCCTGAGTCGGTCTTCTCATCACGTCGATGAATGTCGACGGTCGAGGATTCTTCACGACGAAGCGTCGCAAGCTTCTTCAAGAGTTCTTCCTCCTCTTTGCTTAATTTTGTCGGCGTTGAAACATGAAGATGAACTATCAGATCGCCACGACTTCCCCCGCGCAATCGAGCCATACCAAGTTCTTTTAAGAGAATAGTTTGGCCGCTTTGCACGCCCGGCTTAAAGGCAACTTTTCGCTCTCCATCTAGCGTTTCGATCATTACCTCGCCGCCAAGAGCAGCAGAGCTCATTGGTATAGAAACCGATAGGTGAAGATTAATTCCATCGCGAATTAAATAAGGATGCTCACTTTCGATGATTTCGACATAGAGATCACCTGCCGGGCCACCGCCTGGCCCCACTTCGCCTTGGCCGGTAAGTTGAATGCGATTTCCGGTTTCAACGCCGGCTGGAATCTTCACCGTAATCGTCTTTCGAGCACGAACGCGACCATCACCGGCACACTCACTACACGGAGACTTGATAATAGAACCGTATCCCTGACAGGAGGCGCATGGTCGGCTTGTCATGACCTGCCCGATGAATGATCGTTGAACCTGCTGAACTTCACCTCGGCCTCGGCAGATGTCACACGTGGAGGGTTGTGCGCCGTCGGCACATCCGGTCCCGTGACATTTACTACAAGAAATTGCCGTCTCTACTTCGAACTCGCGCTCTACGCCAAAGCAGGCTTCGGCGAGATCTACCTCAATGCGAATAAGAGCATCCTGTCCCGCGCGCATCCGACTTCGCGGCCCACGGCTTCCGCCGCCTCCAAAGAAGGCATCCATAATGTCGCCGAAGCCAAAGTTTGCGCCGCCTCCGCCGAATTGCGAGAAGGGATCGCCACCCATGTCATAACTCTGTCGCTTTTGAGAGTCACTCAGTACTTCGTAAGCAGTGGTAACGCTTTTAAATTTCTCAGCGGATGCCGGATCTGGATTTACATCCGGGTGTAATTCTCTAGCAAGTTTGCGATAAGCCTTCTTTATCTCGTCGGCCGAAGCATCGCGTTCGACTCCAAGAACTGAATAATGATCTGACACTAACGAACCTCATTATCAAAGAATTTACTGATATATCGAGCAACGGCATGAACTGCCCCCATCGAACCTGAGTAATCCATCCGAGTTGGCCCCAATATTCCGATAGCACCCGCACCGGCACTCATGCTCACGACACTTGTTGACTGCAGGTTTGCCGTTGTCTGCTCAGCGCCAATTTTAACGTTAATTAATGTTCCGGCATCTGCAAGCAATTTCAAGAGAACCACTTGCTCCTCGAGCGCCTCAAGAATTGGGTAGAGATCCGATGCGCTTTCGTAATGCGATCGAGCTAAGTTTGCGGTTCCAGAGAGGACCACGCGATCTTGGTCAGGAATCTGCACGATCGCAACGTGGTGGGTTATTTGAGCGAGAAGGCGAACTGCTCGTTGCGCGACTTCGTCGGGCTGCGCGGCACCGGACATAAAGTTTTCAATCGCTCTCCGCTCGCCCGAAGAGAGCGGCTTTATTTGAGCGATCTTGTCGACGAAGATTCGGTATCCGTGATTTGTCGGAATCCGACCAGCGCTCGTATGCGGCTGAGTGATCAATCCAGCATCTTCAAGGAGCGCCATCTCATTTCGAATTGTTGCAGGTGAGACGCCTAAGCCGTGACGCTCGGCAATAGCCTTTGAACCTACCGGTTCTTCGGTAGTGACGTACTCCTCCACGATCGCTCGCAGAATCTCAAGTTGGCGCTCATGCATGATCGCCTTACTCTACTAGAGGACCAATTCGCGCACGATTCGATCAGCAACGAGCCGCCCGCTCTGAGTCAACGTGATCTCGCCTGCGCTCCAAGCCTCTTCTTCGAAATAATTCTCACTTCGGAAATTCTCCAAGATCGCCATCTGCTCAAGGTTAAATTGCTCCAGGCGCATTCCGCGTGGCAGGCGAAGGCGCAGCATGATCTCTTCTCGAGCGATCTCCTCGCTCGTCAAGACCTCCTGATCAAGCATCGGAGCTTGCTCATTCTCAATCCGTTCGCGATAGGCAGTTGGATGCTTCACATTCCACCAACGACGTCCATCAATATGCGAGTGAGCTCCAGGGCCGATGCCCCACCAATTTTCTGTCAGCCAGTAACGAATGTTATGACGGCTAGGCGAACCTGATTTCGACCAGTTGCTAATTTCATACCAATTAAATCCGGCTGCTCGAAACTTCTCATCAGCCAAAATATATTTATCGGCAGTTTCATCATCATCCGGAATCACAATTTCCCCGCGCTTTACCTGTGCCGCCAATTTCGTACCTTGCTCGACAATCAACGCGTAAGCTGAAATATGTGTGATATCGAGCGAGAGTGCGGCATCGAGTGTTCTCAGCCAGTCCTCTTTGCTCTCACCGGGTGAGCCGTAAATGAGGTCGATTGAAATCTCTTCAAAGCCAACTTCTCGAGCCCACGTCACAACCTTGGCTATATTCTCTGGATCGTGAGTGCGATCGAGCACTTGTAAGACATGTGGCACGGCGCTCTGCATGCCGATTGATAACCGATTAATTCCGGCATCCCGATAGCCGATGAGACGCTCCTTGGTGATCGTATCTGGATTAGCTTCAAGGGTGATCTCGCAATCTTGAGTCAACTCAAATCGCGTACCTATGGCATCGATGACTCGCTTCAGATCATGTGGCTCCATCAAACTTGGGGTCCCGCCCCCGAAAAAGATAGTCGGCACCTTTGATGCAGTGGAAAAAGTTCGAGCCATGCTAATTTCACCGAGCATGAGATCGATGTAATCGCGAGATATCTCCGTCAACGACGATTCAACCTTTAATTCCGCAGGCGTATAGGTGTTGAAATCACAGTAGCCGCATCGTTTTACGCAGTATGGGATATGAATATAGAAGGAGAGCTCAGATTGTGATGCAGAAGCCGGCATGGCTACTTCTTTGCTTCCTTGGACTTCTCGTCATCAGTTGTGAGCGCTGCGATGAATGCTTCCTGAGGAACTTCAACGCGTCCTACCATCTTCATTCGCTTCTTACCCTCTTTTTGCTTCTCAAGAAGCTTGCGCTTACGAGAGATATCTCCACCGTAACACTTCGCTAAGACATCCTTACGAATCGCACGGATTGATTCACGGGCAATGATCCGCGATCCAATTGCCGCCTGAATGGGAATTTCAAATTGTTGACGAGGGATCAATTCCCGAAGTTTTGTTGTCATCATGACGCCGTAACTGTATGCCTTTTCGCGATGAACGATCGCGCTAAACGCATCTACTTTCTCGCCTTGCAGCAAAATATCTACCTTAACAAGATCGCCCTCGGCCTCACCAATTGGTTCGTAATCCAAGGAGGCATAACCTCGAGTGCGGGATTTTAATTGATCAAAGAAATCAAAGACGATTTCGGCAAGTGGGAGCGTGTAACGAATCTCTACGCGGTCCTCAGAAAGATAATCCATGCCAAGTAACGTTCCGCGACGCTGCTGGCAAAGCTCCATAATTGCACCAATAAACTCCGAAGGCGCGAGGACGGTGGCTCTGACAATCGGCTCTTCAACCTTCATGATCTTGCCATCGGGGAATTCGCTTGGATTGGTAACAATCAACTCTTTTTCAGAGTCATCTGTTACGCGATAGACGACGTTGGGTGCCGTCGAAATAAGTGCAAGCCCAGCTTCTCGTTCTAAGCGCTCTCTGACAATTTCCATGTGGAGCAGACCAAGGAATCCGCAACGGAATCCAAATCCAAGCGCTGCGGAATTTTCGGGTTCAAAAACTAGCGCTGCATCGTTCAATTGCAATTTATCGAGAGCTTCGCGCAACATGGGATACTCGGCGCCATCAAGTGGGAAGAGTCCAGAGAAGACCATTGGTCGTGGATCTTTATAACCTGAGAGGGCCTTATCTGTTGGGCGCTGGTAATTTGTCACGGTATCACCGACACGAGATTGTCGTACATCTTTCACACCGGTGATGAGATACCCCACCTCACCGACACCTAAACCTTTGCTCGCAACTGGCTCTGGCGAAATAACGCCAACTTCAAGCATTTCGTGACGAACTCCGGTCGAGAACATTTGGATCTGATCGCGAGTAGAGAGATGGCCATCGACAACTCGTACGTATGTGACAACGCCTCGATATGAGTCATAGACAGAGTCAAAGATAAGTGCGCGCGCCGGAGCATTAGGGTCTCCAACTGGTGCGGGGATCTGCTTAACAATCTGATCGAGAAGTTCTTCGACTCCAGCGCCAGTCTTGCCGGAAACTCGCAAGCAATCCTCTGGCTGGCATCCGATCAACTTCGCTAACTCTTCCGCAAACTTTTCAGGCTGTGCAGCTGGAAGGTCGATTTTATTGAGAACAGGAATGATGGTTAAGTTATTCTCCATCGCAAGGTAGAGATTAGCTAAAGTCTGAGCTTCGATTCCTTGAGCGCAATCGACTAAGAGAACTGCGCCTTCGCATGCAGCGAGAGATCGAGAGACTTCGTAAGTGAAATCTACGTGACCGGGTGTATCGATCATATTGAGAATATATTCTTGGCCATCAATTCCCGAGCGCCATGGGAGTCGAACCGCTTGCGACTTAATGGTAATTCCGCGCTCACGCTCGATATCCATGCGGTCGAGATATTGTGCGCGCATATTTCTCTGCTCAACTACCTCAGTAATACCCAACATTCGATCTGCAAGCGTAGATTTGCCGTGATCGATATGCGCGATGATGCAGAAATTTCGAATCTGCGCAGGGTTAGTCTGAGAAGGTTGTGGAGCCTTGGCTAATGGAATGGCAGGCATATCTACCTACAGTCCGTAGACTTTTTCAGATCCGTTGAAGATCGAAGATTTACTTGGAAGCTTTGTTGGCTTGCTTAGCGAGCGCAGACTTCTTATTTGCTGCAGCGTTTGCATGGATGACGCCCTTTGTAACAGCGACATCGAGAGTCTTTGTAGCAACGCGTAGCTCTTCTTTGATAGCAGTAGCATCTCCAGCAGCAACTGCATCCTTGAAGCGGCGGATGGCGGTCTTCAGGCCTGAGCGAGCTGACTTGTTACGTGCCTGAGCCTTCTCATTGGTCTTAATACGCTTGATCTGCGACTTGATATTTGCCACGTGAAGATTACCTTTTCTAAAAAATTACCCGGCCCTTATGGGCGCGGTGAAGGGGAAAGGCTATCAGCCGATAGCGCCTTGGCTCAAACTGAGCAGTTCCGCTCTTCCGCTCTTCCACTAGTCCCACTAGTCCCACTAGTCCCACCAGCCCCACCAGCCCCTTTTACCCCGCCGAGCGCCCACGCGCGATCGAGAGAATGCACCGTTCCAGGGCATAGAGCGGGTCCGCCGCGGCACCTTTGATATCGGCATCTGTCTGAGCAAGCGTGACGACAGCTTGGCTGAGCGTGGCGGGGGTCCAGCCCTGAAGTTGGCGCCTCGCTTTATCAATCTGCCAAGGCGCTAGTCCAAGGGATCCGACGAGATCAAAGGATTTCACTCCCCTGCTCACGCCAGAGACCTTTGCCAGGGCTCGAATCGCCGAAGCTAACGCTGACGTAATGAGTACCGGGTCCACCCCAGTTGCTAACGCCTGACGCAATGTGATGAGCGCCAAATCGGTCTTCCCGTCCAAGGTCGCATCAGCTACGTCGTAGCCCGTGGTCTCGACTCGACCCTGCTGAAATTTAGCAACGTCATCTACATCGATGCTCTTACCAGCCACCGTATCGGCAGCCAGTTGCGAGGCAGCCCCGCTCAACTCACGCAGATCTGATCCAAGGGCATCGACTAGGGCCTGCACCGCCTCGGTCGTAATTTTTCGGCCTGATCGCGCGAATTCATCATGAACAAATTGAGCTTTATCCCCATCTTTCTTAATCGCATCAACGGCAACAATCTCAGGCTTCAATTTTTTGATCTTATCTAGAAGAGCTTTGCCCTTTACGCCGCCCTTGTGCCACATAACAAGTTGTACTCCTTCATCGGGAGTAACCAAATATTCAGTAATTTCATCTTGAAGCTCTTGTGGTAACTCCTGTAATTCTTTAAGAACAATTACGCGATCTTCGCCAAAGAGAGATGGCGCAAGTGCATCCGTGATAGCGCCGAGTTCAATTTCGCCACAATCCAATTGGGTGATTGTCGCGCCAGGGTGTTTCGATATCGCCGTCGAAATTGCTCGGTCGGCCAGAATTGATTCACCGCCCTGAATCAAAATTAGCCCCATGAAATCTCCCACCAATGTCGTTTCTCTGTGCTGATCCTAAGGCGTGAGTCAACAGCGATCGCCCCATCCCGGTCGGTGCGGTAGACCTTGATTCCGCGATTTTTGAGCGCTGCGATCGTGGAGGCTGCGGGGTGGCCATAGGGATTTCCACTGCCCACGCTAATGAGGGCGACTTTAGGGTGGAGCAGGTCGAGCAGAGGTAGGTATTGATATGCCGATCCGTGGTGGCTTATCTTCATAAGATCAACCGACCGGATCAACCCACTTCTTGCTATCTCCTCCTGGGCCGGGGGTTCAGTGTCACCAGATGTATAAAGGGAGAAAGAACCGAGAGATATCAAGAGCGCAATACTCGAGTTGTTGATGCCAGATCCATCACCTGGCAACGAAGGTAATTTCTCGACCTCTTCACGTGGCCACAAGACGGTGATAGATCCGCTGGTCGTCGCAGAATGAAATTGGAATTGTTGACCTTGGTGCACAACAGTGAGCACTCGCCCTCTGAGCAATTCCATCGTTTGCCGATATTCCAACTCTGGTTGCGGGTTATTTGTAATCCATATTTTTCCGATGCTGCGGTGCGCGAGGACCCCTGCAAGACCATTTACATGATCGGCATGGAAATGAGTGAGTACCAAAAGTGATATTCGCGAGATCTTCAATCGCTGAAGGCACGCCTCGATTTGCTGTGAATCTGGCCCCGCATCAATGACGACTGCATCCCCATTCCCCAGATTGACTACCGCTCCATCGCCTTGCCCGACATCGCAATTCACTACGAGCCAGGAACGCCCGGGCCATCCCGATGTTCCCAAAAAATGGAGAGCGATCGCACTTAAAACGATGAGAACTACGAACTTCCACATTCTTCGAATTACAAGAGTGATCATAATGAGCGCGATGGCTGCACCGGGAGAGCCCTTAGGTATCGAGAGTAATGGAAGAGATCCAAGGCTATGTGCAATAAGGACAATCCATGAGGCAAAGGGCAGGCATAACAGTAAGAGCGCATGTGAAATAACTATGCTCATTGGAGATATGAGAGCAGCGATAAACCCAATGACCGTTATTGGGGCGACCACTTCAGAGACTAAGAAATTAGCAGGGAGTGCAACTAAGCTCAATTGTCCTGATAGAGCCATAGTAAGCGGTGTGCAAAATATCGTTGCGGCAATCGGAATCGAAAGAAGTTCCACAACTTTCTCATTCTTCACAAAACGATTTAAGAATTGCTGTAATCGGGGCGAGAGCAACAATATTCCGGCAGTTGCACTTACCGAGAGAGCGAACCCCGGATCGACTGACTGGAAGGGATCGACCATGATGAGAAAACCAATTGCTAGACCGAGAGCAGGTAGGGCCGATCCGTGTTTACCTCTTGCTCTACCTATCAGCAGAACTGCGGTCATTACGGAAGCACGCATGACAGAAGGTGATGGTCGAACTAAAAAGATGAAGGCGAAAAGCACCATGGCAGTGATTGCGAGTCGCCACTTTAAATTCTTCAGAACGAACTGAAGGAGCCAAAGAATAAAAGCCGCGATAATGGCAAAGTTCTCACCGCTCACCGCAGTAAGATGAGTGAGACCTGATCTCCGCATTGCGGTCACAAAACTGGAGCCTTCCAACGAAGTATCCCCGAGCACCAAGCCTGGAATTAGAGCACCGCCCGCGCCGCCGATGGTGAGAGCGCTAGCGCGAAAGGATGATCTGATTGCGCCAGCAACTCGATTGATGGGATCGGATTGAGATATCTGGTGAAGAGTCGAGCGCGCTGAAATAAGGGCAGCAACGCGCTTCTCGGATGTAGAAAATATTGAGCCAGAACCAGATATCCGTGACCCCGGGAGAAAATGGACACTCTTGCTGCTGGTAATTCTCACCGGAATTCGGAGGAGATACTCCTTGCCGTCAATTTTTCCACGCGAAAGAGTTGCTAAAAATGTGTAGCTAGCCGTATGAACTCTTGAGCCAAACACCTTCGTCTTACTCATCAGCGGATCACTTTTGACAGTTGCGATAAATGAAATGGATTTCGCTGAGTGCAACGGAGAGTGGGATAGCGCCTCTAACCGCTCGATCGAGCCAACAATCCCTGAGAAGAATGCAAACGTTAGGAGAAGATAAATACTCCGCTTGCCGCCCCTAGCCATATCGCCAACCCGAGAATAAGTAGAGCTAGATTCGAAGCTGGGATTTCACGATGGCGAATTTTGCTTTACCAAACCCTGGCACTTTAGCTAACTGATCAATTGCAACAAATCTGCCGTGTGCAGCTCTATAGGCGATGATCTTGGCCGCCATTACTGGACCAACACCCGCAAGTACTTCGAGTTGGGCAGCGCCAGCAGTGTTGATATTAACAATGGCGGTACTACTTTTACCTCGCTTCACGCCCTTCGCCGACGAGCTCACGGCAAGAGGTGGAGCCCCAACCAGTATTTGTTCACCATCAACTAAGAGATGAGCCAAATTAATATCGGTAAGTGAGATTCCTTTTAACGCTCCGCCGGCCGCATTGATTGCATCAGCGGCTCGAGAGCCCTCTGGGAGCTTGTAGATCTGCGGATGCAAAACCTTTCCTGCAACGTCGACAACAATTGTGGATGGCGAAGGAGTTGCCGACATTATTGGTGCAAAGTTGATCGAAGGTTTCGGAGACGATGAACCTGACGAAGCTGAAGAAGCGCTCCCCTGCGCAAGTGAAAAGAAGAGAGCGCCTAGGGCGAGAGCAATCCCAAGAGAGAGATAAATTCCTCGCCGTTGAAGATCGGAGAATTCTGGAAGTTCAAACATGGCCCGACAATAGGACGGGTACGGATATTCCGTTTCTTCAGAGTGCGATACGTGTTAATTAAATGACGATGTTAACAAGTTTTGGTGCGCGCACAATAATTTTCTGAATAGAACTTCCGTCGAGAGCGCTTGTTATCTCTGGATTCGAAAGGGCCAGTGCTTCTAGTTCTGCTTCCGAGATATTTGGTGAAACATTAATGCGATCTTTGATCTTTCCGTTTACCTGAAGAATAGCTACAACCTCATCTTCTTCTAAGAGATGGGGTTCGATCTCCGGCCAGCCGGCGAGAGCGACAGAAGGCTTGTGACCGAGAAGTGACCACATCTCCTCGGCGGTAAAGGGTGCGACGAGCGAGAGAGATATTGCAATCGCCTCCGCTGCTTCGCGTACGGCTGGATCTGCTGGACCGCAACCGCTATCGATCGCTTTACGTGTCGCGTTTACTAGCTCCATGGTCCGAGCGACAGCGACGTTAAAACGGTATGTTTCAACAGCTAATGAGATATCACGAAGTGACTTGTGGGTCACTTTACGTAGCGCCAGGTCACCAGAAGAGAAGTCGACCCCAGCCGCGCTCTCTACATCTTGCGATATGCGCCATGCGCGATTGAGGAACTTGAGAGATCCCGATGGCGAGACATCTGCCCAATCGATGTCATCTTCAGGTGGGCCTGCAAAAATGAGTGAGATCCTGACGGCATCGACACCATGAGTATCGAGTTGCTCGGAGAGGCGGACCAAGTTCCCGCGACTCTTTGACATTGCCGAACCATCCATCAAAACCATGCCTTGGTTGAGAAGTCGAGTAAACGGCTCTGTGAAATTCAAAAGGCCGATATCGTGAAGGACTTTGGTGAAAAATCTCGAATAGAGAAGATGAAGAATTGCGTGCGTGACACCACCGACATACTGATCAACCGGTGCCCATTGCTCGACTAGCCCCTTATCAAATGCTTGAAGTGAATCGTTTGGATTTGTATAACGAAGGAAGTACCACGAGGAATCAACAAAAGTGTCCATAGTGTCGGCATCGCGTTTTGCCGGCTTTCCACACTGCGGACAGGAGACATTCACCCAGTCACTTGCCGCGCCTAGTGGCGAAGTCCCAGCAGGCTTGAGATCAAGACCATGAGCACTTGGAAGAGCAACAGGTAGTTCACTCTCAGGGACAGCAACTTCGCCACAATCTTCGCAATGAATAATTGGAATTGGGGTTCCCCAGAAACGCTGACGAGAGATCAGCCAATCGCGAAGGCGATAATTTTTTGCGGCCTTTCCCAGACCCTTGGCGGTGAGCTCTTCAGTGATCTTTTCAATTGCTTCGCTCTTGGAAAGACCGTTCAGTGATCCGGAGTTAATAAGGAGACCTTCACCGACAGTCGCAACTGCGCTCGTTGCAGGATCTTCTTCCTCGCTCTGAACGACAACTCTTACCGGAAGTTTCATCGCACGTGCAAAATCTAAGTCGCGTTGATCGTGCGCTGGGACAGCCATAATCGCACCAGTCCCGTAATCGGCCAATACATAATCAGAGGCCCAAATGGGAAGTTTCTCGCCATTTACGGGATTAATCGCGAATCGATTAAGGAAGATTCCACTCTTTGGACGATCGGTTGCTAGGCGATCAATATCACTCGCTGCTTTAACGCTCTCTAAGTACTGCGCAAATTCACTCTCTGCGCCACTGCCTTGGACGAGGTCTGCAGCAAGAATTGAGTCAACGGCAACGACCATGAATGTTGCACCATACAAAGTATCTGGTCGAGTTGTATAAATCGTAATCGGTTCGCTGCGGCCTTCAATCTCAAAGCTCACTTCCGCCCCAATGGATCTCCCAATCCAGTTGCGTTGCATCTGCAAAACCTTTTCAGGCCACTTGCCTTCGAGCTGGTCCATATCGTCAAGAAGTCGATCTGCGTAATCTGTAATTTTAAAGTACCACTGGTTGAGCTTCTTCTTCGTTACTGCTGTGTCGCATCGTTCACAGAGGCCAGCAACTACCTGTTCATTTGCTAAAACAGTTTGACAATTTGGGCACCAATTAACGGGAGAATCTTTTCGGTAGGCCAAACCCTTCTTGTACATCTGAAGAAAAATCCATTGATTCCACTTGTAATACTCTGGATCGCTGGTGTGTAAGACACGGTCCCAGTCAAAAGAACAGGCATATCTGCGCATAGATGCCTTTTGAACTTCGATATTTTCATAGGTCCACTCGCGTGGATCAGAACCTCGTTTGATTGCCGCATTCTCTGCCGGTAGACCGAACGAGTCCCAGCCAATCGGATGCATGACGTTGAATCCCTTTTGCACCCAATATCTGGCGATGACATCGCCCATCGCATAGGCCTCAGCATGCCCCATATGTAGATCACCTGAAGGGTATGGAAACATGTCGAGCACGTAGCGCTTTGGTCGAGCATCGTCAGCACGCCCGGATTTAAATGGCTCGAGCTGATCCCACAGTGGAAGCCACTTCGCCTCAACGCCGTGGATGTCATATGCCTCATGCTCAGCCATTTAGAACCTTACCCTTCCCACGTGACGCCGGTAAGTTCTTCACTTACCTCCCAAAGATTTCTTGCAAGGGTCTGATCATATGCGAGAGCTTTTCCATGCGTGAACTTTGGCGTCCCGCGCATTTCCCCAACTCCGCGCGGACCGAGATAGGAGGCTCCTAAAATATTTGGGTAGGTAGCTGCGCAAAGCATCGGGTACGCGCCTTCAAGCGGTGTCTGTGCCAATAAAGCGCTAGCAGCGATCATCGCTCTTGCTTGAAAACTTCTACCGGCCATCATTGGACCAACTTTTTGAAGGTTGGTATTAGCCCAACCAGGATGTGCAGCAATGGAGATAAATCTCCACTTTTCGTGAAGACGTCGGCGTTCAATCTCATTTACAAAGAGGAGATTTGCAAGTTTGCTATCACCATAGGCGGACCACGGCGAATATTTACCCTTGCCAAGCGCCCTTGAGCGAATCTCCTCTTTCGAGTGATCTCCAAAATTGCCCAACCGATGCGCTTGCGAAGAGATAGAGATAAGTCGGTCGTTAATCTTCTCTCTTATCAATCCAGCGAATGCAAAATGCCCTAGATGGTTGGTTCCAAGTTGCATCTCAAATCCATCATCCGTGAGACGGTAAGGAATTGCCATGACGCCCGCATTCAATATGACGACATCAAAGGATTCAGTAATTGAATCTGCACACTCTCGAACCGAATGAAGATTTGCAAGGTTTAAGGCCATGAGGTGCGCAGCGCCGCTTAATTCTTGAGCGCGCAGACCTTTCTTTGTATCGCGAGCGGTAATTGTGACTTCCCCACCCTTTGCAGTGAGTGCAGTTGCTGCCGCTAGTCCGAGTCCACTCGTTCCGCCGGTTATCAGAAATTTTTTGCCGGTTTGGTCAGCAATATTGACGTTAGTCCAGGCCTCTGGAATTTGGAACCCGGAGTCTCGATATCTATTCATAGAGTGGAGCTGAGGGGACTTGAACCCCTGACCCCCTGCATGCCATGCAGGTGCGCTACCAGCTGCGCCACAGCCCCGAAGACCCGACTATTTCTAGTAAGGCTTGTTCCGGATTCTTCTAGTTTCCTCTAGTTTCTTCTCAGGAGGAGACCTTATCTAACTCCCGCTCTCGTTGCCAAAGACAGGTTCAGGTATTGACCCAGCATTGTGCTCTGCCAAGCACCACTTCCCTAGCGAATTCTTCTCCAAGACCGACCAGGAAGCATTTGAAAGGCCGCCCAACGAACCCCACGCATCAAAAGGAAGTTCAAGAAGGGTGCCGAGTAGACATCGGGCAGCACCTCCATGAGTAACAAAGACCACAGTACCGAGAGCGTTCTGCATCTCTCGTTCTACTACTTTTCGAGCACGCGCTGCGACCTCTGACCTTCGCTCGCCGACATCTCCGGCGGGAAGGTCCCCGCCATGTAGCCAGCCAAGAAACTTCTCTCGATCGTGCAAGCGATTTTCTTCGCCAGTTCGACCTTCCCAGTTTCCGCCATTCGTTTCACGAAGACCAGTATCTGTAATGATCGCAAGCCCCGAAAGATTTCCGAGTGCCGCTGCGGTTTCGCGAGTGCGGATTAAATCGCTTGAGAGAATTTTAATCGGGTTCATGCCCATCAAAATCCTCGCCGCGTGTTCAACTTGAAACTTACCGACGGAATTTAACGGAATATCAGTATGACCTTGAAATCTATTCTCAAGATTCCAGTCAGTCTGGCCATGTCTCCAAAGAACTATGCGCGCAGTCGTCATACCTAAAGTCTAACGAATTTTGCAATCTTTACTTTGTTATCGAGCGTCTTGAATCACGAGCGGTAGATGCGGGCAATCATTCCAAAGACGGTCCAACATATAGAAATTCCGCAATTCTTGAGTTTGAATATGGACGACGAGGTCAGAGTAATCCAGCAAAATCCACTGGCCTTTGCCCTCTTTGCGAATTGGCTTTTCACCAATTTTAGCTAACGCCTCAAAGACGCCATCGGCGATTGCCTCTGCTTGTCGGTCGGTAGCAGCCGTCGCAATGAGAAAGACTTCAGAGAGAAGAAGTTGCTCTGTCATATCTAGCGCGACAATATCGGTTCCTAGCTTTTCAGAGATTGCTTCTGCAGCGAGCTGCGCTAAATCCGAAACTGCTTTACTTGCTGCCATATAAACCATTTTCCTTAATATATTTCCGCACAGAAGGCGAAAGTAGCGGAGCTAAGTCAGCTCGTTTAACGATCGCATCTCGTACTTGAGTTGCACTCACATCGATTGCATTGATCTCAATTTCGGGGAATGTGGATTTGTTAGCACCTGGTCGCTTAACAACCAACACATCCACAATATTCTTTAACGCATCGGCTCGATACCACTGATCAAATTTAGCCGCTGCATCGCTTCCCAAAATAATTGTGAAAGAGTCTCGAGGGTAGATCATTCGAAGCTGATTGATCGTGTCTATCGTAAAAGTAGGACCAGATCGATTGACCTCGAGGTCCAGTACAGAAACTTTCTCCTGCAATGCATCGGCAAGATCAGAGAGCGCTGCTGTGCACATTTCAACGCGATGGCGGCCACTCGCGGTCGGTTTATCTGTCCGTAATCTGGGTTCACCCGATGGGATCAGAAAGAGGGAATCAAAGCGAGATTCGACCCCAGACAATATTCGAAGATGGCCGAGATGAATTGGATCGAAGGTTCCGCCAAGAATTGCTATCTGTGCGATGGTATTACTCGCGGTCTAAGCGAAGCACGAGGTAGAGCAAGAAGCTCAAAGTGCCAAATGCGAAGAGGCCAAAGAAGAGCGGGGAGACTGGAAGGTGACGCACAGCGCCCTCGGCGTGAATGTGGAGAGACTTCAACATGAGAGAACTCTACCGAACTTTTTTGGGCTATTCGCGAAGATCCCCTGCAATCAGACGTTTGAAGCCAGCTTCGTCGAGAATCGGCACCCCAAGCTCGGCAGCCTTATCTGCCTTTGACCCGGCCGCATCACCTACGACGACATAGTGGGTCTTCTTTGAAACTGAAGAAGAGGCCTTTCCGCCATGCAAGGCGATTATTTCTGAGACGCCATCCCGTGTGAAATCTTGCAGCGACCCCGTGACAACAATGGTGAGCCCAGCCAACGTTTGAGGAGTGAGATTCTCACTTACCTGCTCTGTGAGCGCGACACCTGCTCTGCGCCATTTCTCAATAATTGCCTTATGCCAATCACTTTCAAACCACTCGGATATCGACTCTGCGATGATCGACCCAACCCCCTCAATCGCTGCGAGCTCTTCGACTGAAGCAGCTGCAATGGCATCAAGGGAACCGAAACTCTTTGCGAGCGCTTGCGCTGAAGTAGGGCCAACGTGGCGGATCGACAAGGCAACAATCATTCGCCAGAGCGGACGACTCTTTGCACTCTCAAGTGCCGAAAGGAATTTAGCGGCGTTAGCGCCTAGAGTCCCATCCTTTTTGCAGAAAAATGGCGATGCGAGGAGAGCATCTTCGGTTAATCCAAAGAGATCCCCTTCATCAATAACGAGACGGTCTGTCAACAAGGCCACCGCTGCCTCATGTCCCAATACATCGATATCAAGTGCGGCACGAGATCCGATATAGAAAAGTCGCTCTTTCAATTGCGCTGGACAGCTTTGCGTATTTGGACAACGAATATCTACATCGCCATCGCTCATCGCTCGCAATGCGCTCCCGCATTCAGGACAGGTTGTAGGCATAACCCACACCTGCTCGTGACCACTTCTTCGCTCGATTACTGGACCCAGAACCTCAGGAATCACATCCCCAGCTTTTCGAATCAGAACAGTGTCTCCGATCAATATCCCTTTTCTCACCACTTCTTGTGCATTATGGAGCGTCGCATTCGTTACCGTAGATCCAGCGACGGCAACGGGTTCCATAAAAGCAAAGGGCGTAACACGCCCGGTTCGACCAACACTTACCTTGATATCAAGAAGTTTTGTCGTCACTTCCTCTGGTGGATATTTGAAAGCGATCGCCCACTTTGGCGCACGAGAGGTGAAGCCCAACTCATCTTGAAGGTTAATTTCATTTACTTTAACCACGGCACCGTCGATCTCATGCTCAACATCATGCCTATGTTCTTCATAGAAATTTATAAACTCGACAACCTCTTCCCGGCTCTTCACGACTCTAAATCGAGTGCTTATCGGTAAGCCCCATGACGCTAGGAGGTCGTACGCAGCCGATTGCTCTGAAAAATTCACGCCCTCGGCTGCACCAATTCCATGCACCACCATTGAAAGCGGGCGGCTTGCGGTTATCCGAGGATCTTTCTGTCGCAGCGATCCCGCCGCTGCATTTCGAGGATTTGCAAACCTCGGTTTGCCATCCTCTTCCAGCGCCTCATTAAAGGAATTGAAGGCATCTATCGGGAAGAAAACTTCCCCTCGAACTTCCAGAATATCTGGGAATCCCGAACCCATTAACTGATCAGGAATTGAAGAGATTGTTCGAATATTGAGCGTCACATCTTCCCCGGTGACTCCATTGCCTCTCGTTAAGGCACGAACTAAGCGCCCCTTTTCATAGAGAAGATTGATAGCCAATCCATCGACTTTCACTTCGCAGAGCCAGCTATTGCCAGAAATACTCTTCGCGACACGATCTAACCATGCATCCAACTCTTCGATCCCGAATACGTTATCCAAGGACATCATCTTTTCGATGTGATCATGTTGGGTGAAGTGAGTTGAAAATCCCCCACCTACAAGTGTTGTCGGGCTCTCGTCGGCTTTGAATTCAGGGTGTTCGCTCTCAAGTTTTATAAGCTCGGCTAACAACGCATCAAATTCACCATCGGAAATTATCGGTTTATCTAATACGTAATATCTAAATTGATGATCGCGAATCTCTTCTGTGAGTGCGCTCATACGCTTTCGGATTGCAGAACTCATCTAAGCCGTCGCTGAAACTGTTGCAGAGCCAACCACTCTATCTTCGTCATAGATAACGAGACCTTGACCGGTCGCTAACCCCAAAAGTGGATCATCAAGTTCGACTGAGATGTGATCTGCAGAAACAATATAGGTGCATGGCAGCGGCTGGCCGTGGGCACGAATCTGTGCGAAACCACGCAATGGCAACTCTTCAACAGGCTTCGGACCGCACCAAATCGAGTTTTCGCCAGTGATACTCGAAACCGCTAAAGATTCTTTACTTCCAACAACCACGGTATTACTGACCGGCTCAATCTTTAATACATACCGCGGCACTCCACCGTCAGCAGGAATTGTGAGATTTAAGCCTCTGCGCTGGCCAATTGTGTAGGTGTATGCCCCTTGATGTTCACCAAGTTTATTTCCGGACTCATCCACGATGGGACCGGCTTGAGTTCCAAGACGATCGTGGAGCCAACTTGCGTTATTTCCCGACGGTACAAAACAGATATCATGACTATCTGGCTTATTGGCTACATACAAGCCACGACGCTTCGCCTCTTTTCGAACCTCTTCCTTATGGGTATCGCCTAGCGGAAATAGTGCACCATCGAGTTGCTCTTTATTGAGTACCGCGAGAACGTAGCTCTGATCTTTAAGCGGATCCTCTGCTCTGTGCATAGTTCGACCCAAGTCAGTTTCGCGCATTTGTGCGTAATGCCCCGTCACGACGGCATCAAAACCAAGTGCACGAGCTCGTTCAAGAACCGCAGCAAATTTGATTTTTTCATTACAACGAAGACATGGGTTTGGGGTTCGACCAGCTGCATACTCACTTAAGAAATTTTCAACGACCCCATCATGAAATTCTTCGGCCATATCCCAAATATAGAAAGGTATACCGATGACATCTGCCGCGCGACGTGCGTCGTGAGAATCTTCAATTGTGCAACATCCTCGTGCGCCAGATCGATACTTCTGCGGATTGCTTGAAAGTGCGAGGTGGACTCCTACAACTTCATGGCCTTGTTCGACGGCACGTGCGGCAGCAACAGCAGAGTCGACTCCCCCAGACATTGCTGCAATTACTCTCACGCTCACCCCTTAAACTCCTAGAACTTTTTATTTACGGGCAAGTGCCGCCCGGGCGCGCTCGACAACTGAACTGATTACTGAAGCCAAGTGATCAATCTCCGCTCGAGTATTAGTCGCACCTAATGAGAATCGTAACGAAGAGCGGGCATCTCTCTCTGAAATTCCCATAGCCAACAAGACGTGGCTTGGCCTTGGCACGCCAGCGCTACATGCCGACCCAGTTGAAGAGGCGATTCCCTCGGCATCGAGGAGCAATAGGAGTCCGTCGCTCTCCGTGCCCGGGAAGGTGAGATTAGCGATTCCCGGAAGCGAGGGTTCTACAGCGCCATTGACTCGAATATCTGGAATTACCGAACGTAGGGAATCGATGAGATAGCTACGCAGTTCGCGAATTCTCTCACCGCGCTCGGCACGATGCCGATCAGCATCATCTGCTGCGGCTGCAAAGGAGACGATCGACGGAGCGTTCAACGTCCCACTCCGTATATCTCGCTCCTGTCCTCCGCCGTGCAAAATTGGCGTGACATCAATACCACGCTGCAAGATCAAGACGGCGATCCCTAACGGCCCGCCAATTTTGTGAGCGCTTAACGTTGCCGAAGTCACTCCAAGCTCTTGAAAATTGAAGGTGACTTTTCCAAAGGATTGAACGGCATCAGTGTGAACCGGTATATCACCAGCGAGTTCTACGACTTCATGAATTGGCTGGATAGTGCCCACTTCATTATTTGAATGCATAACGGCGATCAGCGCAATGCGATTTCGATTGATCTCAATAATCTGGGCGAGTGCCTCAAGATCGATTACTCCATCGGATGTAACGGGTGCCTGGATAATGTGTGCACCTTCATGCTCTTCTAGCCACTCGACAGGATCTAAGACGGCGTGATGTTCGAAGGCAGATATCACAATAATATTTCGCTCGGAGTCCTCGCGATTTCGTTTCCAGTAAAAACCCTTTACGGCAAGATTATTTGATTCTGTTCCTGATCCGGTAAAGATAATTTCAGATGGGCTGCAGCCGGCAACTCGAGCAAGAGTCTCTCTCGCCTCCTCAACATCCTTGCGCACTGACCTTCCCTGGGTGTGCAGACTTGAGGCATTACCGAGTTTCAAAATTTGAGAATTGAGCGCATCGATCGCCACTTGCGACATTGGCGTCGTAGCGGCGTGATCGAAATAAGAACTCATCTATGAAGTCTAGAACCTCATGAGCTTTTCCTCGCAGTGACCCCAGCAGTGGCCTGCGGCAGCACTGCAAAGAGATCGCCGACTACTCCAAAATCAGCCACGTCAAAGATTGGAGCCTCGGGATCTTTATTAATTGCCACAATCGTCTTCGATGTCTGCATCCCCGCACGATGTTGAATCGCTCCCGAAATCCCTGCCGCAACATAGAGCTGCGGGCTCACCGTCTTGCCAGTTTGGCCAACTTGGAGCGAGTGTGGATACCAGCCTGCATCCGTCGCTGCACGAGAGGCTCCAACCGCTGCTCCTAGCGCATCAGCAAGCGCTTCCACTGGAGCGAAATTTCCATCTGTTCCTTTGCCACCTGAAACAACAATCGCAGCCTCAGTTAACTCTGGCCGGCCACCTTTAACTGCCGGCGCCTGAGATATAACACGAGCCCGATCGGCACCATCATAGATAAAAGGAAAATCTTCATGCGAGAGTGGTCCGCTGCCAATAATCGCTTCGACGGAATTCCCGCGAATTGTGATTACAGGAGTTCCGTGCACAACCGCTGAATGAACTGTTGTAGATCCGCCGAAGACCGATTGAGTGGCTACGAGTTCAGCATCTAGATCAATCACATCGGTCAAGATTCCAGAATCGATTCGTACTGCAAGACGCCCGGCAATCTCTTTACCTCGTGCAGAAGAGGCGATAAGCACTGCGGCAGGAGAATCTTTTTCAACAATCGCTGCGAGTGCGGCGGAGAGTGCACCTGTGGAAAATTTCCCGAACTCAACGCCGGTAACAGTGATCGTTTTAGAAATTGCCATCGTTGAAAGTTGTGGAAGTAAGAGCGCCGCATCGGAGCTACAGATCACTGCTATGACTTCGCCAAGTCGAGAGCCAAAAGTAGCGAGCTCGGCCGTTGCTTTCGTTACCTTTCCCTCGGCGCTATCGACAAGGATGAGGACAGAAATCATATCAATTTCCTTTCTGCAAGAAAGGCAACCAATTGCTCGCCGCCATGACCATCGTCGGTAACTTTGACTCCGGCACCTCGTGGTGGCCTTGGAAGAGAGTCCTTTACTGCAGACCATGCAGCGCTTGATCCCACTTCATTTGCCGTGAGCCCAATATCGGCAAGTGACTTAGTGAGAAGTGCTTTCTTCTTTGAAGCCATAATCCCTTTAAATGATGGGTAGCGCGGTTCGTTAATCTTCTCAACGACACTCACAACCGCAGGGAGCTCTGCGCTCATTTCCTCAACACCAAATTCTGTTTGACGAGAAATCTCAATTTTTTCTCCCGCGATGGCGACCTTGCCAGCAAAAGTAAGCTGGGCATAACCAAGGCGTTCGGCAAGCATTGCCGGGATAACGCTCATGCGGGCATCAGTTGATTCGGTGCCGCAGAGGACAAGGTCATACCCGCCATCTCGAATAACCGAGGCCAAAATTTTCGATGTAGCGAGCGCATCTGATCCGGCAAGTGCCTCATCGCTCACCAAAATTGCGTCATCTGCTCCCATAGAGAGCGCCTTCCGAAGCGCTTCGGAGGCGCGCGCTGGTCCCATCGAGATCACCGTGATGGTGTGGCCACTTCCTTCGCCTGTCTCGCCTGTCGGCGAGTGGGTTTCGACCAAGGAGAGGGCGGTTTCGATTGCATACTCATCTAAATCGTTGAGCACAGCATCTACGCCTGCTCGATCCAGACGTCCATCCGAAGCCATCTTCTTCTCAGCCCATGAATCTGGCACCTGCTTTACGCACACAGCAATCTTCATGGCTCTATGTTACTCATGAGTAAGATATATCTGCACCTGTTCACCTACCTTTCAGCGACACGTAACCTCGAGCACAAGTTGAGGCTTTCTCGCACCCGCATTATCGATCTCATGAGAATCGGTGTCGTGACGGAGAGCTTTCTCCCTCAGATAAATGGCGTGACTAATTCTGTACTTCGTGTTCTCGAGTTTTTGGAGAGTCAAGGCCATCAAGCCATGGTGATTGCCCCCGAGAGCCAAGGCGGGCCACAGGAGTATCACGGTCATCGAATCAAGCGAGTCCCGTCGATTCCAGTTCAGTCTCTCGTGCCGATTGGCCTACCGATCGCAATGCCTACGCGCCGACTTGAATACCTGCTCGACGGATTCGCCCCCGATGTTCTACACCTCGCTTCACCCTTTGCGCTCGGCGGCTATGCGGCGAGAGTCGCTAAACGACTTCACATTCCTACCGTCTCTATTTATCAAACTGATCTCGCTGGCTTTGCAAAACATTACGGTGCGACGATCGCACAGAATTCAATTCGCAAGATTGTTGGAAAAATTCACTCTCAAACCAGTCGCACACTCGCACCATCTCGTTCTGCCTGCCTAGAGCTGCATTCTCAGGGAGTTGAAAATGTTCATCTCTGGCGCCGAGGAGTTAACACAAATCTCTTTAACCCAATGCAGCGCAACCTAGAACTACGTCAACGGTGGGGATCTCCTCACAAGTTAATAGTTGGATATGTTGGACGGCTTGCCAACGAAAAGCGAATTTCTGATTTAGCTGTACTTGATAGAGACCCACGCATTCAATTAGTACTCGTCGGAGACGGCCCTGCGAAATCAAAGCTTGGGCGCGAACTCCCGAATGCAATCTTCGCCGGGTTTCAAAGCGGTGCGGATCTTGCCGCCCACTATGCAAGTTTTGATCTCTTCGTACATCCCGGGCCTAATGAAACTTTCTGTCAGGCGGTCCAAGAGGCGCTGAGCTCTGGTATCCCATGCATCGTTCCGACAACTGGCGGCCCTGCGGATTTAGTTACCACTCAAGCAACGGGGTACATCTTGCATACAAATCGACCGGACTCACTCGTTGCTGCAATCAATCACTTTATCGAACGGGACGATAAAACCGAGATGCAACTAATGGCTAGGCATTCTGTCGTCGAACGGACGTGGTCGAAAGTTAACCATCAACTCTTGGATCACTATCGGGCCGTCATAAATGAGGGTGTCAGTCATGAAGAGGTAGAAGTCGCATGAGAATAGTCCACGTTGCAAATTTCTATGGCCCAAACTCTGGTGGCATAAAGACGACGCTTCACGAGTTGGGGCGTGGCTACCTGCACTACGGCCATGAATTTATCTACATAGTCCCGGGGGTCACAAATCACAGCGAAATGACTCAATTCGGTTACAAGATCACGCTTCCGAGTGTGTTGCTTCCAGGCAGCGGTGGTTATCGAATCCTTAGGAATAACAATGAATTAAAACGGATCATCGCCTCACTCAATCCAGATGCGATAGAGATATCTGATCGATTCACACTTCGCTCGATTGGTCTGTGGGCTAAGAAGGAGAAGATTCCAACGGTTGTCTTTAGTCATGAAACGCTCCGAGGATTAGCGAGCCGGTTCCTTCCATCATGGCTCCCCCTGCGCTCGATGGTGAATTGGCATAACAAACGTCTTGCGAAATCATTTGATCACGTTGTCGCAACCACAGAGTTCGCAGCACGCGAGTTCCGGGAAATCGAGATTCCAAACATTGTCAAAATTCCTTTGGGTGTCGATCTTGAAACCTTCTCGCCCGAAAATCGATCGCTACAACTTCGTCACGATCTGCTGCAAGGCTCACAGCTCCTTCTTGTCCACTGCGGAAGACTCTCACCAGAAAAGGAACCACACCGATCTTTCGATGCCTTGGAAATTCTTCTCAAGCGTGGCGTAAATGCTCGATTAGTTGTTATCGGGAACGGTCCGATGTGGTCGAAACTTCGCGAGCGGGCCGAAGGTTTGCCAATCGATATGTTGGGCTACGTCGCAGACCGTAAACGTGTTGCAGCGATTCTCGCTTCGGCAGATATATCTATTGCCCCAGGTCCGCTCGAAACTTTCTGCCTCTCAGCGTTGGAGTCTCTCGCTAGCGGTACTCCCGTTGTTGCATCCCGGAGTTCGGCCGTTGGCGAATTCTTGCGTCATACTGAGAAGAATCCTGCAGGTGCAATAGCAACTGATGAGCGCTTCTCATTTGCTTATGCGATTGAGTCGCTCGCATTCCGCCCACGGCTTCGCACCGTCGCACGAAAATCTGCTGAGCGACTTCCATGGGATTCAACAGTCACACTGATGATGCAGTTGCACGGATTAGAAATAATTGGCCGACAGGCTCCTACCGCTACAACCAAACGAAAGTTGAAGGTAGCTTAATGACGATCATTCTGCCATCACTCACTTTCACCGTCATTGGCGATAGCGCGGCATTTGGGACTGGCGATCTCGACGAGAATGGCAATCCTCGAGGTTGGGGATATTACCTCTCGCAGGTTTTCAGGGATCACACTTCGTATTTCAATTATTCAAGACCAGGGGCGCAATCCTCGGAAGTTCGAGAGATTCAATTGCAGAAAGCGCTGGAGACCGAACCAGATATTTGCGCGGTAATCTGTGGTGGAAATGACATGTTGCGAAATGGCTTCGACCCAGAAATTCTCCATAAAAATCTGATTGAAACGTGTAATGAATTAATGATCCGAGGATCAGAGATACTTATGGTCCAGCTCCACGACCCCAATGAGCTCCTGCGTGTGCCAAAATTATTAAAGCGCGTAATCCGTCGACGAGTGGATGCCGTCAATGCGGTCTATGAGAATGTCGCGCACGAGTTGGATGTAATCCTTATTAGGACACGAAATATTCCTAATGTTCATGAACTTCGGAACTGGCATATTGATCGAATGCATCCGGGGCCATATGGTCACCAGCTGCTCGCTCGTGAGATGGCGATGGCGCTCAAAGGTCGCGGATGGGATATCGAGCTTCCTGAGGTTCGTAATCGAGAAGCGGAATCCCGAAAAGCTAAAATTCTCTGGCTCATCAAAAATGGCACCCCGTGGTTCCTCAAACGATCGGTAGATTTACTTCCTGCAGCGTTAATCCTTATGGTGTGGGAAGCCTGCAAAGTTATTAAGGAATTATTCTCGAAATAACGTGCCCGTTACATCGAGGCACTACTCTCTGAACCATGCAACCAGCTGATAAGCGCTACCTCGGAGCTGGATTAACCGAAGAAGGTTGCAATTTTGCTATTTGGGCTGCTGCGGCTGATGCCGTCGAACTTTGTCTCTTCGATGAAGTTAACGGCAAAATGATCGAAACCAGATATTCGCTCGGTCATCGGGATGGCCCAATCTTCCACGGCTACCTCAAAGGCATAAAGGCTGGACAACGTTACGGGTATCGGGTCTATGGTCCGTGGGATCCTGCAAGTGGGTGGCGCTTTAACCCGAACAAACTCTTAATAGATCCGTATGCACATCGGCTCACCGGCGAGATGAAGTACTCACCTGAAATTTATGGCCATGTTGCATCAGATCTTTTAGGGAGTGGCGACATCACGATTCGTGATGAGCGCGATAGTGCGGGATTTGTCCCCTACTCCGTTGTCACTGAGATCAACGTACCCCGCATTAATCGTCTGAATACCCCGTGGCGAGAGACGGTGATCTACGAGGCACATGTTCGAGGGCTAACACAATTTAACGAATCAATTCCCGAAGAAGATCGAGGCACCTTTAAGGCACTTGGACATGAGAGCACTATTCATTACCTTCGCGACCTGGGTGTTACGGCGCTAGAACTTCTGCCGATCCACGCATTTGAATCGGAGCCATTTATTCATAGCAGAGGGCGTATTAATCATTGGGGTTATAACGCAATCGCTTTTAGCGCACCGCATAATCCTTATGCAGCAACTGATGATCCAGTATCTGAGTTACAAGAAGCAGTTGCAAAGCTTCACGATGCGGGCATTGAAGTAATTTTGGATGTTGTCTACAACCACACAGCAGAGGGCGGGCCCGGGGGTCCAACACTTTCGTGGCGAGGTATCGATAGCAAGGCGTTCTACCGGCGTTCTACCGGCGATAATTACCTTGATTTCACCGGCTGCGGAAATACGGTTGATTCACGTCGACCATTTGTTCATCGCATGATTATCGATTCACTCTATTTCTGGTCTGAAGTAATTGGCATAGATGGTTTCCGCTTTGACCTCGCAACTGCACTTGCCCGCACCGACCAAGGAATTCTTACCAACTCATCACTGATGATGGCAATAACCAGTGATCCAAAACTTCGCGATCGTAAATTGATCGCCGAGCCTTGGGATATCGGCGGGTATGCGCTTGGGGATTTCCACCACCCGTGGCGAGAGTGGAATGATCACTACCGAGATTCAATGCGCCAATTTTGGTTGGTAAATCCATCTCGAAAATTCTCCGAGGGTGTCGGCGACGTCGCTTCGCGCATGTCTGGTTCTCACGACATTTTCTATTATCGTGGACCGACATCGTCTATCAACTTCCTCACCGCTCATGATGGATTCACCCTTCGAGATCTTGTGAGTTATAACTCGAAACATAATGAACCTAATGGTGAAGAGAATCGTGACGGAGCTGACTCCAACAGATCATGGAATCTGGGAGAAGAGGGACCATCTTCGGATGAGAGGATCAATGCACTTCGACTTCGACTGCAAAAATCGATGATGGCAACGCTCCTCTTAAGTGCAGGAGTACCAATGCTGACAATGGGCGATGAAGTAAGTCGCTCGCAAGCAGGCTCAAATAATGCATACTCGTTGCCACTCACCAGCGATATCTCAACCCTCGCTGGACCGGATGCCTTTTTCGGTGGGTGGGCACTTAACTGGAACACATCCCACGAGGAAGAGGAGATGTTTGAGACGACGAAGCTGCTCATTGCGCTTCGCAAAAAATATCTCTCACACGTCACCAAGGAATTTTTCACAGGCGAGATGGATCTCGGCACCAACCGCAAAGATTTAGCCTGGTTTCGACGCAATGGCGAAGAGATGAATCACGAGCATTGGCAAGATCCTGGGCGCGACCATTTGGCGATGTTTGTAGAGGCTTCGATTGGGCATGCTTTGTACGTGGTGCTCAATGCCGATTGGGAGTCAGAGAACTTCATCCTTCCGAGCGCTAAATGGGGAACTTCCTATCGCTGCATCTTCGATTCGTCGAGCAATCTCACAGACTTTGAACCACGCATCGAGGCCCCGGGAGGACTCACGAAAGTCTCCCCACATACCGCTCAGGTCTGGCTCGTAAACCGAGAATAGGAGCTGGCGGAGCGCCCTCTGGCGGCCGTTCGAGGGTGAAAATTCTCTAATTTAACGGGCGATATCCACATGAATACTCGGTAGTACGCTCAAAGAATCTCTAAACTTCCAACCGTGTTAGCAATCGTCGCCCCCGGTCAAGGCTCGCAAACTCCTGGCTTTTTGACGCCGTGGTTCGAGTATTTCGATGCCATGGGGCCATTTTCGGCAAACCTTGTGGCGGGTTGGTCAGAGAAGACTGGCCTCGACCTTCGACATCTCGGAACGACTGCCGATGCTGACGAAATTAAAGATACGGCGAAGGCCCAACCCCTCCTTGTCCTCGGCGGACTCACTGGAGCTGGGGCGCTCTTTGCGGGCGATGCCTCTGCAATCTCGCTGGTTGCTGGGCATTCCGTCGGTGAAATCACCGCGGCTGCGCTCACCCAAGTAATTAATGGCGACGATGCGATGACACTCGTGGCTGCTCGTGGTCGCGAGATGGCGAAGGCGGCCAATGGTTCACATACCGGTATGTCAGCAGTACTTGGTGGCGAACGAGATCTTGTCGTTGCCCACCTCCTCAGTCTGGGACTTACTCCAGCCAATGAAAATGGCGCGGGTCAAATTGTGGCTGCAGGAACGCTAGAAGCTTTGGAGCGTCTTGCCGCCAATCCTCCTGCTGGAGCACGAGTTCGACCTCTCGCGGTCTCAGGTGCATTTCATACCTCAGTGATGGAACCTGCCGTCTCTGTCTTGGCGAAATTAGCCGCAGATGTTCAGGTCAATGCTCCCGCCCTAAAAATTCTCTCAAATAAAGATGGTGCTCTTGTAGCGGATGGCCGTGAAGTGCTCAACAGAATTGTCGACCAAATCGCAGGACCAGTTCGCTGGGATCTCTGTATGCAGTCGATGGCCGACCTTGGGGTTACCGGTGTAATCGAAATGCCTCCGTCCGGCACCCTCGTCGGACTCATCAAGCGAGCACAACCTCAGATCGAGACATTCGCACTTAAAACCCCTGAGGATCTCGATGCAGCGCGAGAGTTTGTAAGTCGGCATGGAGCACAATCATGACACTGAAAAATAATCAGATTATTCAAAATTCCCGAATTCTCTCGGTAGGCGCATACCGTCCAAGTCAAGTGATTCCGAATTCAGAAATCGTTGATCTCATTGAATCGTCCGACGAATGGATTCAACAACGCACCGGAATTCAATCTCGTCATCGCGCACCAGCAGATCAATCTCTCGTTGATATGTCAGTTGAAGCGGCGAATATTGCGCTTTCACGCGCGAAAATTGGTATCGAGCAGATTGATTCGATTATTTTTGCGACAATTTCCTATCCCTTCCAAGCACCAAGTGCCGCTACTGAACTTGCTGCTCGACTCGGCGCAAACAAGGCCGCAGCATTTGATATCTCTGCAGCTTGCGCGGGCTTCTCGTATGCAGTCGGAATGGCCTCGGATCTAGTTCGAAATAAGACTGCGCGCTATGTTCTTGTTGTTGGTGGCGAAAAACTCTCTGACTTTACCGATCCAACAGATCGAGCAACGGCCTTTATCTTTGCCGATGGGGTCGGCGCAGTCATCATCGGCCCATCTGAATCCGTGGGAATTGGTCCCACAATTTGGGGATCTGATGTTCAAAACCGCGATGCCATCACACTTGAACCTTCTTTTTTGGAGTACAAAAACGGGAAGAGTGTCGCCGAAGTCGGTTGGCCAAATATTGCCCAAGAAGGACAACGCGTATTCCGATGGGCAGTCTATGAAATGGCTCCCGTCGGAAGAGAAGCGATCGAAGCGGCAGGCATCACGCCAAATGAACTTGCAGCTTTTATTCCGCATCAAGCAAATGAACGCATCATCGATTCACTTGTAAAGTCAATGGGATTGCCAGAAACGGTTGAAGTTGCACGAGATATCCGGACGACGGGAAACACATCCTCGGCTTCAATTCCCCTAGCAATGGATCGACTTCTCCAAGAACATCCTGATCTTCACGGTAAGAATGCACTGCTCATCGGATTTGGAGCGGGGCTGGTATTTGCCGCACAAGTGGTGGAATTACCACCAAAACCGCAGTAAGAAAAGCAATCAATATAAGGTCAAAATAAAGCCAAAGTAATATCAAAGTAATAAGGTAAGAGAGCAGAAGCTCTAAAACCAACAAGGAAAGAGAAGAACAATGTCAGTAACACAAGCAGAAGTACTTGCAGGCGTCAAGGATATTGTCGTTGAGGTAGCTGGAATCGACCCAACAACAATCGAGATGGAGAAACGCTTTAATGAGGATCTCGAAGTGGATTCACTCTCAATGGTAGAAGTTATTGTTGCTGCAGAAGAGAAGTTCGGCGTAAAGATTCCTGACGAGGAAGTAACCAAGATGGCAACTGTTGCAGATGCCGTTAACTTCATCGTCGAAGCCGCGAAGTAACGACTACTCACCTTAAGAGGTTTCTATGTCTAAAACACGCGTAGTTGTTACAGGACTCGGAGCTACAACTCCACTCGGCGGGGATGTCCCCAGCACGTGGGAGGCACTTCTAGCCGGCAAGAGTGGTGTTCGCACCCTCACCGAGGAGTGGGCTCTTGATGCTTCTGTGCAATTTGCTGCGCGTGTAGCAGTTGAACCTTCAGAGGTCATGGAGCGCGTAGAGATGCGTCGCTTAGATCGATCTGAACAGTTTGCATTAATCGCCGCTCGCGAAGCGTGGAAAGATGCCGGCTCCCCTGATGTCGATAAGACCCGTCTCGGTGTAGTTGTTGCATCGGGTATCGGCGGCGTTATCACTCTCCTTGATCAATACGACATCTTGCGCACCAAGGGTGCGCGAAGTGTCAGCCCGCATACCGTCCCAATGTTGATGCCGAACGGACCTTCAGCGAACGTAGGACTCGAACTTCAAGCAAAAGCTGGTGTTCACACACCAGTAAGCGCCTGTGCCTCTGGAGCAGAAGCCATTGGTTATGCAATGGAGATGATCCGCACTGGGCGAGCAGATATTGTCGTTACCGGTGGCGTTGAAGCGGCGATACATGCCCTTCCGATGGCTGGCTTTGCATCGATGAAAGCACTCTCCACTCGTAACGAAGCTCCTGAGCGAGCATCACGACCTTACGACAAAGAGCGCGATGGTTTTGTACTTGGTGAAGGCGGCGGAGTTATCGTCATCGAATCACTTGAACATGCCGAGAAGCGTGGCGCGAAAATCTATGCCGAACTTGCTGGACAAGGCCTTACATCCGATGGGTATCACATCGCCGCACCCGATCCTGAAGGTGCTGGTGTCACGCGTGCCGTGAAGTTTGCACTTGAGGATTCAGGAGTTGATCTCTCTGAAGTAGTACATCTCAACGCACATGCCACCTCAACACCTGCGGGAGATGTCGCTGAGGCAAATGCACTTGGTGCAGCTCTTGGCGAGCACATATCGCATGTAGCGGTCTCGGCGACCAAATCCATGACCGGCCATCTTCTTGGCGGGGCTGGAGCAATTGAATCAATTTTCTGCATCTTGGCACTGCATCACCGCATGGCTCCACCAACAATTAATATTGAAAATCTTGATGAAGCAGTCACGGTGGATGTCGTACGCGATAAGCCTCGCCCGCTTCCTGCTGGACCTATCGTCGCGTTAAATGATTCGTTCGGCTTCGGTGGCCACAACGTTGTTCTTGTCTTTAAATCCTTTCAGTAAATCTATTTCAAATTACTTAGAGACTTTAAAACTCACGCTCACGGTTACCGAGACTGTCTTTGGGATTGTTGAAGTGTCGTAATAACCGCCACCAGAAGCATCTGTTGAATCTGGAGTTGTCACTTGAACAGGTCCACTTGTCACAGAGATGACGGCTCCAACTTTTCCACCCACCGCTGCAGTGATTGATTCTGCTCGAGCCTTTGCATCCTTCATCGCATCAGCAAGGAGCTGAGGGCGAAGTGATGCGAGAGTAGAGACCAGATACTGAGGGCCGTTATTTTGAACGTTCACGCCCGTTTGCAATAAGGCGCCAATGCCATTCGTGAGTTTCTTGATGAGTTGAACATCTTTGCTTCGAACAATGGTTGTTTGAGATGCGTTGTACGAGAGAACTCGCCCGGTTGGGTTGCCATTCACATACTCGTTATTTGGGTAGGAAGAGATCCCGCCGACCTCGATGCCATCTGCTGGTAGAGCACCATCGGTGAGGTACTTTGCTAGAGCCGTTGAACCGGCTTCCACTTTCTTTACGGCGCTCGCCGCGCTCTGACCGCTCTCTGAAACCGTGAGGTTCCAGACGACATTATCGGCAGTTGCCGAAGCCTTTGCAGATCCCGTCACGGTAATTGCATTGCCGGCTTTGGCAGCGAGTCCAGCACCAATCATTGAACCGCCATAGACCAGCCCGATCATGATGAAGATTGATCCGAGCACTAATCCAAATGGGCGGGGCTTTGTAAGAGGAAGTTTCATATCGACATAGTAGAGGCAAAGCAGAGTCCGAATGGAGGCCTTCCCTCACGAAAACCTCCCCAGAGCCGAGAATTTTGCCTCTCTTCGCTGCTTTGAGGGGCACCCGAGCTTGTGGAATGGTTCCCATCGGCAGTGATTGCCGTTACACTTACGACCAGTCCGACGCTTGGCAGTACCCGTTTTAGCAATTGAGTAATCAGTGCTTTCCCCGGTAAATCTGTACAGAGGAAGACCGGTTTCTAAGGAATTCTTAGGAGTCACATTTACCGTAAGGAAACAAGTTACATGGCAACAGGTACAGTTAAGTGGTTCAACTCTGAAAAGGGTTTTGGTTTCATTGCTGTTGATGGTGGCGGACAAGATGTCTTCGTTCACTACTCAGCTATCCAAGGCAATGGCTACAAGTCTCTTGAAGAGGGTCAGGCTGTGACTTTCGAAGTCGTACAGGGTCCAAAGGGTCCTCAGGCTGATGCAGTTAACCCTGCGTAATAATCACTAACAGTTAAAAAGCCCCACTCGAAAGAGTGGGGCTTTTTTCATGCGCTAATAACCACTTTGTTGAGGAATCTCACCGAACTTCTTCTTCAACTTAGCAATCGAGTTTGCAGGAGAGAGATCCTTGCCGCCCTTCCAAGCATCGAGGAATGGCCACGGGTAAAGCTCGCCTCGACGAACCCACCAGATATTTTTCCCCGATGGCGTCGGCCAACTAATTCCAAAATGTAGATGCGGTGTCGTTCCCCGAGCATCACCACTATTTCCGGTCTTGGCAAGGAGATCGCCAGCGACCACGCGCACCCCCGACAAGATATTGAGTGGGATAGAAGAGAGGTGAGAGCCGTAATAACGGACCCCGTCATCACCAATCATCGAGACTGAAAGTCCCCCACGATCTGCACCTTTGTTCGTTCTCCAACTGAAGCGATCAACGCGATTAACCTCATCAATCACGCCATTTGTCGGCGCCACGAAATCGCACCCTATGTGAGTGAGGATATCGGTAGCGGGATAATTGTGATGCGATCGAGCGTAAGAATAAGAGCATCCCGAAATCGGAAAGACATAGGTGGGAGCTGAGTGCGCTACTGGAATTACGGCAACAGAGATTAAAACGGCTACAAAAGAAATCGATCGCTTCACTTCCACAGCGTACAGCTACGAAGTTACATCCTTCTTAGCAAAACGAAGAAAGGCGATGGAAGTCAAAATTGCAGAAAGAATAAGTGCATAAGATGCACCGCGAACCATTTGGTTCCAGTCGATTTGGCTGGATAAGGCATCGAACCACGAGAAAGAGAAGTGGCTCGGTAGCCAATTTCGCAATGCCCCAAGGCCAGTGATCGCATCCAAAATATTTGAAAGGATCATTATTCCTATCGCTCCCCCGACTGCGCCGAGCGGAACATCCGTAGTCACGCTGAAATAAAAGGCGATCGCCGCAACGACAAGTAAGGTAATCGCAAGATAGGCAGCGACAATTGCTAAACGCCCGATTGCCACAGAATTAACCATCGTTACGCCCAATGGGGTCTGAAGTGGCGCTGTGCCGAATGCCAGAGCTCCGACAGAGAATGAGGTCAGAGCAAGCAAAATTATGCCAACCGCGGACAGAGTCAGACTGACCTTAAGTTTTTGAAGTAGGAGCCTCGCCCTGGGAACCGGAGCGGCGAGGAGATACCTCAGCGTTGACCACGATGCTTCCGATGCAACGGTATCGCCATTAAAAAGAGCAACGACTGCAATAAGTAGAAAGGGCGTCGCAAAGTAGAACATCGTTGCAGTGAAGTTAGCCGCGCCTTTCGTTGCGAGGCCAATCAAGTCAGCAGTTCCGGCTCCAAAACGAGTTGGCCCAGTGCTGTTGCCAGTAGTACCGAATTTAACAGCAAGTGAAACAATGACCGGCAGGGCCATGACGAATAGATAGGCAAAGAGGGTCCGCTTTCGCTTCAGTTGCCGATACATCTCAACTCGATACGGCAGCGTTGTTCGTGGTGAATACATATCAGGACTCCTTTCCGATAGTGAGGTCATCCCCGATAAGTTCGATAAAGATCTCTTCCAGCGAGCCTGACTTCTTTCCCGTCTTGCGCAGAATCTTCTTCATCGTCCCGAATGCGATGAGTTTTCCTCGGTGCATGAGAACAACATGCGTACAGGTTTGCTCCACCTCGGAGAGAAGGTGTGAAGAGACGATTACCGTTCGACCCGTTTTCGCATAGTTCTTAAGAACTTCACGCATCGCCTTGATTTGCTGTGGATCAAGACCGTTCGTTGGCTCATCGAGAACCAGCAAATCTGGCATACCCAACATGGCTTGTGCGATGGCAAGGCGCTGTCGCATGCCTTGCGAATACGAACGGACCTTCTTATCTAGCGCATTTCCAAGGTCAGTAATTTTCACTGCCTCATCAAAGAACGGTTCATCGTCACGCCCAATGGATTTCCAGTAAAGCTCGAGATTTTCTCTTCCTGAAAGGTGTGGCAAGAAACCGGAGCCCTCAACAAATGAACCGAGTTCAGCGAGAGTTGGCGAGCCAGGATAAATTGGTTTGCCATCGATACTAATTTCACCTTCGGTCGGATAAATAAGTCCCATCATCATCCGAAGGGTCGTTGTCTTCCCCGCACCATTGGGGCCGAGCAAACCAAGAACTTGACCACGCTTCACGTGGAAAGAGAGGCCATCGACAGCCTTATACCCATCCTTATAAACCTTGGAGAGGTGAGAGACGCTAACGAGCGCATCACTCTCCTCGAGGGGTGCGCGATTATGTCGCGGCCTACGTAAGTATGCGAAGAAAACGGAGGCGATGACAATCAGAATTGCCGCAATGGGCCAGAGCAAGAGTGAGCTGTTGCTCTTTGAAGAAGTAAACGCCAGGTTGGAGTAATGCAATGGTCCCGCTACTGCAACGGTATACAGGCGCCCATCTTGGGGCATCGAATAACCCTGGTCGGTTGTCGAAATTGCGACGGCGAGTTTGTCCCCGACAGCCGCATCGAGCACCACTGCAGGTAGCGCTATCTCAAAGAGTGATCCGGCAGGTGCGAGATGAGTCAAATGCACTGGGGCAACGATTCCGTTGGGTTGCTTGGTCTGTCCCGAAGCGGTGCGAACCACGAGCGAGAAGAAGAGAGTCGCATCTGATTTATTTGAAGAGACTTTAACTTTAATTTTTGAAGGCCCCACAATACTCAGCGGATGCTTTAAGGCCGATGTCTCGAGAAAGCCACTTTGTCCTGGTAGAAATGCTGCCGAGACTCCCCCTAGGTTGCCCGCCAATGCGAGAGCAGATCCAACTCCTGGTAGCGATGAAATAGCACCGGGGATTCCGCCGATTGGCGCAATAAGCGCAGTGAAAGGCGTGACAATCGGCATCTCTGAATAGGGGATAGTCGTAGGGAGTGAAGAACTTTGCATCAGTTTAGGGATTACCGATGAGTCAATTAACGAGATAGAGCCATTTGTATCGGTGACTTGGAAGGGCGGGAAAGTGATACTTTTTTTGAGAAGATATTTATCGAACCAATCGCTCGTTGCTTTCTGCAATCTCTTTGATTCGTCAGTTCCGCCATCGTGCCCGCCGCTATGCCAGATCATTGCAAGCGGGACGTCAGGATGCGAAGAATGGATAGCACGTGCATTTGCAAGCGAATCATTCAATGGAAAGAGTGAATCTGCTTCGCCCTGCATTAAGAGCGTCGGCGCTACGATCTCTGATGCGACAGAGGCAGGTGATGAAGCCTGCATTAACTTCATATCGGTTGCAGTAGGTGATCCGCCGGCAACGGCATCTTTGAATGCGGCACACCACGCGGCGGAGAAAGTTCCACACTCTCCCCCAAAAGCATTAGGAAGAGATGCTAAGGCGAAGAAAGTTCCCGCCCAAAATTTCTTGTATGGACCATAACTTGGGTCATTCGCATTTTGAGGAAAGAGGGCGTCACTGAGCGAGTTCCACGTGATATTCGCAGAGACTGCATCGATTCGGTGATCGTATCCCGCGGTTAAAAGTGAGACGGCACCTCCATAAGAATCCCCCGCAATACCAACAACGGGATCTCCCTTAGCCTGCTGGATTACTTCACTTCGCGTCGAGAGAAAATCAATGAGTTTCGATACATCTGCAACTTCACCATCTGGTGAGTCCATTGAAATTTCACCTGTCGATTTACCAAATCCGCGGGCAGTCCACGCGAGAACTACATATCCATGGAGCGCCAAGGCTTTAGCCTGGGCAGCGACAGATGACTTATCTCCCGCAAATCCATGAGCCAATAGGATCGCTGGTGCTGGAAGTCGGGCTGGCAAGTAGAGAGTTGTATCGAGGGAGACTCCCCCCGCGCCATCGATGCGCTGATCCACTGATATCGCCTTGGAAGAAGCGTGGGCACTTGCTCCTGTGAAAATTGAGAGCCCGCCGAGAATCAGGGCAGTGAGTGAAGCTAAAAACTTCTTCATATCGCAACCGTAGTGCCCGATTCAGAGAGATGCCATTTAGAAATCTCGGTAGAGTGCGAATATGAGGTCCACTCGCATATTTCCCATCTTGGCCGTTACTACAGGTGCGCTTTTCGCGGCCCTAGGGTTAACAACATCTGCCACTCATGCCGCAACACCGCCTACTCACCTCTATACGGCGACGATGAGCAGACCTTATAGTCCCGTTCCTACAAATGGTGGAACCGATGACTACCACTGTTTCGTCATTGACCCTCATGTGACATCGGATTCGATCATTACTTCAGTAACTTTTAAACCGCAACAGAAATTGATCGTTCATCACATGATCCTCTTTCAGGTCGCGCAAAAGGATCGCGCATCGGCTATTGCACTCAATAAAAATGGTGCAGGTTGGTCCTGCTTCGGCGGTGCTGGAAACGGATCGAGCTTCTCTTCCTTCTTGACTACACCATGGCTCTCTTCATGGGCGCCCGGCCGGAATACCGACACAATGCCAAGTGGATATGGCTCACCCATTTCACAAGGTGATCTCTTAGTAATCCAGATTCACTACAACTTGCTCGCCATTAATTTCGGTGGCACACCTAAAGATCAATCGAGCGTTCAGATAACTGCTCTTCCTGCAGCAGGTTCGACCTTGAAACCGCTCTATGCAGATCTATTCCCTGCCCCGGTAGAACTTGCCTGTCCAACTGGAGTGACCGGGCCTCTCTGCGACCGCGGCAAATCTCTCATCGACCTCGCCCGCCGAACCAGTAGCGAAAGTGCGGTTGAATCGGCCGGACTTAACTTGATCTGCGGAGAGAGCGCCTTCGCTCCAACGCCCTCTAACACGTCAACATGTGACCGCACAATCACACAAAATGAAGTTGTTATTAAGGCAACTCCACATATGCATTTACTTGGTCGTTCCATGCGCGTGATCCTCAACCCTGGAACCGCTGGCGAACGGGTCTTACTTGACCGCCCTCGCTATAACTTCGATGACCAATCCCCAACAGTCCTGCGCAAGCCGATAGCTCTTAAAATTGGTGACACGATCCGCGTTCAATGCGTTTTCGATCCAACCCTTCGTCAGACGATCCCACAACTCAAGAAATTACCCGCTCGATATGTGACCTGGGGCGAGGGCTCATCCGATGAGATGTGCCTAGGTGTTCTTGGCGTGGCGCGAAACTAGTAAACTCACGCCGCTCACCTGAGAAGGTGACCTTTATCAGGGGCGGTAGCTCAGTTGGTTAGAGCCCGGAACTCATAATTCCGTCGTCGTCGGTTCGAGCCCGACCCGCCCCACGAGCAAGTCGATTTGCGGCTAGAGCTCCGGGAGAATAATTGTGATTCCACTCTTTCCATTTTTAGCGATGCTCGCACCCTCATCCATCTCCTGAAGGAGTCTCGCCCCTTCCGCGAGTGAGACTTCTCGCTCAACAAGTTCTTGAGGTCTTAATTTTCCAGCAGCGACCATGGCGAGCATTTCTGGATAGTCAACGGCTGCCATGCCATGGCTGCCAAATAGATCGATCTCCCAACCAATTACTCGAGCCATCGGCATGAGGGTGTCACCGCTTGGGGTTAGTAAAAGTCCCAGTTGAAGATGGCGGCCCTGACGACGAAGTGAGAGAACCGAATCCTTTGATGTCATCGGTGATCCAAGCGCGTCGATGCTGACATGAGCTCCAAGATCGGTGAGTGCATGAATCTTATTGACCGGATTCTCAAGCGAACTATTAATAAGGAAATCGGCGCCAGATTCGGAAGCCTTCTGAAGAGCTTCTGGGTTGATATCTACGGCGATGACCTTGGCACCCAATGCCTTCGCGATCATGATTGCCGATAAACCAACTCCGCCACAGCCGTAAATCGCAACCCATTCCCCTTCTACAACGCGGGCCCGATCCACAATGCCACGAAATGCGGTTGCGAATCGACAGCCAAGCGCGGCGGCGGTAGCGAAATCGACATCATCTGGAAGTCGAATGAGATTGAAATCCGCATTTTCGATTGAGACAAGCTCAGCGAATGAACCCCACTGCGTAAATCCCGGTTGAGTCTGAGTCGGACAGACTTGTGCATTACCTGATAAACAGAATGAACAATTGCCACAACCATTAACGAAAGGTACGGTGACGCGATCACCAACCTGGAATCTCTCGACACCGCTTCCTATCTCGGTGACTACGCCGGCAAATTCATGCCCTGGCACGTGTGGCAACTTTATATCCGTATCGTGTCCCACCCAGCCGTGCCAATCACTTCGACAAAGTCCTGTGGCCATCACCTTAATGAGAACTCCACTCTGTGGGGCAACAGGTTGAGGCAAATCCCATACAGAAAGTTCACCATTGAAATCCGAAAAGTAAATAGCACGCATGCACCTAGGCTAATCTAAAGTGCGGGAAGAGAAGAACTACTAACTGCTTTTTCTGCAATCTTTAGAGTGAAGCTAAAACTAAATCCATAACTAGATCCACAATATTTTCCCTGCGTGGATCGATGAGTTCGAAATGTCCAACATCGGCAAGTTCTATGTAGGCCACATCTGTAAAGCGCTCCGTAAATTTACGTGAAAGCTCAACCGGCACCCGATGATCTTCATCTCCGTGAATCACAGTCACCTTGCTTGAAAATCCATTCACACTCATGGGATTCAGGTGAGGATATTTACTTGGTGGAGCCCCCAAAAACAGGCGTATTACTCCATCATCTAATCCAAGTTCATCGCCCGCAATCAGATCGCTCACTGGCGCTAGGGCAATAACGCTCTCGACTTGCTCAAGAGATTCAACCAATAGAGCAAGGTGTCCCCCGGCGGAATGGCCGATCACTGAGCAAGGGCCAATCACCTTCAAGGCTGAAATGAGATCCCCGAGATAATTTTCTGGTGATCCCAATTCGCGTCGATATTCTAGAAGGAGTGTCTCTATCCCCCTGAGCGCGAGCTCTTGCGCATAAGGGCGTAAATGAGAACGATCGAACTCTGGTCGCCAATAGCCGCCATGTATAAGCAATACCCGTTTCTTCACAGCGCCAATCGCTCTGAAAACTTCGATTACCTGATCGGCGCCTTCGCCATAGTGAAGAAGCGTTTTTGAGGGCTCGGCCGTGAGTTCAAAAACTGAACGATCTTCACTCATGGCCGAAATTATCCCTCTTTCTAATTACTTTTTACCACCTAAGGTCGAAGCGATCGAGTTCCATGACCTTCGTCCATGCAGCAACAAAGTCCTTTACGAATTTCTTCGATGCATCGCTACTTGCATAAACTTCTGAGATTGCTCGAAGTTGTGAGTGTGATCCGAAGAGTAGATCAACTCGTGTTGCGCGGAACTTTACTTCACCTGTCGTGCGATCACGACCCTCGAAGTGATTCGTTCCTGAACTAGCAGACCATTCAAATCGAATATCAAGAATATTCTTGAAGAAATCGTTGTTCAGCACGCCAGACTTCTCGGTCAATGAGCCATTCAATGAGCCATTCAGGGAGCGAAGGCCACCGACGAGCACGGTCATCTCCGGAGCTGTGAGCGTCAGCAATGCAGCACGGTCGAGGAGTAACTGCTCGGCCGGCTGGGTATGAGCTGGATTGAGATAGTTGCGGAATCCATCGTGTGTCGGTTCGAGCACCGCGAAGGAGAGAACATCGGTCTGCGATTGAGACGCATCAGTTCGACCCGGAGTAAATGGGACTTCGACATTGACCCCAGCCTTTTTCGCCGCCTTTTCAATCGCCGCTACTCCACCAAGGACGATGAGATCAGCAAGAGAGATCTCTCGAGAGTTATTCTTATTGAATCGGCTCTGAATCTGTTCAAGAACTTTGAGCACTTTCGATAACTCTGTGGGATTATTTACTTCCCAGCTTCGTTGTGGTTCAAGACGAATTCGCGCACCGTTTGCACCGCCACGCTTATCACTTCCACGGAAAGTCGCGGCAGATGCCCACGCGGTCGATACTAATTCCGGGATAGAAAGACCAGAGTCAAGAATCTCCTTCTTGAGAGAGTCAATCTTCTTTGCGCCAACAACCTTCTTTGGAGCGGCTGGGAGTGGATCTTGCCAGATTAATTTCTCGGCTGGCACATCACTTCCAAGGTATCGAGCGAGAGGACCCATGTCACGATGCGTTAACTTAAACCAAGCCCGTGCGAAGGCATCAGCAAACTTCTCCGGATGGGCCAAGAAATCGCGTGAAATCTTTTCATAGGATGGATCCACGCGTAGCGCTAGATCAGAGGTGAGCATTACTGGAGGGTGACTCTTTGCTGGATGATGGGCATCGGGCACAGTTGTCGATGCGGCGCCACCAACTGGAATCCATTGCGTAGCTCCTGCTGGACTCTTCGTCTGCTCCCACTCATATGCAAAGAGAGTTTTGAAATAACTCATATCCCACGTGATTGGTGTCGCAGTCCAAGCACCCTCGAGGCCGCTTGTGATTGTGTCTGCGCCCTTCCCGGTTCCAAAAGTATTTTTCCAGCCAAGACCCATCTCTTCAATAGGCGCCCCTTCGGGCTCGCGTCCCACATACTGCGAAGGATCGGCCGCTCCGTGAGTCTTGCCAAATGTATGTCCGCCTGCAATCAGCGCCACAGTCTCTTCATCATTCATCGCCATGCGCGCAAATGTTTCACGAATATCTCGGGCCGAAAGCATTGGGTCAGGATTTCCATTTGGTCCTTCAGGGTTTACATAGATAAGCCCCATCTGCACTGCGCCAAGTGGATTCTCGAGCTCGCGATCACCGCTATAGCGTTCATCGCCAAGCCATTCGCTCTCTTTGCCCCAATAGGTTTCGTCTGGCTCCCACACATCTGCGCGTCCGCCGCCAAAGCCAAAGGTGTTAAAGCCCATGGTTTCGAGTGCGACATTGCCAGTTAAAATCATGAGATCTGCCCACGAGATTTTCTTTCCGTACTTCTGCTTGATCGGCCATAGCAGGCGACGGGCTTTATCGAGATTTCCGTTATCCGGCCAACTATTGAGTGGTGCGAATCTCTGCATACCTGCTCCGGCGCCACCGCGACCATCAAAGGTGCGATATGTGCCGGCGCTATGCCACGCCATGCGGATAAAGAATGGACCGTAATGTCCGTAATCTGCTGGCCACCATTCTTGAGAATCGGTCATCAACTCAGCGAGATCTTTCTTCAACGCCGCAAGATCTAAACTCTCAAACTCTGATGCGTAATCAAAATCTGGATCCATGGGATCGGCTAATGGCGAGTTGTACTGCAGCACCTTCAGATTTAACTGATGTGGCCACCAGTCTTGATTTGAGGTCTTCTCGTGGGTGACATTGGCCCCTGAATAAGGACATTTGCTCTCATTTTCCATGTTCTGACCCTACCTAAAAACCCTCACCGTCTCATCCTGAGCGATTTATTACACGGGCGATACTCCCGATTTACCCCCATGAAACATCTCAGTCATATAAATAGCTCATGAAGGTCAGGCTCCCACTCAATCCCATCGACGAATATCTCGTCGATGGAGCTCCTAGGGCCGAGCTAGCTTACCTTTGGGAGACAATTGCGAAAGTAGGAAGAGATGGCTTCGTCTCTCGTGCAAAGCAACGCGATCTCTATCTCTCGATGCAAGGAATCACCTTTACGCTCTCGGGAATCGAGCGCCCATTACCAGTCGATCTGATACCTCGAGTAATCGAAGTACAAGAGTGGCAGCATCTTGAGGCCGGTATCAAACAACGCATAACAGCGCTTGAAGCATTCTTGGATGATGTCTACGGCGAACAACACCTCTTTCGGGATGGAATTGTTCCCAAGGCCCTCATCCAAAGTTCTGAGCATTACCATCGCGCAGCTCACGGAATTAAACCTGCCAACGGAGTTCATATCCACGTGGCGGGTGTCGATTTGGTTCGTGATCAAAACGGCACGCTTCGCGTCCTGGAAGATAACCTCCGTTCACCTTCGGGCGTTTCATATGTCATGGAAAATCGTCGAACGATGGCGCATGTCGTACCAGAACTCTTTAACGGCTACTCAATTCGTTCAGTTGACGAATATCCCGAACGCCTAATAGCCGCTTTGATCGCCGCTTCACCTCGAGGTGTAAGCAATCCAAATATCGTTGTACTCACACCAGGAGTTCATAACTCCGCTCACTTCGAGCACGCATTTTTGGCTCGTCGTATGGGCGTTGAATTAGTTGAAGGACGCGATTTATATTGCCGCAATAACAAGGTCTACATGCGGACAACACAAGGATCTGAAGAGATTCACGTGATTTATCGTCGGATTGATGATGATTTCCTGGATCCCATTCACTTTAAACCCGATAGCTTGCTCGGAATTCCAGGTGTACTCAACGCGGCCCGAGCAAATAATGTGAGTATCGCGAACGGGGTTGGTAATGGAGTTGCTGATGATAAAGCGCTTTACACCTACGTACCCAGATTAATCGAGTACTACCTTAATCAAAAGGCCATACTGCCCAATGTAGATTCATTCGATTTGCAAGACCCCGACGTTCTCCATGATGTTCTCTCTCGCCTTGATGAGCTGGTTGTGAAACCCGTTGCGGGTTCAGGTGGCTATGGAATTACGATTGGACCGAAAGCGACCAAGGAAGAGTTAGCGATCGTTGCAGATGAAATCACTCTCAATCCACGAAATTGGGTAGCCCAACCCCTTGTTGCGCTCTCAACAATTCCAACCGTCCAAGAAGACGGTTCACTTTCACCACGACATGTCGACCTCCGACCTTTTGCCGTTAACGACGGCAAAGAAGTGTGGGTCTTACCGGGGGGTTTGACACGCGTCGCTCTGGTTGAGGGCAATGTCGTGGTGAATTCAAGTCAAGGCGGAGGCAGTAAAGATACGTGGGTCCTTACAGACGAGACGATTGGCGAACGTGAATCGATAGAGATCGAAGAGACCGATCCTGCTCTTGATCCATTAAATCTGGAGATCGTTCCCCAAGAGATAGGACCTGAAGTCCTGCCCCCAAGTCGTATGCGCCAACAGGAAGAGCAGCAACAGCAGTACCACGTGAACTTGGAGGTCTGCCACAATGCTTAGTCGACTCGCTGAATCATCCTTTTGGCTCGGACGTTATCTTGAGCGCTCAGAAGGCCTGAGTCGCCTTCTACTCGAGTTTCATCAACTTCTGATTCAAGACCAGAGGGCACATGTGTCACGAGGATGCGCCCTACTCAGCCATGGACTCGGACTCGACACCACTCCATTCAACGCGCGAACACTGGTCGAAGTTGTCTATGGCGATACATCGAATCCATCAACAATTCGCGGCGCTCTTCACGGAGTTCGATCCAATGCCCGCTCGATTCGCGACACTCTCCCCTCTGATTTTTACGAATCTATCAACCGACTAAACGCAGCTACCGAAGAGTTTGATATCGAGTCACCCGGTCGATCACTCAAAGAGATTTTGGATCGCTTGGCCGTCTCGAATGGCATCTATGAATGGCTCGCGCCTTCAGATGAAGCCTCACATTTCTTTGAGCTTGGTCGAAATCTTGAAAGAATGGATCTAGTGAGTCGGCTACTGACTCTGCAGATAGAGAAGGAATGGCGAGATCAGGGCCCGGCCACAACACTGCGGGCGGTTGGTGGTTTGAGTACCTTCCTTCGAGCGAGAGTTCCCATCTCTGCCGAACGTGTCCGATCTTTCTTGATTAAGGACCCAGCTTTCCCTCGATCCCTCTTTGAATCGGGTCGAATGGCCGAGGCCGCTCTTCGAGAAATAACAAAACTCAATGGCACGGCTTCGGAATTGATTCTTCGTCCGATCGGATTGCTTGGGAGTCAGATCCACTTTATTAATGATGATCCTGATGAGATGGCACGAATAATTGCGAAGACACCTCACGCAGTCGAGGAGACATCCGCCTCAATTAAAGCGAACTTTTTCAGGCCGGTCGGCTCGATTGTTTGGAGCAACTAGTGTCCTGGCGAATGCAAGTTACTCACTCAACTTCATTTCAATACGAATCTGAAGTCCTCGCATCATTTAACGAAGCACGTATGACCCCCATAAATTTTTCAGGTCAATACTTAATTCAACATCGCTTCAAAGTGAGTCCAGACTCTACAATCTTTGAATATGAGGATTATTTCGAGACTCAAGTTAAGTCTTTTGATGTTCAATCTCCTCACACCTCTCTTCTTATTGTCGCCGATAGCGTCGTGGAAACCCACGGACCAGCACCCGAGCCTGCTCACATTACGTGGGATGTGCTTCTAGATCCCATTTTTATCGATGAGTTTGATGAATACTTGCACCACTCAAGTTTGGTCGATTACATCGAGCCGGGTTTAAACTTGCGGAGCCAAGAAACACCGTTAGCGGCTGTTCATTTTCTCAATGGGATCATGCGAGAGAAAATTACCTACGCAGCAGGTGTAACACATGTCTACTCTCCCGCTTCAGAAGCTTGGAGCAAAGGTGCTGGCGTCTGCCAAGATTTCACACACGCATCCCTCTCTATCCTTCGCGAGGCGGGAATTCCTGCTCGATATATCTCAGGCTACCTATATACCGGTGATGGAAATATCGGCGAGACAGTTGTCGGTGAATCTCATTCCTGGGTCGAAGCATGGGTTGGCGAGTGGCTCCCCTTCGATCCAACCAATGGACGCCCTGTTGCAGAAGACCATATTGTGGTCGCAAAGGGACGTGATTATCACGATGTTTCCCCGCTGAAAGGAATATTTAGCGGCGGAGCCAGCAGAAAGACCGACGTAATTGTCTCGTTAACGCGATTAAGTTAGTGGTGGCTTATCCTTTTCTCCATGAGGAGTTCAGAGGGTGATCGTGAAGTAAGAGAGATCTCTCTCGATGAGCTCAAATCACTCTGGAATCAGATACTCGACTTACTTCTTGAAAGCGATCGAATCGCTTGGTTAGCCTTCTTCGATGCGAGACTCGTTCGCCTCACTTCGAATGTGCTCACTATCAATTTCTCCGATGTCACAAAATTTGGCGGAGAACACAATTTTAGCGCCGCCCGCAACCCCCGGCATCTTGGATTACTTCAAAAATCCATCAAAGAGATCGCCGGGATAGATCTTGAGATAGTTGAAGAGTAGATCTCATGAAAGCCCTTCTGAAAATTTTAAGTTGCGTAGCACTCGCAATTATTCTTCCCGCTGATTCTGTCTGGGCTTTTTCACCAGCACGCATAACTCAATCTGGGCCAGGAGCTCGAATCGCGGGTATCGACATCAGTCGATGGCAGCACCCCGGCGATGCTTCCATCGACTTTCAACGAATGTACTCTGCTGGCGTTCGCTTTGTAATGATCAAGGGAGCTGATGCTCAGACATCGGCAGATGCCATGGCGAGAAAGTACTTACTGATCGATCGCAAAGCTGCGCAGCGGGCACAGCTATATACCGGTTTCTATTATTACGCCTATCTTCCAGATAGCAGTGACTCGACTTTCATCGTTAAGGATGCGCAGGCTCAAGCCCAAAAAGTTATTTGGCGAATTGGTGAGATGGGTGGATACAACCGCCGAGACTTACCGGTAGCGCTAGATTTGGAAAATAACTGTCAACGCACTGATGGTCACGGGACATGCCTCAAATACATGGCACGGGCAAATGTCACGCTCTGGGCAAAGAGTTGGCTTCAATCTGTCTCCGATAAAACAGGACGTAAACCGATCTTCTACTCTTACCCGCAATTTTTAGAGAACGCGATGGCCGGCGATTTGGCGCTTCGGCAATATCCACTATGGATGGCTCGCTACTCATTAGATCCTGCACTCACCACATCTCAACCAAATGCCAAATCGATTGGGTGTTATGCACACCCTTGGAGTAATGCGAATTGCACGGCTCAGTGGCAGTTTTGGCAGTACACCTCGTGTGGCATTGCTGGCAAATATGGTGTGCCGGGCAACCGCGTTGACCTTAATGTCTTTGCCGGTAGCTCGGCGAAATTCTTAGCTCTCATTAGAGGCACCTGGGCTCCGGAAGCCGTCGACTCCCTGCCTCAAAACGAAGCCACAACAATGCAACTTGTCAGCCAGATTGTAGGGACGACAAATGATCCGCTGATTCTGACCGTCGATGTACTTCGACCAGACGGAACTCCGGTCGTAACTGGCGGCGTGACCTTTAAATCCCTCGATCCGTCACTTCCCATTGGAAGTCAAAATTCGGTTCGATCGGCGACTGGGCGTTGGACTATCACGGTAAAGGGAATGCTCGCTGGAAACTACCTTGGACTTATCGAATATCAAGATCCTTCAGGCACCCATGCTGGGAATACATTCCCTCTGCAATTCCAGGTGGCCCAAGGGGAAGCGTTGCCAACGCCGACCATCAATCCAACGCTGAAACCAACAAAGAGTAAGGCGCCACCTGTCGACTCGTGTGCAGGTCAGATTCGTAATTAACTGACGTCAAGTAGAGTTGAACTATGAGCAGAATTCTTGTTACTGGCGGTGCAGGTTACATCGGAGGCACTACGGTCGCCGTATTGCTACAGCAGGGTTACGAAGTCACTGTTCTCGATGATTGCAGTACCGGGCATGCAGATTCTGTCCCTGCCGCCGCTACCTTCTATCAGGGCTCAATTCTGGATGGCGAAATTGTACGAAAAGCGCTCGAAGACTGCGACGCGGTTATTCACTTCGCCGCCAAATCCCTTGTCGGTGAGTCAGTTGAAAAGCCAGATCTTTATCGCTCGAACAATGTAAATGGAAGTCAAGTCCTCTTTGACGAGATGGATGGCGCAGGTATCACACGAATTGTCGTCTCATCGTCTGCGGCAACGTATGGTGATTCACGAGAGCAACCAATCCTTGAAAGTCATAAGGCTCATCCCACGAATCCCTATGGCGAAACAAAACTCGCGGTCGACAATTTACTGGTAGACCTCGCCCACGAAGAGAACTTTGCCGCAATCAGTTTGCGATACTTCAACGTCGCAGGTGCATTGATGCTCGAAAGCGGTTGGCTAGCAGAGCGACACGACCCGGAGACTCATCTCATTCCAAATGTCCTAAGGGCGACATCTGAAAAACCGCTAAAAATCTTTGGTACGGATTGGGATACGAAGGACGGAACCTGCATTCGCGACTATGTCCATGTGGTTGATTTAGCCGATGCTCATGTCAAGGCACTTTCAGCACTTGAAACTGGCAGGCACGAAATCATTAACCTTGGTAGCGGTGGCGGCTACTCTGTTCGCGAAGTTGTCGACACAGCGAGCAAAGTAGTGGGTTACGAAATTCCCGCGATCGAAGTTGACCGCCGAGCCGGCGATCCAGCAGTCCTGATTGCAAGCATTGAGAAGGCGAAAACAATTCTAGGTTGGTCGCCATCTCGAGATCTGGAGATGATGATCTCTGATGCTTACAAGAGTCTAAAAGATTAGCTTTTCTAAAATTGCAGAAGGGTAAAGTTAAAGTGGCTTTACTGAGAGCACTTCGACTCCCCCAATTTGATTGAGAACGCTGAGCAAATCAGTTGTATCAGACCCTGGAATGGCGACAATAATCTCATCGTAGCCACGACCCGCTTCGTTCTTCAGTACCTGAAGTCCTCGGATATCTCCTCCGGCAAATCCAATTGCTGAAGCAACTGCGCCGAGTGAGCCTGGGCGATCTGGGAGTGCAATCTCTAATTTGAATTGAGCCATAGATAAAACCTACCCTTCCTGGGTTACGTTGACGTTACAAATCTGGCGTAAGAATCACGCTTGAATAATGTGATCTCCTGCGATCGAAACGCTGATCTTTGGAAGTGGGATTGGCGCTGGCCCTGCGAGTACTGCTCCGCTTGCAGCATCGAATTTCGCACCATGGCAAGGGCAGTTCATTGAATGCGAGAGACCATCGTATGCAACCGTGCAGCCTTGGTGTGTGCAGATTGCGCTGTAAGCGAAGACCCCAGCGTTGGTTCTAAAGAGAATCGCTGGATTTCCATCATTGGCGGTAAATGGCATCGTTGAGCCAATCGGAAAATCTGCCACTTTGACGATAGCGGCATTGGCTTTTTGCTTTGGTCGGAAGGATCGACCAGCAAGTGAAGCGATTACCGCACCTGCCGCAACGCTCATTAAGCCGACAACCTCACGTCGATCCTTGAGATGAGGGATGAGGTCGCCGATCAAGGTGCTCCGACCGCGATTGCCTGACCGCTCATGCGCGCGCCATAGATAGAAGAGCGCCAGCCAAGAGGCAGCGAAAGCGAGATCACTTCCCAAGAAGTACGGATGAACATGAAAAGTGACAGAGAGCCAAAGAATGATAGAGACTGAAAATCCACCAATTATCGCCAACTGCATCGCAACCCCTGAAAGCACAGCGATCCCGATTGCGAATTCAGAGAGCATCACAAACCACGCGAATAGCGTTGCATGCTCCAACATGTGACGTAAAATAAATGTGAGAGGTGAATGGCCGATATAACTTGTGAGCTGACCGCTAAATGAATTTGGTCCCGACTTGCTGAGAAATGCGCTATCTGAAGCCTTCGCCCAACCGCCATAAACCCACGTGCCGCCAAGCCAGAGGCGAAGGATTGCGATTCCGAGAGGTTGATTGCGCCATGATGCGAGACCCATTTTTTTAGTTGCCATACGGGTATTTAACAGTATTCCCCTGTGAAATAGAGTTACTTCGTGAGCCTCTGGCTCCCTCAATTGCATCGCTCGTGAGCCTCTGGCTCCCTCAATTGGACTCGAACCAATAACCTGCCGATTAACAGTCGGCTGCTCTGCCAATTGAGCTATGAGGGACTTCTTGGCGAAAGAATCGCCAACAGTTCTTCTTGCTGGTGGCTTCTTCCCTGGTGTGGGCCTCGACCTACAGACTTGGCTGTCTGCGGAGCAAATATTAAGGCTAAACCTCTCCGATCGCCAATTCCTTCTGAGTCCTACGGGCTGCCTCTAGGCCGACCAATCGAGTAAAGGTTTCGGTGTATTCCGCCTCATTTTCCACGGGATTGAGTCGTTGCAGACTCGATTTAATCTCGGCGATCTCGCGGCTGAGAGCAACTTCACGTAATCTGGCAAAAATTGCCTGAATGTAGCGCTCTGAAATCTCGCCATCGGTACGAACTGGCTCAACGGTCAGTTCGGTGATCAGTGAGCGAAGTTGCTCATCCTCGGTCCGGTCTAAGAGGTCAGTGATCGCCTGATCTGGCGACTCATCAATACGCGCGCGCAATGAAGCATAAGGAGCATATGTAAAGGCGTTGAGCTCTAATTGGTTCCATGCACCAGCCAGTTCTGGAACTTGCAGTTTTACCTTGAGAACTTCTCGCTCCAACATCAAGATCGGATCTTTCAGATTCACTGATCCAGCGGGCTGTAGCTCTTGTGGGGCCGCACTGCTCTTTCCGGCACTTCGCTTCGTTGCGGTATTCACTACATCCACTTCCATGCCAAGCCACGCGGCCACCGAGCGAACATATTCAGGTCGTAACGATGCATCCTTAATCTTGCTAATCAAGGGCGCAACTTGATTCAATGCGCTGACACGGCCTTCGGGTGTCTTCGTGTCATATCCTGCAATCACTGATTTCATTGCAAATTCAAAGAGTGGAACTCGCCTGGCGATGAGATCGCGAACTGCTTCATCTCCCCCACTTTGACGAAGTTCACAAGGATCCATGCCGTTTGCAGCAACAGCAACAAAGGTCTGGGCCACAAATTTTTGATCATCATCAAAAGCCCGTAGCGCCGCCTTCTGGCCAGCTGCATCTCCATCAAAGGTAAATATAACCTCGCCCCTAAAGGCATCATCATCCATGAGCAATCTTCTAATGATGCGGATATGGTCATCTCCAAAAGCAGTGCCGCAGGTTGCCACAGCCGTAGTTACGCCAGCTAAATGTGCCGCCATTACATCTGTATAGCCTTCGACAATAACAACTTGCCGCTTCTTTGCGATCTCTTTCTTCGCAATATCTAGCCCATAAAGAAGTTGGGACTTCTTATAGATCGGCGTCTCTGAGGTGTTGAGATATTTTGGACCTTGATCCTTCTCATCACCAGCGAGTTTGCGTGCACCGAAACCAACGACATCACCAGATATATCTTTTACTGGCCAGATTAATCGGTTGCGGTAGCGATCAATAAAATTACCGCGCGACCCTTCCTTAATGAGGCCAGCAGTATTTAATTCATTCTCCGTATACCCAATACCTTTAAGATGTTTGTAGAGAGCATCCCATTCATCCGGTGCATAACCCACACCAAAGTACTCTGCAGCACTCTTATCAAATCCTCGACCTGTAAGGAATTCTCTTCCGATCTGCGCTGGTCCAGGTTTGCCAAGCTCTTCTTGATAAAACTTTGCTGCTGCAGTATTTGCCGCAACTAAACGCGATCGATTTATCCCCGACATTCCAGAATTTGATTGTCCGCTTGAATCGTAGGTGAGTTGATATCCGATTCTTTCGGCTAGACGCTCGACCGTCTCAGTGAAAGTGAGGTGCTCTAACTTCATCAAGAATGCGATGACATCGCCCCCGGTTTGGCAGCCAAAACAATGGAAGTAGCCTTTTGATGGAGTGACGTGAAAGGAAGGTGACTTCTCATCGTGAAATGGGCAGAGCCCCTTCTTCTGCCCTCCGCCGGCGCCTTTCAATTGAACATAGTCACCGACCACATCATCAATATGGCTATGTTCGCGCACATATGCGACATCTTCATCTCGTATGCGACCGGCCATATGCCTATCCTAATCAATCCTCGCAACATTCAGGTCGACCCTGAATTCATGGAGTAGAAGTGGAGGTTCTGGAGGTTGTAAAGGTTAAGAACGGCCCGATAGCTTCTTGTGGAGGGCATAGGCCCCCGGATCTGTCAGAGAGGCGATTTGATCGATAGCGACCCGCAGCCGTTGTGCATCAGTCGCTGCTCTTCGCCAATCTTCGAGGAAGAAGCTCTCGAGCGCCTCCTCTCCACCGCTATAGACCATATCCACTAACTCTTTGATAATCACCTGCTGCTCTGCATATCGCTTCTGTGAAGATTCGGCACTTATCACGTAGTGACCGGCCATTGCCTTAAGAAGAGCAACCTCTACACGTTGATCGCGCGGGACGACGAGATTAGCGCTGTAGCGGGTGAGATTTCCATCCCCGTATTGATCGCGGGTGGCTGATTCTGCTGCGAGAGCAAAACGTCCAATCAATTGAGATGCGAGATCTTTAAGTCTGGCGAGATTTCGATGTGAGCCATCGTATGTCGATGGCCAGCATGAGAGTGCCTGCAAATTTGTAAGCGCGGTCATCGCCTCGGCCTCAGTGATATCTGGCAAATAACCACTCTTCGCCATCGCGTATATCTTTTCAAGATCTCCTTGCAATCCTTCAAGCGTGACCTGTCCAGAGACGATTGCATCTTCAAGATCATGCACAGAGTAAGCGACATCATCAGACCAATCCATGATCTGGGCTTCCATCGATTGCACGCCTTCTGCAGCACCATGTCGAATCCACTGAAATATCTCTTGATCATCGTCGTAGACGCCGAACTTGCGAAGATTTGTGGCGCGCGGCCAGGGATATTTTGTCGCTGCATCGAGTGAGGCACGTGTGAGATTTAAGCCAACTGATCGACCTTCACTATCGACGGTCTTCGCTTCAAGTCTGATGAGTAGTCGAAGCGATTGCGCATTTCCTTCAAACCCACCCGCATCGAAGGAGAGTTCATTGAGTGCATCTTCACCATTGTGACCAAAAGGCGGATGCCCTAAATCATGAGCTAAGCAGGCACCTTCCATGAGGTCTGGGTCAGCGCCAAGTGCCTCTCCAAGTTCACGCCCCACTTGAGCACACTCAAGGGAATGGGAGAGTCTGGTACGTGGAAAATCTGAGGCCCAAGGGACTTCTACTTGAGTTTTAGCTGCAAGGCGACGAAGAGCAAAGGAATGAATGATGCGAGCTCGATCTCGCGCAAATTCTGTTCTTCCACCCCGTTTTGCAGGTTCATCCAGGAAGCGCTCACGATCAAAGGAGGTGTAGCCGAGTCGCTCATGGGCGGGTTGAAGAACCATAGTGAACGAACTCTACTTCTTGATCTGATCTGTGAGATGAATACCGAACTGTCCAACAGTCTTATACGCGAGATAGGCCCCAGTCTCGCGCACGATATAGCGCCAAGCTGCCTCCTGTAACGATGCTGGCCCAGTCGTTGTGGCCGCACAACTCGCCTTTATTCCTAGATCCTTTGCCTCGGCTTCAGCTCGGTAGCAATGATAGGGATCGGTCACAATAATGATTGACGAGAGGCTATGACTCTTTAAGTAGCGGACATATGCAATCGTGCTGCTCAAGGTATCTCGGCCGATAGAAATTGATGTCAAAGCGCTCTTTGCAATCCTCGATTGAATGAGGGAGAGTCTGCTGGTCGACGCTTCTGTGTAATTATCACCCTTCGCATTAGCACCCACGGTAATGATGCGCGGTGCCAAACCGGCGCGATAGGCCTGATTCGCCCGATCAATTCTCGCCTGCAATATATCTGACGGTACGCCATTGAATTGAGCAGCGCCAAGAATCACAATTGCATCGCTTTTTAGCGGTTTTGCCTTATGTCCTTCATTCCAGATTGAGTAGAAAAAATATCCAGGAATAACAATCAGAAGTAGAACAAGGAAGGTAAAAAGCCTACGAAAAATTCGGAACAGGAGAATCATCCGCCCGAAACCGAATCATCAATCGTAATAGCGGGAATCTCATCAGGATCATTTAACCAACCATCAGGCAGAGTTGGCGTACGCCCGTGAGACTTTCGACCCCTCGGTCCTTCGGAGACGGCAGTTGGATACGGTTGATCATCGAGTTGTCCTAGAAGGTACTCAAGCTCGCCAAGTGAGGCGACCATTCCCAATGAAGATCTTATTTCTCGTGGCACGGTAAATCCTTTGAGATACCACGCCATATGCTTGCGAAGATCTCGCATAGCGCGGCCTTCAGCTTCAAAAAATTCTACGAGTAAATTACCGTGTCGAATCATCATCTCGCGTACTTCAAAGAGGCTTGGCTCCGACTTTCGAGAGTCACCGTTCATGGCACGAACTAGATCGGCGAATAACCAAGGACGTCCAAGACAGCCGCGACCAACGACGACGCCGGCGCACCCAGTTTGAGCGATCATCCTTGCGCCATCCTCGCCGCTCCAGATATCTCCGTTACCAAGAACAGGGACGCCAGTAGGTTTCAGATGTTCAACGAGGGTCGCAATCTTCGACCAATCTGCCTCACCGTCGTACATCTGCTCTGCGGTTCGAGCATGTAGCGCAACCCACGCAACCCCCGCTCGTGCAGCCGCGGTTGCAGCATCAAGATAGGTGTGGTGATCTGTATCGATACCTACGCGCATCTTGACGGTAACTGGTACTCCAAAAGGTTTCGCAGCATCAACTGAGGCTTTCACAATATTTTCAAAGAGGCGTCGCTTATACGGCAGTGCTGCGCCACCACCTCGACGAGTCACCTTAGGAACCGGGCAACCGAAATTGAGATCGATGTGATCGGCAAGATTTTCTTCCATCAGCATCGTAATCGCCTTGCTCACAACAATGGGATCAACTGCATAGAGCTGTACCGAGCGTGGTGACTCACCCTTACCCGGAGTTATCAAACGTAACGTCTCTGGGTGTCGCTCAATAAGCGCGCGAGCAGTAACCATCTCTGAGACAAAGAGTCCTGCTCCTTGCTCTCGGCACAAGGTCCGAAAGGCGGAGTTTGTAATTCCCGCCATAGGAGCTAAAACGACGGGAGTGCTCAGCACCACCTCATCATTTTCAAACCCCCCATTTGCGATGGGTAAGCGAAGAGGTGCAGGTTGAGTTAGCACCCGAGCAAACGTGGCGCGAGCCACGATTGAACGTGATCAATGCCAACGCGCTCCTGAGCCATCGTGTCGCGATCACGAATCGTCACCGCATTATCTTCGAGGGTTTCAAAATCAATCGTGATGCAATACGGAGTCCCGATCTCATCCTGCCTGCGGTAACGACGACCGATTGCTCCGGCATCATCAAAGTCGACCGACCAATTTTGGCGAAGCTCAGCAGCTAAATCGCGAGCCTTTGGCGAGAGATCGGCATTGCGAGAGAGCGGAAGTACTGCGACTTTAATAGGCGCAAGACGATGATCCAACTTCATCACCGCTCGCTTCTCCATCTCACCCTTCGAATTTGGAGCCTCATCTTCGGTGAAGGCATCCATCATGAAGGTCAGTGTGCAGCGGTCAACCCCTGCTGCAGGTTCAATGACATAAGGAACCCAGCGTTCATTCTTCTCTTGATCAAACCATGAAAGATCTTTTCCAGATGCCGCTCCATGCGCTTTGAGATCAAAATCTGTCCGACTTGCGATGCCTTCAAGTTCACCCCACTCGGTGCCATTGAATTCAAATTTGTATTCGATATCAACGGTTCGCTTCGAATAGTGCGAGAGCTTCTCTTTAGGATGCTCGAAGAGGCGAAGGCGCTCTGGATTAATACCAAGATTTTTATACCAAGCAAGGCGAGTATCGATCCAATATTGATGCCACTCTTCATCTGTCCCAGGAACGACAAAGAATTCCATCTCCATTTGTTCAAATTCGCGAGTACGGAAGATAAAGTTTCCAGGAGTGATTTCATTTCGGAAAGACTTTCCGATTTGGCCGATTCCAAATGGCGGTTTCTTCCGTGAAGTCTGTGCAACGTTGTCGAAGTTAATAAAGATACCCTGTGCTGTTTCCGGACGTAGATACGCTAATCCGCTCTCATCCTCGACCGCACCTAAGTAGGTCTTGAGTAAACCAGAGAATTGTTTTGGTTGGGTGAACTTTCCCTTGTTTCCACAGTTTGGGCAATTTACTTCTTCCATCGAAGTTGGCTGACGACCATTCTTAGCTTCGAATGCCTCTTCGAGATGATCAGCGCGATAACGCTTGTGACAGGCGGTGCACTCGGTTAATGGATCTGTGAAAGTTTCTACGTGGCCAGATGCTTCCCAGACCTCCCGTGCAAGTATCACGCATGAGTCCAAACCCACGACATCTTCGCGTCCCTGAACCATGGAACGCCACCACTGACGCTTCACATTGTTTTTGAGTTCTACGCCGAGGGGACCGTAATCCCAAGAGGCGCGCAAGCCACCATAAATTTCCGATGATGGGTAGACGAATCCGCGGCGCTTGGCCAAACTAACAATTGTCTCTAAACGATCTGCGGCCATGATTTTCTCCTCCGGCTGGCTGTCGGCTTGTACTGATCTTGCGGGCTGCAAGGAGTCGAATTTTACCTGCATCTAGAGCCTCACTTCACCCGCGTGAAGGGCCTCTGCCAATCTAGAATCGCCGGATGAGCGAGGATCACAACCAGGAATATCAAGGGACCAAAAATCTCTCAGCTATTCCAGCCCTGTGGGCGAACATCAGAGATTTTCCCCGTGCTCTTACGCTCAGCGCCTTCGTCTCCGGCTTTCTCGTGGTCCTTGTGGCGGCAACGGGACCCATTGTGATCATGCTGCAAGCAGCAGAATCTGGCCATTTCACGGATGCGCAGACCGCTACGTGGATCGCATCCTCATGGGTGATGTCGGGTCTCTTCTCGCTTTATCTATCCCTTCGCTACCGAATGCCTATGATCGGCTCAACCTCTACCGCGGCAATAGTTCTCCTCGTCACAAGCTTGAAGACCCACTCGATTCAAGAGGCGGTCGCTTCGTACATCATCGTCGCTCTGCTTTTCATCGTAGTTGGGCTTGCAAAGTTTATGCCCAAGTTGATGAAAGCCATCCCTCACCAACTCATCATGGCGATGCTTGCCGGTGTGCTCTTCAATTTTGGTGTAAATATTTTCATGCAGTTCAGGGATGAACCTTGGATAGTCTCTTCTATGGTGCTCGCCTACTTTATCGCCCGAATTTTCAAACTCCGAGCGCCAGTTGTTGCGGTACTCGTGGTTGGAATCATCGCCTCCTTGCTCTTACATCAGATGCATTTTCGCTCACCACACTTTGGAGTAACGCACCTCGTCTGGATCTCTCCACATTTCACGCTCGGTGCATTGATTAATCTCGCATTGCCAATGTTCATACTCACGATCGCGACGCAATTTGCGCCTGGCTTTGCGGTTCTTAAAAACAATGGATACGACGCTCCGCATAATCGCTCACTCATCTCCTCTGGCGTTATCTCTCTATTAAGCGCTGGCTACCTCAACAGCGGAACCAATACCTCAGCGATTACGGCAAGCATTGCCGTGGGTGAACATGCCGATCCAAACCGCGAAACCCGTTACACATCGGGGGTCATTACCGGCATCATCTATATTGCCGCTGGATTGGTGGGCGCATCAGTGCTCACTCTCTTCGGCGCACTCCCAGCTTCAGCACTCGCTGCTCTCGCGGGTTTGGCGCTCTTCCCTGCTCTCTCCACATCACTTCATGAATCTCTCGTTGCACACCAGGGCCGCGAAGCCGCTCTTGTTACCTTGCTCATCACGATAAGCGGAATACATCCGCTTCAACTCGGTTCACCATTTTGGGGATTGATTGCAGGAAGCCTGCTTTACGCTTTACCAAATCTTCGATCGCGCTCTGCATAGATTTCAATCGCCTTCCAAAGAGTGTGACGATCAACATCTGGCCAGAGCACATCCATAAAAACCATCTCTGCATAGGCCGATTGCCACGGTAGGAAGTTAGACGTTCTCTGTTCTCCTGAAGATCGCAGGAACAAATCCACATCCGACATCCCTGGGTTGTAAAGATGCTTGGCGAGCAACTTCTCGGTTATTTGCTCGGGTTTGAGATTTCGTTTCGAAATTTCTTTGGCAATGGATACTGCAGCATCAACGATCTCAGCTCTCCCCCCATAATTGACGCACATATTGAGGGTGAGGGTCTTATTTCGTCGAGTGAGTGCCTCTGCTTCGCGCAATTCGTTAATCACTGACTTCCAGAGGCGTTGCTCTTTTCCAACCCATCGAATTCGGACGCCTAAGTCATTCATTTCATCTCTACGGCGCCGGATAACATCACGATTAAAGCCCATCAAGAATTTAACTTCTTCTGGCGATCGTCGCCAATTCTCAGTTGAGAAGGCGTATGCGCTTATCTCCTTGACGCCTATTTCAATTGCGCCATGTATGACATCAAGCAAAGAAGCTTCACCTGCCTCATGTCCTGCTGTTCGAGGCAAACCACGCTCCTTCGCCCAACGACCATTTCCATCCATCACAATAGCGACATGGTGAGGAATCTGATCCGGGTGCAATTTTGGTGGTTTTGCGGCCATGATTACATTCTCTCAACAAGCGGTAAGGAACGTAAACCTCTCTCCAAATGCCACTGAAGATAGGCAGCAATCAATCCTGATGCCTCTCGTCGATTTCGAAGCTCGGATGAATGTGCGCTCTCCCAATCACCAGAGAGCAGCGCTGACATTAATTCGAGTGATTCTGGGGCAGGCGTTGGAGCCGCAGATGGCTTACAAGAATTGCAGACCGATCCACCGCCAACTAACGAGAAGAATTTATGTGGTCCTGGCGCATCACAGACCGAGCAATGTGTCAGCGATGGTGCATAACCTGCAACAGAGAGCGAGCGCAGAAGATACGCATCCAAGATGAGTGATGGGTCATAACTCTCATTGGCGAGTGCTTTGAGGGCACCGGTAATTAATAGGTATTGCTGTAACGCAGGTTCGTGCTCATTCTGAGTGAATCTCTCTGCCGATTCTAAAATCGCATTGGCGACTGTCCAATGCTGGTAATTCTCGCTCAGGCGATCGCCAAAATTTTCAATGCTTACCGCTTGAGTGACGGTATCGAGTGACTTGCCCGAATACAGTTGAAGGTCGACGTGGCTGGTCGGTTCAAGTCTGGCACCCCACCTCGACTTTGTCCGACGCACGCCTTTTGCGACCGCTTTAATCCGGCCATGTTCGCGAGTGAGCAGAGTGATGATCCGATCAGCTTCGCCCAATTTCTGAGTACGAAGCACAACCCCTTGATCTCGATATACCGCCACCCTCAGAAGGTAGTCGTGATTAGCCTCGAAGGGCCCGATTGACCGCCGAAATCACCGCTTTGAGCGCTGCGGTGGTCGTGGAAGGATCGATTCCGACCCCCCAGAAGGTTTTGCCATCTACTTCGCACTCTAAGTAGGCAGCCGCCTTTGCATCGCCGCCGGCTGAGAGCGCATGCTCGTAGTAATCAAGAACGCGCACCGAAATATCCGAGTAGCCAGAGATCACGTGCACGAAGGCAGCGATTGGGCCATTACCCGTACCTGAGAGCGTTTGAATCTGACCTTCGTCGGCAAGCTCAACGGTAAGCTTTACATCCTCATCCATATGAGAGGACTGGCTCAAGCCTTTTAGGCGAAATCTTCCCCAATTATTGAGATCAGCTGGAAGATATTCATCTTCAAAGATCTTCCAGAGCGCATCGGGAGTCACTTCTCCGCCCTCATTATCCGTCTTGCTCTGAACAACTTGGCTAAATTCGATCTGCAACCGGCGAGGAAGGTCAAGGTGATGCTCATTCTTCATCAAATATGCGACTCCACCCTTTCCTGACTGGCTATTGACTCGAATAACCGCCTCATAAGAACGACCAATATCCTTCGGATCGATCGGCAAATACGGGACCGCCCAGGTGTGTTGATCAATATGGACTCCAGCGGCAGCCGAATCAATCGCCATGTGATCGAAGCCCTTTTTAATAGCATCCTGATGCGAGCCCGAGAATGCGGTGAAGACTAGGTCTCCCCCGTAAGGGTGTCGCTCAGGAACTCGCAACTGGTTGCAGTACTCAACGGTCCGTCGAATCTCATCAATCTGCGAGAAGTCGATATGTGGGTCAACGCCGTGGCTAAACATATTTAAACCAAGAGTCACAAGGCAGACATTTCCCGTGCGTTCGCCATTTCCAAAAAGCGTTCCCTCGATACGATCCGCACCTGCGAGATAACCAAGTTCGGCCGCAGCTACACCTGTCCCTCGATCATTATGGGGATGCAGAGACAGTACGACGCTATCGCGGTACTTGAGGTTGCGGTGCATCCATTCAATCGAATCGGCATATACGTTAGGGGTTGCCATCTCGACAGTCGCCGGCAAATTAATGATTGTCTTATGATCTGAAGTTGGCTTAAAAATGTCATTAACGGCATCGCAGACTTCTAAAGCGAATTCAAGCTCAGTTCCAGTGTATGACTCGGGTGAGTATTCAAAGAATATCTTTGTCTCGGGTACGAGTGAACGAAGCTCCATACAGAGTGTCGCCGCCTCGGTGGCAATCCGTTTAATACCTTCTTTATCTTGCCCAAAGACAACTCGACGTTGAAGCGTCGATGTCGAGTTATAGAGATGCACAACGGCCTGCTTTGCGCCCTTCAGTGATTCATAGGTGCGGCGAATCAAAGGATCGCGAGCTTGGGTTAAAACCTGGATAACAACATCATCAGGAATGAGATCTTCTTCGATAATCTTTCTTACGAAATCAAAGTCCATCTGGGATGCAGAGGGAAATCCAACTTCAATCTCTTTGTATCCCATCGAAATAAGAAGTTTGAACATCGCAAGTTTGCGCTGCGGATCCATAGGATCGATCAAGGCTTGATTTCCATCGCGCAGATCAACTGAGCACCACTGAGGAGCATGCGTAATCTTCTTTGTTGGCCACGTTCTATCAGCGAGATCAATAGGGATAAAGGGTGCATAGCGATGCACTGGCATCTTTGACGGGATTTGCTTTGGAAAACTCATTATCTGCTCCTTAATTGCTGTTCTTAGTTCTGCAATGGGTTAACGGGATTTTGGATGTCAACCGGCAACACCAAACCCCGCGGCGAGGGGACCGGTTATTTGGCCCCGCCACGGCAGCTAAGGAGGAGACTGCGTTCCATAGGTCTAACTCTAAATCAGCCTTAGAGGATCGGCAAATATCGATCTAATTCGTAGGCGCTGACCTGCTTGCGGTACTCATTCCACTCGGCCCGTTTATTTCTCAGAACATACTCAAAGACCGCCTCGCCGAGGGTTTCGCGGACAAAAGTCGAATTTTCCATCGCCTTGATCGCTTCCTCGAGATTCGTAGGTAGCGCTTCAGGCTGCTCATTCTCGGTGAGGGAATACTTTGATTCAATTCCCTTCAAGCCAGCGGAGATGATGACGGCGAAAGCCAAATATGGGTTACATGCAGAGTCTGGCGAGCGAACTTCAACTCGAGTCGAATTCTCTTTTTGAGGCTTATAGGCAGGAATTCGGACGAGCGATGAGCGATCGTTATGTCCCCAGGTAATAAAGGCTGGTGCCTCACCTTCGCCTGAAAGTCGCTTATACGAATTAACGAATTGGTTAGTGATCGCCGTGAATTCGCCAGCATGTTTAAGTACTCCGGCGATGAATGCACGACCAATCTCTGAGAGCCCAAATGGCTTGCCCGCTTCGTAGAAGGCATTTGCCTCGCCATTGAAGAGTGAGAAATGTGTATGCATGCCAGAGCCCGGGTGCTCTGTGAAAGGTTTTGGCATAAATGAGGCATGCACACCCTGGTCGAGTGCCACCTCTTTGATGACATGGCGTGCAGTCATGATGTTATCCGCTGTGCTCAGAGCATCGGCGTAGCGAAGATCAATCTCTTGTTGACCTGGAGCTCCTTCATGGTGTGAGAATTCAACAGAGACTCCCATCGCTTCGAGCATAGTTATGGCTTGGCGCCGAAAATCTTGTCCAATCGATGTTGGGGTGTGGTCGAAATATCCGCCCTGATCAACCGGTATCGGTGCGAGACCAGATTCCGGTGCATTCTTAAAGAGGAAAAATTCCAACTCTGGATGGGTGTAGCAAGTGAACCCCATATCTGCGGCCCGTTGAAGTGTCCGCTTAAGAACCTGGCGTGGATCAGATTCAGCTGGCGTGCCATCTGGCATGGTGATGTCACATATCATTCGCGCTGCCCCAGGTGCTGTGGTGCGCCAAGGAAGGATTGCAAAAGTTGAAGCGTCAGGCTTTGCCAACATATCTGATTCGGTGATGCGTGCATATCCCTCAATCGCCGACCCATCAAAACCGATCCCCTCAGAGAAAGCAGAATCGAGTTCAGCTGGTGCGATTGCTACCGACTTTAAGAATCCGAGAACATCGGTAAACCAGAGGCGCACAAATCGAATTGACCGCTCCTCCAAGGTACGAAGAACGAACTCTTCTTGCTTGCTCATCTCATCATTCATGGGGTCAGACTCTCAACCCATTGTTACATGAATGTTAAGCGTGCTCCCGGTTAAGCGCGAGGAGCGCACAATTACAGATTATGCGCGCTAGCCACCGCTGCATACATGATTTTTCCATCATGAATATTGAGTCCGGCCGCTAGCGCTGCATCATCATTGAGGGCTCGTTCCCACCCCTTGTTGGCGAGAGCCAGCGCATATTTGATCGTCGCATTCGAGAGCGCATAGGTAGAGGTTGCCGGGACCGCGCCAGGCATATTTGCTACACAATAATAAAGTGAGTTGTGCACGGCAAAAGTTGGATCCGCGTGAGTAGTCGCATGTGAACCCTCGAAACAGCCACCTTGGTCGATCGCGATATCGACGAGAACCGATCCGGGTTTCATTCGTGAGACCAATGCATCTGTTACTAATTTAGGCGCCTTCGCTCCTGGAATCAGAACCGAACCAATGACCAAATCGGCGGTCAGAAGTTCTTCTTCAATCGCAAGAGCTGATGATGCAATTGTCTTTACCTGTCCATGAAAAATATTGTCAATCTCAGCGAGCCGATTCAGGTTCACATCAAGAATTGAAACATCGGCGCGCATTCCATGCGCGATCGCTGCAGCGCTGAGACCAGCAACACCACCGCCGAGGATAACGACCTTTCCGGGTTTGACGCCGGGCACTCCGCCAAGAAGAACTCCTCGACCACCGTTTGGGCGTTGTAGCGCCGCTGCTCCAACTTGAATAGACATTCGACCAGCAACTTCAGACATAGGTGCGAGAAGAGGGAGGGTTCGATTTACCTCGACCGTTTCATATGCGATCGCTGTAGCGCCACTTGCCATCAGAGCTAAGGTCAACTCTTTATCAGCAGCGAGATGGAGATAGGTGAAGATCACCTGACCCTGACGCATTCGAGGATATTCGACGGCAATAGGTTCCTTGACCTTTAAAATCAGATCAGATCGTTCCCAGAGTTCATCGGCGCTTGTAACAATTGTTGCCCCTGCAGAGATGTATTGCTCATCGGTGATGGCTGAACCAAGACCAGCCCCGCTTTCGATGAGAACCATATGATTTTGCGCAAGTGAATGTGCGCCCGCCGGAGTTAAAGCGACTCGGGATTCATTATTTTTTATCTCTTTTGGGACACCAACAAACACTTCTATGCTCCTCATCGTTGAGTAGTAACGTCTTATCTTCGCTGGATATTACTCTCTAATTTATCCCCCAAAGAGAGTCTCCGTGATCTTTGGATGTAATTCCGCTCGCATTTTGGCAAAATTTTCAGGCGGCCAGCCAGCAGCAAATGTACGGCGAAGCAATTTCGCCAACGTGTACTCCGGATCATCCAACTCTGCCCGCTCTAATGCGCGTACCGCTAAGGCACCATCACCTCGCTCATAGAGAAGCTCTGCAAATAGGGCTGCCGGCGCTGCTCCAAATCCTTGAGGCGATATCGTCATCAACCAACGCCACATCTCGAGCAGGGCCTCTTTGTTATCCGCTGTGGCCATTCCCAACCCATAGTCGCGAACTTGAAGATCTAGGAGTCGCACTAAAACGAGCGCAACGAGATCGATCCGATCTGATCCTCTCTTAGCGATGAATTCTTGCACCAGTTCATTGAGTGCCACGGCGCCTTCACGTTGAAGTTTTTGAACGCTCGAAGCTTGATAATCAATCGGTGCAATCCTGGCGATAGCGGCAGCAAGTTCTTTCACGTGATGATGTGAGGAGAGCATCTCCTTTGCCGCTTTCTCGTTCGCAAATGGCATAGGCGCTCCGTCTACAACCCGTTCACAGGCGACTCTCGAATTTTTAATATCAGGAAGTACTCGCCCGCGAGGCGGACAACACTCTTTATCCTGGCAGATCGTTGACCGCCATCGATCCCCATCAACGAGCAGAGATTCACGAACAACGATCGCCTTCTCATTAAGCGCGCTCACAAGAGAGTCGAGCACCAGTTTGTGAAATTCAGCTCTGGCGCTGATGTAACCAACGATGAGCGCCGAATCTGCCTGCTGTTTTAGTAAGTGAGAAATTAAAAAGTCGATCTGCAGAAACGGAAGTTCCGTCGGATAGTCGACGCGCATCGCCAGGCCTGCTTGGTTCTCTTTAATTGCAATAATGACTAAGGAATTTTCTGGGTGATAACCGATTAAAAAAGGTACTGCGGCAAGTAAATCATGCGGACTAGTAAGTGTGGTCATAACCATAGACTCCTTGATTGCCAAAAGAATTTATTGCCGTGTTAAGGAATCTGTGGAGATGAGATCTCTGTTGAAATCCTTCAGCCTCCGAAGCGAGTTGGTGCAGCATTGACATTCACGACCGTTGAATAACTCTGCACAATCGCGCCACCAACGACTGGATAAGAACTCGCTCCAGCCGACCACGTGCCTAACCAGGAAACATTGAGGGTCACTACATATCTTCCTGCGCGGTGATAGGTATGGCCGGTCGATCTGTCAGGCAATGGTCCGCCTGGAGTTTGCGATGTAGCAGTGACACCATCCCCAAAATTCCAGCTGAATGTAGGCGCGAGATTCACCCCAACGGCCACTCCTAGAATCTGAGTCACTGTTGCAAAGCTCAAGCCCGTATCACTCCAAAAGTAGGTGGGTACCTGGGCAACGACGCCATCTGACGGTTGAACGTATATATGCCGTGAAGGCAACAATTGCGTAATTTGATCGGCAAGATTTACTGCAGCCACTTCCGTGGGAGTTGTTACCACCTTTGCAGGTTTGGGTCTGGGCGGGTGGTACACGTAGGGAACGTGTCGAATATACGGACGTGGAGTTGGATTGAAGGTCCGTTTAACGACGGGCCTTGGGGTGGGGGTTGAACTCTTGGAAGGAAGCGGTGTGGGTTTTGAACTTCCAGGGATGACCTTTGACGCATCAATTATTATTTTACCGGTCACCGGATCCGTATAAACATTAATGCAGACGTTATTTGTGCACTGCGAAGCGTTAGCCGATCGCGTGCCGACGAACAACCCGCCAACAGTAAAGATCGACATCGCTAGAAGGGCAAGGAAGGAGTTTAATGAAAAGTTGTTCCGGTCGCTTCGTATCCGCATGCCCTGAGATTAGGAGAAAACTGCAGCGAAGATTTTGGTTGATCGGCAAGTTGTGGATAAGAGAGTAGGTTGCTCTCATGGCTTTACGCGATGGAGATGGCTGGGTGCAATGCGCATGCGGCAATCGCCATTGGGGATTAAATGGTGCGGCGGGCCTCCTCTTGGTGAGGGATGGCTCCGTTCTCTTACAACATCGCGCACCCTGGGTGCACAACGGCGATACATGGGGAATTCCAGGTGGTGCGCGAGATTCGCATGAAGAGATATTTGATGCGGCGGCACGTGAGGCTCATGAGGAGTGCGGCATCGATAAGGATTTAATCAAACCGATTGAGACCTTTGTCGATGATCATGGAGATTGGGCATATTGGACTGTCATCTGCATAGCGAACGAGGATGTGGAAGCTCATCACGTCAATGATGAAGCTCTCCAAGTTGAATGGGTCCGTTATCAAGAGGTCTCACTCAAGAATTTACACCCAAGCTTTGCAAAATCGTGGCCAGCCCTACAAACCCTCTTGAGTGAATTGGGCATCTAACCGTTTAAGTGAATCCTTGATGATCTTCGCATCTGACGTTCGCCAAAAAGGTGGCATTGAATTCAATAAAATTGAACCGTAGCGCTTCGTAGTAATTCTCGAATCTAGGATCGCAACAACACCTCGATCATCGATCGAGCGAATTAGCCGACCCGTTCCTTGCGCCAATAAAAGTGCTGCTCGAGGAAGGGATACTTGCATAAATCCGCTACCGCCAGCCTCATCAGCCTCTGCTGCACGAGCGGCCATTACCGGCTCATCTGGACGTGGGAAGGGAATGCGATCGATAACTACAAGGGTGCATGAAGGTCCCGGCACATCGATTCCTTGCCACAATGAGATCGTTCCCAAGAGGATTGACCTCGGATCTTGGGCAAAGCGATCAACAAGTGGTCCAACTGAGTCACCACGTCGCTGAGTGATGATCGGCAATTTCAACTCTTTCAAAACTTTTCGCAAATGTTCGTCCGCCATCTCGACGCCGCGCCAGGAGCTGAAGAGCGCCAAGGTTCTGCCCCCTGCCGCTTCTGCCAATTCCCCAAGCTCGGTCAGCGCTTCACGCGAAGGTCCCTCTCTGCCAGGTTCGGGGATATGTTTTGGTAGATAGAGCATGCCTTGATTTGCAAAGTCAAAGGGTGAGCCGACATCTAGCATCTGAACATTTGCCGGGTCTATTTCGCCAGCATCAAATGATGAATCCGCTTCATCTTCGGAGGAATTCTTATTGACAACAAAACCAATAGACGAAGCGATCGCATCGAAAGATTTACCCACCGAGAGCGTGGCAGATGTTGCTATCACCGGGGTCTGAGTAAGTAAGTTCTCGCGCAAGACAGATGAGACTTGAAGTGGCGCTAAATACAGCGTCGAAAAATTTGGCTCAAACCACATAACCTGACCATTGCCTGGTTTGAGAAGTTTCGTTGCGGTTGTGAGTACCTCTTGAGTTGCACCCTTTACTCGGGCTCGTTCTGCAAGTGAATCTGGATCAACTACCTCAGAATCGGCATTGATGAGTGCAATCACGGCTGCTGCACTCTCTTTTATTTTTCGTGTCGGCGCCTCAAGCACCGAAGGAAGTTCGGGTAACCGTCCCGCCTTCGTTGGGTCGCTTCGTACATCTTGGGCAAAATCTGTAAGCGCTTCTGCAAATTGATCTGCCGCCTTATCGAAGGCGATCGATGCCTTACCTGGCAGATGTTTCTTTGCCATCTTTGCTGCTCGTTCAACGCGCCCCGCGGTTAATTCTTCAGTCACCGCTTGAGTTGTTCTATCCATAAATTCGTGTGCTTCATCCAAAATAATGGCGTCACGCTCGGGCAAGATCGGATGAGAATCAACAATTTCAATTGCGAGCAAGGTGTGATTTGTAACCACAACATCAGCGGTCTGAGCTTTTGCTTTCGCATTCACTGCAAAACATTGTGAACCGAATGGGCATTCATCCGCTCCCATGCATTCGCGTCCCGAGGTGCTATTTGCGATCCAGACCCGTCGATCTACATCGGGCGCATCATCTCTATCGCCAGAGATTCCAGGTGTCTCAACCCATGCTCTCAGGCGCTTTGCATCCTTCTCAAGTGAACCGATCTCAAGTAGCACCTCACCATCGGGATCGATACCTTCGCCATTCATCTTCTGGAGACAGATGTAATTACCCACGCCCTTATAGACAGCGAAGGTGAGCTCTCTCCCTAACTCCTTTTCCAATGCGCCTTTAATCTTTGGGAGATCACGTTCAACGAGTTGACGTTGGAGTGCGAGTGTTGCGGTCGCAACCAATACTTTCTTCCCATGAACAAGTGCTGGAACAAGGTAGGCCAGGGACTTTCCCGTGCCGGTTCCTGCTTGCACGAGTAAGTGATGGCGATCAACAAGGGCATTCGCCACAGCCTCAGCCATCTCTATCTGTCCTCCACGCGCCTCGCCACCGATTGCCGAAACCGCTGCATCCAGGGCTGAACGAACTTTAAGAATAAAAGCAGAGTTAGAAGCGGTCACTTAATTCTCGAGAGCATCAAGAATCTGTTGAATATGACCTACAGGATGGTTTGTGAAGTGAGTAATCATTGCGGCCAGGGTTAGCTCGCCGTACTCGGAGTGTTGACAAGTGCGGAGTAAATCTTCGTCGGTTGCACCGTGCAATAATCTCGCGCTCTCGGTTCGTACCGCCTTGAAGAGTTCAAGTGCTGGTTCGATTGGCGCAGTACGATATGCGAGCACATCGCTTCCAGCGAGCGCTTCTTCACTAAATGATCGAATAACAGTGCCGGGCTCTGAGAGCACCTGGATGATCCGCGTAAGGCAATAGGCATCGGCATGCGCAAGATGGTGAACAACCATCCGCGGGCTCCACTCCCCTGCGGGACCCTTATCTAAATCAGTGGGTTGCAACTTCTGTGCTGCAGCGAGAAAGTCAGTGGTAGCAGCTTCATATGCGGTGAGCAGCTTCATTAATTCAGTATTTGCCATGAGTAGATCTTAGAGGTTGAAGGAATAAAAAAGGCCGCCAGAACTCTGGCGGCCTTTTTTCAAACGAGAGTAACTATTCAGATCAAGAACAACCTGATGTATTTCCACATCCTTCGCAGACGAAGCATGAACCGGCCATACGCATCTTCACACCGCAGGTCATGCAGAGTGGAGCATCGGACTTAACGCCAGTCATTTTCTCGAAGAGTTCCATTGAGGAACCCACACCTGCAGAGTTATCAACAGCCGCAGGCTTTGCTTCGATAGTGACTGATGCTGGCTTACTTGCAACCGCAGGAGCCGCCGCAGCTGCAGCTGGTGCTTTTGGGAGTGTTGGTGCTACCTGTGCATCCTGCGTATATTCGCCGGTCTCAAGCGCGCGTGCGCGCTCTGATGCGGTGTAGAGCCCCATTGCTGAACGAGTCTCATAAGGAAGGTAATCGAGGGCCAAGCGACGGAAGATGTAATCCATCATCGATTGTGCCATGCGGATATCAGCATCATCAGTCATGCCCGCTGGTTCGAAGCGTAGGTTTGTGAACTTCTCAACGAAGGTCTCAAGAGGTACTCCGTATTGGAGACCGATCGATACTGCGATAGAGAAGGCATCCATGACGCCTGCAAGTGTCGAACCTTGCTTTCCAAGCTTCAAGAAGACTTCAGCAAGTGCGCCATCGGCATAAGAGCCAGCGGTCATATAACCATCGGCACCGCCGACAGAGAATGAGGTCGTCATAGCTGGGCGTGACTTTGGAAGACGCTTGCGTGCAGGAGCCGAAGCTACAGCTGAAACATTTGAGTCAGTTCCCTTGTTCTCACCCTTGCCATCAGAGAGAGGTTGACCAACCTTGCAGTTATCACGATAGACAGCGAGTGCCTTAAGGCCAAGCTTCCATCCCTGGTAGTAGACCTCTTCGATCTCTTCAACAGTTGCATCTGACGGAAGGTTGACCGTCTTTGAGATTGCACCTGAGAGGAATGGTTGGCAAGCAGCCATCATATGGACGTGGCCCATTGCGCTGATTGAGCGAATTCCCATCGCGCAGTCGAAGATGTCGTAGTGCTCTGTCTTGAGACCAGGGGCATCGATGACATTTCCATTTGCTGCGATGTACTCGACAATCGCTTCAACAGTCTCCTCGGTATAGCCGAGTTTGCGAAGAGCCATTGGGATTGTCTGGTTAACGATCTGCATAGATCCGCCACCAACGAGCTTCTTGAATTTCACGAGAGCGAGATCTGGCTCGATACCTGTGGTATCGCAATCCATCATCAAACCGATCGTTCCTGTTGGAGCAAGTACTGATGCTTGCGCGTTACGCCAGCCGTTCTTTGCGCCAATCTCGATACCAAGATCCCACTGCTTATTTGCTTCAGTCCAGACATCGCGATCGAGAGTTGAAACCGACTTCGCTGAGTGCGATGCATTTGCATGCTTCTTCATCACTTTGGTGTGTGCATCCGCGTTACGTGCATAACCTTCATATGCGCCAACGATTCCTGCAAGTTCTGCGGAACGGCGGTAAGAAGTTCCGGTGAGGAGTGAGGTGATCGCGCCAGCAAGTTGGCGGCCGCCATCTGAATCGTAAGCAAGTCCTGATGCCATAAGGAGCGCGCCGAGGTTTGCATATCCGATACCGAGTTGACGGTAGTTGCGAGTTGTCTCGCCGATTGGCTCAGTTGGGAAATCCGCGAAGCAGATCGAGATATCCATTGCAGTGATGATGAGTTCCGATGCCTTAACAAACTTCTTGGTATCGAAAGAACCATCGTTGTTGAGGAACTTCAAGAGGTTGAGAGAGGCCAAGTTGCATGATGAGTTATCAAGTGACATGTACTCAGAGCATGGATTGGATGCATTGATGCGCCCAGTCTCTGGGTTGGTGTGCCACGCGTTGATGGTGTCGTCATATTGAATTCCTGGATCAGCACAAGCCCATGCCGCCTCCGCCATTTTGCGGAAGAGTTGCTTTGCATCGACAGTCTCGATGACATCGCCAGTTGCACGAGCTACAAGTCCAAATTGCTCGCCATTCTCATATGAACGCATAAATGCATCACTCACGCGAACTGAGTTGTTGGCATTCTGGTACTGGACAGAGATGATGTCCTTTCCGCCAAGATCCATATCGAATCCGGCATCACGGAGGGCGCGAATCTTGTCCTCTTCGCGAACCTTCGTCTCAATGAACTCTTCGATATCTGGATGATCAATATCGAGTACGACCATCTTTGCAGCGCGACGAGTTGCTCCACCTGACTTGATAGTTCCTGCTGATGCATCGGCACCACGCATAAAGGAGACAGGTCCTGATGCAGTTCCGCCAGACTTAAGAAGCTCTTTTGCAGAGCGAATACGAGAGAGGTTGAGACCAGCTCCTGAACCGCCCTTGAAGATCATTCCTTCTTCGCGGTACCAGTTAAGGATGGAATCCATCGTGTCATCTACTGACAAGATGAAGCATGCAGAAACTTGCTGCGGAGCATTAGTTCCCACGTTAAACCATACTGGTGAGTTGAATGAGAAAACTTGATGAAGGAGCATGTATGTAAGCTCGTGTTCGAATACTTCGGCATCGACATCTGTTGCAAAGTAGCCGTTCTCTTTACCGGAGGCTACATAGGTGAGCACAACGCGATCGATTACCTGCTTGAGGGACCATTCACGGTTGTCATGACCCACTGCTCCGCGGAAGTACTTAGTTGTCACAATTGTTGAGGCATTTACTGACCAGAAATCTGGATATTCAGTGCCCTTCTGCTCGAAGATAACTTCGCCAGATTTCCAGTTAGTCTGGACGACATCGCGACGCTCCCACTTCACTTCATCATAAGGATGAACACCAGCGGTGGTGTAGATACGTTCAATACTTAAACCCTTACCCAACTTCTTTACTTGGGACTTGCGCTCCGCGGCGGGCTTATTAACGATAGACATGCGTACTGCTCCTTATGCTGGTTTTGAACGTGAGGGTATTAACTAATTGTTCGCTGGGGAGAGCGCTTTTTCAGAACTAACTTTCTTCGCTGCATTTACTTCTTGAACTGATCCATCTTTTGCCGAATGTGAAGGAGCGGCGCGGAGAAGTGCGATCTCGCCTTCAAAATCTTCGAGGGAGGCAAAGTTACGGTATACCGAGGCATAACGTAGGTAAGCCACCTCATCTAATTCACGGAGTGGCGCAAGAATTGCCATCCCGACTTCTTGGGCCTCTACCTCAGCTTGGCCATCTGAGCGAAGTATTTCTTCGACCCGCTGGGCAAGGAGAGCTAGATCGTCATCATTGACGGGACGTCCCTGGCAAGCCTTGCGAACGCCATTAATGACCTTCTCGCGGCTAAAGGGCTCGGTGGCACCTGATCGCTTGACGATCAAAAGCACCGAAGTCTCTGAGGTTGTGAAGCGACGACCGCAGGCTGTGCACTCGCGGCGGCGGCGAATAAGGGCGCCTTCATCGGCCGGCCTTGAATCGACGACTCGAGAGTCATCGTGGCGGCAGAAGGGGCAATTCATTCACAGCTCTTTTCATCTCGTTGGGTTACAGACTCACTTTGTGAGGGTAGATGGGGGAGATTAGCGGAAAACCACAACTTATGGGTGATATTGCCGTGTCGACCCCTACATCTTGTGCCAACTGTACATCTACGGTTGAGAGTTTGGCCTCCACGATGCGGCGTGTCGAGGTGAACTCAACTCAAAATTCTGTACCAGGGTGGGGTTTCGCCTAACAAAGTATCTCTAAATACCCTAAAACGGACACCCCGCTACCCCAAAACGGAGACCCCGCTACCCCAAAACGGAGACCCCGCTACCCTAAAACGGAGACTCCTGTGGTGATCGGAGCGTCCTCGAGGATTGCCCACTCCACATCTGAGAAGAGTCTCGATCGAATCAGGAAGCGTTTTCCCTCTGGAGACTCCAAAGAGAATCCACCGCCTCTGCCATCTACTACATCAATGGTGAGGTGGGTATGTTTCCAATATTCAAATTGCGATGCCGAAATCCAGATCGAAATACTTTCTGCAATTCCATCAATAATAAATTCGCCGAGCAATACATCGGCTGCTCCTACCCGAAACTCACCACGTGGGTAGCACATTGGAGAAGACCCGTCACAGCAGCCACCTGATTGATGAAACATCAGTGGTCCATGAATTGCGCGAAGTTTGCGCAGAAGTTCTGCGCAACTCTCGGTGTAATCCACCCGTGACGGAATCTCCATCTCACTCCTTTTTATTTTGAATGTTACTCAGTACATCTACTCGGTAAATCTACTCGGTAAATCTACTCGGTAAATCGACTTAGAAGAATCCAAGTTTATTTGGTGAGTACGAGACAAGGAGGTTCTTTGTCTGCTGATAATGATCGAGCATCATCTTGTGATTTTCACGTCCAATACCAGATGCCTTGTATCCGCCGAAGGCAGCGCCGGCAGGATATGCGTGATAGCAATTGGTCCAGACGCGTCCAGCTTGGATTTCACGTCCCGCGCGATAAGCGGTATTCATATCGCGACTCCAAACGCCAGCTCCAAGTCCATACAACGTGTCATTTGCAATCTCCATCGCATTCTCAAAACCGTCGAACTTAGTTACTGAGACTACCGGCCCAAAGATTTCTTCTTGGAAGATACGCATCTTGTTATTGCCTTCGAAGATCGTTGGTGTTACGTAGTAACCGCCTGAAAGTTCGCCGCCGAGATCTGCACGCGTACCCCCTGTGAGAATCTTCGCGCCTTCTTTCTGGCCGATCTCAATATAGGAGAGGATCTTCTCTAACTGATCATTAGATGCCTGGGCTCCAATCATTGTCGAAAGATCAAGTGGATGACCTTGAACGATTGCTTTGGTTCGAGCAGTGACATCACCCAAGAATTTGTCGTAGATCTTGGTATCAATAAGTCCGCGAGATGGGCAGGTACATACTTCACCTTGGTTGAGTGCGAAGAGAGTAAAGCCTTCAAGCGCCTTGTCGTAGAAAGCATCGTTCTCCGCAGCAACATCTGCGAAGAAGATATTCGGTGACTTTCCGCCGAGCTCGAGTGTCACGGGAATAATGTTCTCTGAGGCATATTGCATGATGAGTCGACCGGTCGTGGTCTCACCCGTGAAAGCGATCTTTGCAATTCGTGGAGATGAGGCAAGTGGCTTTCCAGCCTCGACGCCAAATCCATTAACGATATTGACAACTCCTGCAGGCAGAAGATCGGCGATGAGCTCCATCAGGAACATAATTGATGCTGGAGTTTGTTCTGCCGGCTTTAATACAACACAGTTTCCCGCAGCGAGCGCAGGTGCGAGTTTCCATACAGCCATCAAGATCGGGAAATTCCACGGGATAATCTGCCCAACTACACCAAGTGGCTCGTGGAAGTGATAGGCGACGGTATCGTCATCGAGTTCGCCAAGGGAACCTTCTTGTGCGCGAATCGCGCCAGCGAAATATCTGAAATGATCGATGGCGAGTGGAATATCTGCATTTATTGTCTCGCGGATTGGCTTTCCGTTATCCCATGTTTCGGCAACGGCGATCGCTTCAAGGTTTGCCTCCATGCGATCGGCAATTTTATTGAGAATAATTGCGCGGGCTGTTGCCGATGTCTTACCCCATGCACGAGCCGCGGCATGTGCGGCATCGAGTGCTTTATCGATATCAGCGGCGTTACCACGGGCAACTTCACAAAAGACTTTTCCGGTGACGGGTGTGACATTTTCAAAATATTGACCCGACGATGGCTTTACATATTCGCCACCTATCCAGTGGTCGTATCGAGCTTTGAATGTAGCTTTGCTGCCAGGCTGGCCCGGTGCAACGTAATCTGTCATTTTTTCTCCCTAGGTGATTCGCGCCTCTGCGCATCGAATCTGACGCTACGCCTGCGAGTGGAGAGAGTGAAGATCCACCGGAGAATTTATTGGTTAATGAGTGCTAGCGCTCACGGGAGGGAAGGAGAATCCCTACTTCAGCGGAACGAGAAGTCGAGTACCTGTCGCCACATCAGTGGATGGAAGGTTGTTAGCGGTCACGATCTCATCGAGAACTGAACTCACATCCCGGTTACCCGCGACCATTGCAGCGACGGACCAGAGTGATTCACCTGGAGCTACAACGACGCGGATATACCCTGATGGAACTGATTGCGCTGAAGATGAAACGGAAGAAGTTGAGTGTGAACGTGTCTCAGAAGCGTGGCCCGTTGCGCTAAAACCAGCGCCGATTACTACTAAGAGCGATCCAGCTGCAACTACACGCAGAAGGCTGCGACCGCGCCGGGTGAGCTTTACTGAATTCTGAGTCTTTGCCATTGTCAGTACCAACTTCCTTAAAAACTCTGTTCGAGGGGATTCGAACAGTTGTTCTAATGAGAAAGATACCCCACCCCACTGACATTGGCAAGATTTTTCCGAACATATGTTCGACAATCTCAAGAAGTGCGGCTACCCTTTACCCATGGCTAAAAATTCCCCAGATTCACCAGTCTCGCCAGTCTCGCCAGTCTCGCCAGTCTCCCCCGTGGTCGCGATCGACCCCCATGGCCTCACTCAGCGCCAACAGCTCATCCTCAAGGTCATCAAGGATGCCGTTGAAAAGCAAGGATTTCCGCCAAGTATGCGTGAGATCGGTGAAGCAGCCGGGCTCGCCTCGCCCGCTTCGGTCAAATACCAGCTCGAAGAGCTGACAAAGAAGGGCTATATCAAGCGGAAAGCGACGAATGCTCGCTCCCTAGAAATATCTACCCCGGAAGATCAGATTGCTCCATCCAAGGGGAGGAATATCCCGCTTCTTGGAACGATCGCCGCCGGCGCCCCAATCCTCGCCCAACAAGAGGTAGAAGATCTCTTCACTCTCCCCGAAGAATTTGTCGGCCAAGGCGAACTCTTCATGCTGAAGGTAAAAGGCGATTCAATGATCGACCTCGCAATCTGCGATGGTGATTTTGTCGTTATACGGGCACAGAAGAACGCCGAGCAGGGTGAGATCGTCGCTGCAATGATAGATGGCGAAGCGACAGTAAAAACTTTCTCTAAGAAGGATGGCCATCTCTGGCTGCTGCCGGCTAATGAAAATTATGCACCCATCCCAGCTGATGAGGCCGAGATCCTAGGGAAAGTAACGGCAGTCATGCGGAGCGTACGTTAAGGGAGTCGATCTCCGTTTTCGAAGCTTGGTTGAATTGGCCACATTGGTTAGATTCGCTGAATGCGTAATTCGATAATTCGCAAGCTAGATCACGCAGAGTGGCAGCTCCTCCGTGATATTCGCCTGCGGGCGTTGAGTGACTCCCCAGAGCATATTGGTGGAGATTTTGCTGAAGAGAGCTCTTGGGGTGAAGAGCAGTGGTCATCTCAACTAGAGAAATTTGATTTTGTGATCGCAGAGGTCGACGGTGAATCTGCAGGCGGAATGAATATTGAGAAGTTAATTGGAGACTTCGGGGCGACTTGCTGGATTGGAAGTTGTTGGATCGATCCCCACTATCGAGGCCAAGGATTATTGAGCGAGATCTTCACTCATATTGATGAGAAGGCAGAAGAAGAGGGATGGTCGGTTCAAGGACTTGGAGTCTGGGTAGATAATTTTGTGGCGATCGCAATCTACGAAAAATTAGGTTTCGTAAAGATGGGGCCAGAAGTACCCTCTACTCGAACACCAGATCGTCATTACCAACGGATGATTCGTCACTCGCGTTAGGCGAAAAATCAAAAATATTTCCCCGTTATCCCTCAATCATGGCGAGATCCCTTAGGAAAGAATTCAAAGAATTCCTAGAAGCTCACTCAATCTGATTGCAAGCAACGCCTGATCACCCTGAATTAAAATGCGTTTATCTCTATGCAACTCTCCGAAGACGATAACGCACTCTCGACTTCTCACATCAAATGCCTTTGCGATCTCCTTCAGTACGGCGAGATTCGCCTTGCCATTCACCGCTGGAGCTTGGACTGTGACCACAAGCCTTGGCGGTTCCCCCGCTGCTCCGCCCACTCGATTCTTGGCGGCTCCAGGGCGAACCCGAATTTCCACGCTTAACGGCACCTACTTATCGTAACCTTTGTCTCACTTGATGCTATCTTCGCAGCATGCATGGCTGGCAGAAACCTCTCATTCGGATCTCCCTCATGCTCACTCTTCTCCTCTCTCTATGTACCACGATGAACGCGAGCGCCGGCGCAACAGCAGAAAATATTTATCTCCCCATCCGCTCGTTGACTCCAGGTGCGATCGATTCTGCTGTCACTCAGTCAAATATCTCCGCGACAATCTGCGTTCTTGGGTATACCAAGACTGTACGACCACCGGTCTCTTACACAACGCCACTCAAGCGTGCTCAATTGGCGGGAAGTTATTCGCGCTATAACGATCTCATGACCAAGGATTTTGAAGAAGATCACTTGATTCCACTTGAGCTAGGCGGTGCACCAAAAAACCCTAAGAATCTCTGGCCAGAACCGTGGAATGGAAGCGCTGGAGCCCGCATGAAAGATCGATTAGAAAATAAATTACATCTGCTCGTTTGTTCAAAGCAATTATCACTTGCGACGGCACAGCGCGCGATTTCTGTAAATTGGCTAAGCGCCTATTCGAAGTACGTTCTCAACAACTGATTCTTCTCACCGTTTCAACACCGTTACATCACTGAAATTAGGGATTTCCCTGCACTTTTCTCCGAGAGATCTTTTACTGCGACAAAGCCACTTATCATCGTTAGCGTTGGTAAGTGAAGAGCGTGACTTTGAATTCGAGCGAGAGATTCACTCTCAACGCGTACGGTTTTGACTCGATTCAGCAGATTGGCATTAAAGAGTCGCTCCGAGGAAATGGCATCTCAGCAGAAATATCCTTCCTCGATCAAGAGTCGATGAAGCGGCCACATGAAAATTTTCCCGAAGTCGATGCGAATATTTACCTTCTGACCCCTCGTAACTTTGCAACGGTGGTTCGCCACATCAAAGCGCAACCTCGGCTCGAATCAGAGTCCACGCTCTTCATCGTCACGGATGTGCCGAGTTTGTCATTGCTTGGAATAGAACAAAAATCTCTCCCATCAAAAACGATCTACCTCTCTCTTGCAGAGTTCGGGGATCTGCTTAGAGGCAGCGGGGAGCAACTTTTTCGCTCGGGTGAAACAAAACAGGCCAGACCGATCGAACGATTCTTTGAGACCGCAAAACTATCCAGGTCGCAAGTGAGGCTTCTCTTGCTCATTGCTCACGGAGATACCAATGCCGAAATCGCTCGCGAGATGGTCCTCACTGAAAAGGGCGTTGAATCTGCTATTAAACGTCTCGCAATCAAATTGGAGTGCGTGCGAACTGGCGAGAAACCACAGAATCTTCGGATCCTCCTCGGTCGCCGATACGCGCAACTACTTGGAGTCCTGTAAGAGAAGGTCCGTTCCCAGCATTTTTTCGGTTACCTAAGAGCAGTTATTAAGTGGGAGTTTGGGATCCGTTCAGGTTGACCCTGTTATCTACATCCATGAGTTCAGGCAGAGAGTCTGACTCTGAGATCGCGGAGCTAGAGATAGGAGTTCGAAATGGTTGCAATTCTCGTGCTTTTCCCACTTCTTATGATCGGGACACTGATCTATGTCGGCTTAGCCACTCATGATGAGAGCGCCGTGGAATCAAACGGTGCAGGACAGACTGGCTGCGTCTCCTGCGAAAGTCAGCCTTCTCGCGTCAGCGCTTTACCTTCCGAGAAGGTCGAGCTACTCGCCGCTTAAAGCGGCAATTCTTGGGAGTCGGAGGTTGAGGGGCCAAAGACTCCCCCGGATTTATCCTTACTTACGGAAGGCTGTTGTGAATCGGGGGCGTTCATTAAGGTCTTTATGAAGAGCAATCCCCTCGAAACTCTCGGCCAATTCTGCTGCCATCGCTGGACCTTGAATCTCATTATGTTCACATGCAAAGAGCCCACCAGGTTTAAGTAATCTTGCGGCCGCTTCGATAAATTGACGAGGAATCGCCATGCCATCAGGTGACCCACCGAAAAGTGCAACTGCTGGCTCAAAGGTGAGTTCTATCGGAAGGGTCTGACTCGTAGGAACATATGGCGGGTTAGCTACAACCACATCGCACTTGACGCCCTCGAGCACATCCATGGCGGACCCGTGGACGACACGAATCGGCAGATCCGCCTTTTCAATATTCTGTCGGAGCCACTTTATGGCAGCTCCGTCCTGCTCTACTGCAATAACATTTATATCTCTCTTCGTTAAAGTCTCACTTGCGAGAGAAATCGCAATCGCACCGCTGCCAGACCCAAGATCGACAACACTGATTGGCTCCGAGAATCGATTGAGCTGATGTAATACTTCATCAACAAGAAGTTCAGTCTCAGGACGAGGAATTAAAACGCCTTCACCTACATCGAGAGTCAAATATCGAAATGGCGCCTCTCCAATGATGTATTGGGTGGGTCTGCCAGTAAGACGCTCGTCAAGAAGTTCGTTGAAATGTTCTGTAATACGAAGCAACTCCGTCTCGTCGACTTCGACTCTCTTTGAGTGAAGTTCCATTCGCGTGATTCCAAGTATGTGCGACAACAGAAGCTCGGCATCAACTTCGGCGATCTGTTTCTGCGCCAGTCGCGCCTTTCCCGATTTGAGTACGGCGCGAATCTCATCCGCCATTACTTTCCAGACTCCCCCGCGCTTGCCAATCGTTCAGCTTTATCAGCTTCCAACAGGGCTTCGATAACTGGGTCGAGCTCACCGTTGAGAACTGCATCCAAGTTTGATGCTTTGAAGTTGACGCGGTGATCAGAGAGTCGGTTCTCGGGGAAGTTATACGTACGAATTCGCTCTGAGCGGTCGACCGATTTCACTTGGGATTTGCGAGCCGCCATGGCTTCGGCATCTGCTTGCTCTTGTGCATGTGCCAACAATCTGGCGCGAAGAATTCGAAGGGCTGACTCCTTATTCTGAAGTTGAGACTTTTCATTCTGGCAAGAGACGACAACACCCGTAGGAATATGTGTAATTCGCACTGCAGAGTCGGTTGTATTCACCGATTGTCCGCCAGGACCGGATGAGCGGTAAACATCGATTCGAAGATCTTGCTGGCGAATTTCAACATCAACCTCATCAGCTTCTGCAAGAATTAATACTCCGGCAGCTGATGTATGGATACGTCCTTGTGACTCGGTTTCAGGCACTCGCTGAACACGATGCACGCCACCCTCGAATTTCAATTTTGCATAAGGCGATTGACCGGGCTCAGCAACGCCTTTGGATTTAACCGCCATTGAGATCTCTTTGTAGCCGCCCATCTCAGATTCAGCATAATCAATAATTTCAGTCTTCCAATTGTGCTTCTCTGCATAGCGCTGATACATGCGCAGTAAGTCTCCTGCGAAGAGTGCGGATTCGTCGCCACCTACGCCTGCCTTAATTTCAAGAATCACATCTCGATCATCATTTGGATCTCGTGGGAGAAGAAGTTCTTCCATCTTCTCGCCAGCTGCCTCTAGCGTCGCTTGGAGCGCGGGTAATTCTTCAGCGAATGCTGGATCAATCTCAGCAAGTTCCTTCGCTGCAGCAAGGTCATCCTCTGCTGCCTTGTATGCACGGTATCCACCGATAACTGGACCGAGTTGGGCATATCGCTTTCCAAGTTGTCGAGCCTTGCCCTGGTCTGAGTGGATCCCTGGATCAGCGAGATCTTTCTCGAGTTGCTCGTACTCAGCGAGAAGTGTTGGGATCGTTCCAAAACGTTCAGACACTCTTCGCTCCTACACTCATTTAACACTCATTTAATTTGGATTAGAGAAATAAAAAAGACCCCACGCACCACTAATGGGTGCGATCTGGGGTCTTTTAAGAAAGCTACTTCTTGCCGAAACGCTTTTCGAAGGCAGCAACACGGCCACCAGTATCGAGGATGCGCTGCTTGCCCGTATAGAAGGGATGGCAGACTGAACAAACTTCAACGTAGATAGAACCAGTCGACTTAGTCGACTTCGTGGTGAAAACCTCACCGCAACCGCACGTAACGGTTGTCTCGATATATTCTGGATGGATCTCTGGCTTCATAGTTAATCCTTTATATGGAAGTGGCTGGGTCCGTCATCCGCTCTTTGAAGCAAGAATCTGGTGAACCAGTGGCTGTGGGTGGTTATTGGAACTGCAAGCCCCAAGGGTACTAAAACTCGAGGCTTTCACAAAAAATGAGCGTAAAGCCGGGAAGAAAAGAAGGGCAAGTAGCTACTAGTGGCTACTTACTACTACTTAGCATCCCCATCAGCGGTCGTTTTCTGGATCTGCATCAAGAATTCGACATTCGACTTCGTGCCCTTCATCTTGTCAAGAAGGAGTTCCAGAGCCTGCTGGCTATCTAGCGCATGCAAGACTCGACGGAGCTTCCAGACGATATTGAGCTCCTCGGTGCCCATAAGAATCTCTTCCTTACGGGTACCAGATGCATCGACATCGACGGCTGGGAAGATGCGCTTATCGGCAAATTTGCGATCGAGTTTGAGCTCCATGTTTCCGGTGCCCTTAAACTCTTCGAAAATCACCTCATCCATCTTCGAGCCAGTCTCTACGAGCGCTGTTGCCAAGATAGTGAGCGAGCCACCATTTTCGATATTACGTGCTGCTCCAAAGAATTTCTTTGGTGGATAGAGCGCTGCTGAGTCAACACCGCCGGAAAGGATTCGGCCAGATGCCGGTGCTGCAATGTTGTAGGCACGACCCAATCGGGTAATCGAGTCAAGGAGTACGACGACATCGTGCCCAAGTTCAACTAAGCGCTTTGCTCGCTCAATCGCAAGTTCAGCTACAGATGTGTGATCGTCGGCAGGGCGATCGAAGGTTGATGCGATAACTTCGCCCTTTACGCTCCGCTGCATATCAGTTACTTCTTCTGGGCGTTCGTCTACAAGGACGACCATGAGATGGCACTCTGGATTATTTGTGGTAATCGCATTAGCAATGGCTTGAAGCACCATGGTCTTTCCAGCCTTCGGAGGCGAAACGATCAAGCCACGCTGGCCCTTACCAATAGGTGCGATTAAATCGATGACACGCGTCGTCAATATATTCGGCTCAGTCTCAAGTCGAAGTCTTTCCTGCGGATAAAGCGGAACCAATTTTGCGAAGTCGACGCGATTACGTGACTCCTCTGGATCGCTGCCATTGACTGAATCTAGTTTCACGAGCGCATTGAACTTCTCTTTACGCTCCCCCTCGCGAGGTTGACGTACCTGGCCCGTAATAACGTCACCTTTACGAAGTCCGTAGCGACGAACTTGTTGGAGTGAGACGTAGACATCGTTTGGTCCGGCAAGATATCCAGTGGTACGGATAAATGCATAAGAATCCAAGATATCGAGCAAACCAGCTACTGGAAGCAGAACATCATCCTCAGTTATCTGAATATCGCGCTCTCCGCGCTCTGGACGATCACCGCGGTCACGGAAACGATTCCGGTCACGGCCTCTGCCACGATCATTGCGATCGCTACGGTCATTGCGGTCATTGCGATCGTTTCTGTCGCCACGATCATTCCGGTCGCCACGATCATTTCGGTCGCGACGATCGCTCCCGCGATCATCCTCTTTCGAACGAGTTGGAGTTGACTCCTTTTCGTCGTCAGAGCCATCTGCCTCATCGGAGTCATCTTGTGAATCTTCCGAACGGCTCTTTGTCGAGCTCGAAGAATTCTTCTTATTGCGCGCCTCTTGGCGAGCCAAACGCTTCTCTTCGCGTTCTTGCTTTGCAGCTTCGCGATTTGCTGCCTGCAGATCTGCAATCCCTTGAACGAGATCGCCCTTACTCAATTTTGTCGCGCCTTCAATACCCAATTGGCCAGCAACTTTTTTAAGTTCTGTCAGGGTCATGGCGGATAGTTCACCGGAGTCCTTCTTTGCTTTCGCGGACTTCACGGTGCTATCTGTATCTTTTAGAGACATGCTTTCCTTAATGTGATTGTTTAGGCAAAACAGAGAAATATTCTCTAGTTCTTTCCGTAATTATTTTTATTATGTGAGTGATTGAAGCTTGTGGATCTTCTCAAACTTTGTCTCAAGCGCTCTTCGCCTCAGGTGTTTCCGGCGGACTTTAAGACTTTCCGAACACTGAAAAGATAGCACAATGCCATCCCTTAGCCCAAAATTACGCCTGAAGGTAACCCTTGCGGCTAATCTCCAGCGGCATCGATACAAACTCCTCGCCGGCCGCCCGGGTCATCTCTTCTAGCTCGATCTCTGAGGAGGTATGAAGGACTAAGACTGTCGGTCCTGCACCAGAGACGAGCGCGGCGACCCCCGCAGCTCTCAAGCGATCGACAAGCTCAAGACTTTTTGGCATGGCACTCGCCCGATATTGCTGATGAATCTCATCATGAGTGGCGGTAAATAAAAGATCTGGTCTATGAGAAAGTGCGTGAACAAGCAAGGCAGCCTTTCCGGCATTCGCCGCGGCCGCAGAATGCGGAACACTCTCGGGGAGAATCTTCCGCGCCTTAGACGTTGCCAGAGTTGAAGAAGGGATAAATGCAAGAGCTTTAATTGTCTCGTGTACCGGAATGTTGACAGCCTTACCGACGCCGTTTTCTAGCCATGCAATCGTCGCGCCGCCAAGTACCGCAGCTGCAACATTGTCTGGGTGTCCCTCAAGTTCGGTTGCAAGCGCGACCATATCTTCATCACTGAGCAGCGCTTCTCCACCATGAACCAGTGAGCGAGCGAGTGCAAGTCCACCAACGATTGCCGAAGAACTTGATCCAAGGCCGCGGCCATGAGGCGTGACATTGAGCGCTCGCAAAGCGATTCCGCGGGGCTTTTGACCCATATGTTCAAAACCGCGAAGCATCGATTTAATAACGAGATGGTTTTTATCCTTCTTGAGCTCTGAAGCGCCTTCACCAGAAAGATCGACATCAAAAATCGGATCATCAAGCACTTGTGCCGCGTACCTGTCGCGCATCTCTAAAGCGAGTCCAAGGCAATCGAAACCTGGGCCGAGATTTGCCGATGTAGCAGGAACACTCACTTGAGCGAGCGTCGCCTTAAAAGTTAAGCGATTGATTGCCATGATTAAAGACCCATTGCTTGCGCAGCGGCTTTTACATCGACTGGAACAATTACCGGAGGCTTTGCGTGATCCAAAATATGACCAACATCCTTGAGGCCATTTCCTGTAACGGTGATGACAATCTTCTTCCCCTTAGGGAGCTTTCCTTCGCGCTGCTTCTTGAAGAGGCCGGCGATGCCTGCTGCCGAAGAGGGTTCGACGAAGACTCCTTCTTTCGCTGCGACGAGACGATATGCCGTCAAAATCTCTTCATCCGTCACTGAATCAATAACTCCACCTGATGAATCCCGAGCATCGATTGCCTGCTCCCAGGATGCTGGATTTCCGATGCGAATTGCAGTTGCTAGCGTTTCAGGATTTTCAACGGGGTGACCCAATACGAGAGGCGCAGCCCCAGCCGCTTGGAATCCCCACATCTGTGGCAATTGTTTGGAGATTTTCTCAGAGTAATACTCTTTATATCCCTTCCAATATGCCGTGATATTTCCTGCATTTCCTACTGGCAGGACATGAAGATCCGGCGCATCACCAAGGAGATCGACAACTTCAAAGGCTGCGGTTTTTTGACCCTCGATGCGATACGGATTCACAGAATTAACGAGAGCAACTGGATACTCTTGAGAGAGTTCTCGAGCTAGTCGCAAGCAATCATCGAAATTTCCATCTACCTGAATGAGACGAGAACCATGCGCGATCGCTTGGGCTAACTTGCCCATCGCAATCTTTCCTTGCGGAATGAGAACGACTGGAATCATGCCGGCCTTCGTCGCATATGCCGCTGCTGATGCAGAGGTATTTCCGGTGGATGCACAAATAACTGCTTGAGCGCCATCTTCCGCCGCTTTGGAGATCGCCATTGTCATGCCGCGATCCTTAAAGGAACCCGTTGGATTGGCACCTTCTACTTTTAGCCATATTTCATTATCAAGCATCTCGGAAAGTACACATGCGGCCACTAGCGGAGTTCCGCCCTCGCGCAGTGAAACAACCGGAGTTTTCGCCGAGACCGGAAGCCGAGTGCGATACTCATCGATGACGCCAAGCCACTGATGCGCGCCGTGATCCTTCGTACGTGAGCCGAAGATTCCCATTATCTGATTCCCTCCACGCGGATCACACTTACTACATCGGAAACCGTATCCAGCTGTGTCAGGTCATTCACGGTATTTGCCAGGTCCGATTCAGCGGCAATGTGCGTCATGACTGTTAACTCAGCGTTATTTCCTGCTCCACTTTGTCGAACCGTCATGATGGAGACCTCATTGGCCGCAAAGGTTTGTGCCACAGAGGCGAGAACTCCCGGGCGATCGGTAACATGAAGACGGATTAAATAGCGCGTGCGAGCAACACCGATCGGCGCGATATCAAGATCGGCATAATCGGTCTCTGTTGGTCCGAGGCTTCCCTCGTTTCGATTTCTTGCAACGGCGACTAGATCACCAAGAATCGCTGACGCCGTTGGGGCACCGCCCGCACCTCGACCATAGAACATCAATTCGCCAGCAGATTCGCACTGCACAAAGACCGCATTGAAAGCTTCGCGTACAGATGCGAGTGGATGAGTTTTAGGAATAGCTGTTGGGTGCACGCGAACCGTTATGGTCTCTTCCTTTGAGCCGTGCGCCTCATTTGCTTCGGCGATTGCGAGCAGCTTGATGACAAATCCCATATCTTGAACGACTGCGACATCTTCTGCCGTTATCTTGGTGATGCCTTCGCGATATACATCCGCATCTGTTACTACCGAGTGAAAAGAAAGCCCAGCGAGAATTGCCGCCTTTGCAGCCGCATCAAATCCCTCGATATCTGCAGTCGGATCCGCTTCGGCATATCCAAGATCCTGAGCTTCTTTGAGCGCATCCGCGAAAGAGAAACCGGGATGTTCGTGCATCTTCGTCAAAATGAAGTTAGTAGTTCCGTTGATAATTCCCATCACGCGTTCTACGTGATCTCCCACAAGTGATTCTGCAAGGGGGCGTAGGATCGGGATTGCGCCAGCAACAGCAGCCTCATAATAAAAATCAACATCTGCTTCATCTGATGCATGAAAGAGCTCTGCGCCATGGTGGGCAAGGAGTGCCTTATTTGCCGTCACGACCGCTTTGCCATTCTTCATCGCGGCAAGAATTAACTTATGAGCCGGTTCGATTCCGCCCATAACCTCGATAATGAGATCGATTTCCGGGTCATCGATGATGGATTCGACATCTGTCGTAAAAAGATCTTTCGGAATACCAGGGCGGTCGATACTGAGATCTCGTACCGCAATTTTCTTCAGGACGAGCGGGACACCTGCGCGCGAAGCGAGGTCTGATGCATTCGCGACCAACAAGCGTGCTACCTCTGTGCCGACATGTCCACAGCCCAGCATTCCAACATTGAGGGTCTTACCTACCAAGGTACGGCCAGCCACGAGATCAACTCCCACTAATTATCGACATTAGAACTTCGACGAATTTCCGCCGAAATCACACTGGTAGAAGTATCTCAGATATCTAATGCTAGAAGATCGTTAATACTCTCACGTCGGGTGATTAAGCGGGCTTGGCCATCTCTGACCGCAACCACCGCGGGGCGCGGAATGTGGTTGTAGTTGCTCGCCATCGAACGCCCATAAGCACCGGTCACTGGAACCGCGATTAAGTCGCCAGGGGCAATATCTTGGGGCAGATCAATCTCGCGAATCACAATGTCGCCAGTCTCGCAATGCTTTCCGACGATCCGTGAATTTACGGTTGGCTCATGTGAAAGGCGATTAGCCAAAAGCGCGGTGTACTCAGCCCCATATAGAGAGGGGCGGATGTTGTCGCTCATGCCACCATCGATCGAGAGATATCTGCGGGTCTCGCCTCGCTCGAGTTCAACGCTCTTTGTGGTTCCAACTTCATAGATGGTAGTTGTGGTGGGACCAACAATATGCCGGCCAGGCTCGATGGATATCTTTGGCAGATGCAGATTGTGCTTTGCGCATTCACTCTTCACGACAGAGGCAATCGCACCAATGACTTCTGTAGGGATAAGCCCACTCTCACCAGGAAGATAAGCGATTCCATACCCGCCGCCAAGATCAAGTTCAGGAAGCTCGCGATCGAAGTGATCACGGTACTTTGCTAGTAATTCAATTAACCGCGTAGCTGCCATCTCAAAGCCATCATTAATCAATATTTGGGAACCAATATGTGAATGGAACCCTACTAAATTGAGCGATGCGTGAGAAAGAGTGGCCTCTACTGCTCGCCATGCCGATCCACTTGCAATTGAAAATCCAAATTTTTGATCCTCGTGAGCCGTTGAAATAAATTCATGGGTATGGGCTTCAACCCCGGCAGTGAGCCGCAAGTAAACGCGTTGAATTTTTCCTGATTCTTGAGCGAACTTTGCTACTCGTTCGATCTCATGAAATGAGTCCATGACGATTGTCCCGATACCGGAAGCGATTGCACTTTGAATCTCAGATTCAGATTTATTATTTCCGTGAAGTTCCATTCGTTCTGCGGGGAATCCAACCGATGCCGCTACCGCCATTTCTCCGCCGCTACAAACATCAAGCCCAATTCCACTTGCATCTACCCAGCGGGCAACTTCTCTGTTCAGAAATGATTTTCCTGCGTAATAGACCTGACCCGCTTGTGCGCCGAAATGAAAAGTTAACGCCTCACGCCATGCTGCTGCCCGGAGCATAAAATCTTCTTGATCGATCACAAAGAGAGGCGTGCCGAATTGCGCAGCAAGATCTCGGGCGCTAATCCCGGCAATCTTCAACTCTTGATCGAAAGTTGAATTCTTTGAGTAGGGCTCTGAGAGGTTCATCTACATCTTCTCCGGTGCGCTGACACCCAACAGGGCGAGTGAATTGGCGATGACCTGAGCAGTCGATTTGCAAAGCGTCGCCCGAGCCGAGTGAAGTGAAGTAGGAGCCTCATCCCCGAGGGGCAAGACCCGACAATCTGCATAGAAGCGATGATAGACACCTGCTAATTCCTCGACATATCTTGCGATTCGATGCGGTTCTCGCAATTCGGCCGCGCTTGCGACGATACGAGGGAACTCGCCAAGTGAGCCGATCAGCTCTCGTTCGCGTTCATTTTCAAGAAGTTCAGGATGGATATGGTCTGCACCGAAGGCTATTCCGAGGTCAGCGGCGTTTCTGAGGACTCCACATATTCGCGCATGGGCATACTGCACGTAATAAACCGGATTCTCATTTGTTCGACTTCGAAGAACATCGACATCCATCACCATGGGCGTATCCACGGGATAACGAATCAGCGTGTAACGCGCGGCATCGACGCCAACTTTTTCGATCAATTCTTCCAAAGTAATAATTGTCCCGGCGCGCTTGGATAACTTCAGTTCTTCTCCGTTTTCGAGAATCTTTACTAGTTGGCCAATCAAGATATCAATATTCTTCTTTGGGTCATCCCCGGCACACGATGCGAGTGCTTTCAAACGATTCACATATCCGTGGTGATCTGCTCCGAGCATATATATCAATACATCGAATCCACGCTCGCGCTTTGAGATGTAGTACGCAGAATCCGAAGCGAAATAGGCAAAAGAACCATCCGACTTGATCATCACTCGATCTTTATCGTCACCAAAGTCAGTAGTTCGCAACCAGATTGCACCTTCATGTTCAAATACGTGGCCTTGCTTCTTTAAAGTCTCTAGACAGTGATGAAAGAAATTATTCTCATAGAGGGACTTTTCGGAGAACCAAATATCAAAGTGTGTGTTCATGGCGTCGAGAACACGTTGTTGATCGGCAAGTTGAAGGGCGTAGCCCGCATCGCGAAAGGCATGAATTGATTCACTCTCGGGCAACTTCGTGAATTCCGGGTGTGACTCAACAATAATTTTTGCCAACTCGTCGATGTATAGGCCGTGATAACCAGCTTCTGGACGAGGCATACCCAAAGCTGAAGATCGAATGGACTCACCAAAAAGATCCATCTGGACGCCGCGATCATTGACGTAGAACTCGCGAGTGACGTCAGCACCGGCTGCACTCAAAACTCTCCCGAGAGCATCGCCCACCGCAGCCCAGCGAGTGTGACCTAGGTGAAGCGGGCCAGTCGGATTTGCTGAGACAAATTCCAAATTTACTTTGACACCGGAAAGGGTAGAACTCTTTCCAAACTCTGAACCGCTTTTCAAAATTGCTTCGATGGTTCCGCCTTGACTCGCCTTGGCGAGGGTCAAGTTGAGAAAGCCTGGGCCTGCAATATCTACCCCGGCTAAATCCTGGGCTATCTCTCCATCCGCGAGAAGTTGGCCCTGTAACGCAGTAGCAATTTCACGAGGAGGGATTCCTGCAGATTTAGCGAGCGCAAGCGCGATCGATGTCGCGTAGTCGCCATGATCTCGATTCTTGGGACGCTCAAGCGTAAGGGACGTTGGAATCTCCGCTTGGGCGGGAAGGGTGCCACTTTCACGCAGCGAGGAGAGCGCCCGAAGAATTGCCGCCTCTAATTTCTCTTGGATGCTCACACGGAGAAGATTACCCGTTGCGAGTCCTCCGCCACGCGCAGAAAACTGATCTCAAACTCCGCTAAAAACCTAGGCGCGATTAGCTTCGTGAATAACCAACTTTGCGTAAAGATCTTCCAGCGTCGTTCGAGCATCGAGGTGCGTGTATATACGCATAGGCACGCCGTCGGGGCGCGCTTCATAGCTTCCATCGTCCCGCAAGCGTGGTTTAGGTGAGATTCGATAATGGCTCGATGAAGGATCCGCCTCAAATGTCGAATGCAGAGCCGTGAGGGTGACGAGCGCAGAATCTCCCAATATATATGTTTCGCCAAATTCAAAACCTAGCCGCTTTGTGGCAACAGGCACAGCAGCCAATAACTCGTAGAGGTGATCTCCAAGAACTCCTGCCATACCCATTCGAATAAAGAGCTCGGCTCGGCCCACATTAAATTGGCGATAGGTATTTCGAGGAATTTGCCACAAGGTTAAATCAGATTCATTGAAAAGTACTTGTGCTGCAATCACATCTTCGTGAAGGTTGTACTCATATTGTGGTGCGCCGGGCGGTGGAAGAGCATCCCCATCGTGCTCGGGTCCCCCGATCCATACCACGGTGAGTTTCTCGGCGATCGCTGGCTCCATCAGCCATGCGCTTGCAATCGAGGTCAAGCTTCCGCCGCAACTCACAAAAAGTGGAAGTTGCGAATCACTCTTCAGCGCTTCATCAATGATCTTGCGCGCAGCGGGAGTATCGGCCGCTGTCCGTGAATCCTTGAGCGGAGTCCGAGAGCCTTCAAGAATTGGCACAGTACGGCGCCTACTCTGTTGAGGCATAAACGCCAATAAATCTTCGATCGCCGCAACGCCCGCAGCTACCGAATCCTCAAATGTATTCCAACTATCTCCGGCTCGCAGGTGACTACTTATGATTGCTCGCATCTCGACCGATGGTGAAAGTAAGTGATGGGCAAGTTGGATCAAGCCATCTGGATCACCTGCATAATCGTTATCAGAAATAACTCTCATACGCGGGGTGATGCGATACGAACCCCAATTTTCACTCTTCATGTAATGCAGTGTAAAGGGCGCGCTTGAGCGTGTGATTCCTAGCTTTCGTAAATCAGGAAAAATATTCTCGAATATTTGAGAATATTTGAGAATATTTGAGAATATTTGAGAATCAGGAGCCCGGATAGGCATTCTGAGTGCCAAAAGAGAAAACAAAGGAGAAAATAGGCCAACCTTTATCAAATCGTTATCTCCTTGAGCGTAATTTTGGGGTTTTCGACGTGGCATTTGCGCTGAGGGGAGATTAATATCCCATTGTCTTCATTTACGTACCTAGGCCATTTTCCTGTGGCCGCGTAAATGGGATCTTTCGAAAGGTATCTCTCTTATGAAGAAAACCGCAAAGGTTGCTGTTCTTGCAGTTGCTGCTCTTGCAGCAATGACATTGACAGGCACAACTGCTTCACATGCTGCTGCTAGCAAGCGCGCATGCGTAATCCTTCCAGATGCTGATTCAGGCACACGTTGGGAATCAGGCGATCGTCCTGCATTGAACTCAATCCTCACAGCTGCTGGTTTTGTCACAGACATCCAGAACGCTCAGAAGGACACTTCACGCTACGCAACAATCGCTGATCAGCAGCTCGCAAAGGGTTGCGGCGTAATGCTTCTTGTTGACCACCAGGGTGCAGGCGCAGCTGTTGCTTCAAAGGCAAAGGCTCAGGGTATTCCGGTCATCGCTTACGACCGTCCAATCGCTGGCGCTTCTTACTACGTTTCATTTGACAACACTGTTGTTGGTGCACTTGAAGGTCAGACAGTTCTTGACGGCCTAAAGGCTGCAGGCAAGAACGTCAAGACAGCAAGCATCGTCTACGGTTCAGGCGATCCAACCGACGGAAACGCAGCAATGTTCCTTAACGGAGCACTTGCAGTACTTAAGAAGGCTGGCGCAAAGGCTGCCTTCACAATGAAGGGCACATGGGATGGCCCAACTGCTGGAACAGAGTTCGAGCAGGCATTCACAGCTCTTAAGGGCAAGGTTGATGGCGTATTGTCACCAAACGACAACAACGCAGCTGCAATCATTGCAATCCTTGATAAGAACAATGTAAAGGCTGCAGTATCTGGTCAAGATGCATCAGTCGCTGGTCTTCAGAACGTCCTTCTTGGAAAGCAGACAGCAACTGTCTACAAGCCATTCAAGGTCGAAGCGAAGGCTGCTGCTGACTTGGCAGTGAAGATCCTTAAGGGAATTCACCCAGTCGTCACTAAGAAGTTGGCTGACGGAACACCATTCCTCGCATCAAAGCCAATCTTGGTAAACGCTGCAGCAGTTAAGACTGTTGTTGCTGCTGGAGATGCAAAGGCATCTGATATCTGCACAGCTGCAGTTGCTGCTGCTTGCACAGCTAACGGCGTTAAGTAATCACATTTCTTGGGCGTAAAAGCCAAGAATTGATCGATTAGTTGATGGTCAGAGAGGACCTAGTGTCAATGGCACTAGGTCCTCTCTTCATTTCAGGATCCCTTCTTCTGACGCTTCAGAATCAAGTAGGATTCCCCAATAATGAGCAGTAATAAGTATCGAGTACCTCAATCCACATATTCATCAGCAAGCCTCATTGAAAAGAGATAGATAGTGACACCTCCAGTCCCAGTCGTAGAGCTCACCGGTATTAGAAAAAGCTTTGGCCCGGTAGAAGTATTAAAAGGAATCGACTTCTCTGCCTATGCAGGGCAAGTAACTGCCCTCGTTGGTGATAACGGTGCCGGAAAGTCAACTCTTATTAAAGGTTTGGCTGGAGTTCAACCATTCGATGAAGGCCTCATTCGTTTCGCAGGAACTCAAGTTGAATTGAATTCGCCACTCCAAGCTTCGAGTTATGGGATTGAAGTGGTGTACCAAGACCTCGCGCTCTGCGAGAACCTCGATATCGTGCAGAACATGTTCCTCGGCAAAGAAGAGTTGAAATTTGGAACTCTCAATGAGCCTGCGATGGAATTGCAGGCAACTCAAGCTCTCACTCGCCTATCGGTACGAACTGTTAAATCTGTTCGTCAAAAAGTTTCATCCCTATCTGGTGGCCAGCGCCAGACTGTCGCGATCGCCCGATCTGTCCTGCGCGAAGCGAAGCTCGTTATTCTCGATGAGCCAACTGCTGCACTTGGAGTGGCTCAGACCGAGCAAGTTCTTAATTTGGTACAGCGCCTCGCCCAGCAGGGTGTGGCCGTTATCATCATTAGCCACAACATCAGCGATGTCTTCAAAGTCGCGAATCAGATTTCAGTGATGTACCTCGGCCAGATGGTCGCCCATCTTGATACCAAGCAGACAAATTATGATGAAGTCATCGCCTATATCACTGGCACTAAGACACAGGAAGGCGTGAAATAATCATGTCAGAAAAGGTAACGTCTCTCGCAAGCGGTCATGAAGGAACACTGGGCGACCAAGTTCGTGGCTATGTTGGACGAGTAAAAGGCGGAGAGATGGGCTCTCTACCCGCAGTATTTGGAATCATCATCCTGACAGCGGTCTTCCAGACCCTCAGTCCTTTTTTCATCACGAAGCTCAACTTTGCAAATCTCTTTGTCCAAGCAGCCGAACTCACAATGCTCTCATCAGCTCTTGTCTTTGTCATTCTGCTCGCCGAGATTGATCTCGCTGCTGGTGTGACTGCTGGTGTTGCCATGGCGGTATTTATTCAGCTCATCAAGGCTCAAGGCTGGCCTTGGATTCCCGCCTTAGTTGTCGCTTTTATCGTAGGCACAGCAATTGGACTGGTGATCGGATTCCTGGTCGCAAAAATTGGCGTACCTTCCTTCGTTGTTTCGCTTGCATTCTTCTTAGGCTTCCAAGGAATGCAGCTCGTCCTTCTCGGTGAGGGCGGTGTTTATCGCGTAGAAGTACCCGCTGTCCTTGCCATCATGAATAAGAATCTACCTGCCGCAGGCGGTTGGATTCTTCTCGTCGTCTCTGCACTCGCCTCACTCGCTTTGAGTATTTGGGATCGTCGTCGTCGGTCTAGCACCGGCTTGGTAAATAAGCCATTCTCGATGATTGTCATTCGTCTTGTTGCAATAGTGATCGCTGGCTCATTTGCGGTTTACTACATGAACCTCAACCGCAGCCAAGGCAATATTCCAATCAAGGGTGTCCCAATCGTTCTTCCGATTACTATCGTCGTCCTCGCAATCGGAACATTCTTGCTCGATCGCACTCGTTTTGGCCGTCACCTTTATGCAGTGGGTGGTAACCCAGAAGCTGCGCGTCGCGCCGGTATCAAGGTCGTCAAGATTCGTATCCTCGCGTTCGTTATCTGCTCATTCCTCGCTGTTATCTCAGGGGTCTTCCATGCAAGCCGCATTGGTAGCGTTGACGGTTCCGCTGGACATACCATCGTGCTCTCGGGTGTTGCTGCCGCTGTTGTCGGCGGAGTAAGCCTCTTTGGTGGTCGTGGTCGACTGGCGCATGCAGCGATTGGTGCAGTTGTGATCTCTATGATCGATAACGGCCTTGGCCTTCTCCAGATGCCAGCTGGTATCAGTTACTTAGTGCAAGGCGGAGTTCTCCTCGCCGCTGCCACAATCGATGCCCTCGCCAGAAGGCGTAATGGCGTTGTTTCGCGCAACTAACTAGTTAACGCTAGTTCTACCAAGTTCCACAGGGAGTAGTGCCCATCATGAAATTTACCGACGGCTTCTGGTTAGTTCGTGATGGGTACTCACTTAGACATGCAACACATGTACAACGAGCAGAGTTTGATTCCACCAGTGGAACAATTCGTGCCTTAGTCGCGCCAAGAGTCGTCGAAAATCGTGGGGCCACTCTCAACATCGGCACACTTAACGTCGCGTTAGATTCCCCTCTTGAAGGAGTCGTACGCATAAGGGTCTCTCATCACACTGGCGGGACTCCATCACTTCGATACGCGGTGAATGAATACTCCCCTTCAGTATCCCTTGAAGAGAGTGAGGGCGAGGTCCGCTTAACCACGGGAGCTGTGACTGCAAGACTTAAGACCGGCAAGAGCTGGGGATTAGATTTTTCAGCAGCAGGTAAGGTTTTTGCAGAACAAAGTGCGAAGAGTTTGACGATCGCAGATGCTCCAGATCGTGCTCGATATATTGCGGCACAAATCTCGCTCAAGGTTGGTGAAAACGTTTATGGACTTGGTGAACGCTTCACATCTTTTATAAAAAATGGCCAGAGTATCGATATCTGGAATGCAGATGGTGGGACAAGCAGCGAGCAGGCTTATAAAAATATCCCCTTCTATTTGACGAATGAAGGTTATGGGGTCTTTGTAAACCACACTGGAAAAGTATCCTTCGAAGTAGCGAGTGAAGCGGTCGAGCGTGTTCAATTTAGCGCTGAAGGTGAAGACCTTGAGTATTTAGTAATTTATGGGCCAACACCACGTGAGATTTTAGAGAAGTACACGGCACTCACTGGAAGGGCGCCGGCACTTCCAGCCTGGAGCTTTGGACTCTGGTTGAGTACATCATTTGTTACCGATTACGACGAAAAGACCGTCTCGCAATTCATAGACGAGATGGCGCAAGAGAAGATTCCGCTCTCTGTATTCCATTTCGATTGTTTTTGGATGCGTGAATACCAATGGTGCGACTTTCAATGGGACCCTCGCACCTTTCCAGATCCTGAGGGCATGATTGCCCGACTGAAATCAAAGGGCCTCCGAATCAGCCTATGGATAAATCCATATATTGGCCAAGCTTCACCGCTCTTCGCAGAAGCAAAAGGGTTGGGATATTTGCTCAAGAGGCCGGATGGATCTGTCTGGCAATGGGATCTTTGGCAAGCAGGTAATGCAATCGTAGATTTCACGAATCCAGATGCTCGTGAATGGTTCAAGGCAAAACTTCGTCCACTCCTTGAAATGGGCGTTGATTGCTTCAAGACTGATTTTGGCGAGCGAATCCCAACTGATGTTACTTATTTCAATGGCGCCAATCCCGAGCAGATGCATAATCTCTACTCTCAGATTTATAACGAGACCGTCTGGGAAGTCTTGCAAGAGACGAAGGGTAAGGATGCCATCGTCTTTGCGAGAAGTGCCGCCCCTGGCGGACAGAAGATGCCAGTTCATTGGGGCGGAGATAACACTTCATCATTCGAGTCAATGGCAGAGAGTTTGCGCGGTGGCTTGAGTCTGGCCTTAAGTGGATTTGGTTACTGGAGCCATGACATTGGCGGCTTTGAAGGTACGCCAAATCCAGCCGTTTTCAAGCGGTGGATAGCATTCGGCTTGCTCAGTTCACACTCACGATTGCATGGAAATGAATCGGTTCGGGTGCCTTGGAGCATTGATGCGGAGTCTGTGGATGTGACACGTAGATTCGCTACTTTAAAAGAGGAGTTACTCCCCTACATCATGAAGGTAGCTGTCGAAGAAGTGAATGCACTTGGAACGCCCATGATGCGACCAATGCTCGTTGAATTTCCGGAAGATCGCACCGCTTGGTTCCTCGATCAGCAATATATGTTTGGTCCGGATTTGTTAGTAGCACCAGTCTTCACAGAATCTGGTGACGTTGAGTTCTATTTGCCACAGGGCACGTGGACTAACTTCTTCAGCAAGGAGCGGGTAGAGGGGGGCCGTTGGCTAAAGGAGCGCCACGGTTTTGATTCATTACCTCTATATATTCGCGAGGATTTCAAGTACCTTACTCTTTAAACCTTATTAAAACTTATTAAAACTTATTAAAACTTATTAAAACTTATTAAAACTTATTAAAACTCATGAAAACAGGGTACGTGATACTGGTGCGGAAGGTGGGACTTGAACCCACACGCCGAAGCACAGGTTCCTAAGACCTGCGTGTCTGCCATTTCACCACTCCCGCCGGGATCAGTAGCCCTAGGTTAGAGCAAAAGGGTCCAGGTAACAAAACCAATGTTTCTCAATATTTGTCCGCGATCGTTCACCAACACGCATGTAAGGGAATAGCTCAATGAATCTACAGAATGCATCTCTTGAGGATCGACCTTGGCTCGACAGATCAAAAGATACCGCCGCACGGCTTGGTCTTCTGATGACCGAGATGACTCTGGAGGAGAAGATCGGACAGCTCGGAAGTGTCTGGCTCGAATTTAATCTCCCTCGCGAAGATGACACCGAAGAAGAGCATCCCGTAGATAACGTACCGGTCTTTGCGGAGGTTGCGCAGCCCCTCTCTTGGGAGGCTGCGACCAAGAATGGTCTGGGGCAATTCACAAGAGTATTCGGCACTCTTCCCATCGCAGCTGCTGATGGTGCGCGGAAGTTAATCGAGCTTCAACGACGTCTGACCACAGAGACAAGATTGGGGATCCCCGCTCTTGCTCATGAGGAATGTCTCACCGGTTTTACAACTATGGGTGCAACTTCGTTTCCAACACCCCTGGGAATGGCTGCAACTTTTGATCCCTCCATTATCGAGGCAGCCACGAGAATTATCGGTCGCGATATGAAGTCGCTCGGAATCCATCAGGGCCTCTCCCCGGTACTTGATGTAGTTCGGGATTACCGTTGGGGTCGAGTAGAAGAAACCTTTGGTGAAGATCCATATCTTGCAGGCATCTGCGCAACAGCATATGTGCGTGGATTGGAATCCCAAGGCATCGTCTCAACGCTCAAGCATTTCTTTGGCCACTCAGCTTCAAAGGCAGCACGAAACCATGGCCCGGTATCTATGGGCTGGCGCGAACTTTACGATTTCATGTTACCTCCCTTTGAGATGGCTATCCGCGAAGGTAAGGCTCGGTCGGTTATGAACTCCTACACCGATATTGACGGACTTCCCGCAGCAGCTGACCCAAAAATATTTACTGAAATTCTGCGCGACGAGCTCCAATTCACGGGTACGGTCGTCTCAGATTACTGGGCGATCAGTTTCTTAGAAATTATGCATCACGTGGCAGGTAATGCGGGTGACGCTGGTGCACTCTCTCTCATTGCTGGAATCGATGTCGAATTACCGGCTACTCGGTGCTACGGTGATCAACTCATCGAACTCGTTAAAAATGGCTCGCTCTCTGAGGAATATGTGGACCGCGCACTTATTCGTGTATTGAGTCAAAAGTTTGAACTGGGACTCCTTGATCAAGATTGGACTCCAGAAAAGGATGTCACAGCAAACCTCAGTTCAGTTGACTTGGATACACCGGAGAATAGAAGCGTCGCGCTTGAGGCTGCCCGACGCGGCGTGATTCTGCTTGAAAATAGCGGCAATCTTCTCCCGATCGAACCAGGAAATAATCACTATAAGAAGATTGCAATAGTAGGTCCGTGTGGCGACGACGGTGGAGCCTTCTTGGGTTGCTATTCGTTTTCGAATCACGTCATGGCCATGACACCAGGTCTCGGATTGGGTATTGAAGTTCCATCAATCTATAGCGCGATCGCTTCCGCATTTCCTAACTCTGAAGTGACAACTCATGCCGCAGTGCCTGTGAAAGAGAAAGATGAATCCGGGATTGCGCAAGCAAGAAGCGCCGTTGATCGGGCCGACCTTGCGATCGTCGTTGTCGGCGATCGCGCCGGACTCTTTGGTCGGGGCACTTCCGGGGAAGGAAACGACGTCGCAGACCTCACCCTTCCTGGATCACAAGCGGAGATGCTTGAACGCTGTTTACAATCTGACACGCCAGTCATCGTGGTCTCTGTCTCGGGGCGCCCTTATGCACTTGAGCAGGTCTCAGGTAGGGCAGTGGCGATACTGCAAGCCTTCATGCCTGGCGAGGAAGGCGGCACCGCAATTGCCGAGGTGATTACCGGCGTTACAAATCCATCTGGCCGACTCCCTGTTGAGATTCCCTCAACACCTACGGGACAACCTTCAACGTATCTTCATCCTAAATATGGGCAGCCTGGGCTTGGAATAAGCCCAGTCGATTCAATTCCGCTATTTACCTTTGGTCATGGCTTAAGTTTTACGACCTTTGAATATTCAGATTTTTCTCTTTCTACTTCTTCAATTTCCACCGATGGCGCATTTTCGGCGACCGTTAAAGTCACAAACACCGGAAAACGTGCAGGGTCCGAAGTGGTTCAGCTCTACTTCACCGATCCTGTGGCAGAAGTGGCGCGCCCTATCATCCAACTTCTGGGTTTCCAAAAAATCGAGATCGCATCGGGTGAATCTAAGACCGTGGAATTCAACGTCCACTCAGACCGACTTGCATATCACGGAGCGGCAGTCACGCGAATTATTGACGCAGGGCGAATCGATATTCACTGTGGACAATCATCCACTGATATCAAGGCAACTGCTCAGCTTCAAATCACTGGACCTGTTCGACAGGTACAGGCGACGAGAAAATTGATCACAGAATGCACTATCTCTTAACCGTCCAGCAAAGTAAGATCATCGAAACAGAACAAAGGAGAAAAGATGGCGCTTAATCCAACCCCGGCCGACAAATTTACTTTCGGCCTCTGGACCGTTGGTTGGCAAGCAGCTGATCCATTTGGATCGGCGACCCGAGCTCCCCTAGATCCAGTCCGAACCGTCAATGAACTCGCAAAGCGTGGGGCGTATGGCGTTACCTTTCATGACGACGACCTCATTCCATTTGGTGCAAATGATGCCGATCGCGATATTCAGATCGCGCGTTTTAAGAAGGCCCTTGCAGAGACTGGCATGAAAGTCCCAATGGCGACAACAAACCTCTTCTCGCACCCAGTATTCAAAGATGGTGCCCTTACTTCAAATGACCGTGACATTCGCCGTTATGCGATACGTAAGGTGATGCGCAATATCGATTTAGCAGTAGACCTCGGTGCGGAGATATATGTCTGCTGGGGCGGCCGCGAAGGTGCCGAAACTGATGCTGGCAAAGATCCGATCGTTGCCCTTGAGCGTTATCGGGAAGGATTCAACGTCCTCGGTCAGTACGTTATTGACCAGGGCTACAACCTCAAGTTTGCGATTGAGCCAAAGCCAAATGAGCCGCGTGGAGATATCTACCTGCCAACCATTGGTCACGCTATGGCCTTCATTCAGACCCTTGATCATCCTGAGATGGTTGGTCTTAATCCAGAAGTTGGCCACGAGCAGATGGCCGGACTCAACTTTGTTCACGGAATTGCCCAAGCACTCTTCCAAGGAAAACTTTTCCATATCGACCTCAACGGTCAGCATGGTCCGAAGTTCGATCAAGATCTCGTATTCGGTCACGGCGATCTCAAGAGCGCATTCTTCTTGGTTGATCTTCTTGAGCGTTACAACTATCAAGGCCCGAAGCATTTCGACTATAAGCCATATCGCAATGAAGATGATGCAGGGGTTTGGCAATCGGCTTCAAATAATATGCGCACTTACTTGGCCCTACGCGAACGCGCCAAGGCTTTCCGCGCCGATCCTCGAGTCATCGATGCCATGAAGGCATCTCGTCTAGATCAACAGGCAGTTCCCACTCTTGCTGCTGGCGAGACATGGCGCGACCTGGCTGATCCAAGTTTTGACGTAGAGAACGCTGGGCTTCGTGGCTCAGGCTATGAGCTCTTGGACCAGCTTGCCATCGAACATTTGATGGGATTCTCGGCCTAAATCCGATTAAATCCGACTTAAGCCGACTGGCCATACCATTCAGATAATCTGTGCCCCTCCTACAAAAAGGGCACAGATTGCTGCTCGACTCACGCTCCATCTCCTCGAATGAACCACCAAGTTGGGTCCTGCCTCCCATAGAATTTCGACCTAGATCGTCTGGCGCATCATTGTGCTTGAAGATGGAGTTGAACTCGGACTGGATTGAGGTTGAAGATGGCTAAAAAGGGATTTCTCTCGTGGGTCGGATTTACAAGCGAGAGCGACGGTACGAAGGCACCGATTTCTCATGACGCCCAAACTCGCCTAGTTCCTACTCCCGCTAGCTCTGCAGCTCTCGATCGCATCCGTGAGCTCGAAGCACAACTCGCTGACCTTCGTTCCCGTAGGGATATAACCGCACTCACTCGTGAAGAGTTTGAGATTCTTGCAACCGAAACGGCATTGAACCTCGTTAAGACGGCGCAACACCGTGAAAAGAGCGCATCAAACCAGGCAGCAAAAGTTTTGGCAGATAGTTCGCGCATCGCTCAAGAAGCAATGGAGTCGGCGCAAGCAAAGGCAAAAACCATTATTGATACCGCAGAGAGCCGTGGTCGTAAATTGTTATCTGCGGCCGAATCCGAGGGTGGCGAGATTAAAGTATCGGCTGAAAAAACTGCACGCTCCATGGTTGAGCGTGCAAAGAGAGAGGCGGCCGAACTTGAAGCGGCAACTTCTCGAGAGGTCGAATCAATGCTCTTGGCTAAGAAGCGGGAAGCAAATGCAATCACCTCTTCAGCAAAGCATGAAGCCGAAGCGCTCGTTGCAGAAGCAGCCCAGAGCGTAAGTGAATATCGAAATTGGCTGACCTCTGTTGTGGCTGAAACAGAGCGCCTTTACAAGGTTCAGACTCAGTCGCTTGCATCTGCACAACAGGCAATCGAGCAGTCACGCCAACGGCTTGGAAGTGCATTTGAAAAACTTTCAAACCTCACTGTTGATATTGCGAATAGCCTTGGAGAAGGTGCTCCATCAGCAATACCCGAGAGCCCACGCCCAAAGAAGGCAGCGGCGCCTCGAAAGAGCGCACCCGCAAAAAATTCCACTAAGAAGGTTGCAAAAAAGAGCCCACGCCGTTAAATGTCTTCACCCTCGTCACCCTCGTCACCCTCGTCACCCTCGTCACCCTCGTCACCCTCGTCACCCTCGTCACCCTCGTCACCAACTTCAGCAAAACGTTTAACCTACATCCCACCAATCGATGGGTTACGCGCTCTTGCTGTTACGGCTGTACTCCTTTACCACCTTGGGCTTTCCTGGATTCCTGGTGGCTTTCTTGGCGTAGATCTTTTTTTTGTCATTAGTGGATATGTGATCACTCGGCTGATCCTAGATTCGATAAGCCGCACTGGCCTCTTGGATCTTCGCGAATTTTTCTTCGCTCGCCTGCGGCGGCTCTATCCAGCACTTCTTTTTATGATGGCTGGAACCACGCTTCTCATAGCCCTATTCGCCCCAGATTCGATCCATAGGTTTCTCCGAGATATTCCTTATGTACTCACCGGGACGAACAATTGGCGATTGGTAGCAGTCCATCAAAACTACTTCGAGAGTCTGGGCAGGCCCCCGCTTCTTCAACATACCTGGTCTCTCGGTGTGGAATTTCAATTTTATTTAATTTGGCCGTTGATTCTTATCTTCGCTGTAAATAGATTTGGAAAGCGGAACTTGGCCAAGGTTGCACTACTTATCGCAATGATCTCTGGCACCGCTCTCTTCATTTTTTCACTCACGGTAGATTCAGCATCCTCTGTTTACCGCATAAGCCATATCTATTTTGGAACCGATACTCATAGCCTTGGACTCTTCCTTGGATCTGCACTCGCTGTTAGTTGGGTACCTCAAAATCTCACGCCCGTTATCACCCAGCGAGCCCAAGATTTTGTCGATGGGGTAGGCGTCATCGGTTTTATTGGATTACTCACTTCGTTTCTATTTATCGACGAGAGCAATCCAACCCTTTATCGGATTGCATTCCCCCTCGTGAGCGCCTTCGGTTGCGCAGTGATTACTTCACTCGTGCATCCTGCTTCTCGCTTCGCTCCCCTTTTGAGCTCACGTTGGATACTATGGATCGGCGCTCGGTCGTATGGCATTTATCTTTGGCATTGGGTTATCTTTCAAATCACTCGCCCTAATGTAGATCTTGCCGGTGCTACGTGGGCTATCAACTTTGCACGAATCCTGATTGTTCTCGCTCTTGCCGATATCTCATTGAGATGGATTGAAATTCCGATCAGACGTGGAGTCTTGAGCAACTGGCTCAGAGGCTTGAAATATCACACACCTCGAGTCCGAAGGAAAGCGAGGGCGGCCATCGGCGGAACAATCCTTCTCTCCTGCCTGGCTACCTCTGCCGCAGCGCTGGGAGCGATTCACCGTGCTGACTCTGCAGTCGATTCAACTGCGCGTATGAAGACGACAATCATCTCCACGCCAGCGCCATCCAAACCCGGCGTCCCGGGACTCTGGGTGACCGGTGATTCAGTCATCCTTGGTATTCACGAAAAACTTGCTTCTCACTTGCCGGTGGCCCTGATCAATGCACACGTTGGACGACAGATCGATGAGCTCATAAATGTTGTTAAGCAGGATCAGCCGCAAGTAGCACATAGCATCGTCATACTCGACCTTGGGAATAACAATCGCCTGACTAGGGGTTCAGTCAGAACACTGCTCGATCTCTTGAAAAACCAACCAAAGATTATCGTTGTAAATACCGCGGTACCACGGCCCTGGGCGAGCGAAAATGATCTCATTTTGAACGAAGTCATACCTGAGTATCCCAATGCAATTCTTGTTGACTGGGCTGCGCTCTCAGCTGGCCACCCAGAATATTTTGCACCAGATGGTGTTCACCTCGTAGATGCCGGTAGCGATATCTATGTTGCGGCTATATTGGAGCATTTGCCAAAAAGTTTGTAACTTCTAAGCGCTCTTGAGAGTGAGGATTGAAAAGAGCCCGCCACTATAGGTGGCGGGCTCTTTCGTATAACGTGGTTTATCGATTAGAAGTACTGTCCAGCCAATCCGAATGCCTTAGCTGAAACGATCTTGCCATCAGCATAAACTGAAGAGACTCGGAATGAACTCCAACCTTCGGTTGATCCCTTATTGATATCAAAGGTGAGTTGTGATGCAGGAACTGCTGAAATCAACTTCCATGCCCCACCGTTAGCTTGAATTTCAACGTTGAAGTAAGAGAGTCCATCAACGGCCGCTGGCGCGCGCCAAAGAATCGTAGCTCCAGTAGCGGTGTAGTGAGCTACAACGCCAACCGGTGCTTCATGAGTTGCATCTGCTCCTGCTGCTGAAGAAGCCGCGGTAGGTGCAGCCGATGTTGACGTTGAAGCGCTCTCTGATGCAGAGGCTGTTGCTTCAGCACTCGCCGTGGTAGCGGATGGAGATGCGGTAGGGGTATCGGTTGAAGATGTCGAATTATGGCTACGAGAAACCACAGCGACTGCAAGAAGTGCAATACCAGCAATGACAGTAACAACAACGCGTGATGATGAGCGCTTTGCCTGAACTTCACTCTTTGATGAGTATGTCGGCGTTAATGAGCTCTCAAGTGGTGCGATTGGCGAAACTTTAGTAACAGGCGTACTTGTCACTGAAGCGAGCGGCTTAATCGCTGCAGATGCTGAAGTGGGTACTGGTGGAATCACAATACGATCTGCTGAACGCGATGCAACCTTCTTCGCGGAAGCTTTCTTCGCAGAAGCTTTCTTTACGGGCGCCTTCTTGGCTACTGCCTTTTTGGCAACAACCTTCTTTACAGGTGCCTTCTTCGCGACCTTCTTTGCAACAGCTTTTTTAGCAGGCGCTTTCTTAGCAACAGCTTTTTTAGCAGGCGCTTTCTTTGCAGGTGCCTTCTTGGCGACCTTCTTTGCGGTCTTCTTTACTGCCACAGTTGGACTCCTTGTAGTCGTTCTCTCATGAGAAACTTTTCACTGGTTTAAGGATACTAGAGAAGTTCGATCAAAATAGGCGCGATAGCGCGCATGGCGCGACCACGGTGACTGATCGCGTCTTTCTCGTGGGCTGAGAGCTCGGCCGAAGTCAGTGAATACCCATCGGGAATAAAGATGGGGTCATAACCGAATCCCCCGCTGCCTCGCGGAGCCTCAATTAACTGGCCCTTCATTTCGCCAATTTCAATCAGATCCCCGATCTCTCCATCCCCTTCCGAATCTCGTTCCGAATCCCCAGCCGGATCTCCCTTCGGGAAGGAGAGGGCGATCGCGCAGCGAAAGGATGCCGAGCGGTCAACCGTGGATACCTTTGCTGCAAGTTCTGCCATTTGAGCGAGGACCTTCGCAGTATTTGCCTGATCATCACCATGGGAACCTGCCCATCGCGCCGAGAAGACTCCCGGATCTCCGTTTAGGGCATTTACAAATAATCCGCTGTCATCAGCAAGTGCTGGTAGGCCGGTAAATGCCGCCACTGCTCTCGATTTAAGAAGGGCGTTTTCGGTCAGGGTGGATCCAGTCTCCTCTACATCTGGCATATCGGGAAAATCGGCGAGGCCTAACACTTTAATATCGCTGGCTAGTTCTGTGAGGAGGCGTTCGAACTCTGCAATCTTTCCAAGATTGCGGGTAGCCAAGACAACTTTCTTCATTAGCCTGCGTTCGCTTGAGCAAGGGCTGCGGCCTGAAGGGCGGTGAGTTCGATACATCCTGCTACTCCGAGATCCAAGAGTTGATTAAGGAGATCGCGATTGAATGGAACGCCTTCAGCCGTCCCCTGCACTTCAACGAAATTACCATCGCCGGTACAGACGATATTCATATCAGTGTCAGCGTCGACATCCTCTAGGTAGCAAAGGTCGAGCATAGGCACTCCTTTGATGATTCCCACACTCACCGCTGATACGGACTGACGTAGCGGCTTGCGATCAGCGAGTATGTGGCCTTGGCTCTTTGCCCAGGTAATCGCATCCGCTAATGCAACATATGCACCCGTGATCGCCGCGGTGCGAGTTCCGCCATCGGCTTGCAAAACATCACAGTCAATAACGATGGTATTTTCACCAAGCGCTTGCAAATCAACGACCGCTCGCAAAGAGCGCCCTACCAATCGAGAGATCTCTTGCGTACGTCCACCAAGCTTGCCTTTTACGCTCTCACGATCTGATCGTGTGTGTGTTGCGCGAGGTAGCATCGCATACTCAGATGTGACCCAGCCCGCGCCCTTACCAGTTAACCACCGCGGGACACCAGGGGTGAAAGATGCAACACAGAGAACTCGCGTGTTTCCAAACTCGACTAGGACAGATCCCTCAGCATTTTTCAACCAGTTTCGCTGAAATGAGATAGGACGAAGTTGATCCGGATTACGGCCATCTGAACGTTTTGACACTTTGTTCTCTCTTCTCTGCGATTTTGGTCTGATTAATCAATGGGAAATATTCTTAGAGGTGGTTCTCAACGCGAGATACCTCAGGCCCTAAAAACCTTCGGGCGAGTGCTGAAAAAGCGGCGGCATCTCCGGTTGAAACGAATCGATAGGAAGGTGTCCCATCGGTATTCAGGAGGTCATGCTCTACAAGAGTGCGATAAAGATCTTTAGCGGTCTCTTCCGCACTTGATACAAGCGTGACGTAGTCACCCATGACATACGAGATAACGCCAGTAAGGAGTGGATAGTGAGTACAGCCAAGAACTAAAGTATCGATACCCTGATCTAAAAGGGGGCGCAAATACTCTTGTGCGACTGCGGTAATTGCTGCGCCGGATGTCTCACCGCGCTCTACAAATTCGACAAACTTCGGACAGGCGATCGTCGTAATTTCCAAGTGCGGGGCGGCGGTAAATGCATCCAGATAGGCTCCCGAGTCGATCGTTGCTTGGGTGCCGATAACTCCAACTTTGCCAGACCGTGTCGCAGCTACGGCACGCCGCGCTGCTGGTTGAATGACTTCAATAACAGGAATTTCATAACGCTCGCGTGCATCGCGAAGCATGGCGGCGCTTGCAGTATTACATGCAATAACGAGCGCTTTTGCTCCTGCCGCAACGAGTTGATCCAGAGATTCCAAGGCGAAGCTTCTGACCTCTGCTAATGGACGCGGCCCATACGGCCCACGCGCGCTATCCCCAAGATAGAGTATTGATTCGTGTGGTAGCTGATCAATGATCGCTCGGGCGACCGTGAGTCCCCCTACTCCTGAATCGAATATTCCGATGGGAGCGTTATTCATGCCTTCAGTTTAGAGCAATGCCAAGAGGTTCTGCTGCAGCCAGCCCAGCCAGTAGTACACGGCGAAGAGCGGTTTTTGTGGGTCCTCGTCAGGCAACGATTCGAAGAGTTGAAAACTATCTTCATTGATTTCAAGTCGTACGCTTAGCGCCAGGCGCAAATCGTTGAGTGCCAATAACCACGTATCAGCTTCAAGATCGTCGACCGTACCCGCCTTCTCCTCATCAACAAGAATGGCGAGATGAGCGCGCACCTCTCGAAGTGCACGCTGCTTTGCGGATCGAATAGTCGATTCGGTATACCTTCTAAAATCACCAGCTGCTTCAGGATCCGAGTAAGCATTGGGAAGCAGTCTCATAAGCACTGGATCTTCTGGCGCGACGACCTCATGCTGCATTGACATGAGTTGAGCAAATGGATCCGTTGTATCGTAATGGTGGAAGAAATCTCCTTCTCCAAGGAGTTCGAGGAGTTGCTCCACTAAATTGATGAGAATATGAGCTTCATCAAGAGTGAGATCTAGAGAGAATGCATCCCCAGTTTTTTCAAAGTTAGACATTTGACTTCCAGACGTTTCTCTTCATATGCGATTAAATCTTGTCGTCACGTTGGAGAGTTGCCCACAATCCATGCTCATGAAGTTGCTGGACAATCCGTTCCATCTCTTCGCGGCTTCCGTTTGCCACAACCGCCCGGCCTTCGTTGTGAATTTGCAGCATCAACTCATTTGCTCGCTCTTTGGAGAATCCAAATAATTTTTGAAAGACAAAGACCACATAACTCATCAGGTTTACCGGATCATCCCAGACAATACAGATCCAAGGTCGATCGAGTAACTCGTGGAGCGCCGCATCTATATCGGTGAGTGTGCTGACTCCCCCGCCTATGCCAAGACCTTCAGATTCCTGATTCATCGCACAAGTACTGTAACAAACTCTGATTGAGAAGTTATGAATCGCGAATCGGAATTTGACTTTATTCGAATCCGATAAATTCCGGGTGAATTAACCTTGAGCGGAATCGAATAACTGCCATCGGCTTCCGTGGTTGCTGCCACAAGTTTGCCGAAGGTTGAATATCCGCTCGGCGTGCCATCATCTATCTGCACTCGAATTCCAGCCTCACCGGGCTGAATGCGTCCGGAGATCACGTATGTCACTCCGTGCTTCATTGAAGTCGGCGGATTCCATGAGATTGCTCGGGCGACATTTATCGTGAGCTCCGAGGAGAGTGATGCGAGTCGATCCCAAGAACCATCACTTCTCACGCGCACCTGTGTATTTTCTCCGATGATCACGGGAGTGGAAAGAGAACCGTCAGCACCGGTGCTCCCAACAAGTAGCGGAAGCCAGTCTGTCGTGGCTGTTTTTATTTCTATCGTTGAGGCAACGCCAACAAATGGCGTGGTATCTCTCTTGGACAGATTGGCAGTGAGGGTGAGTAGATCCCCAATCGTATTCTGCCTACTCGATGCTGAAAGCCCGGCAACAACCGGGTCTGGAGCAATGGCAACAGCTACGGTCCTTATGGCGTCAAAGGCTGCTGGATCTTCCATGCCGAAAGTCCATTCGGCCAAACCTCCGAGATGGTACTTCGCAACCAAAGCGGCACGTAACGAGAACGATTGCGCATCCTGAAACCAAACCGTCCGAGTGGCGGTACATGTAGTGAGACTTCCATCTGCCGTAGTTCCGTTGTAATTCTTTTGATAGGTGAAAGTGCTCTCGCCATATTTCGAAATGAAGGTGGGGGTTGCGCCATACGTGGTCGCTAGGTTTGCAGCATCATGCATGACAAAGGTTGCCGCTGAGGCGGTCGGGTTTACCGTCTTTAAATAATTAATTGGAAGTGATGGACAGGTTCCATCAACCTTCGTGACCCAATCGCGCCCGTAACCGGGTATTCCTATGAATACCTTGGATGCGGGCATTACCGAGATCGCGTATTGGACGGCGCTCTCAGTCCATGTGATGGGACCGATCGGACCGGGTGATGAGGTCGAGTAGTCGTAAGCCATGATTCTTAATCGATCAACCGCAGATCCTATTTGTTGCCAAGAGTAAAGATAGTAGCCACGTTTTCCTGATGATGGATCAAAGAGCGGTGGTGTTGTTACAGAGAGCAGTTTTCCTGCAGCGTGCAGAGAGAGGGAAAGATCTTGAATAAATCCCACCCAACGAGGGGCGGTTGTGCTCCATGTGGTATTCGCATCAATGTAGGCGAAGGCTTCCCAATCCAAATCAATCCCATCGTACTTATTTGCAAGGACGAGATTTGTAATTGTGGAGACAATAATCTTTTCAGTAGCTGGATTAGCTAAGTAGTTCGAGAGTACGAGCTGAACGTTTTTTCCCGTTTTGGGATTAAGCGCAGTTCCATCGGTGATGGTAGGGAGCACCAGATAGCCAGCGCCTTGCAATTGCGCAATCGTTCCGGCGATCGGTGTATTTGGGTTTGCAGCAGAATAGTTATCCTGGATGGTTTGTGGATCTTTAAGGGTGTACCAAAAAGGAGTGACTTCACTAACTAAATCTGGATTTGCCAGCGCTGCCGGAAGTGCCGTCTTGGTCGAGTAGTAAGGGATCCAACCTGAAAGAATCTTTCGTGGCGGATTATCCGCAACTGCCGGCACGGTTGTGAGAAGTGACGATGCAGAAAGCGTGACAAGTGAAAGCAGGAGCCCGACGACGACACGAAGCCTCACAAAAGTTGTAATCCGCAAGGAGTACTACTCCTTCTTCAGCGTTGCGTAGATCTCTTTGCAGGTAGGGCAGACTGGAAATTTCTCAGGGTCTCGATTAGGTACCCACTTCTTGCCACAGAGTGCGCGGACTGGCTTTCCAGTCACCGCAGATTCAACAATCTTCTCTTTGCGGACATAATGAGAGAAGCGTTCATGGTCGCCATCTTCGGTAGAGAGCGGCGCCGTTGACTCTTCGGTTGCTTCCTTGGTCGATCCTCGGGTGAGTAAACCCGGTAGATCAGATAGGCCTATGCGCATAGTTCCGATTCTATCGCCTAAGATTCTCAGATGAAGGATCTCCTACGCACCGCAGACTTAAGTCGCGCAGATGTCGATCTACTGCTGGATACTGCCGCTAAATTCGCAACAGACCCTTTGCGCTCTAAGGATGCTCTCGCCAACCGCACAGTCGCTATTTACATGACGAAGCCTTCTACACGGACTCGATTGGCATCTGAGACTGCGGTCGCTCATTTAGGTGGGACGCCAATATTTATTAGAGGCGATGATTTGCAAATAGGTCGTGGCGAAACGATTGCAGATACGGCTCGAGTTATCAGCGGTTTCTGTTCTGCGCTTCTCATCCGTACATTCAATCAGAGCGATGTTGATGAACTCGGCGCACATGCCACAATTCCCATTATCAACGGATTGACAGATACAGATCACCCAACTCAGTTACTTGCGGATTGGGCAACCATCCGCGAGGTCTTCGGCAACGAGATTAAGGGTCGCAAATTTACCTATATTGGCGATGGAAATAATATGGCTCACGCTTGGCTTGCGATGGGTGCCATCATGGGTGCACATGTCGTAGTTTCGACGCCAACAGGTAAGTGGGCGCCTGACAATGAGGCAATCGCAACCGCTCGAAAAATTGCCGAAAGTACAGGTGCGACTGTCGAGATTGATCACGATCCTGAAAACGCCGCAAAGGGTTCTTCGGTTCTCTACACAGATGTCTGGATGTCCATGGGAGATCCAGAGAGCGAGCGCACTGAGAAACTGAAAGCCCTTGCTCCCTACCAAATTAATTCACATCTCATGGGATTGTCTGAGAAAGATTCAATCTTCCTGCACTGCTTACCCGCGCATCGTGGCGAAGAGGTGACGGCCGAAGTCATTGATGGCAATCAATCACATATTTGGCGCGAAGCTTTCCATCGTCGAACTACTATTCAAGCAATTATGTATCACTTGGTTCGTGGCGAACTCACCGGACGCGCATAGCCCTCTTCTGCTAGAAGATTATCTGCGACTGCGGGTATTTCCTGAATAAAGCTTAAAGAGGCCAAAGGCTGCGGCGAGAATGCCGAGGCCGCCCAAGATGCGGATGAAAATTGAGAGTTGCGCTGCCGCGAGAGTGAAACCCATGAGCGTCGAAAAAATTCCAAGAATGGTGGTCAAGATTCTATGTAGCCAGAAGAACGGCTTGCTTCTAGGAGAAACGCGTGACAAAAGATAAGTAGTCGGACCACCAAAGATTGCAAGCGCAATGACAATCACTGCAGTAACGGCAAGGCTCTCCATCGGCAGACACCCTCCGCTTCTCTCATGCTCTTCGGGAAACCGATCAATTCGCTTGGTGAAATCGACCAACGAGACGGCTCATCATATTTGCTCGATCGCCTTGGGTGGAATAGCGCGACTCCCAAAAGCCTTCTATGATTCGCTAATTAGTTAAAGTTTCAACTACTTTGTCGGCGCTCTTCCGGGCGCCTTCCTCGCTAGAGTGAGCAAAGATCGAGCACAAGGGAGCGGCCACATGCCAGCAGTAACAGTCAGTGATCTAACAGTCCTGCCTCGAGTGATCACACAGCCAGGTTTACGTCCGCGCCGGATTAAATCTGTAACGACTGCTCCACAAGGATTTGAAGGAGAAGGCTTCCCGGTTCGCCGCGCCTTTGCTGGTGTTGATCTTGCTGATCTCGACCCATTTATCCACCTCGATCAGATGGGCGAAGTTGAATATGCCCCGGGTGAACCAAAGGGCACGCCTTGGCACCCCCATCGTGGATTCGAAACCGTTACCTACATCATTGATGGAATCTTTGATCATCGTGATAACCATGGCGGTGGCGGAACAATTACAAACGGCGACACTCAGTGGATGACCGCCGGTGCGGGCATACTCCACATTGAGACTCCCCCCGAACATTTAGTGATGTCGGGCGGGCTTTTTCATGGTTTCCAGCTCTGGGTAAATCTTCCTGCTGCAAAGAAATGGTCTGCACCGGCTTATCAAGATCTACGGGCGAAGGATGTTCAACTTCTCACAAGTGGCGATGGCACATCTCTGATTCGGGTAATTGCTGGTGAAGTTGATGGCCATAAGGGTCCGGGTTCTACTCAGACGCCGATCACCCTTGTTCATGCAACTATCGCTCCAGGTGCAGAGTTACGTCTTCCGTGGCGTAGCGATTACAACGCACTCGTCTACACACTCAACGGCCGAGGTACGGTTGGTGAGAATCGTCAACCAGTACAAATGGGCCAACTCGCTGTAATGGCTGATGGTGATTACTTAGTTATCCAAGCCGATAGCGTTCAAGAGTCTCGAAGTCCGCAGATGGATATTCTCATTCTCGGTGGCGAGCCAATTCGTGAAAGCGTTGCCTGGATGGGTCCATTCGTAATGAACACGAAGAGTGAAGTCTTACAAGCCTTTGAAGATTTTCAAAAAGGTTTGCTCGGAACGATTCCCGCAGATCACAATCACGAAAAGCGACCACTCAATCGAAGTGGCGACGGAGCTAAACTCGGTGGCGATATCAAGAATGTTCATAACACTCCAGATGGAATCTCTGAGAAGATCTGAGAAAAATGACACATCTCTTTGACCCTATAAGCCTGCGCGGTCTGACCTTCGCAAATCGAGTATGGGTGAGCCCAATGTGTCAGTATTCAGCGAACGACGGCGTAATTGGCGATTGGCATATGGCGCACCTCGGAGCCTTCGCGACTGGTGGAGCCGGGTTAATTGTTGCAGAGGCCACGGGTGTCGTTCCCGAGGGTCGAATATCTATTGGTTGCCCTGGGTTATATAACGACACGCAACTCCAAGCATGGAAGCGCATCACTGACTTCGTCCATACACAAGGCGTCAAAATAGGTGTGCAACTGGCCCACGCAGGACGCAAGGCTGGAACAACACGTCCTGGAAGTGACCATCACATGGCTACTCCTGAAGAAGGCGGTTGGCAGGCGGTTGCACCATCACCGATCGCATTCCCTGGCTACCCCGAACCTCGCGAACTCTCAATCGATGACATTAAGGCGTTAGTGAAATCTTTTGGGACGGCGGCAAGGCGCGCAGTTGAGGCTGGATTTGATCTCGTTGAGATTCATGCCGCACACGGCTATCTCATTCATGAATTTTATTCACCGCTATCAAATATGCGAAGTGATGAGTACGGTGGCTCTTTCGAAAATCGGACACGATTTCTCAAAGAGGTGGTCTCTGAGGTCCGTTCGGCAATACCCGAGGCGATGCCGCTCTTTGTGCGAATTTCGGCATCTGATTGGAGTGAAGGCGGCTGGAGTGAAGGAGAGAGCATCTTGTTAGCCCCAGAGCTCACTGCACTCGGCGTTGATCTCATCGATGTATCAAGCGGTGGCAATGTATCAAAGGCGAAAATTACCGTTGGTCCCGGATACCAAGTTCATTTTGCTGATTCGATAAGAAACGCTGGTGGCGCCGTAACCTCCACTGTTGGATTGATTACCGATCCACTCCAAGCCGAAGAGATAATTTCAACCGGGAAGGCAGATGCGATCATGATGGGACGTGAGTTCTTACGCAACCCTCGTTGGCCATTGCACGCCGCTGCTGTACTCGGCCAAGAAGTTAAATGGCCGATCCAGCTTGAGCGCGCAAAACTCTAACTTCTAGAGAGCTTTAAGTGCTGAGACGACCTTTGTCAGCGAATCTTTAGCATCGCCAAAGAGGAGTGTGGTCTTCGCATCATAAAGAAGTTCGTTCTCGATTCCAGCAAATCCTGGTCGCATCGAACGCTTAAGGAAGATGACGTTGCCAGCTTGAGCAACATCGAGAATCGGCATGCCGTAGATCGGGCATCCTGGGGTTGTCTTCGCCGCAGGGTTAACCACGTCATTAGCACCCACGACCAAAACAACATCAGTCTGTGGGAAGGTTGGGTTAACTTCTTCCATCTCCACAAGTTGTTCGTATGGAACATTTGCCTCTGCAAGTAGGACGTTCATATGTCCAGGCATGCGACCCGCTACCGGGTGAATTCCATAGGCAACATCGATGCCCTTGCTCGTAAGCAGATCTGCCAACTCGCGGACTGTGTGCTGAGCTTGTGCTACCGCAAGACCAAAGCCAGGCACGATGACAACTCTTTGTGCATAATTAAGGAGAATTGCAACGTCATCGGGTGAGCCTGATTTAACTGGACGGGCCTCCGTCGGACCGGAACTCTCTTGTGGTTTTGCCGTGAAGGCTCCAAAGAGCGTGCCAAAGAGTGAACGGCCCATTGCAGCAGCCATCAGGCGCGTAAGAATTGTTCCGGATGCACCGACGAGGGTTCCGGCAACGATCAAGAGCGTTGCTTGCAAAACATAACCACTCGCCGCAACTGTGAGACCGGTGAATGCATTCAGGAGTGAGATGACGATCGGAACATCCGCGCCACCAACTGGAAGGACAAAGAGCACGCCAAAGGCGAGTGCAAGAGCGCCCATAATGAGCAGCGGTGAAGTGCCACCGGAGGTGATAACCCAACCTGCAGTGCCTAATACGCCAGCGAGAGTTGCCGCAATAACGAAGCGGCCACCGGGAAATACAACGGGTCGAGTTGTCATCAATTCCTGAAGTTTCAAGAAGGTAATGATCGATCCTGAGAATGAGATACACCCAACGACAACGGTGAATACCGTCGCAATAATCTCTGCCGTTGTTGCATCGTTACCAAGCTTGAGATATTCGACAGTCGAAACGAGTGCGGCTGCTCCTCCGCCGACACCATTAAAGAGTGCAACGAGCTGAGGCATCTGAGTCATTTGAATTCTGCGTGCAGCAGGCACACCGACAAGAACTCCGAAGGCAATTGCAGCGAGAATTAACGGTAAGTGCTTATGCGAGCTCCCGGGAGCCCAGAAAACAAGAACTGTTCCTATTGTTGCGCCAACTGCTCCAATGATATTTCCTCGACGAGCTGACTTAGGCGAGGAGAGGCCCTTGAGAGCCAAAATGAAGCAGACAGCGGCGACGAGGCCGAGTAAGTCGTAGAGATTGCGATTCACTTACTTCACCTCTCTCTTTTTGCCTTTAAACATTTCGAGCATTCGGTCCGTTACTACGAATCCGCCGACCATATTGATGGTCGCGAGAATAACTGCAAGTAGAGCGAGAATTAATTGGAGATTTGAGGATGCATTGTTTGCCACTGCAATTGCGCCAACCAGGATGATTCCATGGATCGCATTCGCACCTGACATAAGTGGGGTATGCAGAGTGGTAGATACCTTTGCGACAACTTCAAATCCAACGAAGATCGAGAGTGCGAAGATCGAGAGAAGAGCTAAACCATTACTCATTTCTTGGCTCCTTCTGGTGTGCGTCGGGCACCATTCATGGTCACGGTTGCTGCATCAATAATCTCATCAGAGAAGTCAGGCACGACTTCACCGGTTGGCTTTCCATCTACGCTCTTCGTCATGAGAAGTAAGAGGTTGACGACATTTCGAGAGAAGAGCATTGATGCATGGAATGGGAGCTGACTTGGGACATCCTTGCCACCCCACATTCGAACGCCATTGCTCGTCATCACGATCTCGCCAGGGAGAGTTCCTTCAACATTGCCGCCGGTTTCGGAGGCTAGATCAACAACAACGGCACCAGGTGACATAGTCGCAACCATTTCGGCGGTTACTAAGCGCGGAGCGGCGCGACCTGGGACTGCGGCGGTTGTGATTAGCACGTCAGCTGCAGATATAAAAGGTGTAAGAAGTTCTCGCTGCTTTGCGGCGCGCTCTTCAGTCATTTCACGTGCATAGCCACCAGTACCTTCGAGAGCTTCAAGCTCAAGGGTGATGAACTTTGCACCCATAGATTTCACTTCATCGGCAGATGCTGGACGTACATCATAGGCGCTTACAACGGCACCAAGGCGCTTCGCGGTTGCGATTGCCTGCAAGCCCGCAACGCCGGCACCCAACACAACAACATTTGCTGGCGTCACAGTTCCGGCTGCCGTCATGAGAAGTGGGAAGAAGCGTGGCGACAGTTCAGCCCCAACGAGTGCGGCACGGTAACCAGCGCATAGTGCTTGAGAAGTAAGTGCATCCATTGATTGCGCGCGTGAGATACGAGGAACAAGTTCCAGAGATAGCGCAGTTACACCTGCTGCTGCAGCGGCCTCAATAGAATCCACCGCTGTAGTTGGGGATAGGAAAGATATTGTGATCGCGCCCTTTTTAAGTAACTTCATTTGATCGGGTGTGAGTGGTTGAACAGATGCCACCACGTCAGCTTCGCTAATTACATTTCCATTTTTTACAATCGCACCAGCCGCAGCAAATTGATCGTCAGAGAATTCCGCGCTTACTCCCGCGCCTGATTCGATCACGACCTCAAGACCTGCTTTGGTCAATTTACTGATGATGTCAGGAACGAGCGCTACACGCTTCTCCCCTGACCGGCTCTCTTTAGGGACGGCTACACGCATGGTCAAAAGATATCTCCCTGAGGCGAGTTTGTCAGCGGTTTTATGCTGTGAGTTAATCGTTGGAAACGACCAACAAGAGCTTCAACTGGGTAGCCCGTTTAGATAAGGAAACCGGGCTGTTGATAACTCTCTTCTTCAATCAAATAATGTCAGCCTATTCCGAGAATATTTAGACATGTCAGCCACTCACAACGATCTTCACCACGACTTCGCCGGTGAGAAGGTTGCTCATGTACTTCAGAGTGCACCAGGTATCGACTCTCTCGTCATATTAGCTGCCATAGATCCATTCTCCTTATCATCGCCAAGTCGGATCGACTACCTTGGCGCTTTAGAGAAGCAGAGCGGATGGCTTCAATCACTTCTCCAAAACGCCATTATTGCCGTTGCTGGCGAGCAGCCAGGTAAAAGCACTGACATATTCTCAGGCGTAGATGATGCCGAAAGAGAAGAAATCGCAACGACACTTCGCTTGAGCGGGTCCGTTGCCCAGCAGCGGATTGATGTCGCGAGAATCCTGACTCAAAATTTGCCAGGAACTACTTCTGCTCTTGCTAATGGAGAGATTTCACTTGGCCATGCAAATGTCATCGCAAAGGAATGCGCCGAGATCATTCGTGCCGGAGCGACAGATCAACAGATTCGAGAAGTTGAAAATCTAGCACTCGGATATTCAGAGTTTCATACCCCAACTCAAGTGGCTTCAAAAATTAAGGCCTTAATCGCAAAGATTGCGCCCGAAGAGTTTGAGAGTGCCGTCAGTCAAGCGACCGAACGCCGGAGCGTCGACTGCTACCCGCAAGCAAATGGAATGGCACAGATTGTTGCTCTGCTACCCGCCGCCGACGCTCAAGTAGTGATGTTGGCTATCGAAAAGTTGGCCCGTCTCAACAAGGAGACCCAGCGAGAAGCCGATCGATTACAGAAGCGACTCGACGAGAGGAAGCTCAATCAGATCAGAGACTCCTCAAAGAGCCACTTCATCGATCGCGAGGCAATCGCCATTCAATTACGCCTTGATGCATTACGAGCTGATGCCCTCACGCAAATTGCAAGTGATTACTTGAAAAGAACGAGCGACCAGGCCCTTGCTCACGGCCGACCAGTGACACTTCATCTAACTATGGATCTTCCAACGATGTTAGGGCTCGATGAAAATCCTGGAATTCTTAAAGGGTACGGGGCTATTCCCGCTCGAGTTGCTCGAGAGCTCGCCGCGGATGCGAGTTGGCGAAAATTCATCTCCGATCCCGTAAGTGGAGAGCTACTCGATGTTGGACGGAGTTCCTATCATCCACCGCAAGCCCTTAAAGATTTTCTCACTACTCGTGATCAAGTCTGTCGTTTCCCACGATGTCGGCAACCCGCTCGCGTATCCGATATCGATCATGCCCTAGCGTGGGAATCTGATGGCCACACTTCGCAAGCGAACATGGGAATGCTTTGCCGAAGGCACCATCAAATGAAGACACACGGCGGCTGGGAACTACAGAGCTTCCCCGATGGTTCTTGCGAGTGGAGTTCGCCCTCAGGAAAGAAGCACTTCGTTCCCGCCCGGCGAATGGATGAAGCGGTGTGACTCCCTCGCAGGAAGTAGTCACTCTTCTCCGAGAAGGCCATACGACTTCTTCCACGAAGGAAGGGATTGGGAGATTCCCTTGAGTGAGGGAATCGAACTTTTATGGATCGAAGCTTTATTGATCGAACTTGATCGAACTTGATTGAACTTGCATACAGGTGGAGGTGCCGGGAATCGAACCCGGGTCCTCTAGTACTGACATAGAGCTTCTACGGGCGTAGTGCGCTAAACGTTTTCTCAGCCCTGACTCTCACGCGCACATGTAGTCAACGAACTCATTTAGGGTTTAGTTTCCCCGCTCACTCCCCTAACAAGGTGAGTAGGTAAGCTCTCTAGCGACGCTAGGTTCCGTGACGAGAGCACGCACGGGCTAACGGATCACTTTCGCTTATGCAGCGAGAGTTAGATCAGCGGCAGTTGTACTGGCGCTTATAGTTTTGTCACGGTTTTTGGTTAACGAGATCATCCGGACTTCCTCGGCCCGCTTCCTCTATCCCAACAGCTAAAGTCGAGACCGTTCACCCCCGTAGTTTTTACATAACAACGAGAACGAGAAAGCATTCTGCATCGATCTCTCGAGGCAGCACTTCTTCTCTATGTAGTTATACCGGAGCCCAAAATTCCTAGTAGAAATCTAAAAGATTCCTAGATGAAATATGTGGGTTATTCCCTGACGCATTCACGACGTTTCATGGCATGTTAATCAAGTCGCCAAAGAGCCACAAAATTAATGCAGCTACGTGATAAACAATCAGATGGTGCGTCGCTTGCTCTCATTGTAAAGAGTTATGGACCAAAAGGACAATCTCTGAGACCTTTTAAGAGAGAAACCCCAGGCTATTCATGGTGCTTTCTCGTGGTGCTTTCTCGCGGTGATTACTCGCGGTACTTTCTAGCCCTTGCCAGAAGTGCGGCGCGACAACTCACGCGTCACCTCGCGATTGGCCTGCTTCTCCATTAGTGCGTGACGCTTATCGTGTGCCTTTTTACCTTTAGCGAGGGCGATCTCCACCTTGGCTTTTCCATCTTTAAAATAGAGTGAAAGTGGCACGACAGTGAGTCCGCCCTGCTTCAATATCGATGCAAGTTTGTTGATCTCTCGTCCATGCATCAAAAGTTTTCGATCTCGGCGCGGGGAATGATTTGTCCACGAACCCTCGTTGTACTCGGGAATATGGACCCCGCTTAACCAGAGTTCGCCATTGGTTATCATGGCGAAACCGTCCACAAGCGATGCCCTGCCCGCACGTAGCGATTTCACTTCTGTTCCTGTCAAGACTAGGCCCGCTTCGTACACATCCTCGATGAAGTAATCATGGCGAGCAGATTTATTTTGAGCAATAAGTTTCTTGCCGACCTCTTTAACCATTTTCCTTCACCTCATTTCTGTTGGCTCTATTAAATGCAATTAACGTGGATATAAATTATTTCCTTAGAACCCTAGGATACCCGCTATTTTTACTGAGAAGATCTTGAAGTCAGGCGCAATTTACGAGCGGAAGAAATCCAGGATCCATTGACGAGCGGCAGGAATAAGGTACTTAGACCTTGAGGTACTTAGACCTTGAGGTACTTAGACCTTGAGGTACTTAGACCTTGAGGTACTTAGACCTTGAGGTGCTTGCGAAGTGTGAGGAATGA
>CAILJM010000028.1 GCA_903834515.1 uncultured Actinomycetes bacterium
GCAATGAACTCTTCAATAACTGCGCTCGGCGATGCCATTACTCATTGACCGCAAAGAGACTCTGCGGCTTGGGTTGATCGATCGCCCAGTCGTAGACCTCGAGAGTGCGGCGGGCGGTTGCATCCCAACCGAACTTTGAAGAATGGCCGATTGCGCCGAGTGAGAGTGAGATAAGTCTTGCAGGATCGGCAAGGAGGCGTGAGATAACTGCAGACCAAGCCTTTGGATCATGACCATCGACGAGTGAGCCAGAGATACCGTCAGAGACTGCCGTACGTAATCCACCAACTGCAGTTGCAACTACAGGAGTGCCGCATGCCTGAGCCTCTAGTGCAACGAGTCCAAAACTCTCGGAATACGAGGGAACACAGACGAGATCTGATGCGCGATACCAATTCGGTAGATCTTCTCGAGCAACTGGTGGCATGAAGTGGACAACATCATCGACCCCAAGGAATTTAGCGAGAGCCTTCAACCGCTCGGGTTCTTGCGATCCATTTCCCGATGCGCCGCCAATGATGACGACCGCCAACTTTGCGCGCAGATATGGCGAGTGCGAGAGCATCTCCGCTGCAGCGCGAAGGAGAACCTCTGGACCTTTATGCGGCTGGATTCGACCAACAAAGGTAATCATCTTTGCATCCGCAGCGATATTGAGCTCTTTTCGAGCCGCCGCTTGTCCGGCGCCGGGAGTGAAGCGACCAAGGTCAACACCTGGTGTAACAACAAAAACATTATCGGGGCAGGCGTCGTAGAGCGATACGAGTGAGGCGGCTTCAGCATCCGTATTTGCGATGAGCGCAGTAGATGCAGCGACGACCTGGGTCTCGCCAATGACGCGAGTATTTGGTTCTGGCTTCTCGCCATCCGCCAATGCGAGGTTCTTTACCTTTGCCATCGTATGCATGGTGTGAACCAACGGAATCCCAGTTCGCTCAGAGATCATCCAACCAAGTTGGCCAGAGATCCAATAATGCGAATGCAGGACATCATAATAATTTGAGGGAAATTTCGAGACTGTGTGCATCATCGACGATGTGAGCGCACATAATTGGGATGGTAATTCTTCTTTGGAAATTCCCTCGTAGGGACCGGCTTCCAAATGTTTAACAGTCACGCCATCGGCGATCGTTACATCTTTGAGGCCAGAGCGTGTGGCTCGTGTGAAGATATCTACTTCAACGCCAGCCTTCGCCATTTGAATTGCACCCTCGACAACATAAATGTTCATACCGCCAGCATCACCAGTGCCGGCTTGTTCAAGCGGACTGGTGTGGAGCATGAGCGTCGCGACGCGGGCTTGATTCTTCATCGTAAGGATTAGTCTAGAACTGCCCTGATCTCCCCCACCACTTTTCCGCCACCGAGCACATCTACACGCTCATCAGGAGCATCAATCCCCCAACTTCGAAGCACTGCGGTGACGACGGGACCGCTAGCCCGATACGAACCGTCGGCAAATTTGATCGCGCATGATCGACCATCGGGCATAGAGAGGACGTTGACACCTTCGGCGCCATCTTTCATGAAGAGCCCTGGAATCTCTTGCATCAACTTTGAATGAAGCCGTCCCTTGCCGCCAGTCATCTCAGGAAAAGCCCTGCATGCTGCCATCACTTCTTGGTGTACTGGATCCGTCGAAATCGTGAAATTATGAATCGCGCGTGCAAGTCCCAGTGTTGAGACGGCAAAGAGCGGTGCGCCGCAACCATCTGCAGCAACATGTTGCAGCGGTTCGCCGGTGAGATTCACGATCTCTTGCGCGATGAGTCTCTGCAAAGGATGAGATTGGTCCGTGTAGCTTTCAATATCCCAACCAGCAGCAACAGAAGCGGCGATCATTCCCGAATGCTTTCCAGAGCAGTTCATGGAAAGTTGAGTTGCTGGCTTATCTCCCCATGCAAGGCGTTCTCTTTCATCTAATGGGAATCCAGTTGCGCAACGAAGGGCACTCTCATCTAAACCAACAGAGGCGAGGATTGAAAGGATAACTTCAAAGTGCTCGGCTGATCCGCTGTGTGATGAACAGACAACAGCTAATTGCTTTGGCGTGAGTTTTAATCCGGCGCGAACCATTCCTGATGCTTGAAAAACCTTTACCGAAGAGCGCGGAAAAATCGGATGATCAATCGATCCACGTGCTCGAAGCACGGTTCCATCCGCACCAATCTCGACGAGGTGGCCGGTGTGAATTGATTCAACTACACCGCTGCGAACTAGCTCTGCTAGGAGTTCACCAGAATTATTACTCATTGACCTGCCGTTCTAGGGATGACCAAATATGGGCTTGAAGTTCTTGTTCTTCGGTCGCCATGTCATAAGCGAAGAAGAGTTGCCCTTCGACTAATCCATAAAGCCGTTGTCCTTCAGTTACACCTTTGACAGATGGCGATGAATAACCTCGATCAAGTGCGAGTTGGATCTTGGGACCATCGTGGATACCAACCCAACCCTCGGAGATTCCGGTGCTATGTGCGATGACAACTTCTAAGACCTTATTTGGTTGTGGTCGCCAGTAACCGACTTCAGATGCAGCCGGACGGATGATCTCGTTATTCTCATCGATGATCCAACTACGTGAGTAATAATTTAAGAAGTTGCGACCGTCATGATTGAAGGTAACTTCCTGAGCGAATTGAAAAGTTTCGATTCCTGGATACTCACCCTGGCCTTTGCCGCGCCATGTGCCAACCATCCAAGCGAGTGGATAAAGGTCTTCGTGCAGCCCTTCGGGAATTGTGAATGCCATTATTTCTGATCCTTTTCCGGCTTGAAATTGCGAGCCATTCCACGGGCGCCGATCACGACGCAGGTAATACCAAAGGCGAAAGCTGCTGCTATTAAGAGCACGCTCGTTACTGTCACCACGCGGTTAGCCTACCCAAGTTCATAAGCGAATAAGATCTGAGTATGAGAAAGAAACTCGTCGTCAAGGTGCTCTCTGGGGCAGCCGATCCAGAACGGACAGCGCAAGCGTTCACCGTTGCCGCGACTGCGTTAGCGGCCGGTGTAGAAGTCTCGTTGTGGCTAACGAGTGATGCTTCAGATTTCGCGCTACCCGGTCGGGCAGAGAAGTTTGAACTCCCTCATGCTGCGCCGCTTCATGATCTGTTAGGCGCGCTCATTGCAGGTGGTTCAGTAACCCTTTGCACGCAATGTGCCGAACGTCGTGGGATTACTCATGATCAGATCATCCCCGGCATCGTCATCAAGGGGGCAGCCTCTTTTGTCGAAGAGATCATGGAAGATGGAGTTCAAGCGCTCGTTTATTAAGACGAATTATTCGGCAGCGACAATTATCTCCTGAGTAGCCGGTACGCCATCTACCGTAAGTACATCACTAACTGGGGTTGTACGACGAATCACAGCGAGAGCTATCGGACCTAGTTCAAAGTGCCTGGCAAGAGTCCCGATATATCCAACTTCTTTCTCACCTGAGAAAACCTTTGCGCCAGTCGCAGGATAGTGAACCATTGATCCATCTAAATGCAGCAGGACCAATCGACGAGGTGGATGTCCCAAGTTAAATACCTTTGCGACAGTCTCTTGGCCCGGATAGCAACCCTTCTTCATATGTACGGCGCCATTGAGGAAACCAAGCTCATTGGGAATCGATTTATGATCGGTCTCAAAGAGGATACGAGCGCGATGGGCTGCAACCCGTTCTGCTTCTAGAGCCCACGTTCCAACTTGAGTGTGCACGGTGGCGAAGGCCGCCAAAACTTCGACTAACTCTGCTCGAGGAACAATTGCATAAGGTCCCCCGATTCCATCATGCAGACCGGGAGCACGCACTACGGCATGAGTCGCCGTCGCAGATTGTGGATCAACTTTGAGCATGAAGACCATTCGCTTCAAGAAGGTAAGGAGCGCATCCTCTTTCTCGGCTTCAGTATGAATCCAGACTCTTTCACCATCATCAACTGCATAAAACTGTTGAGTGATATGTCCTTGCGCATCGAGCATGAGTGACTCAACCCATTGCCCGGGTTGAAGTGATGCAAATTCTTGTGTTGCTAAATCGTTGAGCCATGTAAGGCGATCATCACCTGAGATGGAAATGACGGCTCGATGGGATAAGTCCGCAAATGCTGTTCCGGCTTCCAGCGCACGTTGCTCGTGATTAGGTTCACCGAAATGCCAGATCGCACCGCGATCGGGACCCTCTTCGACCAAGACTGCGCTCATGGCCTAACTCTATTAAGGCTTAGCGAAACATGCTTCGCAACGCCCAGCAATCGCAAGATGTGCGAGATCTGTGTGGAATCCATAATCATTGAGCAGCGATTGGGTGAAGAGAGAAGTCTCTTCGATGGGGACTTCGATGAGGAGCCCGCAGCTTTCGCAATTGAGGTGAGCATGGAGCTTCTCTTTAGCGGCGTGATAACGAAGGCCACCGTGACCAAGGTGTGAGTGCTGAACAAGTCCAACGTTCTCAAGTGTCTCGAGGTTGCGATAGACCGTGGAGAGGTTGATTCCTGGATGAGTCTCACGGACTTTCTCGGCTAGCTCTTCTGGAGTCGCATGGTCGAGTTCGCGGACTGCTTGAAGCACGAGTTCGCGTTGTGGGGTGAGTCGCAAGCCCTTTTGATGGAGTTCGTGTTTTTCAACCATAGCTAAATTCTAGCGTGAACGAAGGCGCGCTAGGAGCAAGTAGATCTCGCATCCCAAGCAGAAATTAAATACCGCATTAAGTAGAGCGGCTGCCAGGCATAAGGAGACGGCTACTGTAAAGAGAGCGCTCCATGATGCCAATCCGGCAACCAGAGCGACGACCGTAAAGCCAAGGCCAACTTGCTGGGCAAACTTTGGCGGGCGTACATCTTCAGTTGGGGTCTCACCTGTTAATCGTGGCTTGATGAATTTTTTGAAGAAGAGTCCTTGTGGTGTGAACTGTGGCCCACGGGTTGCACCAATCGCGAAGAAGATAAAGGAAATTGCTATTGCTGACGTTGAATGTGTCAGTAACGCAGTAGCAAGAATGAGTGAAGTCACCGCTGCACCAAAACGTAGACCGCGGGCATCAATGAGTTGTACCGATCTTGTAGGAACTGCAGTTGAAGTCGCGCTGGTGAATGTCATGGTGACACTTTAAGAGTTTTTGCGAGAAAGTAGTTGCGAGATTCTTGCAGTTACAAGATTGCCGCAAGAGCGGCTTCAACCTGATTGCGCTTCGGTGCACCGACCGCGCGGCTTATCTCAACACCATTCCGATCGAGTATCAGTGTCGTCGGTGTAGAGCTGATCCCCAGGCGCCGAACAAGATCGAGGTGGCTCTCGGCATCGATATCGACATGGACCACATCGGGCATATCGGCAGTGACATCTGTGAGAAGAGCTTTCGTGGCTCGGCAGGGGGTGCAGAATGCCGACGAGAATTGGAGCAGAGTGACCCGTTTGCCATACGCAGTCCCGAGCTCTTCTTCAGTGATAACCGGTGTAATAGTGGCCTTTTTAGCGGTAATTCGGCCCCTCGTGGCCCGGTGCCAGAAACCAAAGGCGGCGGTCAGCGCTACGACAATCAGAAGTATGAGTGCTGAGTTCACAAGGGTATTGTTGCACTCCTTATGGCACGCATTCTCCTGCTCACCAACACTCTAGGCGCTAGCGCCGAAGTGCTTCCAAGCCTTGGGCTCTTGCAGCATCAAGTACGAATCCTGCCTGCCGAAGCTTCAGTGCTAATTGATATACCCGATGTAGACGCGCTCTTTGTTGATTGTCGCAAAGAGATTGCATCTGCAAAAGCGCTCACCCGATTGATCACTTCAACAGGAGTCAACTGTCCGGTGATTTCGATCGCAACCGAAGGTGGCCTCTCTGCAATCAGTGCAGATTGGGGGGTTGACGATGTCATCTTGGATACCGCAGGACCAGCCGAGGTAGAAGCGCGAATTCGTATCGCTATCGGCCGAGTCCATGCCCAATTGATTGCAAGCGATCCATCAGCGCGCGAGATTCGTACCGGTGATGTTGTCATCGATGAGAGCTCTTACACTGCAAAGATCAAGGGACGTTCACTTGATCTCACCTTTAAAGAGTTTGAACTCCTTAAATATTTAGCTCAACATCCAGGCCGCGTATTTACTCGCGCACAATTGCTCCAAGAGATCTGGGGTTACGACTACTTCGGTGGAACTCGTACCGTCGATGTACATATCCGTCGTCTGCGTTCCAAGCTAGGCCCAGAGTTCGAAGCGATCATCGGCACCGTGCGAAACGTTGGTTACCGTTTCACTCTGCCTGGTAAAGATTCACTTCTCTCAGAGCGTGTTTAATATTTCATGCGCACGATCCTCAAATTAGAAAAACGCCTCGGTGAAATCGATCCGCCGCTGATTGATGTCGATGTGCAGACCTTCATTCCTGGTGTGGATGATGAAGCCTGGCTCGCACTTAACAATCGCATCTTTGCAAACCATCCAGATCAGGGTGGTTGGATAATGCAGGATCTCACCAATCGAATCGCCGAGAGTTGGTTTGATCCAAAGGGTTTCTTCATCGCCAAAAAGAACGGCGCCATGATTGGTTTCTGCTGGACGAAGATTCATAATGATTTGGCGCGCCAGGGTGCGATCGGTGAAATCTATGTACTCGGCGTAGATAAGGCTCACTCGCCCAAGGGGCTTGGTAAAGCGTTAGCGGCGCTCGGTCTTCAATACTTTGTGGCGCTCGGCATCAAAGATGCGATGCTCTATGTCGATGCCGATAATGCTGCGGCACTTAAGGTCTACAAAGATTTAGGCTTTAACTAACCGAAACTAAATTCGCACACATCGCTCGAAATGCCGCGGTATGGGCATCAATATCGCCAGCTGTCGTCTCTGGCGAGACAAGAGCCATGTTGTGGAATGGAGTGATCAAGAATCCATCATTGAGCATGCGGAGATGAATATATTGTTCAAGTTCGAAATCTCCGGCATCGGCCGCCTCTTTACCTGTGTGAGGGGCTCCTGGCTTGAAGAGATATTCACCGCGTGCACCCAAGCGAGAACAATGCCACGGTAGATCGAAATCTTTAATCGCTTGCTCGACTCCATCGCACCAACGATTTCCCAGTGGAACCATGCGAGCAAATGCCTCATCCGTCAGCACCTTCGTCAAGGTTGCACGCATCGCGGCAAGTGAGAGCGCATTTCCGGCAAGAGTTCCGCCGATGCCACCGGTATCGATGATTTCACGACTTGTCTTCGCCTTGATCGAATCTGCAATCGCATCGGTCATACCAAAGGTGCCGGTAGGTAGACCGCCGGCAATGGCTTTACCGATAGTTAACATGTCAGGTTTGAGACCAAGGGCTGCCGTCATTCCACCAGCAGAGACCGAGATTGTATGAGTCTCGTCGATAATCCAGACGACTCCGTACTTCTTAGCAAGTTCTCCGACCGCCTCAAGATAGCCATCATCAGGCAGAACGATTCCGATATTCGTCATGGCAGGTTCCATCAAGATACAAGCAACATCACCATGAGCAAGTGCCGCCTCCATCGCAGCGAGGTCATTGAACTCAACGACGCGAGTAGTTACATCAAGATCTACAGGTGCGCCGATATTTCCTGGGCGCTTTACGGTGTTGCCCGATGAATCGAGTGTTCCAAAAGTTTCATCGACTGATCCGTGATAACAGAAATCAATCACGACCGTCTTCTGCTTGCCGGTAACAAGTCGCGAGTACCGGATTGCGCATCGATTCGCATCAGTGGCAGATACGGTGAACTGCCACTTAGGTAATCCGAATCTACGAGCCAACTCTTGTGAGACAAGCACCGCATCTTCGGTAGGGAGCATTGCTGTCATGCCGCGATCCATTTGAGCTTTGATCGCATCAACAGTCTCTTTTGGTGAGTGGCCGGTCATCGACCCAGTATCACCGAGGCAGAGGTCGACATATTTATTACCGTCTACATCTGTGAAATATGCACCTTGGGCAGTATCAACGAAGACCGGGTATGCCCCTGGCCATTTCGACATCCATGACATTGGCACACCATTAGTCATCACTGCCTGCGCCTGACGGAAGAGTTCACCGCTCTTTGGGTGTAACGAGAGAAATCGATCTTCCTCGATCGCCATCAACTTCTTAAGATGGTCGCGATTTACTTCAGGCATTTAGAAATCCTCCGAGAATGTAAAGAGTGCTTCGATGTAGTGGTCACCGACTATGCCGAGATTGGCTGCATCGGGTGGAGCAGTTTGCGGTTCGACAGCGATACCTTCTGGATCTTCGGTATAGACGACCCAATACGGTGCATCAGATTCAATCTCAAGACGGGCAGCACCTGGCCAGATAATGGTTGGTGTCCCTTTCACGCCCGTGAAGCAGTCATCCCATGGACCTTCAGGTTGTGGAATGAGTTCGCCAGTAGGCATGCCTTCCTCATCGCGCACAAACATTTGCGCGGCAGTGAATTCGAGTTCAGCCTCGCCACCGCGATCTAATTCGCGCGGAAACCACGGATGAAAGCCCAACCATGCTGGCAAGGTGCAGCCATTCGCTTCGTACTCAAGAGTCCAACGCACTGCATCATCGAGTACTTCGATCCGTTGTTCTAAATATGCGCCTTCATATGGGGCTGGGAGTGCGAAGCGTGCTGAACCAGAACCTGTCTCTTCCCATGAGCCGGTAAAACCAAAACCATGAATCGCATGAGGTGCTGCCCATGTAGTGGGGAGTGTGATCTCTTGATTCGCCTCATCGTAAAGAATTCCATCAGCGATGCGACCGGCCCAAGGACCCATCGCATACCAACCCCACGAGAGCGGAGTCCCGCGGAAGGGCACTGCAAATTGCAGGTCTCGCCATTGCAGCGATGCAATACGAGCACCTTGATCTAGGTCAATAGCTACAGAGATCTCTGATCCATCAATGTGTTGCATCTAATTACTCAATTCATTGAGATAAGGAGGTTGCGCCCCAGCACGACTACAAGTGATTGCGGCTGCGGCTGCGGCGCGAGTTAAAACCGCTTTCAAGGTATCGCCAACTAAACCGTCAACGCCGTACTTCACAACACCTTCTACAAGTATTGCACCGACCGTATCACCAGCACCGACAGTATCGACGACCTTCACTTTCACGCCAGGCACTGAGATAGATCCTTGGCGAGTAATACCCAGCAAGCCTTCTGAGCCGAGTGTGATCACAACGAGATCGACCCCCATCGAGAGCCACTCTGCTGCAACATCTTCTTGCAAGCGACCCGGATAGAGCCAAGCAATGTCATCTTCTGAAACTTTCACCACATTAGAGATTGCAGCCCACTTCTTTACGATCGATTCGTAGCGCGCGCGATCGCTGACAACTGAAGGTCTGACATTTGGATCAAAGACGATAGGTGCTACTTGATTGATCTCTTGTGCCCATTCATAGAGAACAGATGCACCGGGCTCAATGAGCGGCACGAGTGTTCCGACGTGAAAGACCGCTGGGTTGCCAGCCACTGGATCTGGGAGCCACTCACGCTGGAAATCAAAGGTCGCTGTACCATCAATCAAAAACTCGTACGATGCTGAGCCTGATGAATCCAAAGTTACCGTCGCAAGACACATCGGCTTATCTGAAAACTTCACATAGTCGAGCCTTACGCCATCAGCATCAAATTCTGCCTTTGCGAGTTTTCCAAAATCATTGGTCGACATTCCATCGATGAAATAAGAGTCAAAGCCCAATCGAGCAAGTGCCTTTGCCGTATTTGCTGGACCGCCACCCACAACAGCAAGTCGCTCACCTTCACCTTGCGGGATGAGATCGATAAGCACTTCACCTGCGACCCAAATTGGCTTACTCACAAAGATTAACCCCGCTGCTTCGAAAGATATGTTTCAAGTACTTCAACGACAAGTTTGTGGTCATCTACTTGTGGCAGACCTGTGATCATGATTGAACCACGGCATCCAATTCCTTTTACATTCAACGGGAATCCCCCACCGTGGATTGCATAAATATCTTCAGGTGCTTGATTGACCGCATGCCAATCGATGCCATTCTCTTCAGCCTTTACCCGCTCGTACATAGTCGAGTGACCTGTGAGCGCGATGACGGCTGCTTTGCGAGTGATCCACGTATTGTTGCTGGCATCTGTCCCGGGCATTGCAATGTGAAATGCCACCCAATCCCCGATCCGTACCTCGACTGCAATTGGCAGGGACCTGGCATGTGCAATCTCGAGCGCAGTCTCACCGATACCAAGCGCTGTGGCGACATCGAGTGCCGGAAGTGTTAATTCTGATTCTTGAAGGGCGATCGCTTCGCTAGCGAAGCCCCCGGTCGTCTCGACTGGTGTCATAGGCACACTCTAATAGAATCGATCCATGGAATCCTCACACATCGCGCTCCCATCCACTCAACTTCTCGTCCACCCACTCTGTCTTGGTACTAACGTCATGGGCTACACATCGAGCAAGGATGAATCCTTCGCGGTATTAGATGCATATGCCGCACACGGTGGAAACTTCGTGGATACCGCGGATATGTATTCCGAATGGGCGCCAGGAAATAGCGGCCATGACTCCGAGGCGATCATCGGCGCATGGATGAAGCAGAAGGGCAATCGCGATCAGATGATCATCGCGACCAAGGTCTCAAAACTTTCGACTCGTCCAGGGCTTTCAGCGACAAACATTAAGGCGGCGGTGGAGGAGTCGCTCACTTCACTACAGACCGATTACATCGATATTTATTATGCACATGCCGATGATGAGACTGTGCCACTTACCGAAACTCTTCAAGCATTTACCGACCTCATCACTGCAGGCAAGGTGCGATATATCGCAGCATCAAATTACAGCGGAGCCAGACTCCAAGAGGCAATTGATATCTCAAAGGCGAATGGGCTCTCTCAATACACCGGAGTTCAGAATCTCTATAACCTGCTCGATCGCAACGAATACGAGAGCGATGTAGTGAAAGTAATTGAAAATAATGGCTTGTGGGGCGCTCCGTACTACGGCCTCGCAAAGGGATTCTTATCTGGAAAATATGCGCCGGGTGTAACTGTTGAATCGGCTCGCGCAGCAGGGACTGTCGATTATCAGAACGATCGCGGTTGGGCTGTTATCGAAGCGCTACGCGATATCGCAAAGAGTCATGGCTGCTCGGTCTCAGCGGTATCACTCGCCTGGCTTCGTGCCCAGCGTGGTGTGACAACACCGATTGCATCTGCTCGTATCGCATCACAACTTGAGGAGATCGTTCAGGTTGTGGAACTCAGCGGTGATGAGCTTGCACAGCTCACCACGCTCAGCCAGCTCAGTAATTAAATTGTTTAACTAATCAATCACAGCGTTGATGTCACGGTGTTGACGTTGGTGCGGGTCTAGCGCCACCACCAAAGCCGCCTGCTCCTCCGGGCGCTCCACCAGGAAGACCGAGCGTCGAGAAGCATGCTTGCATTGCTGCTGCAATTTTCGGATCGGTTCGATCAGGACGTGCACCTGCTGCAAGCGTTACGCCATTCTTTGCAAGACATGCAGTGAACTCTGGATTATTGAAACGACCCCCGCCACCGCCCGGAGCACCCGCAGCTCCACCTACTGATGGTTTAGCGGTCGAGTTACCGACTGCGCCCGGCGCTGCAGGAGTTGTTGGAGCCACTGATGTTGAACCCGATCCTCGTGCGCGCCCCGTCCCAGTTGATGGAGCAGCAGCACCGCCAGCAGCAGCGCCTGCCGCGCCTGCCGCGCCAGCCGCGCCGGTATCTCGAACGCTCACTGCATCACCCGATGCAATCGGAGTTGATGGTGGTGAATCTAAAGTTATTGTGACTGTCGTTCCGTTCACCTTCGTGATCGTTCCGCTCAAGCGGGTTCCGCCTCCGAAACCGCCGCCACCAAAGCCACCGGCGCCAGCAGCAGCTGCAATCGCGGCAGGGTCGGGTAGAGCTGAACTTCCAGTTGCACCAGCCGCGCCAGTGAAGGCGCCACCAGCGGCGGCTCCGCGAAGGCGTGATGCAAAACCCGCAAATGCGTTAGATGTTGATGATGCTGCATGTTTATTCCCGTACCAAATTCCGCCTGATACAGATGCAGCGATGATGACAAGCACGCCAAGTACAGCCGTGTACTTGTTGGTCCACTTGTAGCTTCCCTTTGCGAGTTGCTCTTGGAGGTTATCCTCAACATCTTTTGCAAAGAGATCAAAGTCCTCTGGTGAATTAGTGATGTCGTTACTCATGACGAAGTGCCTCGATTGGTCGTAGGGATGCTGCGCGTGATGCTGGATAGCCACCGAAGAAGAGTCCGATCAATACTGAGACTCCAAATGCGAGTAATACGGATGACGGAACAATGACTGGTTGGATACCGATGATTTTAAAGTGAGAACCAATGTAGCCACCAATGACACCGATGCCACCGCCGACGAGCGACAAGATCGTTGCCTCGATCAAGAACTGAGACAAGATTGCGCCTTTAGGTGCACCGATTGCTTTGCGGATACCGATTTCACGAGTTCGCTCGATAACAGTGACGAGCATGATGTTGGTGATTCCGATACCACCAACAAGAAGTGAGATCGCAGCGACAACGCCCAGGAGCACTGTAAAGACACTGCTATTGGAGTTTGAGGTAGCGAGCAACGATGCTTGGTTGAGCGTCCGGTAATCCCGATTATTCGTATTTTTTACCTTATGTTGAGCATCCATGATGGTGTTGATCTCAGTCTGGGCGAAATCCTGAACCTTTGCAGATTTTGCTTCAACAACAATTGATTGAAGTGAGTTATATCCAGTCAATGAACGCTGAACAGCGGTAAGTGGTGCGACAACGAGTGAGTCACCATCTTGAAATCCAGTTGTTCCCTTCACGGTCGTGGTGCCAATCACTGTGAATGGGATCCCACCGCACCGAATCTCTTGACCAATCGGATTAGAGGTACCAAAGAGATCTGTCGCCGTCGTATTACCGATCACTGCAACGCGTCGACCCTGAACCACATCGTCGTTGGTGAAGTACGAACCCTTGGCGATGGAGGTATTGGAAGCCTCAAACCAGGCTGGCCAGGTGCCGTTAAATGTACCTGGGGTAGAGGTGTTGGTGCCGTTGGTGCAGGTTGCGCTCGTTGATGCGACCGGCGCTACTTGCTTAATATCTGGTGCCTTTGTGGCATCGGAGAGTGCGACCGCATCAGCGACTGTCAGCGGCTTCGATGAGGTATTTCGGGATGCGGCTTGGCGTCCAAATCCCCCACGGTTAGCCATGATGGTGATGGTGTTTGTACCAAGACGATCGATCGATGATTGGATCTGTTTCGAGGAGCCGTTGCCGACTGCAATAAGGATGATCACTGAGGCGACGCCAATGGCGATACCCATGGTGGTGAGCGCGGTGCGAAGCTTGTTGGTGCCTAGCCCCCGTGTCGCAAAGCGAATGATCTCGAGGATATTCATGCAACACGTCCTTTATTGAGGGTATCGGAGATGATCAAACCATCGCGCATACGGACCACTCGCTTAGCGCGGGCAGCGACATCATCTTCGTGAGTGATCACAACGACGGTACGTCCAGCGGCATTGATCTGATCAAAAAGATCGAGAAGATCATGTGTTGATTTAGAGTCGAGAGCACCGGTCGGTTCATCTGCCAAGAGCAGCGCTGGACGAGTTGCGAGAGCCCGTGCCACAGCAACACGTTGTTGTTGACCGCCAGAGAGCTCTGTTGGCTCATGATCAATACGATCTGATAGGCCGACCACCTCGAGCGCCTTTAATGCGCGCTTTCGTCGTTCATCCTTCTTGATACCTTGATAGGCCAAGGGAAGTTCAACGTTTGCAAGCGCTGTTGTCCGTGCAATCAGATTGAAAGATTGAAAAATAAATCCAATCTTGCGACCGCGAACAATAGAGAGCGCGTTCTCATCCATTGAATCGATCTCGATGCCATCGAGAAAATATTTCCCCGATGTCATGTTGTCGAGCGCGCCTAAGATATTCATGAGCGTTGATTTTCCTGAACCCGATGGGCCCATGATCGCGACGTACTCACCGGGATAGATCGTGAGATCAACACCAGCGAGTGCAAAGATCGACGCATCACCTTCGCCGTAACGTTTTACCGCGCCACGCACTTCAATGATCGGTTTATGGGTAGAGCTCATCGCCGAATCAACCACCGTTTCGTCCGCCGCCACCGCCGCCACCACCACCGAATCCTCCACCACCGAATCCGCCAGCTGCAGCCGCGATGCCACCAGGTACTCCGCCGACCGCAAAGCCATTAGATGAAGTTGTGCGTGTAACGGATGGGAGTGCAACGAGATCGCCGACCTTGAGGCCAGATTGAATCTCATCAGTGCTATCGCCTTTGAGTCCAACGATTACCCGAGTAGGTGTGATGACCTGCTTGCCCTTTACCTTCGTTACTACGTTGACGGTTGCGCGAGTTCCACGGGTTGTGACAGCTTGGGCAGTCACATTAATTACACCGGTCGCTACACCTACCTCAACAGTCGGAGTTGCAGTCATGCCGGGTTTAAGGCCTGGAACGGTGCCATCGATTGAGAAAGTCGCGTTATATGAAGTGACTCCGCCAGAAGATGTTGGCAGTAGATCGACGCCAAGTACCTTTCCTGTAGCCGTCACACCAGAGAGCGCATCAAAGGTATATGTCGCAGATTGGCCCGCTTTGATCTTAGCCGCATCTGCTTCAGAGAATGAACCGGTGACTTCTAGTGAAGAGACGTTGGTTAATACGATGAATCCCGATGCATTGCTCGAAGTAGTTGCTGGAGCAGATGCGGTGGAGACATTTCCGCCCACCGATGTTGAGATCGATGCGACATCACCAGCTACCGGTGCTTTGATTGTTGCAGCATCGAGGTTTCGCTTCGCCTGGTCATATGATGCCTGTGCATTTGCAAGTTGAGCTTGTGCGCTATCGATAGCGCTCTGCTTCGCTGGCTGCATGGAGACGTTTGTGGATGCAATTAAGTTATCGAGCGAATTCTGTGCAGATTGAACTGAGTTAGCGTAGCCAGCGATTGTCACGGCATCTTTTGCCAAATTGTTCTTCTGTGAGATTAATGCGTTGTTATACGCGGTCGAAAGATTATCGAGGTTCTGCTTATCTTTAAGAAGTGATGAGGTCTGGGTCGAGAGCGCGTTCTGCCAGGTCGACCAATATGAGATCAACTGCGTACAGTTTGAGTTGATTGTGTTGATACTCTGACAGAAGGAGAGTGTTATACCGGCTGGACCATATAGGCCGATGTAGTTGTTGTAATTTAAGAGCGCTGCATCTACTGATGTCTGATAATTCTTTGCAGCGAGCGCAGCATTCGCGGTCGCATCATCAAGTGATTTCTTCGCTGAATCAACGGATTGCTGATAGGTCACGGCATTGGATTGTGTGAGCTTCGTATTATCTGCTTGATTGATGATCGCGTTAGCGAGCGCGGTACGTGCTTGAGAGAGCTGAAGATCAGCTTGTGCTTGCTCGGCAGCGGTTTTTGTTGGAACAAGTGCAGCAACTGAGGCTTTCGCATTAACGAGTGAGGCATTCGCCGAAGCCATCGCAGTCAGAAGGTTTGTCGTATCGATCTGAGCGAGTCTCTGACCAGCCGTGACGTGATCGCCCACCTTTACATAGAGATTTGTGAGGTTTCCTGCGACAAGGGGTGCGAGTCCGATATCTGCTGGGCTAATTACCTTGCCGGTCGCAGAGACAGTTGCCATGACATCGCCACGCGTAACTGTCGCGGTCTGGGTCGCTACCGGCGCGGCCTTGGGATGAAGGGTTGAGTACCCCCAGAAGCCTGCCCCAGCCACAGCGAGAAGGAGAACCAAATTAATCGAGAGGATGCGAACGCGCGCTTTATTCATGGCTAAAAGGTAGGGGTTGCCAGGTATGTAAAGTGGTCGATCTGGCTGATAACTCCCTGAGACTTCCGCCATCCCTATAGATATCTCGTGAAAGGCCTAGATCGCCCAGGCCTCGTCACTATGACGTTCGATTACCCAGCAGTGATACTCGGAGAGTTCATGTTTCTGAAAGAGATAAGCCCCATCTTTGCCTGCGACGATGAGAGCGGTGGCGAGAGCATCGGCTAATCCACCATCTGGGCCATAAACGGTCGCAGACCGGGCGCCGATTGCGATCAAACCGGTGTGCGGATCCTTGATATGTGCCCCGCGCTCGTAGGTACCCGATGTCGCGATCGCACCATCTATGATCTCAAAGACTTTGACGATCGTATGTGCTTCTTCGGGATGGCGAATGCCGATCGACCATGGCTGATCAGGTGTGAATCCGCCAGCCAATGAGAGATCACCAGCTGAGTTGATTTGGATATGTTCGACGCCGGCAGATTTAAGCATCCCGATAGCGCGATCAGATGCCCAACCCTTTACATAACCTGATGGATCAAATCCACCGGCAACGCACCACGGATCAAATGATCCATCGGTGACCTCGCGGGCATAGAGACAGAGTCCCCAAACTTCTTGAAGATCAGCGCAGCACTGATCAATACTTATTTCGCCACGACGCAACCGCGAAACTTCAGATTGATCTTTGTAGGTAGAGAAGACTTCATCAACAAAATAGAGAAAGTCGCGGACGCTATCAATCGCAGATTGGATTGCGACTTCATCGATTCGAGAACTCGATGCATCGATATAGATGATCGTCCCCCAGGTTTCGATCTCGGCTCGAACTCGAGCCAGAGTCATTACATACCAGCCTTGGCTAGCGCGCTGACGAGTGAGTCATACCACCCTTGGGATGTGTATGAAGCGCCACCAACACCTTGGATATTTGCAGAGCTTGCTGCGATTGTCTCTTGCACTAAGTATGGAATCGCTTGTGATGAGATCGATTGGGAACGGTAATCGCGGCTTGGGTATTGCAGCGCCTTTGCATTTGTGATCTTGCCATTCGATACCGTGATCTGAACCTGCACTGGACCGAATTGAGTCTGTGAAGTATCGCCAACAAATGTCCCGGTCGCACCAGCCTTTGCAGGGGC
>CAILJM010000029.1 GCA_903834515.1 uncultured Actinomycetes bacterium
TTACCTTCGAAGATTCCACCCTTGATAACAAGGAGTGGGTTCTCTTTCTGGAAATTCTTAAGGCTCTTCGCGGCTTCAATCGCATCACCCTTGATGAATGCAAGCGCTGAAGGTCCAACGAGAAGATCATCTGAGATCTCTACGCCAGCATTCTTCGCTGCAATCTTTGTAAGAGTGTTCTTTACGACTGAGTACTTGGTATCTGCACCAAGTGAACGACGAAGCTCCTTCATTGAGGTCACGGTGAGACCGCGATACTCGGTGAGGACAGTTGCGCTAGCTGAACGAAAATCTTCGGTCAGTTCGGCAACTGCGGCTTCCTTATCAGGACGCGCCATTTGCTTCCTTTCTAGTACTTACTGAAAAAATCTGAAGTGCTTTTGCACTTCAATCACTTCCATATGCCGCCGAAAATAAAAAATCCCCGGCGCATAAGTGCGCACGAGGAAAAACTCTCATGAGAACCTATGCGGGCTTCCCTTTCGAGAAATTAACGAAAGCCATCTCTGGCTCTCAAGACCTGCAGTCTTTGGTGATGAGAAAAGGGTAGGCCATAAGGCCTACCCTTCACAAATTGAGCGTATTAGCTCCCCCAATTACTGGAGGTTGCTGCCGCCATCACGAGAAATATTTGGATCTACCTGGATTCCAGGTCCCATCGTTGTTGAGATGGTTGAGCTCTTAAGGAAGCGACCCTTAGCCGATGAAGGCTTTGAACGGATGACTTCTTCGATCGCTGCAGCGTAGTTCTCGGCGAGCTGTTGCTCGGTGAAAGATACCTTGCCGATAATGAAGTGGAGGTTTGAGTTCTTATCAACGCGGAACTCAATCTTTCCGCCCTTAATATCTGTAACTGCCTTTGCGACATCTGTAGTCACAGTTCCGGTCTTAGGATTTGGCATCAAGCCACGAGGTCCGAGTACCTTTCCAAGACGTCCGACCTTACCCATTAATTCTGGTGTTGATACGACAGCGTCGTAATCAAGGCGACCCTTTGCAACTTCATCGATGAGCTCATCTGCTCCGACGATATCTGCTCCAGCTGCGCGTGCTTCTTCAGCGCGCTCTCCACCTGCGAAAACCAAGACGCGAGCGGTCTTACCGGTTCCGTGAGGCAAGTTAACTGTTGAACGGATTGCTTGATCTGCCTTCTTTGGATCTACTCCCAAAGTGAGTGCAACTTCAACGGTTGCGTCGTACTTCGTTACTGAAGTCTCTTTAGCGAGCTTTACTGCTGCAGATGGTGAGTAGAGAACCTTCTGATCAACCTTTGCTGCAGCTTCGTTGTATTTCTTACCGCGCTTCATGTCATCTCCTACTAGTTAGTTGTTAGTGAGTTGTGGTTAGCGGAGCAGCGCGCTCCTCCCACGGGGTGTTACTTTTCTTGATTAACCGACAGTGATACCCATTGAACGAGCAGTACCGGCGATGATCAAGCTTGCTGCCTCGAGATCATTGGCATTGAGGTCAGGCATCTTGAGCTTTGCGATCTCTTCAACCTGAGCCTTGCTGATGTTGGCAACTTTATTCTTGTGAGGGATCGCTGATCCCTTTTCAATTCCAGCAGCCTTCAAAATAAGACGTGATGCTGGTGGAGTCTTAGTGATAAATGTGAATGAGCGATCTTCGTAGACGGTGATTTCTACTGGGATGATCTGACCCTTTTGACTTTCGGTCTCAGCGTTGTATGCCTTTACGAAGTCCATGATGTTGACACCATGCTGACCAAGGGCAGGACCTACTGGTGGTGCAGGTGTCGCTGCGCCAGCCTGGATCTGCAACTTGATGAGAGCTGTGATCTTCTTCTTTGGTGCCATTTTGGTTCTCCTATTTATCTTCTCTTGTTAAATATTCTTGTTGTGGTGGTTAGATCTTTTGTACTTGATTGAATGAAAGTTCAACTGGAGTCTCGCGACCAAAGATTGATACGAGAACCTTAAGTTTTGCCTGCTCGGGCATGATCTCTGAGATAGAGGCTGGCAAGGTTGCAAATGGGCCATCCATAACAGTGACTGATTCGCCGATTTCGAAATCTACGAGCTTGATATCTGGCTTATCTGACTTCTTCACTGGGCGCGGAGCCAAGATGTTCTCAACTTCTGAGAGTGAAAGCGGTGATGGGTGATGGGCGTTGCCTACGAACCCAGTGACTCCAGGAGTATTTCGTACGCAAGACCATGACTCATCAGTGAGATCCATGCGGACCAAAACATAACCCGGAAAGACATTGCGCTTAACCTGCTTGCGCTGTCCATTCTTAATTTCAGTGATCTCTTCTTCAGGGACTTCTACCTGGAAGATGTAATCCTCCATATTGAGCGCCTGTACGCGGTTAGCGAGATTTCCTTTAACCTTCTTTTCATAACCTGCATAAGAGTGAACTACGTACCAGTCACCAGATGCGGTAGCGAGCGCACGACGAAACTCTGCATGTTCGTCATCTTCTAGCTCGGCTTCTTCGGCAGCTACTTCTTCATCAATTGCGATGACGGCATCAAGTGAACCCGCCGCTTCATCAGCGACAATCTCGTCAACAATTGGAAGCGTCTCATCTTGTACAGAACTTTCAGGACTCTGTGCGGAATCTGCAGCGAGGGCAGCTTCAAAGGCATCGACGGTAGGAATAACTGCAGGAACTACCTCTTCAACGACTTCACTGCTAAATGTTGGATTCTCAATGCTCATGTGTATCTATCCGCCCTTAACCAAAGACCAAGAAGATGACTTTCGTCAGCACCAAATCAAGGAGCGAGACGACTGCGATGATGAATGCCACGAAGACAAGAACGACAGCGGTATAAGTAGTGAGCTGTGTGCGCGTTGGCCAAACAACCTTAGTGAGTTCGGAGACCACTTGGCGATAGAAAAGCCCAATGCGACCAAAGATCCCAAGGGATTGTTGGTCTGGAAGAACTTCGTCAGCCATCTCTTACCTCTCTTATTACTTCACTAATCTTGCTTCACTTATATTGCTTCGCTTATTACTTCTTCAGTTATATCTTCAGTTCTTGCTGTAATGACGTACCGGTACTACTTGCAGGGCAGGAGGGACTCGAACCCCCAACCGGCCGCTTTGGAGACGGCAACTCTAGCCAATTGAGCTACTACCCTTCGGGCGTCACTTAGGCATGAGTCATCATGACCTTTTGCAAGCGCCAGACCGAGCAGTCTAGAGGCGCACCGCGAATCCGCCAAACTCGATCCGAGCCGGGACTTACCCGAATCCCGGCCCTTACAAGGCAGAGCTGGGTCAGCGTCGGGCATAATTGGCCCATGAGCGAAAAACCACGCGTATCCGCACGAATTGCCGCCATCGCTGAGTCAGCCACATTGGCTGTCGACGCAAAGGCGAAGGCCTTGAAGGCGGCTGGTCGACCAGTTATCGGATTTGGTGCGGGTGAGCCGGACTTCCCAACCCCTAGCTACATAGTCGAGGCAGCCGTCGCCGCGGCGAGTGCATCCGCGAACCACCGTTACACACCGACCCCGGGCCTACCTGACCTTCGTGAAGCGATCGTCGCAAAGACGCTTCGTGACTCTCATTATGTAATTACCGCCGATCAAGTTCTCGTCACAAATGGTGGAAAGCAAGCGGTCTATCAATCATTCGCCTCAATCATCGATCCGGGTGATGAAGTAATACTTCCTGCTCCTTATTGGACGACATATCCAGAGTGCATCAAACTCGCCGGCGGAACCGCTGTTGAAGTCTTCGCTGATGAGACCCAGAACTATCTTGTGACTGTTGATCAACTTGAAGCTGCTCGCACGCCACATACAAAAGCACTCCTCTTCTGCTCACCTTCTAATCCAACAGGCTCGGTCTATAGTCGCGAACATGTTAAAGCAATTGGTGAGTGGGCACTCAAACATGGCATCTGGGTGATTGCTGATGAGATCTACGAACATCTCCTCTACGACGGCGCATCGGCGCCATCGCTTCCTGTTGTAGTTCCGGAAATGGCCGATCGAACAATTATTCTTAACGGTGTTGCAAAAACGTACGCGATGACGGGTTGGCGCGTCGGTTGGATGATCGGACCTAAAGATGTCATTAAAGCTGCGACAAATCTTCAATCCCACCTCTCCTCTAATGTAAATAACATTGCGCAGCGTGCGGCCATTGCAGCACTTAGTGGCAACTTGGATGCAGTCCACGAGATGGGTGTGGCCTTTGATCGACGTCGTAAGTTGATCGTAAAAATGCTCAATGAGATTCCAGGTGTTCTCTGCCCTACTCCGACAGGTGCTTTCTATGTTTATCCCTCGGTCAAGGGAGTTCTTGGCAAAGAAATCCGTGGCAAGCGCCCTCAAACATCGGCCGAATTGGCAACTTTGATTCTTGAAGAAGCTGAGGTTGCCGCAGTTCCCGGAGAAGCATTTGGGCCATCGGGTTACTTGCGATTCTCTTATGCACTCGGCGATGACGATATCGTCGAAGGTATTACCCGCGTAAAGAACTTACTTTCAGAGGCAAAATAACGGAGTTACCGCAGAAAGATTAAAGCAAGACTCCAACTAATCGGAGTTCCGGTTCAAGGGTTATTCCGAAAGCGCTCTTAACTTTTGCTTTAACTATTCGGGCTAGCTCCACTACATCTGCTGCAGAAGCGTCATTTGCATTTGTAAGAGCGAGCACATGAAGCGGTGAGATTGCTGCGCCGCCGAAAGAATCCCCCTTTGAAACCCCAGATCTTTCCATCAACCATGCCGCTGAAAGTTTGATCTGGCCATCTTCTTGAGGCCATTGCGGGGCATCAATCGGCAATTGTTCGGCGATTGCCGCTGAAACAATTGGATTAGTAAAGAAGGATCCAGCCGAATGAATATCAAGGCCCTCAAGCATTCCTTTTTTTGCTCGAAGTTTCAGCACTGCTTCACGCACTGCTCCGATGGGGGCGCGATTGCCGATTCGGACATTGAGCTCTTGTGCTAATTCTGGATATGCAATCGCAAGTGATTCCTCACCGCGTCGTAATTGAAATGTGACATCGAGAATTACATAACGATCACCCGACTCTTTGAAGAGTGAGTTGCGATATGAAAAGTTGCATTCAGCTGCGGTAAAGGTCTTAATTGACTTCGCTTCTCGATCGTAGGTACGAACTCGCGCAATTACTTCTGATACATCGTGTCCGTAGGCGCCGATGTTTTGAATGGGTGCACCGCCTACTGTTCCCGGAATACCGCTGAGTGATTCGAGATTTGCCAGACCCTTATCAATCGTGAATAAGACAAATTCATCCCAAGAAACTCCAGCAGAAACTTGAAGCGTTCCGCCACTGCAAGCATCTATCTCATATGAGTTGCCAATCGTCTCAACCTTAATGACCGTACCGTCAAAGCCTGAATCGCTGATCAAAATATTTGAACCGCCACCTAGAACTAAAAGTGGATCACCGGCAGCATCGGCGGCTTCTACCGCAGCGATGAGTTCTTCCTCAGTTGTTGCATGGATGAGAGTGCGCGCTTCCCCGCCAACGCGGAGTGTGGTGAAGTTAGCGAGCAAACTCATGAAGTAAGGCTACCTGCGCTCTACAAGAATCTCGGTCTTGCCTCTAAATCTTTCAAGAATTCGGTCATAAGTCTTCTTGGATTGCGTCTCCCGATACACCTCGTCGGTGTCGTAATACCCATGATGGCGGGCCTGTTCGAGCGGAAGATCCATTTGAAGGAGGCGACCACGTGCTTGACGCAGACGAAGCGAGAATTCAATATCAGCATTTCGGTAATAAATTGCCCGAGCATTAAATCCACTTGCGCCCAGCGCATGTTCGATATTTAACGCCATAAAGTAACTAAAGAGAACATCAACTTCACCGGGGCCCTTGTCCTCAACGCTTCGCCAATCATCGGAGATATTTACGAGTCCACCACGCCATCCCACTGCACTGAACTCTCCAGCACTCAGCGTAGAAAGGACTGGGGTTATGGCATCCCCCGTGAAAATAGTCGACGGATCCATGATGACAAGGTATGGAGCGGGTGCGAGTTTTAGTAAAGCATTCGAAGCCTCGGCCCAGCCAACTCCCGCATTTATCTGTGCGATGAATGTTCGATCATCAAGTTCATGTGCAATGGTGGATAGGTCGGGTGTGCCGCTAATCAGAATAAGAATTGAAGTATCGATGGGAGCGTACTTTTTAATAGCTTGCACCGAGGTTACAACATCTTCTAGAAAACCATCGGCGATAATCCCGATTGATGATGGGAATCGTTTTTCAGTGAAGAATCGCAAATCACCGATTCGTTCATATACCGGGAATGGATTCTTGGCTCTAAAAGAGAAACCGCCATCCACATCGAGAATTTCAAAACCATGTTGAAGGATCTGATCTCTGAGTTGATCAGATAAGGCAAAGTTTTTCTCTGCTCGAGCAGCTTGCCTAGCTCGCGCTAGCTCAATAACCGATTCAGGGACCGAACTCATGAAAGAGAAATAACGGCTTTCGCCATTCCCAAGACCTTAATTCCACCGCACGTTGCAGTCACTTCAACTTTGAGAATTCCGCCATCAGATTCAGTCACCTTGCCACTTACATTTAGCTCAACATCGGTATTTACTGGGACTACAACCGGTTTGATAAATTTTGCTGAAAACTCTTTGACGGCGCTACTGCCAGCTATTTCACTTACATATCGACCCGCGAGCGCCATGGTGTACATACCGTGCGCAATGACATCATCTAAACCAACTGATTTCGCGAACTCTTCATCTTGATGAATTGGGTTTAAATCTCCGCTCGCATTCGCGTAGGCAACAAGTGCCGCCCGATTGATGATAAATACCTTGGGTTCGAACTCGTGTCCGACTAGGTAAGCAGTCATGCTCGCACCACTAAGGTCGACCAAGATGAGGCGATTAATTCATTGGCATTCTCTGAATTATGAAGATCAGAGCGAACCGTGACAATTTCATTTCCAGCCACAGCACGTGCATTCTCGATAGTTGAAGAGCAGGTCAGTTGGTCACCAGCGACAATTGGGCGATGAATATGGAAGCGCTGATCTCCGTGAACAACTCGGGTCCAATCTAGGCCAGAATTCTTTAACAGCGACTCAGATTCAGCGAGCGTGACTTTGATCGTGAACGTCGGTGGAGCGACAGAAATATTTGGCTCACCAATTGCTAAGCAAAATTCAGAGATAGATTCTTCGGTAACCGTAAAACTATTGGCACCAACAAAGGTGCGCCCGACGAGGTCGGGATTGAGCATTGGTTAGCGAGTTTCGCGATGTGTTGTTGAGAGCTTGCAACGTGGGCAGAACTTCTTCAACTCAAGGCGATCTGGATCGTTACGACGATTCTTCTTGGTGATGTAGTTACGCTCTTTGCACTCGACACAGGCCATCGTGATCTTTGGGCGGACATCCGCGCTCTTGCTTGCCATGGTCGTGCTCCTTTTAACTCATTTTAGGTCGTCTTACTCATTGGACGGGTGGTGCGAGAGGTGAAGATTACTTCACTCACGCTCAATATGAAAAACGAGTCTCTCGTCCACGCTCAAACGAGGCTGCGCATCGGTGAGATGGCAACCTAGTCGAGCGTGTAGAGGTTGGTAGCGGGAGCGGGATTTGAACCCACGACACAGCGATTATGAGCCGCTTGCTCTACCAAGCTGAGCTATCCCGCCGAGCCCCCCACCGGAATCGAACCGGTGACCTTTTCCTTACCATGGAAACGCTCTACCGACTGAGCTAGGGGGGCGAAAA
>CAILJM010000030.1 GCA_903834515.1 uncultured Actinomycetes bacterium
CAGAGCATGAAGTCAGTGTCACCGTTGCAGATAGCGGCCCTGGCCTCTCTGAGGCTGATCAGGCTCGCGTCTTCGAACGATTCTTCCGCGCCGATACATCGCGTGCCCGCACCAAGGGCGAGGGTTCAGGCCTTGGCCTATCGATCGTTGATGCAGTGATGAAGGCCCACGGTGGCTCCGTCACACTTGAATCTCAACTTGGTCATGGCGCAGCCTTTACCCTGCACTTCCCTATCACTGCTTAATTAAAGCGGGTTTGATTCCATATTTCGAAGGATTGCAATCCGCTCTTCTAGCGGTGGGTGAGTGCTAAATAACTTAGAGACGCTCTTTCCATCCAGCGGTGACTCAATCCAGATATGTGCGACCGCATTTGATCGCTGCCTAACCACCGTTGTATCTGCAGCGAGTGCTTCAAGTGCTCGGCGTAGCCCCGCAGGATTGCGAGTAAAAGCGACCGCTGTGGCATCAGCGAGTGATTCACGCTTACGTGAGATCGCAGACTTTAGGAGTACCGCTGCGATTGGAGCCAGAATCAAGACGAGAAGTGAGATGACAATCGCAAACGGATTCTGATTGTTGTCACGATCATCTCGATCGCTCATTCCGCCGAAGATCATCATCCGCGTCATCATGTCACTCAAGATTGCGATCGCACCGGCGGTTGTTGCTGCCACTGCTGACACCAAGGTATCGCGGTTTGCGACGTGGCTCATCTCATGCGCGATAACGCCTTGCAACTCATCGCGATCCATAATCTCGAGGATGCGAGTTGTAAAAGCGATAACAGCGTGATCAGGATTGCGTCCAGTTGCGAAGGCATTCGGTGCCGGATCATTAACGATCGCGACCTTAGGAAGCTTTAGCCCTGATGCGATACAGACTTCCTCAATAAGATTGAAGAGGTCTGGGTGGTCTTCACGTTCGATGATCTTTGCACCCGTCATGGTCATAACAAGTGAGTCGGAGAAGTAATACGAACCCCATACTGAGATCAGCGCAATACCAACCGCAACAGGAACAATCAGTGTTGTCGACTTGCCAAGATAGGTCATCGCCGCAAAGACAACGAGCCAGACAAGTGCGCCCATTCCGGCCAAGAGGCCGAAGGTCTTACGACGATTTGAATCTTGTAATTTGCGGAAGTTCAGCGATGAAGCAGTCATACGTATAGGTACTTAAAATTTTACGTTGGGAACGTTGCGATCTGCAGGGTTTTCAACCTCGTAGAAGGCACGTGCGCTTACCTTTGCCATGCCCACGAAGAGGCTTGATGGGAAGGTCTTTACCGCTTGGTTAAGGCTACGAACAGTGTCGTTGTAGAACTGGCGAGCGAATGCCACCTTGTTCTCAGTTGTTGAAAGCTCTTCTTGAAGAGATAGGAAGTTGGCAGATGCTTTGAGATCTGGGTAGCTCTCAGCGACAGCGAGCAATCCACGAAGTGCAGTGGTGAGTTGACCATCAGCTGCTGCGACATCAGTGATACCGGTTGCAGAGGTCGCCTTAGCGCGTGCAGAGATCACGGCATCGAGTGTGCTCTTCTCGTGCGTTGCATATCCCTTAACAGTCTCGACGAGGTTAGGGATGAGATCGGCGCGACGCTTGAGTTGTACCTCAATCTGCGCGAACGCTTCATCAGCAGAGATGTTGAGGCGAATGAGGCTGTTGTAACTATAAACAACCCAGATAACCAAGATGAGGAGCAGAGGAATGACCAACATTGCGATTTTCATACTTTTACTCTACGCCCTTTTTCTTAAATGCGAATATGGGAATGCTTGGGATTAACTTAAAGTTAATCTGATTATTGAATGGTGGATTGGTGGAAGTTAAGCCATGACTTTGATGGCGTAGGTCCACGCTGTCCTTGGTAGCGAGATCCGTAGAGCGCTGAACCGTATGGGTGCTCGGCTGGAGATGAGAGCTTGATCAAGCAGAGTTGGCCGATCTTCATTCCAGGAAAGAGCTTCACTGGAAGGTTGGCAACGTTTGAAAGTTCGAGCGTGATGTGTCCGCTAAAGCCAGGATCGATAAATCCGGCAGTGGAGTGGGTAAGAAGCCCGAGGCGACCAAGTGAGGATTTACCTTCCAGTCGGCCGGCGATGTCATCAGGCAAAGTGATTACTTCGTAAGTACTTGCAAGGACAAATTCACCTGGGTGCAAAATAAAGAATTCGTCCGCGCCAACTGCAATTTCACGCGTGAGCTCAGATTGTTCAATTGAAGGATCGATTGACTCATACTTGTGATTCTCAAATACTCGGAAGAAGCGATCCAAACGAACATCCACGGAGGATGGTTGAACCATCTTCTCGTCGAATGGCTCAACTTGGACTCGGCTAGCGGCTAACTCTGCACGGATATCGCGATCACTTAGAAGCATGGGCAGACCCTATCTGAGCGGGGGATGTTGATTAAGTTACCCACGAGTAGCATTATTACCCCATGAGCCACTACACAGCGAATCTTCGCGATATCGAA
>CAILJM010000031.1 GCA_903834515.1 uncultured Actinomycetes bacterium
ATATTAAGGGTGCTCGCAACAAGTTCCACGATCTACGCGAAAAATGGGATCGCATTGGAATGACTGAACGCAATAAGCGCGCCGCCTTAGAAGTTCGTTTAGAGAAAGTTGAGAATGAGATCAACTCACTTCACGAAGAGGTTGCACGTCGTAGCGATCCAACTGCAATCGCCCACGCAAATAGCGTTGTGCAAGGTCTTCTAGATGCAATCGAAAATTACGAGAAGCAAGCTGCGAAGGCAGAAGCTGCTGGTCAGAACGCTAAAGCACTTGTTGCTCGCGAAGCTGCTGCTGCACGTAAAGCATGGTTAGCAGAAGCCCAAAAGGGTCTAGCCGACTTCAAGAAGTAATCTCTTGCTTTAGTTGTTGGTGACGCGATAGACGTCGTATACGCCGGCGACGCTACGCACTGCAGATAGAACAGTATCTAGATGCAGCGCATCTGCCATCTCAAAGGTGAATCTCGATAGGGCAACGCGATCCTTACTCGTGCTTACCGCAGCATTCAAAATGTTTACATGCTGGTCTGCAAGGGTTCGAGTGATATCTGAAAGAAGTCCGGCTCTATCTAACGCTTCTACCTGGATATTTACGAGAAATAGCGCTCTGGCGCTGTTATTCCACTTTACATCGACGATGCGATCGCCCTGGTGTTCCTTAAGATCATTCACATTAATGCAGTCAGCGCGATGCACGCTCACTCCACTGCCTTTAGTCACAAAGCCAGTAATCTCATCGCCTGGAACAGGCGTGCAGCATCGAGCCAGTTTTACTAATAGATCTCCCGCGCCTTCAACATCAACGCCAGATGAATTCCGTTTGGATGCCGAAGGTCGCTTGAAGAGATGCTCAATGCTCTCTTCCGCCTCAACCTCTCCCCCAAGTTGGTGAGCGAGTTTTTCGATTACTGATGCCGCAGAAACATGGCCATTTCCCACTGAGGCGTAAAGCGCTTCAATATCGGGAAAATGTAAATCATGAGCTAATTCAAGGATTGCTTGTCCAGCCAAGATCTTCTGCAACGGCATTCCTGCCTTACGCATCTGTCGAGCAATTGATTCTTGCCCGGCTTCAATCGCTTCTTCGCGGCGCTCTTTTGAGAACCACGCTTTAATCTTCGATCTTGCGCGAGGAGATTTAACGAAGTTGAGCCAATCTCGACTTGGTGCAGCGTTTGGACTCTTATTAGTGACGATATCAATGACATCTCCATTGGAGAGCGGTGACTCCAACGGACTTAGCTTTCCATTGACTTTTGCACCAACGCAGCGATTTCCAACCTCAGTATGAACTGCATAAGCAAAGTCCACAGGAGTCGAGCCAGCTGGAAGTGCAACAACACTGCCTTTGGGCGTAAAGACGAATACCTCAGGGGTGCGTAAGTCGTAACGGAGGGTATCTAGGAATTCACCTACATCTTCACTCTCTTGCTGCCACTCATGAAGTTGTTTCAGCCAAATAACTCCTGGATCGTTCTCAACGGTCTTTGGTCCTTTGGATTTATATTTCCAGTGGGCGGCGATACCGAACTCTGCTCTGGCGTGCATGTCAGAGGTTCTGATCTGTATCTCCACAGCTTTTCCATTAGGACCGATTACAGTGGTGTGGAGCGATTGATAAAGATTGAATTTCGGCATTGCAATGTAATCCTTGAAGCGGCCTGGAATTGGGCTCCACCGGGCGTGAATTGCTCCAAGCACCGCGTAACAGTCGCGCACATCATCGACAATCACCCGAACACCTACAAGGTCATAAATCTCGCTAAATTCCCGCCCACGGACGATCATCTTTTGAAAGACGCTATAAAGGTGCTTCTGTCGACCCTTTATGGTTGCGCGAATTCCTTCCACGGCAAGATCTCTTTGAATCTGATCTGTAACTTCTGCAGTGAATTTCTCGCGAAGGGGTTGGCGTTCGCTGACTAATCGTTCAATCTCTTCATACTTCTTAGGTTCTAAGACAGCAAAAGAGA
>CAILJM010000032.1 GCA_903834515.1 uncultured Actinomycetes bacterium
CCAGGAATACCTGCTGCACCCACTGGTACTGCTGGCAATAGCCAGGTCACCTTAACTATTGCAGCACCTGCCTCAAATGGTGGCTCTGTTATCACCAGTTACAAGATCACTCAATCAACAACAGCAAATGGCACCTACTCAGCTGTTGCCGCCGGCACCTGCACAACTATCACAGCCGCTGGCACCTGCACCGTCACAGGTCTTGCCAACGGAACTACCTATTACTTCAAGGCCGCAGCAGTCAATGCGATCGGAACAGGAACAGCATCAGCTGCCTCTGCTGCCATCACTCCAGTTGCTCCATACTCCATCGCCTCTGCGGCAGCCTCTCCTACGAGCGCTTCAGTGGCTGTGGGCTATACCGCTGCCGTAACTCGCACGACAATTACGCTCACTCGTGCTGGTGGTTCTGGCACGAATCCGACGACCACAATTTCAGTATCTGGCGGTACGTGGACAGTTGCTGCGGGAACCGGAGTCACCGCCTCAAAGACTTCTATCTCCAGCGGTTCGCCGGTAACACTTACCCTCACGGCTGCTTCTGGATCTCTCACTCTGAGTCTTAATGCAGGCTCAACGGCGGCTACGTACACCGCCACAGTCAACTCCACCACGCCACTTTCTTACGCAGTAAAAGTGGCTTAACAGTTCGTTAAGGTTGTTGTGAAATTGATTGTTGATAGAACTTGGCTGAGATCAGCCCGTATTTCTAAGCCCTGCAGCTACACCGTTGATGGTGAGAAGTAGTGCGCGGCGAATTGTTGGATCAATATCGGGATTCTCCCGAACCTGCTCGAGAAGATGAATCTGCAACAAGTGCAGTGGTGCTAAGTACTGATCGCGAATGGCAAGTGTACGAGCCAATCGAGGTTGATCCCCAAGTAGATCGCTCTTCTTTGTAAGCAGGAGAATCTCTGCCTTCGTCAAAGCAAACTCTTCCTTAATGAGATCTAAGAAGTGGCGAAGCGATGGATCCACCAAGGTATCCACATAACGCTGCGACATCTCTAGATCAGTCTTTGCGAGAGTCATCTCTACATTTGAAATAAAGGTACGGAAGAAGTGCCAGTCCTGAAGCATTTTCTGCATTGTGCCCTCGTGCCCGGCCTCGCGTGCAGCCTTCAGTCCAGATCCGACCCCAAACCAACCGGGAACGATCTGACGAGATTGAGTCCAGCCAAATACCCATGGAATCGCACGAAGGCTACCGAGCCCACCAGATGCATCTGGGCGACGCGATGGACGAGAACCGAGGAAGAGATCCCCAAGTTGCTCAACCGGAGTCGAGGCATAGAAATAAGCAGGAAGATCGGGATGATCAACTAAGGCGCGATAACGCTTAAATGAACTGTCGCTGATGAGATCCATCGTGCCATTCCAGAGAAGAAGGTCTTCGGCCGATTGGCGCGGTGCACGATTGAGCACCGTTGCTTCAAGTGCTGCGGCGACCGAAAGCTCAACATTCTCACGTGCAAGAGCGGGAAGTGAATATTTATCGGAGATAACTTCGCCTTGTTCGGTCATTTTGATCTGGCCATCGATCGATCCCCAAGGAAGTGCGATGAGCGCATCATAGGTGGGACCACCGCCACGACCAACCGATCCACCTCGACCATGGAAGAGTCGAAGGGTCACACCATGTTTGATCGCAATGTCACGAAGTTTGCGCTGGGCTTTATGGATCTCCCACTGCGATGTGGCGATACCAGCATCCTTATTGGAATCTGAGTAGCCAAGCATGACCTCTTGAATATCTCCGCGAAGTCTCACCAACTCACGATATTCAGGGGTTGAAAGAAGTGCATCAAGGATTGAATCTGCGGCTCGAAGTTCTGCCACTGTTTCAAGAAGGGGAGCGAAGCCAACCTTTGCAAACTTCTCACCCTTGAGTGATAGAAGACCAGCGATATCAGCCAAGATAACTGGAGCGAGGACATCTTCATGACCCTTAGTCATAGAGATGATGTAGGTCTCGATTACTTCTGGACCGAACTTTTCGATTAATTCGCGGATGGCGATAAAGGTATCGACCGTCTTGCGGCCAAGGGGATCTAAAGTGTCGATAGAAGGACGTGAAGGATCTTTGAGTTCCTTGGCGATCAGGGCGGATCGATCGTCGTATAAATCTTTAAAGAGTTGTGACATTGCATTGTGATGGGCATCGGAGTGCTCACGAACATCCATCGTCGCATGGGTAATTCCAAAGCTTGCAACGGTGCGGATGATTCGCTCAAGGAGGCCACCTGCGATTAACTCACCGCGATGTTCGAAGAGTGAGCTGCGCATCAACATGAGGTCGGCGAGGAGCTCGGCCGTGCTCTCATAATCGCGGCCAGGAACGTGATCGGCTCCGGCAGAGTGGCGGCGCTGGGTAAGGATCAAGCGATGGCGAATTGCCGTCGCCTTAAGGCGATATGGCTCCTCGACATTTTGACGACGAAAGCGCTCTTCAATTTCAGGAATGAGCTCAAGATCCTTCGCGACAGATGCCTTGAGTTCTTCACTTGCGCCTGCGATGCGACTTGATACCGAGAGCGCCTGACGTAACTGATCAAGTGATCCAAGCATCGTTCGAATGAAGTGACCTGTCTGAAGGACGATCGCTTCTTTAGTAACTTGAGGTGTGATGTGCGGATTTCCATCACGGTCGCCGCCGATCCATGTACCAAAGCTCAATGGGCGTGAGGTTGGATCAACTACAACATTGATGCGCTCAAGTTCATGGGCGAAATCATCGAGTACTTCTGGGACGGTATTTGCAAAGAGATCATCTAAATAGAAGAGCGCGTTCGTCGCCTCATCAAGTGGTTCTGGGCGACCAAGGCGTAGTTCATCTGTCTGCCACAAGAGATCAACTGTTTCAGCAAGTCTGCGATCGCGAGTGGGCGTAGCAGGAGTATCCAGAAGATCTGCAATCGTTCCTAGTTTGCTTAAAACAGATCGGCGTGAAGCTTCGGTTGGGTGCGCAGTAAAGACCGGGCGAACTGAAAATTCATTGATCCACTTTTGGACATCTTCAAAAGTGAATTCTTGAGTCGCGCTTTGCACATCGATAATGCGATCAACTGCGCGAGATAGCCAGGATCCGCCATTGGCTCGGTCGGCTGCGAGTTCACGTGCGCGATGCACCTGCTCGGCAACATTTGCAAGATGGAAGTAAGTACTGAATGCCCGGACTAATTGGATCTCTTCTTCA
>CAILJM010000033.1 GCA_903834515.1 uncultured Actinomycetes bacterium
AAACGTCTCGTGGCAAGCGTTTCTTGTTTCACTTCCCGTCGGCGCACTTTCATGCGCGCTATTAGCAATCAATAATCTACGAGATCTTCCTAAAGATTCTCTCGTTGGAAAGCGCACACTTGCGGTACGAGTGGGTGACATCAAGGCTCGTGCATTCTTTATTGGTCTGCTGGTTGCTGGTCATCTCGCATCGCTGATTGCAGCTGTCGTTGCTCCATGGGCGATCGCAACACTTTTGCTCGCTCCCATTACGGGGCAGATAATCCGTTCAATCGTTGCCGGTGCACGTGGAGTGGATTTGATTCCACTCTTAGGTAAGACTGGTCGACTTCAAATGCTCCTTTCCACAACCCTTGCAATCGCTCTCCTCATCTAAAGCTCGAGAAGGATTAAACTCACGCCATGGTTAAAGTCGATGCATTCATCCTCATCATTTCAATACTTCTTCAACTCTATTCACTCTTTGATTGTGCCCGCACTGAACAAGAGCAGGTCCGCAGACTCCCAAAGTGGGGTTGGCTTATCGTCGTTCTACTCTTTGGTGGCTTTGGCGGATTGATGTGGTTACTTCTTGGACGTCCAAAGAGCAGTGGAAATGGTGGCGGCCGCAGAAGCAAGCCACGCATCATTCCTCCAGATGACGATCCAGATTTCTTACGTAAGCTCTAAAAAATATTAGAGACCTGAATATGTATGGCGGCCAGTGCCCCAGATATTCACGTAAATGTAATTAAATAAGAAAGTTGATCCAGCAAAGAGACAGAGCCATGCCGCTCTACGTCCGCGCCAACCGATTGTTACGCGCGCATGAAGGTATGCAGCATAGGCAATCCAAGTAATGAATGCCCATGTCTCTTTTGGATCCCAACCCCAATAGCGTCCCCAGGCTGATTCAGCCCAGATTGCTCCAGCGATAACTGCGAAGGTCCACAGTGGAAATACAAACGCAACCAGGCGATATGAAAGTTGATCGAGGTACTCAAGGCTAGGAAGTTTCTTCGCCCATTCGTTGCGACCACCACGAGACTCCATGCGATCTAAGATCAAATATGTTGCTGCGATCGTGTTTGCTAGTAGGAATACTCCCCCAGAAACAATTGCGGCCGATACGTGAATGATTAACCAGGTGGATTTCAAAGCAGGAACGAGTGGTGCACTTGGTCGGTATAAAACAGCAACTGCGGTACCAAGAGTTAAGAGGACAGCTGTCGATACAGGCAATCCCAGCCAGCGAAGTTTGTACTTCAAGAGTGCGAGAAGATATGCACCAGCAAACGCCATTGAACCAGTGATAGAGAATTCATACATATTTCCCCACGGGACACGATGTGCTGAAAATCCCCGCGTTACCACCGCTACAGCCAAGACGATGAATCCCAAAGTCATCATGGCAGTTCCTATTCGGCCAGCTTTTTGCGTCTTCGTAAAATCAAATTCCGTCTTGTCGTTCTCCGCAACGTTTTTTACTGACCAAGAAACCTCAAAGGCGTGAGAGAAGAAAGCGATAGCAAAGATCACCAAACAGGCATAAATCGCATCGTTGGAAAAATAGGCAAGGTTGGTAGATGTCACTGTAAGCCTCCATTAACCTCTTCAAGCGCTCGCGCTAGCGC
>CAILJM010000034.1 GCA_903834515.1 uncultured Actinomycetes bacterium
CAAGTACAAGGACAGCCGCGAACATTTCGAGATGCGCACACATAAGCGCCTCATCGACATCATCGATCCAACTCCTAAGACAGTTGACTCATTGATGCGCCTCGATCTCCCTGCCGGCGTTGACATTGAGATCAAGCTCTAAGGGCGGATAGGAAAAATTATGTCTACTACTCAATCACAGGGCGCTGCCATCAAGGGAATCCTTGGCAAGAAGCTCGGCATGACCCAGGTCTTTGATGCCAATAACAAAATTGTTCCAGTAACAGTTATTGAAGCCGGTCCTTGCGTCATCACAGATATTCGCACACCAGAGCGCGATGGCTACACAGCTATCCAACTCGCTTTCGGTGCAGTCGATCCACGTAAAGTTACAAAGCCAGTTGCTGGCCACTTTGAGAAGGCTGGAGTCACACCTCGCCTTGAAGTTGCAGAGCTGCGCATTGCAGATACTTCTTCATACACAATCGGTCAAGAACTTCGCGCTGATGTATTCGCGCCAGGTGAGATCGTTGACGCAACCGGTACCTCACGCGGTAAAGGTTCTGCTGGTGTCATGAAGCGTCACGGCTTCTCAGGTATCGGAGCTTCTCACGGTGTTGACCGTAAGCACCGTATGTCAGGTTCGATCGGTAACCGTACAACACCAGGTCGCGTCTTCAAGGGTAAGCGCATGATGGGCCGCATGGGTGTAGAGCGCGTTACAACTCAAAACCTCACAGTTCACTCTGTTGATGCAGCCAAATCTTTGATCTTGATCAAGGGTGCTGTTCCAGGTGCAACTAACTCAATCGTTTTCATCCGCTCTGCTGCTAAGAAGGCAGTCTCTGAGCACGGCTCAAATAAGGCAGGTGCATAAGTCATGGCATTAACAGTCGACATTAAGAGCGCAGAAGGTAAGAAGGTTGGATCTATCGATCTTCCTTCAGAGATCTTCGACGTTCAAGCTAATGTCCCACTTATTCATCAGGTAGTTGTTGCACAGCTCGCTGCTGCACGTGCCGGAACTGCAAAGGCTAAGACCCGTGCAGAGGTAAGCGGTACAGGAAAGAAACCTTTCAAGCAGAAGGGAACCGGTCGCGCTCGTCAGGGCTCAGTCCGTGCTCCACTTCAGCGTCACGGTGGTGTCTCACATGGACCAGTTCCACGTAAGTACGATCAACGCACCCCAAAGAAGATGATCGCTGCAGCTCTCAAGGGTTGCCTCTCAGATCGTCAACGCGAAGATCGTATTCACGTTCTCGACTCGATCACTTCAACACCTTCTACTCAGGCTGCGATCACTGCAGTGCGTCAATTCTCTGATCGTAAGAACTTGCTCGTTGTTCTTTCACGTTCTGAGGATCTTGCATGGCGTGCACTTCGTAACGCCGAGAACACCCACCTCATCGTTAACGATCAGCTCAATGCCTATGACATTCTCGTCTCAGATGACATTGTCTTCTCAGAGAGCGCGATCCGTGAGTTCCTAGCCGGCCCAGCGAAGGCAGCATCAGCTGTTGCTCGCGAGAGTGAAGTTGAGGTTTCAGCATAATGAGAGACCATCGCGACGTTCTTCTAAGCCCAGTTGTATCTGAGAAGTCATATTCACTTCTCGATCAGAATAAGTACACATTCATTGTTGCTCCAGATGCTAACAAGACCGAGATCAAGATCGCGGTTGAAAAAGTATTTGGTGTGAAGGTGCTCAGCGTTAACACTCACAACCGCGAAGGCAAGCGCAAGCGCGCCAAGGTTGGATTTGGAAAGCGCAATGACACTAAGCGTGCGATCGTGCACGTTGCTGCCGGTGACCGTATCGACATCTTCGGAGGACCTGTCTCCTAAGGGCTCGCCCAAGGACTCAGGACTAGAAGAAGAAAAGGACAGATAAAAAATGGCGCTACGTAAACTCAAGCCAACGACACCAGGTCAGCGCGGTGCAAGCGTTCCTGATTTCGCAGAAATCACACGTACTACCCCAGAGAAGTCATTGGTTCGCCCAATTCACTCAAAGGGTGGTCGTAACGCGACCGGTCGCATCACAGTTCGTCACCAAGGTGGCGGTCATAAGCGTGCATACCGTTTGATCGATTTCACTCGTAACGATAAAGATGGCATTCCAGCAAAGGTTGCTCATATCGAATACGACCCAAACCGCACAGCTCGTATTGCACTTTTGCATTACGCAGATGGCGAGAAGCGTTACATCTTGGCTCCAAACAAGTTGAAGCAGGGCGATCCAATTGAGAATGGCCCATCAGCTGATATCAAGCCAGGTAACTCGCTTCCACTTCGTAATATTCCAGTAGGTACTGTCGTTCACGCGATTGAACTACGCCCAGGCGGAGGAGCGAAGATCGCTCGTTCAGCTGGTGCCTCTGTTCAGCTCGTCGCAAAGGAAGGCCCATACGCACAACTTCGTATGCCTTCTGGCGAAATTCGTAACGTGGATGTTCGCTGCCGCGCCACCGTTGGTGAAGTCGGTAACGCAGAACAATCCAACATCAACTACGG
>CAILJM010000035.1 GCA_903834515.1 uncultured Actinomycetes bacterium
CCAAGATCATCGTCATCGCTCATAGTGTTAGCCCTCCTGTACTTCTGGTGGAAGATGAACCGAACACTATCTCCGACGGGCAAGCAAGTGCTACGAATCGCTGACAAGTAGGATGGCGGTATGACCAATCCACGTGAATCAGCCGAAGATCTCAGTCGTCGCTCGCTTTTGCGCCTTGGTCTTCTCGCCGGAGTAGCAGGGGTGAGCACGCTCGCTGGGGCGATTCCGGCCCAGATTGCAACAGCAGCTACTCCAGATATTGCCCACGGCTCACGCTCTATCCCCAATGTTGCTCTGACCTTCCACGGAGCAGGCAGTAAGGCGCTCGCTCAGAAACTCTTGGCAATATTGAAGAGCACGCAGACACCGGCCACGGTCTTTGCAGTTGGAGCTTGGCTCAAAGCGGATAATTCAATTGCGAAGGAGATTCTGGATTCTGGCCACGATCTCGGTAATCACACAATGAACCATCTTCAGAGCAAGACTCTCTCTGCGACAAAACTCGATTCAGAGATCGCAGGCTGCGCAAAGGAACTGATCACGCTCACGGGGAGCCATGGAAAATTCTTCCGCCCATCTGGCACGCAATACTCGACCGCACTTATCCGTAAGACCGCTCTGAAATATGGCTATAAGAAGTGCATCTCCTACGATGTTGACTCGCACGATTATCAAGATGTTGGCAAGGCGGCCGTGGTTAAAAATGTGATGACCTCTGTTCGCAATGGCAGCATCATCAGCCTGCACTTTGGGCACCAAGACACTATCGATGCGCTTCCGACTCTCATTACAGATCTACACGATAAAGGTTTAACGCCAGTCACTCTCTCAACAATGTTAGGCACGATTAAATGAAGCATAAAAAATTGTTTGCAATCTTCGCTGCCACGCCATTGCTCTTCGGTACTGCAAGTGCGACGACTCCCCTAGCTGGAATGCCACCAGTGTTAGATCAAAACGATATCTACGCAGCAGATCGACCAAATCAACTCTCACCAGTGGTCGCAAAATTTCCCGAGCGCGTTTACGTCCCAAATCACACTTCGAACACATTGACCGAGATTGATCCCAAGACATTTAAAATCATTCGTACGATCAAGATGAAGCGTGGACCGCAGCACGTAGTCCCATCCTGGGATCTAAAAACATTATGGGTCAATAACAATGAAGGAAATTATTTAACTCCGATTGATCCCTTGACTGGATTAGCAGGAAAGCCTATCTATGTGCATGATCCCTACAATCTGTACTTCACACCTAATGGCAAATACGCCATCGTCATGGCAGAGGCCGATCGTCAACTTGTGTTTCGTGATCCCCACACGATGGCTATCAAAAAAGTAGTTCCAGTCCCTTGCTCTGGCGTCAATCACGCAGACTGGACCAAGGATGGAAATCACTTCTTGGTAAGTTGCGAATTTAACGGAACTCTTCTCTGGGTAAATACCGCCAAGATGAAGATTGAAAAAGTCATGAAGCTACCGACTACTTATACGAAGAGCCCGATGCCTCAGGATGTAAAGATTTCTCCTAACGGCTCCACTTTCTACATTGCAGACATGATGTCTGATGGCGTCTGGACTATGGCCGCAGACAAGGTAGGCACATTTGGCATGATTAAAACTGGTAAAGCAGCTCACGGACTTTACGTGACGAGGGATTCGAAAACCTTGCTTATTACCAATCGCGGAGAAGGTTCGGTCTCTGTTCTTCGTTTCAGCGACAACGCGCTTATTGCCAAGTGGAAGATCCCCGGCAACGGCAGCCCTGACATGGGTGGAATCTCCGCAGATGGCACCCAATTTTGGGTCTCTGGCCGATACAACGGCGTTGTTTATGTCTTCGATATCGTCCACGGCAAATTCCTTCGCAGCATAAAAGTCGGGAAGGAGCCACACGGACTAGCGATCTACCCACAACCGGGTAGATATTCTCTCGGTCATACGGGAGTATTTAGATAGTGAAAATCAAGAGCTCAATCCCAATTATTCTCGGTCGAATTGCTTATCTGGCCGGGCTCTTCAACATTTTTTACAACACACTCGTTCATTACAACTCCAGAGCTGCAAAGATCGGGAATTACCTCCCTGTCCTCATTCATTCAACTGCCTTTGCAACACAAACATTTACTGGTGTAGCGATGGTGCTCTTGGGGCGTGGATTAATTCGTCGCAAGCGCCGCGCGTGGGTTCTAAGTCTTATCATTTTTAATATTAATATCGCATCAGATTTTTTACGAAGCAATCAACATCCGATTCAGCTTGTTGTCGCCGCCCTCTTCATTCTTTTGCTTATTCTCTTTCGACGAGAGTTTTATGCGATTTCTGATCCACAAACAAAATGGCTACCGATCATTGGATTTATTCTCGCATTCACCGTGATGCTGAGCATCGGAATTCTTCTCTTGCTCAATCGACATCGCGATTCATTTGTTGGCAATCCATCAATGTGGAATATTGTTTTAACAGTTGTAGAAGGATTCTTCGGAATCTCCGGGCCAATTGAATTTATTAATGGTCGAACATCTGATTTCGTAGAGACCACGCTGGCCGCACTTGGAGTCTTTATTTTGCTGGTGCCGCTTGCGCTCTTTTTCAGACGAATAAAACCACGGCCCAAGATGAGCAATGAAGATATTGAAATCGTAAGAAACCTTATCAAGCACGATGCGGATCAAGATTCACTGGGTTACTTCGCCACTCGTCGAGATAAGAGCGTCATCTGGTCGTCAAATAAAAAAGCTGGAATTGCCTACCGAGTTGAAGCTGGGGTGATGTTGGCAAGCGGTGATCCATTTGGAGAATTTAGTTTATGGCCAGAGGCAATTGACGCCTTCTTAGAAGAAGCAAAACTACATGCATGGACTCCTGCTGTGATGGGTGCCAGTGATCGCGGTGGCGAAGTGTGGGTTGAGCATGCTGGTATGTCAGCCTTCGACATCGGCGATGAAGCGATTATTAAAGTGAAGGCTTTCACCCTCGAAGGTCGTCCAATGGCAAATGTCCGTCAGATGGTAAATCGCATCAAACGTAAAGGTTATTCTGCTTACACGGTTCGCTGGAGTGATCTTGATATCAACATCAGAGTGGAACTTCGAAACCTGGCTAAGAAGTGGCGTTACGGCGTACCCGAGAGAGGCTTCTCGATGGCCATGGATCGATTCGGAGAAGATATCGACGGTGATGCCATCATCACAATCGCAACTCTTGGCGATGAGATAAAGGGACTTCTCTACTTTGTTCCCTGGGCACACGAGGGGATTTCTCTCGATCGCATGCAACGTGAGCGAGGAACTGATCCAGGTGTCAATGAACTTCTTATTGTGCAAACCGTTGAGTGGGCCCGTGAAAACAAGATTCAAAATATCTCTCTCAACTTTGCCGCCTTCAGGTCACTCTTTGAGCGTGCAGAAAAGATCAGCGCCGGGCCCATCACGCGAGGCTCAAGAAATCTCATTCGCTTCTTCTCGAACTTCTTCCAAGTGGAATCTCTCTATCGCTTTAATGCAAAATTCGACCCGGAGTGGCAGACCAGGTACTTGGTCTACCCGAAGGCCACCGATATCGCCAAGATCAGCTGGGCAGCGATCAAGGCTGAGCAATTTATCGGTAGCTTCAGAAAGCATGCGGTAAAGGGTTAAAGAAGGGCTTCTCTAGGTCCGATTCCTCTTAAAGTGCGCGTATCATTACCCCACGTGCGCTTTCTAAATACCCCTTCTTTTGACCTTACCTACGAGGATGTCTTCCTCGCACCAAGCCGCTCAGAAATTGCGAGCCGCATGGATGTCGATCTCTCAGCGATTGACGGTACCGGGACAACTATTCCGCTCGTCGTTGCCAATATGACTGCAATCTCAGGTCGACGTATGGCTGAAACGATTGCGCGGCGCGGTGGTTTAGCGGTAATTCCACAAGATATTCCTCTTGAAATTGTCTCCCAAGTAATTTCATGGGTGAAATCACGTCACACATTTTTCGATACTCCCGTAACGCTTGCACCTACCGACACTGTCGCGGATGCACTCGATCTCATCAACAAGCGTTCGCACGGAGCATTGATCGTCGTCGAAGGCGGAAAGCCCGTAGGAATTGTTACTGAAGCAGACTGTGAGCGAGTCGATCGATTTACGCAGCTCCATCTCATCATGGCAACTGATCTGATTACACTCCAAAGTGATGTGGCACCGCGCGAGGCATTCGATTTCCTCAATACTCACCGTAGGCGTTTAGCACCGGTGGTTGATGCTCAGGGAAATCTTGTCGGCATCCTCACCAAAGTTGGCGCACTTCGTGCCACTCTCTACACACCGGCATTAGATTCTGATGGAAAGCTTCGTATCGCAACTGCCGTCGGTATCAACGGGGATGTAGCGAAAAAGGCGAAGGCACTGATTGATGCAGGCGCAGATGTTCTCGTCGTGGATACCGCTCATGGCCATCAAGCAAAGATGATCGAGGCGCTCAAAGCAATTCGCGCTTTGAATCCACAGATTCCAATCGTTGCTGGAAACGTAGTTACCGCGGAAGGCACGCGCGATCTCATCGAAGCTGGCGCAGACATTATTAAGGTGGGCGTTGGACCTGGCGCAATGTGCACAACGCGCATGCAGACTGGTGTTGGTCGTCCACAATTTTCTGCAGTTCTTGAATGCGCTGCCGAGGCTGCAAAGTTTGGTAAACATGTGTGGGCCGATGGTGGGGTTCGACATCCGCGTGACGTAGCACTTGCTCTCGCTGCAGGTGCATCACAAGTAATGATTGGCTCGTGGTTTGCCGGCACTCTTGAATCACCAAGTGATTTGAACCGTGATTCAAATGGTCGTCTCTATAAGGAATCTTTTGGAATGGCTTCAGCCCGCGCTGTTGCTGCCCGTACCGCAAACGAGGGTGCATTCGATCGCGCCCGTAAAGCGTTATTTGAAGAGGGCATATCCTCTTCGCGGATGTATATCAATCCACAGCGTCCTGGCGTTGAAGATTTGATTGATGAAATTATTTCTGGCGTGCGATCGAGTTGCACATATGCGGGGGCGGATTCGATTCCTGACTTCTTTAAGAAGGCGCTCGTAGGTATTCAATCTTCATCAGGTTATGCCGAGGGCAAGCCACTCAACCAATCCTGGAAGTAGGGCTCTTACTCAACCTCGCGGGCTGGGTCGTGTGAATCATCGTATGGCTCTTGAGGCTGCGAAAGCTTCCAGTACATATAAATAATGAATACGGCGAAAAATGGCCACTCGGCCACGTAGACCCAACTTCGGTGGTTTCCGCCCAAGGCGCGATCGAGTTCGAAGAAGGCCATAAGCACGCAGAGCGGAACGCCCCATAAGACCCAACGACGGTGCGGATCGGGCGCTGGTTGTGGCGGCTTTGCCTCGTTACTGCTCATCTTCTGCCTCCGCCAATACTCGCTCGTTCTCAAACCAATCCCTAGCCGCCAAGACTATCCACATCGTATCGATGAGCATCCCCATCGCCCACATAATCGCGCCGCCAGTGTGCTGATCTGAAAGTCCCATTGACATCGAGATGCCCGTTGGGAGCGAGTGAAGTACTCGATTACCCGAATAGAGAAAGAACCCTGTCATCGTCTCGGGCAACATCATCGCAAAGAGTGAAAGTACCCGGACCGAATAAGGAGTTGGGTACGGGTGCGGGTTACCCTCCATCACTGGGTAGTAATAGATAAGTCCACCGACTAAAAAGATGATGAGTTCGAGGCTATGAATATTTGGATCTCTCATCCCGGCATTTGCCAGCGGTGAGAAGTGAGTGAGAACCAAAACCACGAGGAAGATGACGAACCCGACTTCGGCCTTAAAAAGTAGCCGTACTAGGCGATTGCGAGCGAGCGCAGAAGCGAACCTCCCCGCCCTAGTTTTCGGTGCTCCCAGTAGAAGCTTGAAAGGCGATCCCAGAATCAGAAGAGGTGAGATCAGCATCATGAGCAGGATGTGCTGGACCATATGTACCCAAAACCTATGAATAGCCAGATGTGCCACCGGGCCGACCGTCATGAGTGCTAGCACTCCCATGGCGACATAGAAAAGAGATTGGCGAATTCGACTAATCGATCGCTGGCTACGATTTTCGGCGTAGTACCAGTATGACGTTGATGAAAGGATGAGAGTGAAAAACAGGTCCCATAGCAGATTTAGTTTCACAAAAGACCAACCCTCTCTTGCTCTTTCTATCTATTTCTTGGCGACTTTCAGCCGCTGGCCAAGTGAAAATTGACCAAATTCAGACCTGTGTTGACCAAAGACGCACTAGACCACGCATTGAGAAGAGCGTACCCTGCGACTAGTCATATTCACGCACGAATTTGTGCCAATTCTCATCAACTTGGCTAATCGGAGAGAGAAGGAATCTGTGGAGACCCCCACGCAAAGTGAAGTTTCGGGAGGCAAGCGGCTTGTCAGCGCAATAGCCTTCCTTGTCTTAGGAGTTGCAGTTGTTTCAACTGTCGGATTCACGCTCCATTCAGTTTCGGCCGACTCGCAGAAAAAGTCATACGCAACTGTGAACGGAACGGCCGATGTTAATGGGGCCACTTTGAAACATGCATTTGTTTCCGAGAGCGTCTTCCCCGATGACGCAACTGCGCGTGCCAATCACGTAAACCGAACAAACACTCACCCATGGCCCTTCTACACTGAAGAGCACTTGGTACTTCCTGCTCACTCCTTAGTCACAATGACGCTTAAGGTTTATGACGGTGGAGAAAAACTTAATACTAACTATTTTGCCAAGGTCCTTGGAACTGTTGATAACACGATGCTGGTTGATGGCCAGCAAGTTTCATCACTTGCACCGGATGCTGTCCAGCACACCTTCACAATTCACGGTCTGCCAACATCTACTCAAGATTCGCTCTTCGTAAATATTCCACTTCCAAAAATGAGTGACGCGGAGATGGAAAAGAATGGCTTCCACACCGTCGTCTTCTCCTTCGTAACTGGTGGAGCCGGCGAATACGTATGGAACTGCGAATACCCATGCGGTGATGGCACCTACGCAAAGTTCGGCGCAGTGATGGGCCAGAACGGCTATATGTCCGGAAAGGTGAGTGTCGTAAATGGCTGATCACATCGAGCAGCAATTAGCTCCTACTCCCGGAGAACGCACCGCCATCTTCTTTAAACGCACAGATGTTGTGCGCACCAGCTTGCTATTTATATTCTGGACTGCGGTCTTCGTCGTCCTAGGTGTCGTCTTCTATCCAAAGTGGATGCCACTCGTCATGTCGACAGAATTAAAATCTGCTGAAGCGATCATGGTCTGGTTTACGGTTATTTCTGCACCGATTGCTGGATTAGTGCTTGCCATCACTTCTAACGCATTCCTTAATATGCATCGCGGTGACACTCCTCCGCCGGATGGGCCTGCTGTAAGAACGAATGGCCCTGTTGTTGCTGTATGGACTATCACCTCACTCTTATTTGCACTTGTGGCAATAATTTGGGGTCTTACCGAAATGAACGGGCAGGCAGTTGCGGCGGCACGAGATGCAAAGAGTGCAATCACTGTAGAAGTGACTGGATCGCAATGGCTATGGACATTTAATTACCCAGCACAGGGAATTGAAACCCACGAGTTGAATTTGCCAGTAGGTGTCCCCGTCGTTTTCGATGTTAAATCTGCTGATGTTAACCACTCATTCTGGCCAGTCCAGTTGGGTGTGAAGGTAGATGCAAATGCACAGGTCACAACAGTCATTCATACGACTCCGACAAAGATCGGAGCGATCGACGTGAAATGCGCTGAGTTGTGTGGCCTCTACCACGCTTATATGGAGACAAATGGTGCAGTGATGTCAAAGGATGACTTCAATGCTTGGGTAACCGCGCAAGGAGGACATAACGCATGAGCACTTTAGATATGACATCAACGCATTCGCGTCCCGTTCCACATCCAAAGCGCAGCTTGATAACGCGCCTGCATATGGGTACTGGAGTAGTGGTGGGCATTATTTTTGCCGCACTTGCTTACTACGCCCTCAAGAGCTCGCTCCTTACCTATACAGATAAGGTTGCAGATCCACTGACTCCGCATACTGACAACATAGTTCTCCTTGGATCTATGTTCGCTTGGTCAATCGGTTTCCTCGTCGGTATCGGTGCCTTTATTGGTCCGTGGCGCTGGATGATTGGTAAAGATCTCACCGATGAAGAGATTCTTTATATGGCTGGCGATGGTCAGGGCATCAAGCGTTACTTCAAGTACTGCACAGACCACAAGGTCGTAGGAATTCAATACCTGGTTGGCGTAATGACGCTCTTGGGCGTTGGCGGAACTATGGCAATGATGATTCGCACCAACTTGGCTCGACCAGGTGGACACTTCGTTACTGCCACTGTCTACAACTCACTCGTAGGGCTTCATGGAATCACCATGATTATTGCCATGATTATTGTCGCTACCGGTCCATTCGGTAACTACATCATGCCAATCATGATCGGTGCCTATGACATGGCCTTCCCTCGCCTAAATGCACTCTCTTGGTGGGTCTTATTCACTGCGATTCCCGTGCTCTGTAGTGCATGGTTCTTAGGTGGCATACCTACTGGATGGACTGCATACGCTCCGTTAAGCGTTCAAGCCGGACCTGGTATGAATGCATTCGTTGCAACAATCATCATCTTTGCAGTATCAACAGCTGTGGCTGGTATGAACATCACCACGACAGTTGTTGCGATGCGTACAAAGGGAATGAAATGGAACCGCGTCCCAATCTTCGTGATTGGATCAACGATCTCAGTTGCACTCGCCATCCCTGCCTTCCCAACCTTTATGCTGGCAATGGTTCAAACTGGTTTGGATCGCACATTTAATACCGGCTTCTTCGATGCCAACATGGGCGGAAGTGGCTGGCTCTATGCCAACCTCTTCTGGATTATGGGTCACCCAGAGGTCTACGTGATCTTGATTCCTGGCGTTGCAGCTTTGATGGAGATTGTGCCGGTCTTCGTAAGAAAACCACTCTTCTCCTACAACGCAGCGATCATGGGCTTTGCAGGTATCGCTGGACTTTCAGTCCTCGTATGGGCTCACCATATGTATATCGCTGGATGGGCGCCTTCACTTAACGGTCCATTCATGGTCACGACTGAGATGATCTCGATCCCAACTGGTCTGCTCTTCCTTGTACTTATCGGAACCTTGTGGCGCGGTAAGCCTTGGATGAAACTCCCAATGCTCTCTGTCTTTGCATTCATATGGGATTTCTTAATCGGCGGAATCACTGGCATCTATCTTTCAGATGTGCCAGCAGATGGTTATCTCCACGGATCAATGTATGTGACTGCTCACTTCCACTTCACTTTGATGGGCGCAGCGCTCACTGGAGCGATTGGTGGTCTTGCGTACTGGTATCCAAAGATGACAGGCCGCATGCTCAATGAGCGAGCCGGTTACATCTCATTCTGGTTTGTGCAGATCGGCTTCAACGTCCTCTTCCTAGGAATGTTTATGGCAGGTGCTGAAGGTCAGCCACGTCGTGTAATGGATTATGCGGCTGTCTTTGCACACTCAAATATGATCTCAACTATCGGTGCATATGGCGTCGGCATTGGAATGATCATTCTCCTCTGGGCGGTTATCCACTCATGGACAAAGGGAACCATTGCACCTATGAATCCATGGGGGGCGAAGACGCTCGAATGGACAGTCCCATATCCAGTTCCACTCACTAACTTTGATGAGTTGCCTGTGATTACAAGTGATCCTTATGGCTACGGAAAGGGTAAGTAACTCATGAGCCACGATACAGAGTTCCACGTTCACCATGATTCCGATGCAGCTGTCGGACGACGCGAACGTCTCGGAGTAAGACTTCTCATCGTTGCTGATGGGGCATTCCTCTTCGGAATGATCTTCTCTTACTTCTATCTTCGCAATCTCAACGCAGGCGGCAATTGGTTACCTAAGGGGGTAAAACATTACTCGGCCACTTCGGCCTGGTTGGTTGCTATTCCCTTTGTGATCGCAGCTATTACCCACCGCGCTGGCCTCCGAAGCAAGCAGGCTCGAAACCTCACCTCAGTGGTTACTCTGCTCGCACTTCTCGTCGGCGGATTCATTCAATGGGATCAATTGGCGCACATGCCATTCTTATTAAAAGATGATGGCGGTGTAGTGAGTTTCAATGGTGCATATGCATCTAACTGGGCGCTTATCGCAGGCTCAGGAATATTCCACTACTTCCTCTCGGCATTCATTGCGCTAGGAATCTTGATCCGTAACCGCACAACTAATTTGCCCGAGGAGCTAGATCTTTGGCGCCAGCGCACAGCGCAATCATGGTTCACATGGTGTGCAATCGCTGCGATTCTTACCGGAATAACGCTCTCGATCATTTAATTAAATTAACTAAAAAACCCCGCAGCCTCTTGGTTGCGGGGTTTTTTATTGGTTAATTACTTCGTAGCTGACGGCGATGCCTTTGCAATAGCCTTCTTCTTGATAACAGATTTCTTAGCTTTAGAGATTTTGGTGGAACCTTCCTCACCTGTACCAGTGCTTGCCTCCGACATCTCGTGCGAGGCAGTTCCTTCTTTACCCTTCGCGACGGATTTCTTTACCTTGGAGATAGTTGGTTTGGTTGGATTAGCTGAAGGTGTTGCTGCCTGAGCAGTCGTTCCTACCGCTAAACCAAGGACGAGTGATAATGCTGCAATTGCGCTCTTTGTTTTATTCATGGCACCATTCTAAAGGCTCAATTAGCCACTATCATTAGATTCACAGGCAACTCAGGAAAGGCACAGGAACATGGCAAATAAAGAACAGAAGAGTAATGCGAATACAAAGAAAGAGCCAAAGCTTTCACTCAAAGAGAAGCGTGCGGCAAAGCAAGAGAAGAAGGCAAGCAAGGGTTAATCCTGCTTGACGCTTTCCAAGGCTGAATTACAGCGCCCCCGCCTTGCGGTAACGCTCACATTCATATCAAACGGAATTGTCGGGGGATCATTGGTCTCCCGAATTCCAGATTACAAAGCTCAATTACATATCAGCAACGGCACCCTCGGCTCCGCGCTCTTCTTCGCTTCTTTAGGCGTATTAGCGGCACTAGGCCCAGCAGGGCGCTTAACGGCTAAATATGGAAGTCGCACGACCGCTTTCTACGCAACACTTGCTTGCGGGTTCGTCTTTCCACTCAATGGACATATCGTAAATATTTACTGGCTATGTGCTTCTCTCTTTATCTTTGGCTATTGCGCCGCGACACAAGATGTCGCAATGAATACGCATGCCGTGACTTTGGAGCAACTTTCGGGACGACGACTCATGAGCACATTCCATGGAATGTTCTCTCTCGGCGGTTTTGCGGGCGGGGTAATTGGCGGCCTCCTGTACCAGGCTGGCACCTCAATACAATTTCAAACTCTTCTCATGGCCGCCTTCGTCCTTACCGTTGGGGTATCTGTGAGAAATCTCTGGTTACCTGCGAGCGCAGATATACACGAGCGTGACTCTTCAAAGAAAAAATTAAAGAGGCCGACCCTCTTTATTGCCCTCGGGCTGATTGGCTTGGCTGAACAAGTCGGTGAAGGCGCCTCTGGCGATTGGGGTGGGGTTCTCAGTAAAAACACTTTCCACGCTTCACCATTTGTAGCCACACTCCCCTACATATTCTTCTCTGCCGCAATGGTTATTGGCAGATTTAATGGTGACTGGATTGCTCATAAATTCGGTAACCAAAGGACATTGTTAGCGGGTGGATTCATAGCCGGGTGTGGGCTCACTGGTGGAATTCTCATTGGACACACACTTGGCGTCATAGCCGCATGGACAATCGTTGGGCTCGGCGTATCGGTAACTGTTCCAATCCTCTTTAGCGCAGTCGGGTCGATCGCTACGAAGAAATACCCAGGGGTTATTGCCCCGAGCGAGGCAGTTGCGATGGTTTCAGGCGTCGCATACTTTGGCTTCATCGCGGGCCCGCCGTTCATGGGATTCTTAGCAGATCAAATCTCTCTTCGTTGGGCGATGCTCATTCCCGCAGCCTTCTACTTTGTTTTCGCCGCTGGATCCATCGTCGCAAAAGAGTAACGTTGAATTTCTCTCTACCCGATGCGTGGTAGAGCCTGATAGATTCATCGCATGAGCAAAAAATTACGTTGGGGTTTTTTAAGTGCTGGTGGCATTGCGACATCAGTTGCCGGTGACTTCCAAGTTGCTGGGTTAACTATTCAAGCGGTGGGCGCCCGCGAACTCACTAAGGCAAATGCCTTTGCTGAAAAGTTTGATATCCCCAACCGACATCAAGGCTACGAGACCCTCGTTAACGACCCTGAAGTCGATGTAATTTATGTATCGACTCTTCATCCGCTCCACAAGCGTGACGCATTGATGGTTCTCAATGCAGGCAAGCATCTACTGCTTGAGAAGCCATTCACTATCAATGCAAAAGAAGCAGAAGAGATCCAATCCCTTGCTACTAGCAAGAGGCTCTTTGTCATGGAAGCGATGTGGACGCGATTCCTGCCATCTATGGATGCAATCTTTGATGTAATCAATTCAGGAGTACTCGGAGATATTGAGCTATTGATCGCAGATCACAGCCAAGCGCTCACACACGTGCCACGTCTCGTCGAGCGCGAACTTGGTGGTGGAGCACTTCTTGATCTAGGTATCTATCCAATCTCACTTGCACACCGAATCTTTGGAAAGCCTGCAGCAATTACCGCCAAGGCAAAGATCAGTCACGAGAAGGTTGACGCGACAACCTCCATGGTCTTTGAATATGCCGGTGGAAAACAGGCAACCATGACAACCTCAATCCTCGGAGCTGGCCCAGTAACTGCTACGGTGCTTGGCTCGAATGGTCGAATTGAAATTGATAAATCTTTCTATGGCCAGACATCATTTAGGGTCTTTAACCGTGATGGTGAGGTCATTAAGAGTTACTCAGAGAAGATAAAGGGTGAGGGACGTCAGTATCAGGCGATCCACGTAGAAGAGTGCATTAATGCGGGCCTCACTGAAAGCCCGATCATGTCACTTCGCGAGAGCGTCGAGATCATGCATGTAATGGATGAAGTTCGCAGCCAGATTGGCGTTACCTACCCTACGGAGTAAGTTCGCTTGATATCTCGCTCCATAACGGCTTCTCTAACTGAGTTGCAAAGGAAGCGGTGAGGTGTCCCCCATCTCGATAAATCAAATAATTATCCATAATCGGACTGCATGGATCGGTATTACAGATCCATTCGGTTGGGTTAACCCAGATAATATTTTGGCTTTGAGCTAAATTTTTTTCCACGGTGAGCCACTTGATGTCGATCGCGGTGGCTACCGGCGTCGAGCAAGCCTGAATGCTCGTTGGTGAACCAATCAAGCACTCCGGAAATGTGCTTGTTGAAATTGGGGTATCACTGAGCATTACGGTATTTGACGAGGCTGCTTTAATAATTTTCAAAGTGGTGGCCATTCCTGTACGCCAGGCTTGAACCCGAGCATCTCCCTGCAGGACTGTGCCAGATGAATCGACAGTTGCAAAGCCGCGAGTTCCAGTGACTACAGTCAGATATGGTTTCAACTGCGTGATTTGCTTGAGCGCGCTCTTATGCCAGATCGTGCAATTATTCATGAGGATATTTGTTACGGGATTCCATGCTGGGATATTCGCTGGCCAACACGATGACATTGTGAGCGAGACGAGCCGCCACTTCTTCGCAATCGCTAACTTCTCAAACGCCGGAAACCAACTCAAAGCATGGCTGTCACCAAAGAGAACGATTGTTCGCTTTGATGCGAGATTTCCATAAAGACATGATGACTTACTCGCTACAAGATTTTGTTGGACGTGGCATCGATCCTTATATGGTTTCGGCATATCCGTGGCGATGGAGTCTGATGCATTGAGAATCGAGTCAGGTACCTCTGAATCCACAAGAGCGGGAAATTGGTAAGGCGGCAAAGCGATTGCCGCGTTTGTAGGAGTTGATGTAAGCGCCGAGGTATCCGCATATGCGCTTGCGCAAAAAAACAGAGTTAGGGCCAATGCTGGGTAGAAAACTTGCTTTCGCACACTCTGATTCTCACACTCCCCGCCTCAATTGAGAAGGAGTTCCACATTACGATTGGCTGAGTAACTAGTGTGTTTCTTTGATTCTTCTCGCTTGAATGAATGAAATAACTGCACCAACCATTACGGCGCCACCCATTTTGATCACAACATCGCCATGAATGGCAGCGAGAATTGCTGAAATCAGACCAGCCCCAGCCATCTGCATAAGCCCGAGCATTGCCGCCGCGGAACCCGCCTTTTCAGGGAATGGATGCATCCCTAGCGTCATTGCATTGCCGCCCATGCCCGGAGCACACCCAAAACAGATAACAATCGGGGCGAGTAGCGCCCACAAAGGTGCATGTGTAATCGATGCAATGAGCACGAATATCGCACTTCCAGTTTGGACCATCGTGAATTTCTTCAACATTCCGACCACACCAAGTTTGTGAATGAATCTAATATTCACGCGACTTGAGGCGATCAGTCCTATCGAAATAAGCGCAAAGAGAAGCCCGTATTTCGCACGGGATACGCCATAACTTCCCATGAGCACCGCCGCTGACGAGGACACATATCCGAAGGTTGTAAAACTTCCTCCTATTGCAATTATTGAAGCGGATCGAAATTCATGATTCTTGCCAAGCTCTACATAATTTCGCATCGATTGTTGGAATCCGTGGTCATTGCGTTTCTCTCGAGGAAGACTCTCTTCTAGGCCAAGTACCCCCACAAGAACGATCACTCCAAAAATTGCCAAACCAAGGAAGATCCATGGCCAGGTAGCCCAACGAAGTATCAGCGCACCAATCGTCGGTGCAACCGCTGGAGAGAAGACAAAGATCATGCTCATCGCCGACATCATCTTTGCCATTTCAACACCGCTGAGCATGTCGCGAACAATTGCTCGTGAGATCACCATTCCTGCCGCACCACCCAGGGCTTGAAGCAAGCGATAGAAAATAAGTTGACCGAGAGTTGTTGCTGTTGCACACAATATTGACGACGCGATGAAGAGAACTAAACCGAATATAGCGGGATTTTTGCGACCAAATCGATCTGAGATCGGTCCATAAATTAGTTGGCCGAAACCCACTCCAAATGTGAAGGAGGTGAAGGTCAGTTGTAAGTCAACCATCTGCACATGAAGAGCCTTTGCCACGAGTGGAAATCCTGGCAAATACATATCTGTACACATTGCCATAAACATCGTCATGGCAGCGAGAGTCACAAGAAGCTTTAAGTGGCCTGGTTTTCGGATAGTTTCAGAAGTATTCATAGGTAGATTGCAAAGTCTACTCAATTGAACACGTTGAACAATTTGTTTTCTGATCGGAGATCATTCCTATTTATTAACTTTAAAGAGTGATGTAGGAACACCCCTAACGCCTGGATTGGCGATGAAGGTCATGCCTGCTTCATTTGGCTCGCTTGAATCATTCTCATGCGCACTTGTGATGATCAGTTGATCCAGATTTTCTCCTGCGAAGACGCAAGAAGTAGTCCTCTTTGCAGGAGTCGCAATGTATGCAGTCTCCGAGAAATTTGAAGAAGGATCAAATCGACGCACAGCATTTCCCATCCAAAAAGCGATCCAGAGGCCACCCTCTGCATCAATCGTCATCCCATCGGGGTATCCGTAATGCTCTGGGAAAGTAAGACCGACTCTGCGATTGGATATATCGAATCCGTCGTAATCAAATAACTGAAGAGTTCGAGTAGGGCTATCGATGTAATACATCGTGGCACCATCAAGACTCCAGATGGTGCCATTGCTGACTGTAATCTCTTCCAATATCTTCTTCAGGCCCCGGGTTTGGGCATCCACGCGATAGAGCGCACCGAGACGGGGTGTCTCTGAATAGCTCATCGTCCCAAACCAAAGGTCTCCTGTGGGCGAAACCTTTGCGTCGTTCACTTTAATGGGCTCTGGATCGTTCTCAATTCGCACTGGAAACTCTATTTTTGGGCTGATGGCTATGGGTCCTGTGCGAGTGCCTAAAATAAAACCTTCATCACTGCGCGGAATAATAAATCCAACGTCTTCTCCGATGTTCCATTCAAAGGTGATTCCTGAAGATATTGTCTTAAAGAGAACTCTCTGGCCGGTGATATCGACCCAGGCGACAGCATCATTTGCGGGTCCAAAGGAGATAGGTCCTTCACCTAACTCGCAACGTCGCTCATCGAATACCGCTAAATCCAAGATGGAATATCCAAAGTTATGCCACCGTTTGTTGCAGATTGGTGCGCGATGATTCCTGGTGTTGTAAACCGCGCGGCATCTATCACATTCATTGGAGCCTTTCGCTCACCTATTGCATCCATGACGAAATCATCCACCATGTACTGATGCGAACCTCCATGGCCATTGGAGAGTCCGGTAAAGCTCTCTGGCAATTGAGAGCGGTCATGTGTGCGAGCAAAACCACCATCCCACTTATTCATCGGTGTGTAACCATCATTAAGTGAGTACGGATTCTCTACATCAGAGAAAGTATTAATTTCATCAGTAACAATCGAAAAGGATTCCTTAGTTGCCCAAGATGCATATCCCACTTGTTGCTCAAACGAACCTTCAGAACCAAAGATGCTCATTCGCACTGTTGGTTCTAGTGGCGCGGTACCAACTCGGCGAAGTTCGGCGATGCGCATGACACCCCCGTCACTAGTGCGAAATAGAGCGATCTGATTGCTCTGATCGTTCTGCCACATACTTACTGATGAATCAAAGATCCCATCTGAGACCTGATCCTTCATTCCTAAACATGTCACGGACGTGGCTTGCGCACCGGTTACCGAGAGAATCGTGCTCACCGAATGCGTGGAATAAAGCATCGGTGGGAAACTTGCACTAGCCTTCCAAGCATCACCACCATTTGCAGCAAATGCATCTACGAAACCGTGGGACATATCATGAAGATATTCACCCTCGCCGTAGACAAAAGATCCCATTTCTCCGCTCTTAAATTTGTTGCGTGCATACATAACAGCCGGGTAGTAGTAACTCGTCTCGGCCATGAAGTACGTTAATTTCGTCGCCTGTGCGGTACGAACGAGATCGGATACTTCATCGATTGTTATGCCCATTGGGACTGCCGTGTAGACATGCCGTCCATTCTTAAGCGCTTCGAGGGCGATCGCCGCATGAGTCCAACGTGGGGTGAAGATTGCAACTGCATCAAAATCACTCGACCAGAGCGCTGCCAAAGAGGAGAAACTCTTCTCAATCGAAAACTGAAGAGAAGTCGCGATTCGCCGTTCCTCGTTGAGCTCAACAAGTCCAACTTCTTCGACCATGGGATGGGCTTGAAAGAGATGAATAAAAGAGGAGGCAAATTGGCCACCACCGATCACGGCTACTTTGAGTCTCTTAGTCACTATATTTTTACCGGCTCTCTCGACATATCCGTGAGTCTAATCTTCAAATTTAGACTTAACCAAGGAAGGCTCGGTAGAATTTCCGAGTGAAGAGCATGGGCTTATCCTTTAAGAGCGCGGTGAATAGCCTTGCTCTGCTCGTAACTGCACTTCTATCCCACGCATTTGCTGGTGGAACCTTTATCTCGGCGCGGCACTTAGAAATCGAGAGTGGAGCAATTCTCGTTGCGCTCATGCTGGTGCGCGCAGGTCTACTAACTGGACCAAGATTAGCTTTAGTTATCCTCTTTACTCAGAGCGTGAGCCATCTGGCGCTGGGCGGGATGAGTGGATCGTCTCTCACCATGACCCTTACGCACATCGTTGGCGGATTCTTTGCGTATAGTTTTGTTAGTCACGCAGAGCAAATTTGGGACCGCCTGAGATCACTACTCAATTCTTTACTTTCATTTTTAGGAGCCTCGACATACAAGGTTGATTCAACCTATGTGGAGCTCCCCTCTACGGAGTATTTCTTCGCCCAGAAGATATTTATTGAAAATACCAGCCTTGGCCGGGGGCCTCCGGAAACTGATAAGCAGACACAAGAGGGGTCCAATCTTCTGTGTTTGGCTTAATGGCTCACCACCCATTCCATTTTTTAATAACTGGCCTCGTCTTAATCGGGATCGGTTCTTGGTGGTATTTCTTTTACCGCCGTCTCTAATCATCTTTAGCTAAAGGATTCTCAGAATGAAAAAGAAGTTTGTCATCTTTACCGTTGCCGTTTTATCGGCAGTATTTCTCCCATCCATCGCAAACGCCCACGTCGGCGTCCAGATGCGCGGAAATTCATTAATCGCAGGTCAATCAAGTCGTGTTTACCTAAGTCTTGGCCATGGTTGCACATATAAAGGTGTCCAATACGGGACCCGCATTTTTTCAACGGTCGTCCCAAGCACCGCTGGAAAACCGACTCCTGAATTTCATCAGGGTTTTAAAGTAACCGTAACACCATCCACGGCAGTAGATGCAAAGAATGTTCCACTTAACTACACGGTTACGTGGACGGCAAAATCTGCATATTGGACGATCGACCCGTACACCTTCTACGACTTTGGATTCAAAATTACCTGGAATGCAACTCCACAAAAGATCAGCTTCTTAACAACACAAACTTGTTATGCGCCGACAACATCGGCGGGCGAGAGAAAACCCCTCTATCTCAAGTGGATTCAGACAGATGGAACAACTCCAGCGGCGACGGAAGATACTGAGTTTGGTCCAGCACCATCAGTAACCACCGTTTCTGCCTAAATGAAGAAGACTCTCGTAACCGTGATTGCACTTGGCGCGCTCCTTTGGGGCGTTCCAAGTGCTAGCGCACATGCAATTCTGACGAACTCAAACCCCATAGCCAAGAGCATGGTTTCAGATCTTCCCGCGAAGATTTGGCTCGAATTCGACGGAAATCTCAATGATATCCCTCATATGAACCTCAACCGGATTCAACTTTCGGATTCAACCGGTCGTGCGATTCCTATTATTAAGTCATATGTCGGAGGAGCGCGCATCACTGCGGAGTTGGGTAAAGCTCGTCCGACAGGAAAGGTGACGATCGCTTGGCGCGTGGTCTCCGAGGATGGCCACCCAGTTACAGGGTCGATTTACTTTTACGTCATTCCAAAGAAGAAATAGTCCATTAGAAAATTAGCGAACTTCATTGAAAGGAAGTTTCATGAAAAGATCAAAATTAGTTCTTATTGGAGCGGTTCTATTCTCAGCGAGCACAGTGGTCGCAGCAAATGCTCACGTTGAATTCAGCCCAGATTCTGTAGCGGCTGCAAAGAGCCAAACCCTTAGCATCATGGTGCCTCATGACTGCAGCGATAAGACAAAGACAACCGAGATCAAGCTACAGCTTCCAAGCAACCTTGATGTTAAGAGCTTTAAAGCTGGTTCTGTCTATCAACATGCGAAGGCTGTAAAAGGCTGGAGCCAAACAATCTCAACAACAGCCGGGAAGTCGTATTTAGATATTAAAGGCCCTGCTCTTATGGCAGGTCCAGATATGGGTGCAAACGCACTTAGCATCAAGTTCGGCTTCAAGACGCCAGCAGCAAGTGGGACTCAATTGAAATTCCCGGCAGTTCAGTATTGCACTGGCGGAATGTCAGTAAGTTGGGTACAGCCACGCCCTGCTGATGGATCTGATCCTGCTGAATCAGCTAAGCCAGTGCCTGTCTTAAACCTAAAGTAGGTAAACTAAGGCCGTGATTACGGCGCAAAGTTATAAGTGGCGAGATGCCCGGTTTCTGCACATAAGCAGATCATCGGCTCTCGCCATTTTGGCTTTACTCTTCTCGATCTTTCTCATAAATCCCGACACTGCTTCGGCACATGCGCAGCTTGTAGCAACTTTTCCTCAAGATGGTTCATCAATTCAATCTTCACCCGAGGTCATCGTGCTTTCATGGGGAGAAGATGTACAAACTTCGGCAAAGCAATTTGCATTAGTTAGCCAATCGGGCAAAAAACTCACGACAAAATTCTCTTACTCCTATGACTCAACTAGCCGCGAAGGCACAGCCAAGCTCTACCCCGCCTCCAAACTTGGGAAGGGCAGCTACTTTCTATCGTGGAAAGTAATTAGCCATGATGGACATCTTGTGGCTGGCAGCATTGCCTTTGGTGTACAGACGAAGGTGGCTATTAGCGGAGGCTCGCCAAGCACCTCTCACTTTGACCAGGCGATGCAAACTCTTTTTTGGGTACTTCTCATTCTCGCCTTTGGCGCAGTGCTCTCGGGGAGAAAAAAGTTATCTCAGCGCTTAATTCTTGGTGCTATCGCTGCTTCGATTTTTAGAGTTATTGAATCCTATTTTGAAGTCCATCAGAACTTCTTAGAAGTTGGAAGCTCTAAGGTCTCGCTCCTCGCGATTCTCTTCTTGGGCTTCATACTCATTTCGGATAGATATATTCGATCTTTGCCGCTTCTCGAAACGAAATTAGAAGCACTCATATTGATCGGCATTCTCTTCGCTTCTCAGGCACTCTTTGAAGGTCATTCTCTCGACTTAGCAAATTTCAATTACCTTAAATACATCTCAGCAGGCCACTTACTCTTTGCGCTGCTTTGGACTGGATCTGTGGCGGCACTCTCCTTTAAGCCAACGCTTGAACAGTATGCGATCACTCGTAAGTTGAGTTCTGCAAGTATTTTCTTAATGGTCTTCCTCGGTGGAATTCTTACCTACGTACTTTCACGCCCGCTCAAGTATGCAGATAAGACAGCTTGGTTCACCTTTATCTTCGTCAAAGGCATATTCATTGCCATCGCATTAGGCCTAGGTGTGTTCCACCACTATGCAGGTAAACTCATTGAAGATGAGGGCTCTTTCACTCTCAAAAAGACCATGCTGATAGAAGTAGTGTCAGTGGTTGGCATCGCAGCTGCTACCAGTTTGTTGGTTTCGTACACGCCACCGAAAGTTGTTCAAGCTCAATACTCAATATCTAATAATCTCAACGGTGCTGCGTCGGCTGCGAACTTCGCTCAATACCCTCTTAAATTTGATAATGGACTCACGGGGACTCTTTACGTTCAAAAAGCCCAGGCAGGATCCCCAGCGATGATGATGTTAGGTATCGATTCGAAGGCAATATTGGGTGCGAAGTCAGTCGATCTCTATCTCTCAAATACAGCGCTAAATATCGTTGATCTCCATGAAACCCTCGTAGGTGGATCAAATCAATACATGTCCTACGTAACACTTCCCGCGGCGGGTTCATGGCGAGTTAATGCCCAACTCTTGATTGATGCCTTTACTCAAGCCCAATCAAGGATCAGCATTACCCTTTAATGAGACTTCAAAGTCGCTCTTTGAGGAAACGTAAAATTCACTTTATAAATATTGCTTGCCCTCTACTGATGGCATAGCCTTCGCGGATGTGGCGTGAATCAAATGCGATGAGAAGAAATCTCCGAATTTCGGCAATTTTAACGTGGGCTCTCGCTCTAGCTTTCTCGATCACCGCGCTTCAGGTCACGACTTCTCAACAAGCAGATGCTGCAGCTCCAACGTACACTCTCATGGATTCGTCACCTACATCGACGACCCCTTTCATCCCCAACAACTACAACTCATCCAGTGTTAGTGCCCTTGAACTAGGCATCAAAGTCTCTACCTCAATAGCGGGAGACATATCTTCTGTTCGATTCTATAAAGAACCAGAAAGCTCCGCTGCACACGAGGCTCACGTTTGGGATCCAGCAGGTAATTTATTGGCCACTCAGCCATTCACTTCAGAGAGCGCATCTGGATGGCAGGAGGTGCAATTATCAACTCCGATTCGCATGGCCGCGAACTCTACCTTCATCGTCTCGGTCTTCTCATCCGCTTACTATTACCCTGGCTCAACTTTTGCGACGATGACTTCAGGTCCCCTGACCGTAATCGGTGGAATGTATATTTATAACAACACTTCGGCATTTCCGAATAATCAAGTTGGCTATCAGTACGGGGTTGATTTCGTCTTTACTCCAGCACCAACGGTAATCCCCTGCAGCGTAAGTGGCAGCTACCAGGTTTTAGGGACGAGCGTTATTTGGGATGGAACACCTCATCACTCGTGTACTGGATCGATTACGATTCCAGCATTTGTAACATTAATCGAGCCAGATGCCTTCTATGATGATCCTGGGCTAACCTCAGTTGCCTTTGAAGCAGGAAGTGCGTTGCAAGAAATCGGGTATGAGGCTTTCTACTACGACCAAAATATAACGGATATAGCCCTGCCTTCTGGATTGTTGAAAATCGGTTATAACGCATTTGGTTTCAACTCGAGTCTAAATGCGCTCAATATTCCTTCTTCTGTTTTTTCTATCGGAAACGTCGCCCTTAGTTATCTCAGTAAAATCACTTCTATCATTTTGCCGACTGATTTGAGTATATTTGATGGCATTCCGCTCAATGGAACCCCCCTGACGAGCGCAACTTACTGTGGCTCCCTTGCTGCAGTAACAACTTATTTTGCAACTACATTTCCAAATATAAATTTGCAGAGTTCCTGTTTGGCTCAGTCGATAACTTTTACTTCTACGGCTCCAACAGCTGCCTCAGTTGGTAGTTCTCCCTATTCATTGACGGCAACTGGCGGAGCCGGCGGTAATGCCGTCATTTTCGCAAGTTCTACGCCTTCTATCTGTTCTGTTAGCACAAACGTTGTCTCCTTTCTATCGGCCGGTACTTGCACTGTTACTGCCAATCAATCTGCACATTTGAGCTATTCCGCTGCCCCTCAAGTTCAACAGTCCTTTTCGGTTAGCGCTGCGCTCTCTTCGCAAACAATTACCTTTGGGGCTCTCTCAAGTGCCGCATATGACTCGGCGACAGTAAGCGTAAGTGGGACTGCATCATCTTCACTTCCAGTAACTTTTTCGACGTCAACGCCGGCTGTGTGCACTGTATTATCGAATATCGTGCAATTTGTTGGCGCTGGACTTTGCTCAATCACTGCAAATCAAGTTGGCGACAGTGCATATCTTCCGGCCGCAACAGTCACTCAGAGTTTCACAATAACTCAAGGTGCGCAGCGGCCATTGGTCCTCGCTTCAAACTCGGGCTATACGGGAACTTTACTCTCGTTAACAACAACAGGCGGCTCTGGTTCTGGATTAACGACGTACTCGATCTCTTCTGCTGGTAGCGCTAATTGTTCAATGAGTGGCCCGGCAGGCATTATTGCAAGCAACGTCGGCAGTTGCCTGGTTATCGCTACAAAAGCTTCAGATGCAAATTACTTATCAAGCTCTTCTATTGCCACCACAATTAATTTCTCCATAGATCCCGCAGTGCTCGCCGCTCAACAAGCAGCTGCTCAAGCTGCTGCCCAAAGAGCTGCCGATATAGCCGCCGCTCGTGCCGCCGCAGCCCAAGCCGCTGCGGATGCGAAGGCTGCTGCGGATGCGAAGGCTGCTGCGGATGCGAAGGCTGCTGCTGATGCGAAGGCTGCTGCTGATGCGAAGGCTGCTGCTGATGC
>CAILJM010000036.1 GCA_903834515.1 uncultured Actinomycetes bacterium
ATCGCAGAGCGGACAGAGGTCGATGAGAAAATTGCTGAGTCACTCCGCCTGGCTAAGAATCAGAACCTTGCAATCAAGGAAGTCCCGCGCGGGACGATCGACGGAGTTACTGGGACAACGACACATCAGGGCATCGCTCTCGTTATCAAGCCTTTTAATTACACACCCTTTGATCAGCTGCTTGCTCAATCCAAGAAAGAGGATGCGCCAAGTTTGATCGTCGGCATGGATGGCGTTACAGATCCACATAACCTTGGTGCGATCGTTCGTAGCGCAGCAGCTTTTGGTGCTGATGGAGTTGTTATTCCAGAACGTCGTAACGCATCAATGACTGGTTCGGCATGGAAGGCTTCAGCTGGCGCAGCCGCACGCATGCCAATTTCACAAGTGACTAACTTGGTTCGCTCGATCGAAGATGCGAAGAAGGCTGGTTACTTTGTCGTCGGCCTTGCCGCAGATGGGGATGAAGAACTTCCTCGATTCTCACTCGCCAAAGAGTCGGTCTACGTGATCGTTGGCTCTGAAGGAAAGGGTCTCTCTCGACTCGCTCGCGAAAAATGCGACCTCGTCCTGTCGATTCCGATGAGCTCTGAGGTCGAATCCCTTAATGCTTCAGTCGCCACCGCCATCGTTATGCACTGGATTGCAGCCGAGCGAGCCAAGTAGCACCCTCACCATTTCCTCACTAGTTACCATTTGTTCACCTAGATAGGGGAAACTATCCCTATGAGCCATTCGATAGCCGAGAACCCGCGTGAGCGATTAATCGACCGCGAACTTTCATGGCTCGCCTTCAACCAGCGCGTTCTTGAGCTCGCCGAAGATGAGAAGACTCCTCTTCTTGAGCGATGCCGATTCCTCGCTATCTTTTCCTCTAATCTCGATGACTTCTACATGATTCGAGTCGCCTCTCTCAAACGCAAACTTGGCGCGGGCATCACAAAGGTGAATAGCGCGGGTTACAACCCTCGCGAGCTCATGACCGAACTTTCGCAGAAGACTCAAGAGTTGATCCAACGCCAATCACGCTGCTTCCACGATTCGGTGCTCCCGGCGCTCAAAGAGCACGGAATCGAACTCACAAAGTGGGAAGAGCTTGAAGAGAGCGAACGAGAGTACGTCAACGGAATATTCCACTCCAAGATATTTCCAGTACTAACCCCGCTTGCAGTCGATCCTTCTCACCCATTCCCTTACATATCGGGCCTCTCGCTCAATCTCGCTGTTGTAGTTGGACAACCTGATTCAGAGAGTGAACTCTTTGCACGAGTAAAAGTTCCTTCTAATCTGCCACGATTTATTGCAACCGAGAAGAACGTCGCTCGCCGATTTATTCCGCTAGAACAAGTAATCATTGCAAACTTGCATGAGTTGTTCCCAGGAATGGATATCAAGAGTTACTACACATTCCGCCTCACCAGAAATGCTGACCTGGCACTCGAAGAAGAAGAGTCTGATGATCTGCTCGCCACAATGGAGCAAGAGCTCTTGCGCCGGAAATTTGGCCCGCCAGTTCGTCTTGAGGTAAACCCTGATATCGATACCGAACTTCTTGGCACCTTGATGGAAGAACTTGATATCAAAGAGCAAGATATCTCTCGCGTATCTGAGCCGTTGGATCTCACCGGGTTGAATTTGATTGCCGATATCGATTTGCCAGATTTGAAGTTCCCTGGGTTCCAAAACCAGACACCACCAGCACTTCGCGATATTGATTCAGAAGATTATGACGAGTTCTTTAATGCGATTCGTCGCAGCGAGGTTTTGCTCCACCACCCATACGAATCTTTCACCGCATCAGTCGTTCGATTCCTTGAAACTGCCGCACGCGATCCGCACGTCTTGGCAATTAAGCAGACGCTCTATCGCACTTCGGGTGACTCACCGATTATGGCTGCACTGATTGAGGCAGCCGAAGCGGGCAAGCAAGTTCTCGCCGTTATTGAAATCCGAGCTCGGTTTGATGAGCAGGCTAACGTTCGGTGGGCTAGAAAACTTGAAGATGCAGGAGTTCACGTCGTCTATGGCCTCGTAGGTTTTAAGACTCATGCGAAACTTTCTCTCGTTGTACGACAAGAGAGCAGCGGAATTCGCCGCTATGTCCATATGGGTACCGGTAATTACAACCCAAAGACCGCTCGTTTATATGAGGATTTCGGAATACTTTCATCTGACCCAGTTCTGGGCGATGACGTCAACAAACTCTTCAACCAATTATCGGGATTTGCGCCACAGACCTCTTTCCAACGCATCTTGGTAGCCCCCCGCACATTGGCGCCCGGACTACTTGAAAGAATCGATCGCGAAATCGAAAATCACAAGGCGGGCAAACCTGCCGGCATTCGCTTCAAACTTAACTCAGTACTCGATGAAGAATTTATCGAAGCTTTTTATCGTGCGAGCCAGGCCGGCGTTAAAGTCGAACTCATCGTCCGCGGAATCTGCGCAATCCGCGTAGGCGTCCCGGGTCTATCAGAAAATATCAGCGCATCATCAGTTCTTGGTCGCTTCCTCGAACACTCTCGTATCTTCCATTTCGTCAATGGCGGTGATGATGAACTCTGGATTGGCTCTGCTGATCTCATGGATAGAAATCTTCGTCGTCGTGTTGAGTCTCTGGTAAAGATTACCCAGGCCGATCACAAGCGCCATCTATTACGAGCTCTCGATGGATATCTTTCGGATCGAACATCGCGATGGGATATGGTTCAAGATGGTTCGTGGAAACGTCTGACGAAGAGTGAAACTGGCGAACGCCTCATGGACTTCCATCAGGCATCAATTGATTGGTACCGGGCTCGCGGTTGAACAACATCATTAATGCGGCAGGTTCGGTGATCTGGCGCAAAGTTGAGGGCGAATTACAGGTCGCACTCGTGCACCGTCCACGATATGACGATTGGTCGCTCCCAAAAGGAAAACAAGATCCTGGTGAAGCACTCATCTCTTGTGCATTTCGCGAGACTATTGAAGAGACCAACCTCAAAGTTTCATTCGGCCCCTACGTCGGCGATATTGAATACTTTGTTGCTGATGGTTTAAAGAAGGTTTATTACTGGTCTGCTCGTCTGGCTGATGATTCACCTGATTTCCACCCGAACGAAGAGGTAGATCTACTTGAGTGGCTACCACTTGATGCGGCGATTGATAAAGCCACGAGGGACTCAGATCGCGAGATTCTCGAGAAATTTGCTTCAATTCCTTATGACTCATTTCCACTCATCATGTTGCGCCACGCAAAGGCGCTTGCTCGCGAAGAGTGGCAGGGTGAGGATGAGGATCGTCCGCTACAACAACTAGGTCAGCAACAGGCGCGCCGGATGCTCTCGCTCTATCAGGTATACGGCCTCGCGCAGATTCATACCTCTGATGCGGTGCGTTGTCATGACACCGTGGAACAAATGGCGAAGGCGCTCGGAATTGCGTTGACGATTACCAATAAGGTGAGTGAATACACCTGGAAGAAGAATAAAGAGAAGGCTATTGATTACGCCAAAGAGCTAGTAAAGGTAAATGAGCCGGTTGTGCTCTGTAGCCATAATCCAGTTCTGCCTCGCATGATGGAGAAGCTCACAAAGAAGATTGACTTTGATTATCCATCAAATAAATTAGAACCCGGTGAGGCTTGGATCTTGCATCACAACAAGAAAGAAGTACTTCAGATCGACCGGCTAGACGCGCCAGTTAAACCCTAATTATTTTTCAGTCCAGTCCATCCACTTAAGGACTACGCCTTCGCGAAGTGCCCACGGGCAAATCTCAAGTTCTCGCAGATCGAGATTACGCATTACTGACTCAGTGACATAGGCACCCGCAACAATTTGGCGCGCACGGTTGGCCGATACGCCTGGAAGGCGAGTGCGCTCTTCTAGAGTCATATCCCCAAGTCGATTGCAGATCTTGCGAATTGCATCGATCTTGATGTTCTTGCCATTTCCATCAAACCAATCACCACAGAGTCTTGCAAGTGTGCGAAGTGTTTTAGATGTTGCAATCGCACGGTCGGTATCTTGATGGTGCACGAGTGCCGGCAAGATCGAATCGAGTTGCTCTTCGATGTGATCGCGTAAATTATTGACCGACTTATTTGAATATGGATCACCAGTTAAATAATTTTGAGTAAGCCTGGCAGCACCGAGTGGGAGTGAAACAGCAACTTCTGGGGCTTCATCTGTACCCACTGCAATTTCGAGAGATCCGCCACCGATATCAATCACAAGGAGTCGACCACTGGACCAACCAAACCAACGTCGCGCTGCCAAGAAGGTGAGCTTTGCCTCCTCTTCACCGCTAAGAACTTGGAGATCGATACTCAATTCGGAGTTGATCGACTTCAGTATGGAGTCACCATTGGCGGATTCACGAAGCGCCGATGTGGCGAAGGGGAGAAACTCTTGAACCTTGACCGATTTCGCGTGATCGAGAGCCCGGCCGACGGCGCCACGAAGCGCATCGATACCCGCCTGTGAAATCGAGTTATCCGATTGCAGATATTCGGTGAGGCGAAGCTCCTCTTTATAGTTATATGTAGGGTTCGGCCGCGCCCCTGGGTGAGTATCGACGACCTGGAGATGGACGGTATTTGATCCAACATCGAGGACTCCTAGGCGCATAAGGCGAATATAACCACGATTTCGCCTTAGGAATTGCTCGTGCCATAATTACGCCTCTTGGATGATCCTTTCGGAACAACCAGGGGAACGCCTCCCTAGCTCAGTGGTAGAGCAGCCGCCTTGTAAGCGGCAGGTCGTCAGTTCAATCCTGACGGGGGGCTCCATTTTTATCCATTGAGCGTATGCATTGCCTTCCAGTGAGTTCGATCTAGCTGATTTAGAATCCTCACCATGAAACTCTTGCGCACCGTTGTGGTCTTTGATGCCGCCGATCTAGATGAAGAGAGCCGATTCTGGGCGGCAGTTTTGAAGGGACGCGTCATCGCCGAGCCCACCTGGCATAGCGTCATCGATGAGAGCGGTGAATGGCGAATGGGGTTCCAGCTCAACCCAACCCATGTAAAACCTGAATGGCCTAATGGCCTGCAGCAACAACAGATACATCTTGATCTGCACGCAACAGACCATCATGAAGCGCACAACGAAGTACTCGAACTCGGAGCAACGCTCTTACAAGCGGCAGATTCCATGGAGAGCGAAGAAGGGTTCCAGGTCTATGCAGATCCTGCCGGGCATCCATTCTGTATCGGCTGGGGGCAGCCAACATCTGAGCAGTTAGCGAATTTTCTTAAGAAGCAGTTTGGCTAATTACTTTCCTACTTCTTAAAGAGCTCTTGCGTGAACTGATTCTGGAATTTTCCAGAGGGATCGACCTTCTTTACATGCGCAGCGAAGTCATCGAATTTAGGTAGTACGGTGCGTAAGTGAGCGCCAGTCACATTGAAGACTTTCCCTAGGTGAGCGCGGAAGTTGAATGTTTGCAGGGCATCTTCGATGAGTGAGACGAAATATGGGATCTCGTAATCGTTCTTCCACGTGAAATGGAATGCGACTGTTTCGCGGCCGTATGCGGGGCTCATCCAATGCTCATCTGCGGCGATGGATCGAACTTCGGTGACGAGTAACTTCTCGCCGAAGTTATGCGAGATTGCTTCGATTGCAGCAAAGCCTGCTGATGCGTTTTTCGAGTCGACGAAGAATTCACTCTGGAGCTCGTTACCTGCGCTCGGGTTGGCATCAATGCGAAAGTGCGGGAGCCGAAGGTGCCATGGCCCTGGGACTGCGAATTGCTCAGTACAGGCCAGTGGATCTTCACCAAAGATTGGATGAGCTTTCTCGGTACGGGCTTTAGCGCCGAAGAACTCTGCGGGTGGTGGTGTGAGAGATTTGAACCAGAGATCACCAGCATTGTCGCTACCCCATGTGGTGAAGTAACTGACGCTATAGGCACCCGAAAGGATCTCGACAATGTTCTCGCCAAAGTGCGCGCGCGGCATCTCACCGTAAACAGTCTGCATAATTTCGAAAGTAGGTTGGATATCTACTTCAAAGGCGACTGCGATACCGGTGAGCCCAAGACCAACGATGGATGCGTAAAAATCATCATCGACTCCGCGGGTAACGGTACGGATAACGCCATCTGGACCCATCAGATCTAAAGATTTGATTGATGTATGGAGCGCACCGTTTTTGACACCTGATCCATGCGTTCCTGTAGCCACAGCGCCGGCTATTGAAATATGTGGAAGCGAAGCGAGATTATGAAGTGCCCAGCCATGAGATTCTAAGTATTCAGCGATTTGGGCGTAGTTGAGGCCAGCACCTACACGTGCGGTCTGTGATGAGGCATCGATAGAAAGTTCGTTCGGCATTTGATCAAGGATGACGGCAACTTCATGGGTATCCGCGATGGTGTTGAAGCAGTGCGCAGATCCACGGGCTCGCACCTTTGTGTTCGTCGCAACGATGCTTGAAAGCTCTTCGATGGATTTTGGATGGAGAGTCTGCGCATCATGAAAGTTGATGTTGGTCGCCCAATTTTGCTTTGCCATACGATGAGTCTATTCCCATAGGCATCAGTTAGAACTACGATCGAGGGCAAGAGAGAGGGGTTGTGGTGCGATATTTACTGCTTGCGATAGTCGTGCTTGCGATCAACCTCATGCCATTTTTGGCACCCCCAACATGGATGGTTTTGGTCTTCTACAAACTCAACTCAAACCTGAATTCTTTTGCCTTAATAGCGATTGGTGTTGTTGCGGCGGCATCTGGTCGATACATGCTTGCTCGTGCTACGCGATTGATTCGCCATCGCCTTACCCCGCGATATTTAGCAAATCTCTCCTATGTGAAGGATCGCCTGACCACCGGTAATAGCAGCAGAGTCCTTTACTTCGTCTTCTTCATTCTCTCGCCACTGCCCTCGGCCCAGGTATTTGAAGCGGCCGCCCTCGTCGATGCGCCACTGCTCTCAATCACGGCGGCATTCATGGCAGGGCGGATTGTGAGTTACTCACTCTCAGTCTTTGGGGCATCAACTTTGAAGGAACACGGGATGAGCTCGATCTTTCTCTCCTCGCTCACCTCGCCGTGGGGGATAGCCCTTCAACTGATCTGCCTCGTGGCCATCTATGCCTTGATGCGCGTGGATTGGCAGGGCAGATTTGGCCATCGAGATAGAGAAAATGCCTGAGTTAAGTGCTAAAAATAGCCATGACAGAATTAACTCACCGCTCGGATATCTTCGCCCTCTCTGATGAATATGTAGAAAAGGAGGCGGCATTTAGCCCAATCGGAAGTACCTTCCTTGGAATCCCTGGGCTAGAAAATCAACTCGATGATTTCTCGCTATCGCATGCCAACAAGGCCGCTGCATATGCGCGTGATGTGTTACATCGTGCGAAATCTTTAGCCCCTATCGATGATATCGATCGCATTGCACAGACAGTCCTGATCGAGCGAATTGAAGCGCGTCTGCAACTTCATGACTCGCGTGAAGCGTATGTCGCCTATGGACAGTTAGCTTCACCAGTTTCAAGTATCCGCCAAGTCTTCTCGGTAATGTCACATGAGACAGAAGAACAAATTTCACATATTCAAAGTCGAATGAACGCTATCGGTGGATCACTCAAGTCATGGCGTGATTGTTTAGAAGAAGTCCATGCAGAAGGTCACCGGACAGCTCGCCGTCAGGTGCTCGCAGTTGCTGGCCAGCTAAAAACCCATAGTGAGGGTGCCTACTCAAAGATCGCATCTGATATCGCCCCTGGTAACGAGGGCCTTGCTGCTGCAGCGAAGAGCGCCGAAGCTGCCTGCTTAGAGATGTCGAAGTGGCTTACCGATGTTCATGCACCACGATCAGCTGATGCTGATGGTGTTGGTGAGAAGCGTTATGCGCCATGGGCCAAATACTTCACGGGTGCCGAACTTGATCTACGTGCGACTTATGAATGGGGCAAAGCCGATCTGCAGGCGATCAACGATCGGATGTGGCGTGCAGCTGCAAAGATCGCACCGCATTGCACAACTCTCGCCGAGGTCGCAAAGTTCTGTGAAGAGAGTGATCATCTCAAGATTCATGGTGCAGATAACCTGCTGAAAGAGTTGAAAGATTTCACAGAAGCAGCGATCAAGAAAGTTGATGGCATCTATTTTGATATTGATGATCGCGTTCGATTCTGTGATGCGCGCTTAGCGCCAGAAGGATCAGCCGCAGCGCCGTATTACATGCCACCATCTGAGGATCTCGCTCGCCCAGGTACGACCTGGTATCCAACACTTGGTAACGAAACCTTTAACTTCTGGCATATCGCATCGACGTGGTATCACGAGGCAGTCCCTGGCCATCATCTCCAGTGCGCCACAGCGATCATCGAGAAGGATCGTCTCACGAGGTTCCAACGCACCGGTGCGTGGATATCTGGATATGGCGAGGGCTGGGCGCTCTATGCCGAGCGCTTTATGGATGAACTTGGCGCCTTCGATGATCCTGCCTTGGAGCTTGGATATCTCTCGGGCCAAGCGTTACGCGCAGCGCGCATAGTGGTTGATATTGGTATGCACCTTGGGCTTGACGACTTTGATGGCAAGCCATGGAACGCAGAATCTGCATACAACTTGATGGTCGAACGCGCATTGATTGAGCCCGCATTCGCGCAATCAGAGATCGAGCGTTATCTCTCGTGGCCTGGCCAAGCAATCTCGTACAAAGTAGGAGAGCGCATCTGGATGCAGATTCGTGAAGAGACGAAAGAACGCCTTGGAGATAAATTTGATATCAAGGCATTCCACAATTACGCCTTGAAGATTGGTCCAATGGGACTTGATTCACTTCGAGCAGAGATGCGTGCCTTTAACGGCTGACCGCTATGAATCGTGACTTCGATGTTGTGGTGATTGGATCCGGATTTGGCGGATCCGTCGCCGCACTTCGTCTTCGTGAAAAGGGTTATCGCGTTGCAGTATTGGAAGCTGGTCGTCGCTTTGCTGATAAAGATTTCCCGAAGACATCGTGGCGTATCCGTCGCTTCCTCTTCTTCCCGCGTCTTGGTTTGACAGGGATTCAGCGAATCCATGCGCTGCCGGATGTCTTGGTACTCGCAGGTGCTGGTGTTGGTGGTGGCTCGCTGGTCTATGCAAATACTTTGTATACGCCACCTGATACTTATTTTAATGATCCACAGTGGAGCTCGATCACCGATTGGAAATCAGAACTCTCACCTTGGTATGAGATCGCAGAACGAATGTTGGGTGTAACTGTAAATCCTTACTTCTCTCACTCGGATGCCGCAATGAAAGTGGCGGCGCAGGAGATGGGAGTTGGCCACACATTTAAGATGGCACCACTGGGCATCTTCTTTGGTGATGGCACTGATAAGAAAGTCGCTGATCCGTTCTTTGGTGGGGTCGGACCAGACCGTAATGGTTGCCGGCAATGCGGGGCATGCATGACTGGATGTCGATACAACGCGAAAAATACCTTAGTGAAGAATTACTTAGGGCTGGCAGAAGGTGCTGGTGCTGAAGTATTTCCGCTCCATACCGTGACCAAAATTGTTGAAGAGTCAGATGGTTCATGGAAGATCTTCGCGCGAAAAAGCACTTCATGGATTGGTCGAACTCACGTATTTACTGCAAAGGATGTTGTTGTAGCGGCAGGAACCTACAACTCACAGAAGCTCTTGCATTCGATGAAGGATCAAGGAGTTCTCCCAAAACTTTCGGACTCACTCGGCAAGTTATCGCGCACGAATAGTGAAGCACTGACTGGTGCGCTACTACCCAATACCCGGGTTGATTACAGCGATGGTTCTGCGATCACCTCATCATTCTTCCCTGATGATCACACGCATATCGAACCGGTGCGATATGGCAAGGGCAGCAACATTATGGGGTTACTACAGACGATTATGACTGATGGCAGCGATGCTAAAGAGCGACGTAGACAGTGGCGTTCGCAATTGATGAAGAATCCATGCCTCATCGTAAGAATTCTTAATGTACGTAAATGGAGTGAGCGAACGGTGATCGCACTCGTTATGCAAAACGTGGATTCGGCGCTGACTGTCAGCGGTAAACGCGGACTATTCGGCTGGCGACTCACATCAAAGAACGATTCGGATAAACCGAATGCAACCTTTATCCCGGCTGCAAACGAAGTTGTCCGACGCATCGCCGATAAACATGGTGGCATTGCTGGGGGACATTACGGTGACTTAATCAATGCACCATTTACCGCCCATTTTGTTGGCGGATGTGTCATTGGCGAAGATGCTGACCGTGGTGTCATTGATCCGTATCACCGGGTGTGGAACTACCTAACGCTTCATATCGTTGATGGATCGAGTGTCACAGCAAACCTTGGAGTCAATCCATCGCTCACAATTACCGCCCAAGCCGAACGCGCTTTCTCTATGTGGCCAAATAAGGGCGAGCCAGATCTACGCCCAACACAAGGATCTCGCTACGAATTTGTCCCGGCAATAGCGGGGCATGCGCCGGTGGTTCCGGCAGGTGCGCCGGCATCACTCTCCAAAAAATAATTCACCTACTTGTCATCTATCCAAGAGCCTTCTTTATAAATTCTGTGATGAGATAAGACCATGAAGCGTGCTCTCATTGTTGGTGGCGGAATTATCGGAACCATGCACGCACTCCTTGCGGCCGAAAAGGGTTTTGCAGTCACGCACCTCGAGCGAGATATGAAACCGCAATCAGCATCGGTACGAAATTTTGGTCTGGTATGGGTCAGCGGCCGACTTGCCGGCGCTGAACTTGACCTGGCAATTCGTGCCCGTGAACTGTGGGGATCGATTGGCTCGCGCGCAGAGATCGGGTTTCGAGCAAATGGGTCACTCACGATCGCCCAAAGTGATGATGAATTTACTGTGCTTCAAGAAGCGGCTGCTATGGCAGATGCCGAACTTCGAGGTTTTCACTTACTAGATCGAAACCAGACCATTGCCCTTGAACCTGCGTTAGCGGGAAATTATCGGGGCGCTCTTCAATGCACTACGGATGCAGCGGTTGAGCCTGCACTTCTGCTTGCTGGGCTTCGGGACTATCTACAAACTTTTCCTGAATACACCTGGGTACCCGAATTCGAGGTTCTCGATTTCTACCACGATGAGAGTGGCAACCACGTCACAGATATTGCCGGCCGAAAATATTCTGGTGATTACCTTGCAATCTGTGCTGGCGCTGCACATAAGGGATTCCTTGAGGATTACCTTGAAGCTGCCCCACTTCGGAAGGTCAGACTTCAAATGGCTGCAACAGCCCCACTTGGAGCAAAGTTGGGCCATTCAGTCGCTGATGCAGATTCACTTCGCTATTACCCAGCCTTTAAGGATCTATCCCTTGACCGACTTGGTCCACAAAGTGAGATTGCGGCCCAGTACAAGATGCAACTTCTTTTAGTGCAGCGAAATGATGGTTCTATGACGATTGGTGATACGCACGAGTATGCCGAACCTTTCACGCACGAAATCCATGAGGCTCCTTACGATCATCTTCGGACCGTCATGAACAATATTTTTGGTCGCGAAGTTCCGCGCATCGAACGGCGCTGGGATGGGGTTTATAGCCAGAGTACAAGCGAAGAGATTTATATCCGCCGTGAAATTGCCCCAGGTGCCCATGTGGTTACTGGTGGCGGAGGACGAGGCAACACCCTATCCCCAGCGATCGCAGAAGAGACGGTGCAGCAATGGTCCCTGTAAACAAGATTAAATTAGCGGTCTTTGATGTAGCCGGAACAACCGCTCAGGATGGCGGACTCGTTGTCGAAGCATTCCAAAGTGCGATGGTCTCTATGGGTACAGCTAAGGGCACACCTGAAATGGCCCGAATGACTGATTATGTGAATGCAACTATGGGTGAGCGAAAGATTGATGTCTTTATGCACCTATGCGATGGTAATTCCACTAAGGCAAATACCGCTCACGATCGTTTCGTGGAGAGTTATATAGCGCTGGTAAACGCCGGAAAACTCAAGGAATTTGATGGCGTTACAGAACTCTTCACTCGACTACGGGCTAATGGAATTGCGGTTGCTATCACCACTGGTTTTCCGCGTGAAATTCTCGATAATGTCATCGACGGTCTGAAATGGGCCAATGTGATTGATTTTTCGGTCGCCGCATCAGAGGTTCCATTCGGTCGTCCAGCTCCTGACATGATTCTGCGTTCTATTGATCTCTATAACAAAAAGTTCAATACGCACATTTCTCCTGAAGATATTGCGGTAATAGGCGATACTGAGTCAGATATGCAATCAGGAGTGCGTGCTGGCGCGCAGATCGTCGCAGGGGTTTCCACAGGTGCGCATAATCCCGAGCAACTCTTTGCAACAGGGGCTACCCATGTGCTTCATGGGGCGATTGAACTCCCCACCATTTGTTAACCTTTCTTTCACCAGATCTATCCCTGTAAGGCACCTCGATGCAAACTCAACGCAGTTGAGTTCGGTGACTAATCCTTAAGGGGGATACATGCGCAAGCGTCTATTAACCGGAGTACTTGTAGCCACAATGGCTGCAGCTTCAATGGTTGCAACAACATCAGCATCAAACGCTGCTTCAATCGACTACTCAAAGTGCACTGATCTCAAGTCATGCGGTGGCATGGATGCACTCGTCAAGGCAGCTCAGAAAGAAGGAAAGCTCAACGTCATCACCCTCCCACGCGACTGGGCAAACTACGGTGAGGCCATGGACCTTTTCTCAAAGGCATTTGGTATCAAGATCACAGATGACAACCCAGATGGATCATCTGCTTATGAAATTCAGACTATTCGTACAGCTCCAGCTTCAAAGGTTCCTGATGCAGTAGACGTCGGAATCACCTATGGTGCAGATAACGCTAACCTTTTCGCTCCTTACAAGGTCGTAAACTGGAAAGACATCACACCTACATACAAGGAAGCTTCAGGCCGCTGGTACGGTGACTATGCTGGTGTAATCGCACTTTCATACGACACTTCAATCTCAAAGGCTCCAAAGTCATTCGCTGATCTCAAGGATCCAGCATTCAAGAACATGGTTGCAATCGGTGGAGATCCATCAGGTGCCCAAGAGGCGCTTATGTCAGTCTTCGCAGCAAACCTCTCATCAGGTGGCACACCAGATAACGTTCAAAAGGGTATCGACTATTTCAGCGGTCTTAAGAGCGCTGGAAACTTCGTAACAGCTTTGGCAAATGGCCAGAACTTCCTTGCTGGCGCATACAAGGTCTCATTCTCATGGTCATTCAACGGTCCAGGAGCTGTTGCTACAGCTGCTAAGGCTGGAAAGACTGTTAAGTATGTAATTCCTTCAGATGCAGTCATCAAGGGAACTCCATACATCATGGCTATCCCATTCAACGCTCCACACCCAGCTGCTGCTCGTCTCTGGACTGAGTTCCTCTACTCAGAGAACAAGGGCAAGGGATCTGCAAACCTCGGTTCAGTTAAGGGCCTCTCAGGTTCAAAGATCTTTGCAGCAATCAATGGCGGCCAGAACATCTGGATCGCAGGCGGCGCACTTCCAATCGAATACGACGCAATGGTTGCTAAGGGTACAAACGCAACTGCTCCAGCTGGATATGAAATCCCAGCAGGCGCGAAGATCATCACACCAAATCCTGCACAACAGGATGCGGCGAAGACTCTTCTCAAGGCACAGTGGCCAGCTATTGCTGGTAACTAAGTACTAGTTACTTACTAGCTAAATAAATGGAAGTAGTGAGAGCACATTCCCGAGCACGCTCGGGCGGCCGAGGGACCGGCGTGCTTCCACTACTTCCATTCTTTATCTTTACCGGTTTCTTCTTACTCTGGCCCGTCATTGCTGTCACACTCCGGAGTCTCCATGGAAACAAGAACGAGTGGACGCTGGCAAATTACCGCCCGATTCTCAAGAGCGGTCCATATTTTCATGCATTCGTCGTCTCATTAAAACTCTCTTTAATCACCTCAATTATCGGATCCATTCTTGGCGCATTCTTCGCATATGTCATCGTTAAATATGCTCGAGGAAAATTCGGCGCTGTTATCGATTCGGTATCAGCTGTCTTTGCAAATTCTGGTGGTGTTCCACTCGCATTTATGTTCGTCGCTGCATTTGGTACCGAGGGCATCGTTACAAAATTACTCAAAGACCTTGGCTGGGATATCTACGCCGGCCACTTCACAATCTTCTCTTTCACCGGCGTTGTTATGGTCTATTCGTTCTTCCAAGTGCCACTTATGGTTCTCGTATTCAAACCCGCTATCGCTGGGTTAAGAAAAGAGTGGCTTGAAGCGAGCACCAACTTGGGGGCATCCTCGTTTACCTATTGGCGTCGAGTTGCCATCCCAATCCTGATCCCATCATTTATCGGGGCATTCTTCTTGCTCTTCGCCGGTGGATTCTCTGCTTATGCAACTGCTCGAGCGCTCACGGTTGGAACTGTCCCACTCGTTCCCATCATTATCGGCACCTTGGTTGACGGAAATGTCATCTCTGATCAAGCAAATTTGGGTGATGCACTGGCCGTAGGAATGATCGTTGTCGCTACCGTTGCCATGGGTGGATATATCTGGGCTCAACGCAAAGCAGCGAAATGGCGAAATTCATGAAGAGAATAAGCCTGAAGTGGCCATTGATTATCTTTTCAAGCTTCCTTTCAATAATTATCTTTATCGTCCCGCTCTATGGTGCCTCTCTCTACAGCTTTAGAGGAGAAGGCGGTAAAGGTCATTCGCTCGTTAACTATCAGTGGTTGCTCCACCAAGATGGCTTCTATCCATCACTCTTTACATCTCTCAAACTCGCAGTTCTCGCCGGTCTACTCAATTTGATCCTCATGGTTCCCACCATGGTCTATCTGAATCTCAAAGGTCAGCGCTATAAATCATTGGTTGATTTTCTCTGCATTTTGCCACTGATTATTCCAGTGGTCTCACTAGCAATCGGCGCTCAGGTTGCCATGCCTAAAATTCTGCAAAATTCCGAGTATGAGCTGGTCTTCTTCTTTGTCATTATTGCTCTGCCTTACACCTATCGCGCTCTCGATACTTCCCTACAAACAGTTGCGCTCAAGACACTCGTGGAAGCATCTAGAAGCCTAGGAGCAACATGGACTCGCACAATTATCCGCGTCATCGTGCCAGCGATCCGCAGCGGTATTACTGGCGCACTCTTTTTGACCTTTGCATTGTCAATCGGCGAGTACACGATTACATCGCTCTTGCATTGGGAGACATTCCCGACATGGACTGTTGTCGCAGCACAACAGAACATTCTGGGTGCCATTGCGATCTCTGTCTTTAGTTTTGTAGGCGCGATTGCGCTCTTATCCGTCATTGCACTCTTTTCAAAGAAGAGTGCTCAAAAGGCAGAGGTGGAAGAATGAGTAAATCAGATCGCGTGAGCAGCACCCTTGAACTTCGCGGGGTAAGCCGTCATTTTGGTTCAGTAAAGGCTCTTGATGGTTTAGATATTACGGTTGCGCCGGGGGAGCTAGTTGCGCTTCTTGGACCTTCTGGCTGTGGCAAGACAACCGCGCTTCGTATTGTTGCAGGCTTAGAGACAGCAACAGCCGGTGATTTGATGGTTAATGGCGTTCGATATAACGATACGCCTGCCAATGAGCGCGATATGGGAATGGTCTTCCAGCATTATTCTCTCTTCCCAAATCTTTCAGTCTCGGAGAATATCGAGTATGGCCTTAGGGCTCGTAAAGTGGATTCTGGTAAACGAAAGAAGCGCATCGATGAGATGCTTGAATTGATCGGCCTGGAAAGTAAGCGCAGCGCTTATCCACACCAGCTCTCAGGTGGCCAACAACAGCGTGTGGCACTTGCACGCGCCCTTGCCGTGCAACCTCGTGTGTTACTTCTTGACGAGCCATTGTCGGCACTTGATGCGCAGGTCCGCGGTCAGATTCGTGAAGAGATCCGTCGAATTCAACTCGAACTTGGTATCACTACCCTCTTCGTCACCCATGACCAAGAGGAAGCGATGGCTATTTCAGATCGCGTTGGAGTCATGAGTCATGGCAGGTTAGAGCAGATCGACACGCCAATTGCACTCTATAACTCTCCGGCAACTCCCTTTGTCGCCTCGTTTGTAGGTCATGCAAATCGTTTGCCCGCAGAAATCACTGCGAAGGGCAAGGCCCGCGTGCTCAACCAAAAAGTGGATATCTCATCGAGTGCTGAAGAATTTACCGAGGGCATGAAGGTAAATGTCATTATTCGCCCAGAGTCCCTAGAAATCGTGAGCGAGTCTGATGAGAGCGCAACCCGTGGAATCGTTGCACTCAAATCATTCTTAGGACCTATGACAAAGGTTGGTATAGCGGTTGAAGGCGCACCACTAGTCCACCTCAATATTGCAAGCCGAGAAGTTCGTAAGATTGAAATCGGCGATAAGATCGCTTTCAAAATTTCTAGCGATGAGGTAATGGCAGAGCGTGTCTGATTCTCGTAGGCAGCGAATAGTTCGCGGTGATTCAAATGAGTTTGGATGGGTAAATCTCGACGCTGTAGCGGGTGAGCCGCTGATGGGAAATCCGCCATCAGCACAAGCTGAACCTCTTCTGACTTTTGTACATATATCCGATCTTCATATTTGCGATGCACAGTCACCGGCTCGCGTGGAGCTCATGGATCGATTTGCCGATCCACATCACCCGATGTCAGAGATGGTTCCCTTTGTAGGTGCTTACCGTGCCCAAGAAATTCTCACAACACAGACTCTTGAGTCAATGGTGAGGACTGTAAATTCAATCAGGCATGGCTTCCATTCAGATCGTGCGGTGGATTTCGTTCTGGCCACCGGCGATGTAACAGATAATGCACAGGCAAATGAACTTGATTGGTACTTCACATTGATGGAGGGCGGTACCGTTCACCCAGATAGCGGGAGCACCGAAAACTGGGAAGGCGTCGCTCAACGCGATCCGGCGCGCTACGACCGCTCTTATTGGAACCCAGAAGGCACACCACCTGGGTGCGAAGATGACTTCCCTCGATCTCTCTATGGATTCCCAACTGTCCATGGCCTAACGCACGCAGTGCGCCAACCCTTTTCCGCTACGGGACTCGTCCATACATGGTTTGCAACGCACGGAAACCATGATGCACTCTTGCAAGGAACTGTTCCTCCCAACGCTGAGTTAGTCGAGATTGCAACAGGAGATAAGCGCCTCCTTGAGCTCTCACCGGATCTAGATTTAACAGAGGTGTTCGGTGGCTGGACGATGGTTGGTCCTGCTGGCTACGCGAGCCCTGCAGGCGGAACGTTCAGGGAGCAGAACGCCGATCCACGTCGCAGATTTAATGAGGCTTCAGATTGGGCGAGATTACATCTGGCATGTCTAGATAAAGGTCATGATGGGCATGGACTTACCCAGGCGAATGCAGAAGCAGGAACTAAATATTGGTTCCGCGATGTAGATGGCTTCCGATTGATTTCGATGGATACCGTAAATATTCATGGCGGTTGGCAGGGTTCACTCGATGAGCGTCAATTTAACTGGCTGAAGGAGACTCTCAACTCAGCTGGTTCGCTCCGTTGCATTCTTTTCTCGCATCACCCGTTGCACAGTCTCTTTAACGATTACGCACCAGAAGGCGCAGACCGTCGAGTTGCACGAGAAGAGCTCGAGGAAGAGTTACTCCAACATAAAGAGATCATCGCCTGGTTCGCCGGACACGATCACGATAACCGGGTGCGTTATATCGGTACCGAAGGAGTGAACGGCTTCTGGCATATCCTCACCGCCTCGCTCATAGATTGGCCGCAACAGGGTCGGTTAGTAGAAATCTTAAGAGATGGTGATGACCTCGTCATCGCTACTTCGGTCTTTGATCACGACAGCCCGATTGATCTAGAAATTGCGACAAGTGAATTATCAGATCCAATAAATCTTGCTGGTCTTTCTCGCATTCTCTCGGCTAACCACTGGCAACGTCGCAAGCAGAACGAGTATTTCAATGACCTTGCAGCCGGTGAAGCAGCAGACCGTAACCGATATTTGTGGCTTTAGAGAGGTTGAGGATGGATGTATATAGTGAAATCCAAGAGCTCTTTGCTTCTGGCGTTTCCGAAGAGTATCTCGGTGAAGATGTAAAACTGGTTGAGCATATGTTGCAATGTGCTGATCTTGCTCGGGCATCCGGAGCACCCTCAGAACTCGTAATTGCAGCCCTTTTGCACGATATTGGTCACTTACTTGTTGATGACGCCGCAGCCGCACATACTGCCGGGGAAGATGCACATCACGATGAGATTGGCGCGCAATGGATTGTCGCGCGATTCCCGGAAACGGTCAGTGAGCCAGTTCGGCTTCATGTTGATGCAAAAAGATATTTAGTTTCTACGGATCCGCTATATATGGCAAAACTTTCAGAGGCGAGCATTCATACCTTGCGCTTGCAAGGTGGGCTCATGGATGAAGCTCAAATAAAAGATTTTTTCACCCTACCCGGTGCCAAAGCTGCAATTCAGGTGCGCTTATGGGATGACGTCGCCAAGGTTCGGGATAAGGCAACATCGACCCTGGATAGTTTTCGTGTAGAGATTGAAAAATTGGCAGAGATCATCGCTTAATCCTCTTCCAGATCTCGCTGAGCAAGCCCGGCATAAAAATCTTTGATTACAGCTAGCGCCAACTCCGGCTTATCTTTAGTGACCGAATGCGAAGCACCGGGAATAATTGCAAGGCGCGCATCGGCGATCGATTCAAATAAATCGATTGTGTGATGATTGCTAAATGGCTCAACCTCACCTGCCATTACAAGTACCGGGCAGGTAATTTTTGCAAGATCTGATCGAGTGAGGTTAGGTTCACTCTTCCAGATATCCATCGCTCTTTGGATGATCCCTCGCTGGGCACTGGGATCATCAGGGGATAGTTCTGCGAACTCTGCAGCATCTTCCTGCGAAATAATAATCTCTTGATCGAATTCGCCAGATGAAAATCCGGCATCCCAGTGGAAGTTCCCACCGATCGAGATGATCGACTTCACGAGATCTGGACGCTTGATGGCGACCATCAACGAGATGATTGCTCCATCGCTATGTCCGAGCATATGAGTCGGTTCTTTAATGACATCTTCTATATAGGCGATCGCCTCATCGGTCTGGAAATCAAAGTGATAATAGCCAGGGCGAATTCCAGTGCGACCGTGCGCAGTTCGATCATACGAGTAGAGATGATGATCATGCTCAACCGCCGGAAGAATCGTCCAATCCCAACGATGTGATGCGCTTAGCCCGCCATGCAACGAGAGAAGTGGTTCACCATTATTTGCAAACTCATTGGACCAGACCTGATGGCCACGAAGATCGATGTAGCCCATGCGATGATCGGTTAGAGCGAATCCATGATGTGGCGATTGCCGCGATCAAAGGTGAGGTAGTTCCACGTCCAGTCAGCGATAGTTCCGATGCGCTTCTGGCCACCCATCAGATAGAAGACATGGAGGAATAACCAAGCGAACCAAGCGGCTGGCCCCCAGAGACGTAACCCCTTTACTTGGACGACAGCCTTGTGGCGACCAATGGTTGCCATAGAGCCTTTATCTACATACTTAAACTTCTGTACTGCTTTGCCCTTGTCTAAGCGCTTGATCTGCTTTGCAACGAAGGTACCTTGTTGCATAGCGACAGGTGCGACCATAGGTAGCGGTCTTCCGTTATCTCCCATGACCCCGGCATTATCGCCAACGCCCCAGACATATGGATAGTTAGTAACCTGGCAGGTTGGTTCGCACTGTAGGCGATTTCCCTTTACTGGCAGAGATAATTCGTTAATAGCCGGTGCACCTTTTACGCCGGCGGCCCAAATGACAACCTCTGAGGTGATCTCAGCACCGCTGGCAAGAGTCGTCTTACGCCACTCAACCTTCTTTACTGCGGTGTTAACCATTACTTTAACGCCGAGATTTTCAAGTTGGCGCATCGTCTTCTCAGATAATCCAGGTGTGAACATTGGTAGCAGACGAGGACCTGCCTCAAGGAGATAGATATCAATATGTTTTGATGCGTGGTAATGATCATGGCGAAGTGGACCCTTCACAAGCTCTGCGAGTGATCCAGCCATCTCAACTCCGGTAGGTCCGCCACCTACAACAACGATGGATAGGCGAGTCTCATCTTCAAATCGTGCGAGATCTTCAAAACGACGCATGATCTCTGATCGAATTGCGAGAGCTTCGTGGATATTCTTCATGCCGAGCGCAAACTCCTCAACACCCGGAATACCAAAATCAGTTGTCGCTGATCCCATCGAAACAATCAGGTGATCGAAGTGGAGCACCTCGGAAGAATCTAACTTAACGGTCTTGTTCTTATGATCAACCGAGATAGGGGTTCCCATTCGAAACTTCGCACCAGATTTACGAAGTGCACCGCGGATTGGATAAGCGATGTGGTCGGCAGCGAGTGAAGCGGTCGATACCTGATAGAGCAGTGGCAGAAAGGTTTGATAGTTGTGTCGATCGACGACAGTGACATCTGCATCCTTGCCAAGTTCGCGAGCGGCATTGAGACCGCCAAAGCCCGCTCCGAGAATGACAACCTTCGGCTTGTTAGTTCCAGACATCGAATAATCCTTTAATAGTTATTTCAAGAAGTGACCTATTCTACTGATTTGGCGGCGAGCACCAATTCGCCAGATTGAGTAGGCCAGATCACATTTCGAGATGAAGAGATCGGTGGGAATCTCTCACTAAATTTTCGACGCTTGCACGCGAAATCAGAGAAAAAGTCAGCGCTCACGCATAGGATGCGGATATGGAAAATCCTCAAGGCGCTCTCGAAGCCAGCACACTTACCGAGCTCGAGACCCGCATTTTGGAGTTCGAGCGTCAATGGTGGCGATACGCAGGGGCAAAGGAGTCGGCGATCAAAGAGCTCTTTGATCTCACCCCACCTTCCTACTATCAGCTCCTCAACAACCTGATCGACCGTGACGACGCCCTTCTGGCGCAGCCAATGCTCGTCAAGCGCCTACGCCGCCTGCGCGAGGCCCGTACCACCCAGCGCACCGCTGGATTCACGCTCTAATACTCGCTCTTTTACTCCTTATACTTAAAGCAATATGGACAGCGGTAGTAGTAGCCAACTGATCTTTGATATTGGCCTCGTTCTCTTCTTCATCCTGCTCGCAGGAATCTTTGTTGCAGCCGAAATAGCCCTCATTTCATTGCGCGACTCACAAGTCCGCCAACTCGAGTCGACCGGCCGCCGGGGTGCCCGCGTTGCCGAACTCTCAAAGAATCCAAATCGCTTTCTTGCCGCCGCTCAGGTCGGCGTCACCTTCTGCGGATTTCTCTCAGCCGCCCTGGGTGCAGATCGCATCGGTACCGATTTTGTCATCCCACAATTAGATGAGTGGGGGCTACGCCATGGCCTCTCAACATTCCTCTCACTTGTTGGGCTCACGATCATCATCGCTTACATCTCACTTGTCTTTGGTGAGCTTGTACCAAAGCGATTGGCGCTCTATCGAACTGAAAAGATTGCGCTCGCTGCCGCACCTATGATCGATCGGATTGCGAAGATCTTTGCACCAACGATTTGGTTGTTATCAAAATCTACTGATGCCGTTGTGAAAATATTTGGACTAAAACCTGAAGAAGTTCGCGGTCAAATGTCTGAATCAGAGTTAGTAGATCTCGTCACGGGTCACAGCGCCTTGACGGTGGAAGAGCGAGATATTCTCGAGGATGTATTTAACGCGGGCGATCTCTCACTTCATGAGATCATGGTGCCTCGCATTGAAGTTGATTTTCTCGATGTTGCGATCACGATCGCAGAGGCGAAGAAATTCGCTATTGAAACATCCCACTCTCGTTATCCAGTAACTCGTGGGTCAAGTGATGAAGTCATCGGCTTCTTGCATATCCGTGATCTCTTGAAGTTAAGTGAGAGTGATTCAACAAAGAGCATCTTGGAATATATGCGCCCGATCGTCTACCTACCCGGAACCAAGGGTGTGCTCCCAGCTCTTACCGAGATGCGAAGTAAGAGATCCCATATTGCAGTTGTCTTGGATGAATACGGTGGAACTGATGGCATCGTGACTCTCGAGGATCTCGTGGAGTGCTTTGTCGGAGATATCCATGATGAGTACGACGCGGTGATCGGTGAAGTGACAGCCCAGACCAAGGTCGGTGATTTTGAGGTCGATGCCCTCATCTCGCTCGAGGATCTCTACGACCAGACCGCTATCGCGCTTCCGGAGGGCCCATATGAGACCGCTGGTGGCTTCGTTATGCACTCCCTCGGGCGAATCCCAGAACCGCACGATATCGTCGAAATCGATGGTTTAAAGGTAACTGTCCTGACTCTGGAAGGTAAAAGAGCGGGCCAATTATTGATCTCGAGAACAGAATGGAAAGATAGCTCCCATGAGTAAAGCGCGTGCACTTTCGGGAATCCAACCTACGAGCGGTTCATTCCACTTAGGTAACTACCTTGGTGCCGTCCGCCAGTGGGTCGAATTGCAGAACTCACACGACACTTACTACTGCGTTGTTGATCTCCATGCCCTTACTGCTGGCGTCGATCCTGCGAAATTACGCGATGCGACGCTCGCCTCAGCTGCCCAACTCATCGCGCTCGGAATTGATCCAGAAAAGTCAACGCTCTTTATCCAATCTCACGTCCCTGCACATAACCAGCTTGGGTGGGTTATGGAATGCATCACCGGTTTTGGTGAAGCAAGCCGTATGACTCAGTTCAAAGATAAATCTGCCAAGAGCGGAAGCGACCGAACCGTCGTTGGACTTTTCACATATCCAATGTTGCAGGCCGCTGATATTTTGCTCTATCAACCACAGTATGTCCCAGTAGGTGAGGATCAGCGTCAACATATCGAACTCACTCGTGATTTAGCTCAACGTTTTAATGCGACATATCAAGAGATCTTTACTATCCCGGAAGGTTATATTCTTAAAGCTGGCGCGAAGATCTTTGACCTACAAGATCCAACTGCGAAGATGTCGAAATCTGCATCCTCTACCGCCGGCCTTATTGAATTACTTGATACGGCACAAGCAAATACGAAGAAGATTAAGAGTGCAACCACAGATGATGGTCGCGAAGTTCGGTTTGATGAGGATAAGAAGCCAGGTATCTCCAACTTACTCACTATCCATTCGGCATTTTCTGGACGCACGATCGCCGAGCTTGAATCTGAATTCGATGGCAAGGGTTATGGCGACTTCAAGAGCGCTGTTGCAGAAGTTGTGACTTCGCACCTTGATCCAATTCGTGAACGTACACAAGAGTTACTCCAGGACAAGGGCGAACTCACCAGGCTCTTGAAGATTGGTGCCGAAAAGGCTGCTCTTGTTGCTGATGAGACTGTCCGAAAGGCCTATGACGCATTGGGCTTGATTCCTCGTGGCTAGCCGTAAGCGGCATATTTCAGCGCTTTTAGCTTCTCTTCTCTGCCTCTCACTCGCCCCGTTAGCAAACGCGACATCAGGGATTAAAGTGGCGATCGCCTACGACGTTGGTGGGCGTGGTGACCGAGCCGAGAACGATGCGGTAGCAGTGGGAGTGGATCTAGCAAAGAAGAACCTCAAATTAACCTCACTGGATGTTCGAGAGATGGTTACAGATGGCACCGAGAAGGATCGAAGCCGTCGACTTCGCTTCCTCGCGAATGCTGGATATTCAACGATCATCGCAGTAGGCCCTGGCTACGAGCAGTCTTTGAAAGTCGTTAGCCAAGAGTTTCCGGACCTAAACTTTGTGATTATCGATGATGGCAACATCTCCAACCTCAATGTCGCATCACTCATCTTTGACTCGCAGCAGGGGGCCTACTTGGCTGGTGTCTTGGCTGCTAGCGCATCAAAGACGAATAAAGTTGGTTTTGTTGGCGATGTTTCGTTCGCAACATCTCCTGCACAAGGAGCGGCTTTTGCTCAAGGCGCAAAGTCAGTGAAGCCAAAGATTGCAACATCGATCATTATTCCACTCGTTAATTCACCCACCGCTGCGCTGACCTCACTCCATAAAAGTGGTGTGGATGTTATCTACTCGAATTGGATGCAGAATTCTCAATTACTTGATTCGGTAGTGGCGCTCAATTCCAAAGCAAAACCTCTCAAACTTATTGGAGTTCTTCCTGATCAATACTGGCTGCAATCCTCTAAATCAAGAGGCGTCTTAATTGGCGCATTTACAAAACATCTGGAGTCAGCGGCTTATGATGCGATTTGGTATGCGGAGAAGAACCAGACTCTGGGTGACGTTATTCAGGAGAACCCAAATATCTACGGCAAGATCTACTCAGTAAGTGAGGCAGGAATAGGTATGGCCCTTACAGGTGAAGGTCAGAACTATTCAGCGGTCATCAAATCTGTGAGTTCTCTTCTCAAAGCAGGTAAGGTCAAGATCGCATCATTCTGAGGCGCACAAAGCTCGATGTAGCACTTCATCTTTGCTTCAGTTCCGCTTGGTCGGATTATTACGCGCAGGTTTGGCCCAAACCAGTATCGCAAGCCATTTGTAGGCGGTAACCCATCTGTTGGTCGCTCGAGATCATCCGCTTGGGTGAGGGTAAACCCGCCAATCGATTGGGGCGGATTCTTACGTAGCTTGGCCAATAACTTATCGACCTGAGCCAAACTATTGACGCGGATTGAGATCTGCTCGGTAGCATGAAAACCGTATGTAGCCCAGATTTCATCGAGGTAATCAGCCATTGTGCGACCAGAAGCTTTCAACTCGCCTGCACATTGGGCGATCATCAAGGCGGCAGAGATACCGTCTTTATCGTTAACGCTCAAGGCATCAACCGCATAACCGAGCGCCTCTTCGTAGCCGTAGCGAAGATTTGGAATCTTGGCCAACCATTTGAACCCAGTGAGAGTCTCATGAAATTCAATCCCGTGCTTATCTGCAATCTTTTTAAGGATTGAAGAGGAGACAATGGAATTACCAAATGATTTACCGATTGTTGACTCAGACATTGTTGTCGCGATGTAGTGGCCAAGAATCGCTCCGACTTCATCTCCACGAAGCATGCGCCAGCCAGCAGTTGGATCATTAATCGCGGCAGCACAGCGATCCGCATCAGGATCATTCGCAATAACGATATCAGCGTTGATCTTGCGGGCAAGTGCTAGCGAAAGATCGATTGCACCTGGCTCTTCTGGATTAGGAAATGCAACAGTTGGAAATGCTGGATCTGGAAGTCGCTGCTCTTGAACATAATGGATCTCTGAGAAGCCAGCCGCTTTAAAGACTGCCTCAATACTTTCGCTACCCACCCCGTGCATAGCCGAGTAGACAACCTTGAGTGGATTTTTAGAACGAGCAAGAGCAGCAGTAGTTGCTACATACTGATTAAAGATTTCATCATCCAGAATTTTCCACCCGTGGGCCTTTGGAGCAAGTTGATGAATTTTGGAGATCTCAGCTGCGATTTGAATATCAGCGGGCGGAACGATCTGTGATCCCGCATAGCGAGTGCCATCGACGGTGCCGCCGAGATAGACCTTGTAGCCATTATCCATCGGTGGGTTATGGCTTGCAGTAACCATGACCCCTACATCAGCGCCAAGCGCCGTTGTGGCGTACGCGAGAACTGGAGTAGCCAATGGGCGGGGAAGTACGTAGACATCCATGCCAGCACCCGTAAATACCAGAGCGCTCTCTTGCGTGAAATCTTCTGAGCCATATCGAGCATCACGGCCGATGACGACTTTTGTCAGGCCACGCGCCTTCATATAAGCGGCGATACCTGCAGCAGTGCGATGGACAACAGCGCGATTCATGCAGGATGGACCCGGCCCAATCGGGCCCCGAAGGCCAGCGGTACCAAATTGCAAAAAGCCATTGAAGCAACGACGAAGATCTGTTTCGTTTCCTTCATCGAGCCACTTCTGGAGTAGTGCAGCATCTTCTGGAGATGGATCTAACTCAATCCATTCAGCGACTTCAGCGACGAGAGATTGATCGATACTCATAATTGAGGGAGAACTTTCGCGAGTAGTTCACCCATTCGCCCAGCCGCGGCTTTTCCGGCGGCCATAACTTCTTCATGGCTAAGTTTTTCACCGGTCACACCTGCGGCAGCATTTGTTACAAGTGATATGCCGAGAACTTCTGCACCGAGCGCATGTGCGGCGATAGCCTCAGGAACCGTCGACATTCCCACTAAATCTGCGCCAACTGTTCGGAGCATATTAATTTCAGCAGGTGTCTCATATGCGGGGCCACGCCAATGGACATAGACACCTTCAGCAAGTGAGGTATCGGCATCTTTCACAATTGCGCGAATGCGCTTGCTATATAAATCAGTAAGATCGACAAAGTTGGCGCCGATGAGTGGGCTGACCCCGGTCATAGAGATGTGATCGCGGATGATGACAGGTTGGCCGACCTGATAATCGCGGTTAATGCCGCCACATGCATTTGTGAGTACAACGACTTTGCATCCAGCTTTTACAGCGGTGCGGACTCCGTGTACTACTGGTTCAATGCCTTTTCCTTCATAGAGGTGAGTTCGCCCAAGGAAGACGAGAGCATGGATGGTTCCAGTTGCGCCTTGTAAATCGTACGAGCGAATAACTCCGCCATGGCCCGCAACAGTTGGCGCTAGGAAACCCGGAAGATCAACCGCTGGAAATTCATGAGTTGGGGTACCAAGCGCATCCGCGGCAGAGATCCATCCCGAACCCATAACGAGGGCCACATGGTGTGAACTCTTGCCAGTGATCTGGGCAAGCTTGGCTGCTGCGAGTTCTGCGCTGCCGATCGGATCCTGATAGATATCGCTCATACGAGCAATTTAGTCTGCATCCTCAATTACGCACAATGTCGCCCCGCTGGTTACTGTCTGGCCGACGCTCACGTTGAGTTTCTCAATGACTCCGTCGCGGTGTGCCACCAGTGGCTGCTCCATCTTCATAGCTTCAAGAACGACGATGAGATCGCCACTCTTCACTTGCTCGCCATTTGCCTTCAGGATCTTGACGACAGTTCCTTGCATAGGGGAGTTCAGGGTATTTCCAGAGTTTCCACCAAGGACATTCGACTTAATTTTATGGCGACGGTGTTGCTCTTCCTCTGAGTGAACAACCACCTCAAAGCGCTTGCCATTAACTTCAGTCACAATCTTCTGCGAAATAACCTTTGTGGTCGCAACGCCCGCCTTATATGAGAAGGCAGGAATCTGATTATCAAATTCGTTCTCGATATAACTTGTATAAACCTTGAAATCTTCTACGTAATTAGGATCTTCAAGGATTGCTCGATGGAAAGGTAGAGCGGTTGCAAGTCCACCGATCTGGAATTCTTTGAGAGCACGCTTTGCGCGCGCGATTGCTTCTTCACGCGTTGCTGCAGTGACAATTAACTTCGCGAGGAGTGAATCAAAGTGTGAACCGATTGTGTGGCCGTAATCGAATCCGGCATCGATACGAACTCCTGGGCCAGATGGAACTTCCCAGTTGGTGATGGTTCCGAGTGAAGGCAGGAAGCCATTTCCTGGGTCTTCACCATTGATACGAAATTCGATGGAGTGGCCGCGCACAACCGGATCAACCGGATTGATCGCTTCACCTGATGCGATGCGGAACTGTTCGCGTACTAGATCTAAACCGGTAACTTCTTCAGAGACGGGGTGCTCAACTTGAAGACGGGTATTTACTTCAAGGAATGAGATCGTGCCATCGATTCCTATAAGGAATTCGCATGTGCCCGCGCCAACATAGCCGGCCTTCTTCATGATTGCTTTACTTGATGAGTAGAGCTGCTCTTGCTGAGCTGGGGTTAAAAATGGGGCTGGTGCTTCTTCAACAAGTTTTTGGTGGCGACGTTGAAGCGAGCAGTCGCGTGTAGATACAACAACGGCGTTACCGTGGCTATCAACGAGGACTTGAGTCTCGACATGTCGAGGCTTATCGAGATATCGCTCTACAAAGCACTCACCACGACCGAACCCGGTGATCGCTTCTCGAACCGCTGAAGCGAAGAGTTCTGGAATCTCCTCGATGGTGCGGGCAACTTTGAGACCTCTTCCGCCGCCGCCATGGGCAGCTTTAATGGCAACGGGCAGGCCATGTTCCTTAGCAAAATCAACGATCTCTTGCGGATCATCGACTGGGTCAATAGTTCCGGCAACCAGTGGCGCGCCAACTTCTGCGGCAATCTTGCGAGCAGAGACCTTGTCGCCCAATAAGCGAATTGCATCAGGCGATGGACCGATCCAGGTGAGGCCCGCATCGATCACCTTCTGCGCAAAATCAGCATTTTCAGAGAGGAATCCATAACCAGGATGGACTGCATCTGCGCCAGCGCTCTTCGCGATAGAGATGATCTTATTTTGATCTAAATAGCTTTCGGCAGCAGAGAGGCCGTTGAGAGCATATGCCTCATCGGCGATCGCAACGTGGAGTGCGTTTCGATCCTCGTCCGAGTAGATAGCGATCGATGTAATCCCGTGATCGCGGCAAGCACGAGCAACGCGTACGGCAATTTCTCCGCGGTTAGCGATTAATACCGCAGTGATCTTCTTGCTCATAGTAAGTCGCCCCATTCCAACCCAAGGTTGATCATAATTTTACGAAGAGTAGGTAGTGATAATCCGATAATTCCGCTGGGATCACCATCGATATGGGAGATGAACGGCGCCGAACGGCCATCGAGTGTGAATCCGCCAGCGACCTGCAGAGGTTCACCGGTATCCACGTACTGCTCTATCTCTCGATCGGTCATGTCGACGAATGTCACCTTTGATGTAGAGATATCAGAGACTTCAATCTCTTGTGCGGTATCGATCACGCTATGACCGGTATGGAGGTATCCACTCTTTCCACGCATCTTCTTCGCGCGCTCGATCGCTGCCTTGCGAGTAAGTGGCTTACCAAGATTTTCGCCCTCAAATTCAAATGTAGAGTCGCAACCAATAACGAGCGCATCTGCGCCGATATCGTGTGAATTTCGAACGGTATGCGCTTTCATGATTGCAAGTGCGATCACCATCTCGGATGGGGCAAGAGCTAATAAATCTGGATCTTCTTCATTAACACCACTCACAAGTATTTCAGGTGTGATGCCAGCAGACTCTAGGAGGCGTTTACGCGACGGTGATGCTGAGGCAAGGATGATGCGGCGTCTGCTCATGAGGGAGTTGTGCCCCATTTGCGTGGCAGAGAATTCTTAATCTTCAGACGTGCCCACGATGTGCGGTATTTCTTCTCGGGGTTCTCTTGTTTTTGAATTTCTCGGATGGCACGAGAGATCGCAACATACTCTTCGCGGGTTGGATCACCCGAAACGATCGTAAGGCGCTTGCCTTGCAACATTAGAGCGGGATATTTCCGTGTTTGCGAGTCGGTAGATCTACTCGCTTATTACGAAGCGCACGGAGCGCGAGAGTGATCTGGCGTCGAGTCTGATGTGGCTCGATGACGGCATCAATCAGACCCTTATCTGCAGCGATATAAGGATTAAGTAGGTCATCTTCGTACTTCTTGATAAGTCCCGCCGCAGCTGATGGATCAGCAGCGATCTCGCGACGATGCAGGACATTGACTGCGCCTTGAGCACCCATCACGGCAATCTGAGCCGACGGCCATGCAAGGTTTACATCTGCACCGAGTTGTTTAGAACCCATAACGATGTAAGCGCCACCATAAGCCTTACGAGTAATGACAGTAATAAGAGGTACAGAAGCTTCGCCATAGGCGTAAATCAACTTCGCACCACGTCGGATAATTCCATCCCACTCTTGTTCGGTGCCGGGCAGGAATCCAGGAACATCGACGAGGGTGATTACGGGAATTCCGAAGGCATCACAGAGACGAACAAAGCGAGCCGCCTTCTCTGAAGCATCAATGTCGAGTGTGCCCGCAAATTGAGATGGTTGGTTTGCAATGATTCCAACTGAGCGTCCTTCGATACGACCGAATCCAACCAAGATATTTGGGGCAAAGAGTGCGTGGACTTCAAGGAAATCAGCTTCATCAAGAAGGGCTTCAACCAAGATCCGCATGTCATATGGCTTATTCGCATTATCAGGCACGAGCGAATCAAGCGCACGATCTGATGGTGAGAAATCCATCGACTCAGTCGCCTGGAAGACAGGCGCATCATCCAAGTTATTGGATGGTAAGAATGAGAGGAGTGCCTTTACATAATCGAGAGCGTCATCTTCGTTCTCTGCGAGATAATGCGAGTTACCAGTCTTGGAGCTATGGGTAAGTCCACCGCCAAGATCTTCCATCGCTACTTCTTCACCGGTTACCGCCTTGATGACATCTGGCCCGGTAATGAACATATTCGAAGTCTTGTTAACCATGATGACAAAATCTGTGAGGGCGGGAGAGTAAACAGCTCCACCAGCAGATGGCCCCATGATTACCGAGATCTGCGGAATGACTCCTGATGATCGAACATTGCGCTTAAAGATCTCGCCATATTGGCTAAGGGCTACAACGCCTTCTTGGATGCGCGCACCGCCAGAGTCATTAAGACCGACCAACGGAACACCGCTCTTAAGTGCGAAGTCCATGACCTTCACGATCTTCTTGCCAGTCATCTCTCCGAGGCTGCCGCCTTTGACGAGGAAATCTTGCGAATAGAGCGCGATAGTTCGGCCATCAACGGTTGCGTAACCGGTGATTACTCCATCTTCGATCTGCTGATCAAACTCAACAAATGAGCCGTCATCTACTAGTTGATCGATACGTTCGCGTGCAGTCTTCTTTCCTTCTGCATGGCGTTTTGCAATTCTCTCGTCAGTCACGGTTATAGGGTACTACGGTGGGCCTTGATCAAACGAGTATCAATAACGCGTTAGCGGGGGGCTACTGGTCGGTAAAAGTAGTCGACACTATTGATTCAACCCAAAGCGCACTGAAATCATCGCACCCTACCCATGGCGACGTCATAGTCGCTGAATATCAAAGCACAGGCAGGGGTCGACTTGATCGAACTTTTGAAGCCGCAAAAGGAAGTGCACTTTTATTCTCTTCATTTATTTCACCACGTCGCGAGAAGAGTGAGTGGGGATTTATTCCGTTACTCGTTGGCCTCTCTGTCGCGGAAGTATTAGGAATCGAATTCTTTACAAAGTGGCCTAACGATATTTTGAGTGATCTCGGAAAAGTCGGCGGGATTTTATGTGAGATACATGAGGATGGAATCGTTATCGGCATTGGAATCAATGTTGACATGAGTGAAGATCAACTTCCGGTACCAACAGCTTCTTCTATTCTCCTCACGACAGGGCATGCACCAGAACGAAACATTCTTCTCCCTGCGATCTTGAAAGAGATCGCTTACAACCTCGAGGAATGGGAATCAGGTGAAGATCTCACCGATGATTACCTCGATTCGAGCGCAACGATGGGCAAGCAGGTCGAAGTTACCTTGCCTGACGGATCGACAATCGCATCCCGAGCCTCGGGAATTTCACGTAATGGTGAGCTTCTCTTGGATAATGGATCGATCATCAGCGTCGGCGATATCGTCCATCTTTCGTTAAACTAGTGGCGTGACCTTTCCTACGGTAGGCGTAATCGGTGCAGGACAACTTGCCCGGATGATGGTCGCACCTGCTACTGAATTAGGAATCAATCTCTCACTCTTTGCAGCACATAGTGAGGACTCTGCCGCGCAGGTCTGCGATCACACCGTAGGTGATTACCAAGATTCTCAAGCAGTTCTAGCCTTTGCAAAAAATTGCGACGTCGTGACATTTGAACATGAGCAAGTTCCGCAATCTGTTATACGAACACTTGAAGCTAATGGCATCCGCGTCTATCCGCGCGCTGACTCTTTTATTTTTTCGCAAGATAAACTCGCCATGCGCGAGAAGATGGATGAACTCGAACTTCCCAATCCGCGCTATCAAAAATATCTTGGCGGTAAGGCGATGCTCGAATTTCCGCTCATCGCAAAGGCGCCAACTGGTGGATATGATGGCCGAGGCGTATGGGTAGTGAATTCGCAAGAAGAGTTAGAGGCTTTACCAACTCCGTTACTGCTTGAAGAGAAGTTAGATTTCACTCGCGAAGTAGCGATCATGGTTGCGCGATCACCTCACGGACAAGCAGCTACTTGGTCCCCAACATGGACTGTGCAGCGCGATGGAATTTGCACGACGACCGTGACACCTGTACCCGAGTTAAGCGATGAACTAGCGATCGCTGCGAGCAGTATCGCACTCACTATTGCCCAAGGCATTAATTTGGTTGGTGTTATGGCGGTAGAGCTCTTCCAGGTTGGCGATAGATTCATTATTAATGAATTAGCGCTTCGGCCACATAACTCTGGTCACTGGACGATTGAAGGTTCAAAGACCTCGCAATTTGAGCAACATCTTCGCGCTGTTTTAGATCTACCGCTCGGTGATACCTCTCGCACCAGCGATTGGGCCGTTATGGGCAACATCCTCGGGGGCGAAAAGAGCGATATGTATCGCCCATATCTTCACCTCATGGCTCGTACCCCTGCGCTCAAATTCCATCATTATCGAAAGAAAGTGAAACCAGGTCGCAAGATCGGTCATGTAACACTTCTAGGTGATGGCGATAATCTCGTAGAATTAATCCACGAAGTTGACCACGCACTTGATTATCTGAGCGGAGCGATTGATGAGTAAGCCAGTAGCGATTGTGATGGGTTCTGATTCGGATTGGCCGATCATGCAAGAGGCGGCGGCAATTTTGGATGAGTGCGGAATCGAATACGAGGCGAATGTAATCAGTGCACATCGCACTCCGGATGAGATGCTGACCTTTGCACACGGAGCAGTGAGTGCCGGTTTCAAAGTAATTATCGCTGGTGCCGGTGGCGCAGCCCATCTACCGGGAATGATCGCTGCTGCAACAACTTTGCCGGTCATTGGCGTCCCAGTCCCACTTAAATATCTTGATGGTATGGATTCATTGCTCTCGATCGTTCAGATGCCAGCGGGAATTCCGGTGGCGACTGTAGGAGTAGGTAATGCAAAGAATGCTGGATTACTTGCAGCACGAATTCTCGGTACATCAGATGCAGCCATCTCGGTAAAGGTCGCCGGCTTAATGGAGAAGGCTCGCGTCGAGTCGCTACAAAAGGGTCAGAGCCTTAACGCAAAGCGCAATCAAAAGACTGGCTTTTAATTAACTGTTAATTAATTAGTATCTGCGCGGCCTAGGGCCCGTACGTGCCAACCCGCTGCTTGCCATTTACTTCGATCCAACATGTTACGACCATCAATCAAGATCGGACGCTTCACTAAGCCCTTAATTACCGATGGATCGAGTTCTCGATAGATCTTCCACTCGGTGAGGTGCAGAACGATCTCGGCTTCTCGCAGACATTCGTCGATATCTTCAGTAAAAGTAAGTGCAGGGAAGCGTTGCTTCGCTGGGTGCGTTGCCTTTGGATCATGTACGACAACATCTGCACCTGCTGCATGAATTTGCACTGCAATATCAAGTGCTGGGGAGTCGCGGACATCATCGCTATCTGGCTTAAATGCTGCGCCAAGAATTGCAACCTTCTTACCCATCAAATCTTCGGATAGATCTCTTCGTACTAAATCAATGACGCGCGCACGTGCACGTAGATTGATGGAGTCGATTTCGCGCAAGAATTCGAGCGCTTGGCGTGCACCGAGCTCTTCTGCTCGCGCCATAAAGGCGCGAATATCCTTCGGCAAACAACCGCCACCAAAACCAATACCGGCTTGTAGGAAGCGGCTTCCGATGCGGGGGTCGTAACCAATCGCCTTTGCCAGGACAGTGACATCTCCACCAGCAGCTTCACAAATTTCTGCCATCGCATTGATGAAGGAGATCTTTGTGGCAAGGAATGAATTAGCGGCAACTTTGACGAGCTCGGATGTTGGCAAATCTGCGCGAACCCATGGTGTCTGCTCGGCAAGATTCTTGGCATATACCTCTTTGAGAATATTTTCAGCGCGATCATTTGTCACACCAACAACCAAACGATTTGGATGCAGTGTGTCATCGACTGCAAATCCTTCACGTAAGAACTCTGGGTTCCAGGCGAGGTCAACATCTGGATTTATTTCTAATAAGCGGGCGCGCAAGCGAGCGGCAGTGCCAACCGGGACTGTTGATTTTCCAACAACAAGTGAACCAGCTTTGATGAGAGGGGCTATCGCTTCGAGCGCACCATTTACATAGGTCATATCCGCTGCTAGGCCATCTTTGACTTGTGGCGTCCCTACACAGATGAAGTGGACATCGGCATCCCGAAGATCGTCAAAAGAGGTACTAAATGTGAGTCGACCGCTGGCAATTTCAGCTGAGAGAAGTTCTTCAAGATCTGGCTCAAAGAATGGAACTTTTCCGTTCTGCAGGGCGGCAATCTTTGCGGCATCGGTATCAATCCCGACCACCTCAAAACCGAGGCTGGAGATGCAGGCAGCATGAGTTGCACCGAGGTATCCGGTACCAATCACAGAGATTTTCAGTGCCATTGCAGAGATAGTAGTGCCCAAAAAGGGTACGGTGGGCATCTATGCAGCCTGGTGTCAGCGTCGTTCTGCCGATCCTCAATGAGGAGCGGTTCCTCGCCGATGCAATTTCAGCCATCCTGGCGCAGGAGTATCCAGGCGAGCTGGAAGTCATCCTGGCCCTTGGTCCCTCGAAAGATCGCACTGATGAGATCGCGGGGAAGCTCCATGAAATGGATCCACGAGTCGTTCTCGTCTCAAACCCCACCGGCAAAACTGCAGCAGGACTTAATGCTGCCATCGCTGCTGCAAAGTTCGAGATCATCTGCCGCATCGACGGTCATGCCGAGATCTCAAAGAGTTATATCCGCGATGCTGTAGAAATTATGCAAGGCAGTGATGCCGTCAATGTCGGTGGAATCATGGCAGCAGTAGGCAAAAACTCCTTTGAAAATGCCGTCGCGCGAGCAATGCGATCACCTATTGGTGTTGGCGGTGCGCGCTTTCACGTAGGCGGTAGCGCAGGTCCGGCAGATACCGTTTATCTTGGCGTCTTTAAAAAATCCGCACTTCACGCCGCGGGTGGGTATGACGAACGATTTATTCGAGCCCAAGATTGGGAGTTGAACTTTCGTTTGCGTGAGGCGGGAGGTGTGATCTGGTTTGATCCACGCCTTGCAGTTATTTACCGGCCGCGACCAAATCTTCGCGCTCTTGCAAAACAATACTTTGAATATGGCCGCTGGCGTCGCGCCGTATCTCGTCATCACAAAGGCACGGTGAATTATCGCTACCTTGCCCCACCTCTCGCCACACTAGCTATCGCACTCTCAATAATTACTGGGCTGCTCGTTCACCCGCTCCTGCTTTTCCCAGCTCTTAGTTATGCATCAGCGATCTTGTTTGCATCACTTCTCATCGGTAAAAGTTGGAGTGAACGCGTGATCCTCCCAGCAGTACTTACGACGATGCATATTTCTTGGGGAATTGGTTTCATTACTTCACCGGCCAATTTAGTGAAGTAACAAAGCATTCCATGAAAAAATTACTTGCGCTCTTGGTGCTCATCTTCTCTCCCACAACTGCCTTTGCCGACGCAGTCCCCGGACATTTCATCATTACTGGATCTGGTTTTGGACATGGCGTCGGGTTAAGTCAGATTGGTGCAGAGGGGTTCGCACTAGAAGGAAAATCGGCGAGCGATATTTTGACGTATTACTTCCCAGGTACGCAGGTCACTACAGCACCCGTCACTCAAGATATTCGCATCAACATCGCGCATCAATCAACCTACCAAGCAATCACTGGTACAAACCTTGCGCTCTACAGAGGAGATCTCACAACGGCGCCGATAGCAATTCCACAAGGAGCTGTACTCAAGTTCGCATCCGTAGGGAAGATAATTTCTCCCACGATCTCTATGAAGGGCTCACCGACGCAAGTGCTCTCACCAGCAACATACTTCTCCGTCACATGGAGTGGAAGCGTCAAGGTTGCTGGAATCTCTTTGAAATATGGATTCATCGGATTGCGCGCGAATGCCGGCAAGATGGAAGTCACCGCGACGATGAAGTTGGATACTGAATATATCTATGGCGTCAGTGAGATGAGTTCTGCTTGGCCAACGGCAGCTATCCAGGCTCAAGCAATTGCTTCTCGAACCTACGGGCTCTCGCGTATCAATCTCATTCGCAAAGAGTGCGATTGCAATGTCTACAACACAATCTATGATCAAAATTATGTAGGGGCTTCAAAAGAATCCGAGCCCGCTAATGGCTTGCGCTGGAGAGCAGCGGTCGATGCAACCGCCGGCATGAGCATTACATATAACGGCAATCCCATCAATGTTTACTTCTTCTCATCAAGTGGTGGGACAACACAACGAAGTGAAGATGTCTGGGGCACTTCATTTCCATATCTCACCAATGTGCCCGACCCGTACTCGCTCGATCTTGTGCTCAACCCAACGTATTCGCATTGGCAGCGCGTCCTTAATCAAAGTGATCTAACAAAGGCATTTGGATTACCTGATGTGGCGACGCTAGTGGCTGATTCAAGAACTGTGACAAATAGCGTTATTTCAGTAACTGCAACATCAAGTGCTGGCGTGAAATCAACTTTGCCGGTTGGAACCTTTAAAACAAAATTGAAGATCCCAGCGTCGTGGTTCCAAATTAATTAGCGTGCAGGATTGCGTTCAGGCCATCCCATTGGCCGGTCTTTGGAAGTGCCTCGAGCGAACCGCTCTGAGAGTTGCGACGGAAGATTAAGTTATTTGCGCCCGAGAGTTCCCGAGCTTTCACAATAGAACCATCAGGAAGTGCAATCTTTGAGCCAGCGGTAATGTAAACACCAGATTCAACGATGCAATCATCGCCAAGTGAGATACCAACTCCAGCATTTGCACCAAGGAGAGAGCGCTCACCAATAGAGATAACTTCTTTACCGCCTCCGCTGAGTGTGCCCATGATTGATGCGCCACCACCGATATCGCTGCCGTCGCCAACAACGACACCTGCGCTAATGCGTCCTTCAACCATTGATTTGCCGAGGGTACCGGCATTGAAGTTCACAAATCCTTCGTGCATGATCGTTGTTCCTGATGCCAGGTGCGCACCGAGTCGGACGCGGTCAGTATCGGCAATGCGCACGCCTTCTGGAATTACGTAATCAACCATACGTGGGAATTTATCTACGCCAAAGACGGTGAGGTTTCCATACGCAGCACGAAGTTTTGCGGCCGTCGTTGGAAAGTCTACGAGTGAACATGGTCCCGCAGATGTCCATGCAACATTGGTGAGCAAGCCAAAGAGACCATCCAGATTTTGGCCATGAGGTTTTACTAATCGATGCGATAGCAGATGAAGTCTTAGGTAGGCATCCTCGGCAGATTTCGGTGCATCTGCGAGCGCAATCTCGAGATCAACGATTCTCTTTGTCACGCCTCGTATGGCATCGGCAGCTAGGAAGGCAGCGCGATCCGGAGCAGAGGCTGTTGAGAGTGAACCGAGACCAAGTGCGAGATACCAGGTGTCGAGTACATCGCCATTTGCCGCAATAGTTGCGACGCCATAACCATATGCAGTTTCGTTGGTTGTGCTCATCTGCGAAACCTATCAAACCGAGTAAACCCAGCTCACTCGAGGCCGTCTATTGATGAGAATTCATCAGAATTCATCAGAATTAACGAGAGTTCATTAGAGTTGCGGCCATGAAGATCTCGGTCTACTGCTCATCAGCCCCCGATATTGATCCCGCGCTCATCGATTTTGCCTACGAACTCGGCAAGGCGATTGGCCTCGGAGGCCATGACCTTGTCTGGGGTGGCGCAAAAATATCGATGATGGGGGCGGTCGCCCGTGGCGCTCGAGATCATGGCGCAAAGACGATCGGCGTTATTCCCCGCGCGCTCGTCGATCGCGAAATTCAAGATCCACAGGCGAGTGAGCTACACCTGGTCGATACGATGCGAGAGCGCAAGGCGCTTATAGAAGAACTTGCCGATGGATTTATCGCCCTGCCGGGTGGAATCGGCACTCTCGAAGAGTTCTTCGAAATCTGGGTTGGGCGTTACCTCGAATTTCATGCAAAACCGATTGCGGTGCTCGACCCGGTCGATGCCTTTGGCCCGTTGAAAGTGGCGATCGACCACCTTGCATCCCATAAATTGATGAAGAGTGGTCAGAGTCAATTAATCTCATGGACTACTCAGGTTGATGAGGCGCTTTCTGCCCTGACCGGCCGCTAGCGCTAGTAGCCTGAGCCTGTGTCTGAGAGCTCTGAATCAACGCTGGCGCAGTTGCTGGCGGGGTTACCCGAGGAAGAGCGATTTATCCTGACCCTCCACTACATCAAGGGGCGACGGAGTGAAGAGATTGCAGCCGCACTTGGCGTTCCACATCGAGCGGTCGAATCGGTCATCGCCACGGGGAAAGCTCGAATCTTGGGCGCATTTACTCAGAATTAAGAAGTTTTGACTGTTTTTCTTGCACGGTCTTCGACTGCAAGCGTGAAGAGCGACTTTGCCGATTTCCGCATCTACCCGTAGGTACGAGATACTTCTCCCATGGCAGCTATGAAACCTCGTACTGGTGATGGTCCAATGGAAGTCACAAAAGAAGCACGCAGCATGGTCATGCGTATCCCACTCGAAGGCGGCGGACGCCTCGTGGTTGAACTCAATATTGAGGAAGCGACCAATCTCGGCAACGTTCTTCAGGCCGCAGTCGCACTCGTCAAGAAGTAATTTTCTATAGGGTCGGGGTGTGAACACCTTCGCCCGCCCAGAGTTTACGCTCGACTCCACGCCTAACCTCACTCGGGTTCTCGCTGGCGTTGATGCGATCGCGCTCGGGGCAATCGCTGAAGAATCTGGAATCGCCTTCCTCGATAATCACGTGACTCAGACTGTGCTTCGTGAATATTCGATTGATGAGTCGATATTCGGGCAGTGGCCAGATTTCACTGGCAAAGCTGGCGAACTTATTGAAATTCCTCTTTCATCTGGAAATGTAAAGCGCCTTTACATTATCGGTCTAGGAACAAAGACCGCGAGTGATTATCGTAAAGCTGCAATCACACTTGGCCGCAAAGTTAAAGGCAAGAGCCTCTCCATTCTCGATGGAATGATCACTGAATCAGAGCATGCGGTAATTCATCTCAATGCGCTCGCGCTCTCGCAATATCTATGGAATCGCAAGAGCGCTAAGAAATCACAACCATGCACCTTTATCTTCTCCGGAGAACTGCGCGAAGAGATTAAGTATTCGAATGCGCTCGTTGAAGCGGTATGGCTTGCACGCGATCTGATTCACGCCACATCAGATGAGAAGAACCCAGCATGGATAGCGACACAAACCAAGGCTGCGGTAAAGAAGCGCGGTTCTGATGCGTTGAATGTAAAAGTTCTTGCAGGATCACAACTTAATAAATTTGGTGGCTTGCGTGCCGTTGGCGGATCTCAACCAAACCCAGGCCCTCGTCTTATTGAAGTGAGTTACGCACCTCGCGGTAGCGCAAAATGGCCACACGTAGTCCTGGTAGGTAAGGGAATCACCTTTGATACGGGTGGTTACTCACTCAAGCGCGGGTGGGAAGAGATGGCGCCGATGAAGACTGATATGTCTGGCGCGGCAATCGTTATGGCTGCAACTCTTGCAATGACAGAAGTTCAACCAAAGGTTCGAGTCACTGCCCTGATGATGTGTGCTGCAAATTTAATTTCTGGTACAGCTCAACGGCCATCTGATGTCATCACACAATATGGTGGTACGACAGTTGAAGTTCTCGACACCGATGCAGAAGGGCGACTTGTCTTGGCCGATGGTCTTGCTTACGCAGACCTTGAGTTAAAACCAGATTACTTAATCGATGTCGCAACGCTTACTGGCGCAGCGCGAGTTGGGCTCGGTCGTCAGTATGCAGCAATGTATTCGCGCGACGCGGATCTTGCGCGTGATTTTTATGAAGCTGGGCAACGCATTAGCGATAACGCGTGGCATATGCCCCTCGTTGATGATTACCTGGACGCCCTTCATAGCGATATTGCTGATTATGCTCATATCGATCGAAAGAAGTTCGGTGGTGGATCAATCACCGCAGCTCTCTTCTTAGAGAAGTTTGTAGGCAAACGTCGTTGGGTGCATTTAGATATTGCGGGGACTGGTCGTTCTGAGACCGATAGTGGCGAGAACCCTAAAGGCGGCACCGCATCAGGCGTGCGGCTCCTTATTGAATGGATTGCATCACTATGACAACTATTGGCAACCGCGGAGATATGGTCGCATATTCTGAAAGTTATGTTCGAGAAGATATTTTTATGCAGCAAGCTCGCGCATATGGTTTGGAGTGCGGTGCACATGATCCTTCGCCGGCCGTTGGTGGATTGCTGCAATTTGCGGCTAGCCAAGCAGGAGCGAAATCAGTCGTTGAAATCGGTACTGGTTCTGGCGTAAGTGGCCTCTGGTTATTCCAAGGAATGCCAAGCGACGGTGTGCTCACTTCAATTGATACTGAAAGAGAGTTATCAAGTTCAGCTCGAGAGATATTTGAAGATGCCGGGATTCCTGCTGCTCGTTTTAGATTAATTACCGGTGTCATCAACGATGTCGTTGGCAAGCTTGCCGACGGCAATTACGATCTCGTCGTTATTCGCACCGCAGCCGATTTGATGGACCTTATCCACGAGGCACATCGCCTCTTGCGGTCAGGTGGAACTCTGCTCATTGATCACGCCCTCAGCGGCGGCAAGGTCGCAGATCCAACCCAGCGCGATTACGAGAGCATCTCTCGCCGCGATGGTATTCGATCGATTAAGGAAGATAGCCGCTGGCGTTCAACGCTGCTACCCCTGGGCGCGGGAGTGCTGCTCGCAACTAAGTCTTAATCGGACTCTTAACGTTTGACTCAAAAGGTTATGGTCAGACTCCTTTAAGGATTGCCTTATAAGATCGTGGCCATGAGCGAACACGAGCAATCCCAGACTCCTCCAGCGCAGCAACCGTGGTGGGTTTCAGATACTCAACTCAGAACCCCCGAATCTGCGCCCACATCAAAAGCCGCCGGCATCTCTATCCGTTTGGCTTTGGTGATGGCACTCGTTGCCGGAGGCGTTGGTGCCATCGTTGATCGCGCGCTGACACTTCACAATACAAATCTTGTCTCCACACATTCCTCAGTAGAGCGCGCTCCGGATTCTATTGCCGGGATCGCCTCGCGCGTATCTCCGTCTGTCGTCTCTATCGATGCTCAAACTTCGAGTGGTGGAGACACTGGATCCGGTTTCTTCATTCAGAGCAATGGCACGATCCTGACAAATAACCATGTGGTCGAGGGTGCGGTTACTAGCGGTGGTTCGATCACCGTCAATCTCACGAATGGCAAGAGTTATCCGGCAACACTTGTTGGACGCGATGCCTCATACGATCTCGCAGTATTGAAAATCGATGTCACGGATGCGCCAGCGCTGCAATTAGGCGACTCTGATTTGATTCAAGTGGGGGATCCAGTGATCGCGATTGGATCACCACTTGGTCTTGCCGGAACAGTGACATCAGGAATCATCTCTGCGAAGAATCGTGCGGTGACATCTGGGGGCGGCACCGGTGAGAGTTCTTTTATCAACGCACTTCAGACTGATGCAGCGATCAATCCAGGAAACTCTGGCGGACCCCTTGTTGATATCAACGGCGCAGTAATTGGTGTGAATTCAGCGATCGCTTCTCTTGGCTCGGCATTTAATAGCCAGTCAGGTTCTATCGGACTTGGTTTTGCAATACCTATCAATCAAGCGAAGAAGACGGCAGAACAGATTATTAAAAATGGCAAGGCAACATATCCGATCATGGGTATCTCAGTTGACTCTGCATATACCGGGCTTGGTGCGCGAATTGCGAACGTTCCTCATGCGATTCTGGAAGGCGGCCCAGCATCAAAGGCGGGGTTGCGTATCGGAGATATCATCCTAGAAATTGATGGCAAGGCGATTACTAATTCAGATGAGCTGATCGTCGCAATTAGATCCCACAATGTTGGCGACAAAGTGAGCGTTAAATACCAACGAGCCGCGGCTATCAATACCGTGACGCTCACTCTCGTTGCGGCGAAGTAAGAGCATCAGAGTAGGCTGAGACCATGTTCAATATCGGTGCGGGGGAATGGCTCCTTCTTGCAGTGCTGGGGATCATCCTGATCGGACCGGATCGCTTGCCGAGTGTTGCTGCCGATGCCGCCCGCTATATTCGCCGATTTAAAGAGTTCACATCAAAGGCGACGGAAGAACTTCGAGAGAACCTTGGACCTGGATTTGAAGATCTCTCGGTAGCAGATTTGCATCCAAAAAAGTTGATTGTGAAAACTTTGAATGAAGCTGCTGAAGGTGCACTTCCAGTTGCAGAGTTACAGGATATTCAAAATATGACGAAGAAAGTTACCCAAGCGAAGATTGATCCAGATCTCTTATGAGTCAGACTCTTATTGATGATGTAACTTGCGCACTCTCAAAGGTAATCGATCCAGAGTTGCATCGTTCCATCACCGAACTCGGGATGGTTGAGTCGGTTGAGGTTCAGGGATCGAAGGCGATTTTGCATATCCTTCTCACGATCTCGGGCTGCCCAATGCGTGATCGCCTTGAACGAGATATTCGCAGCGCAGTTTCTAGCGTTGGAGCAATTACTGAGATCGACCTCACCTTTGGCGCAATGAACGAAGAGCAACGCAGCAATGTAAAGAAGCTCATGCGCGGAGGCAGAGATAAAGAGATTCAATTTGCAGATCCATCCTCGCTCACCCGCGTGATTGGTATCGCTTCCGGTAAGGGTGGCGTCGGAAAGTCTTCGATCACCGTAAATCTTGCAGTTGCTGCGGCCCGCAAAGGATTGAAGGTCGGAATCCTAGACGCGGATGTTTATGGCCACTCGGTTCCGCGCCTGATGGGAGTCTTGGGTCAACGGCCAACTTCAATCGATCAATTCTTCATTCCGGTTGAACGCTTTGGAGTAAAGATCGTCTCGATGGAGATGTTTAAACCTGAACGATCTGACCCAATCGCTTACCGGGGCCCGCTCCTGCATCGCGTACTTGAGCAACTCTTAAGTGATGCCTATTGGGGAGATTTAGATCTTCTGCTTCTGGATTTGCCACCTGGAACTGGTGATATCGCTATCTCACTCGGCCAACTCTTGCCGGCATCAGAGATTCTTGTCGTCACAACTCCGCAGGTCGCTGCAGCTGAAGTTGCAGAGCGAGCAGGACGCATTGCTCATCAGCTCAAACAACACATCCTTGGTGTAGTTGAGAACATGAGTGATATCGCCTGCCCGAAGTGCGGCGAACCAATCTCGATCTTCGGAAGTGGCGGGGGAGATGAAACCGCTGCTCGGCTTTCGACGCTCGTTGGCAGCGATATCAATCTCTTGGCGAAGATCCCATTTGACGGCGAGCTTCGAGAGGGCGGCGATAACGGTGAGCCAATCACCTTGGCAAAGCCAGATGCCCCGGCAAGCAAGGCGATAGATGAACTCTTGGCAAAGTTATTACAGCGACCTCGCTCGCTGGTGGGAGTCCCGCTAACTCTTCACACGTAAGATTGAGCCATGAGAACGCAGCCGGTCGCCACTATCAATACAGTGGCCAAAAAGATCGTTGGTCGTTCCGATAGCGCCCTCACCAAGAAATCTATTCGGGATTCATTGGTCTCTGTTGCCGGACTTATCGGACGTCCCGTGCGCGATGAGAGCGGGCGAGACATTGGACAACTCGTGGATATTGTTGTTCGCCACGATGATGCTACATATCCGCCTGTTTCGGGTTTGATCGTCAAGGTTGGGCAACGCACTTCTTATATCAAGGGGGCGAAGATCTCGGTTCTCAACCATAATGAAATTCGAATCTCTTCACTGAAGATCAATTTAGAGGATTTTCAACGTCGCGATGGCGAATCGTTGCTCGATGCGGATGTACTTGACCACCAAATTGTTGATGTGGATGGCCTTCGCGTAGTTCGTTCCTCTGATCTCTATCTTGCACCACTCGATAAAGAAGTTCGACTTGTCGGCGTTGATATCTCATTCAGATCTTTTGTGCGTCGCCTCTTTCCGGGATCGCTAAGTCGCGTTCCCACGCTCGATCATGTCGTCGACTGGGCAACCATCGCTTCACTCACAAGTGGAACGGGTGTGGTCAGAACCGCAGGACAACGTTCGAAACTTGCACAGCTTCGACCAGCAGATTTGGCAGATCTCCTTGAAGACTTAGCAGGACGCGAACAAGGTGCCTTTGTCGATCTTCTCGATCCAAACCTTGCAGCTGATGCACTTGAAGAAATGGAAGAGGAAGATCTCCAAGGTCTGCTTCGTGGCCTACCGGCAGAGCGTGCTGCAGAGTTACTCGCGCTGATGGAACCAGATGAGTCTGCTGAGGTAATGCGAGATCTTGATGAAGAGCACCGCGATTCGATTCTCGAGCAGATGGATAAGCCAACGGCAAAAGTCCTTCGCGAATTGATCTCATTCGATGAGAAGCTTGCTGGCGGAATGATGACGACTCACATGCTCGTTATTAAACAAAGCGATAGCGTCGAGACTGCACTGAAATTGTTGATTGAACATAAAGAGCGAGATGTCGTTGATGGCGTGCTCGTGGTTGATTCCAAGGGCCGACTCGTCGACCATATACAAACTATCGAACTTGTTGCAGCCAGCCCTACCGCGTTGATAGAGACCTTGATCGCAGCGCCTTTCCCAACCACGGTTAAGATCGAGACGCCGCTTGATGAAGTTATCGAAGAGTTTTCAAATAACCGTGGCTCATCCATCGTGGTCGTTGATGAAAAGGGAAAGCCAATTGGCAGAATCCTCGCCGATGATCTCGTCGACGCTCTCACTGATGATGAGGGTCGCGCATGACGATGACTAACTCAGGAAAGCCTGTAAAGGCAGGAAAGCCTGCAAAGAGCGAGAAGAAGAGCCGTGAGATCTCTCCTAAGAAGATCCGAGTTGGCGCATTCTTGGGCGTCATGGGACCAGGTGTACTCGCAGGTCTATCTGATGATGATCCAGCCGGTATCACTACCTACTCGCAATTAGGCGCTCATTACGGTTACCGCTTGATGTGGGTTCTCCTCGTTTCAACGATTGCCTTAATTATCTTCCAAGATCTCGGGGCGCGTATTGGTGTCGTTACTCGTCAAGGCCTTCTTGGATTAGTTCGTCAGAAATACGGGGCTCGTTCTGGAATCCTCAGTGCAACCGCACTTGTGATTGCAAATATCGGAACCATGACTGCTGAATTTGCTGGCATCGCTGCAGCCGGCCAACTCTTTGGACTCTCACGTTATATAAGCGTCCCGATCGCTGCGATTGTTGTCTCTGCCCTCGTATTGCGCGGATCTTTCGCGCGCGTTGAAAAAGTCTTCTTTGCACTCTGCGCAGTATTTCTTGCGTATGTGATTGCAGGCTTCATGTCACATCCACATTGGGGCGCAGCATTCAAGGGGCTTGTAGTTCCGTCGATGCCTATCAATCACGATGCAATTTATATTGCAACGGCGACACTCGGAACAACGCTGGCACCATGGGGCCTTGCCTTCATCCAGTCCTACGCAGTGGATAAGCGGTTATCTAAAGATGATCTGAAGCTCTTGCGCGTCGATGTGTGGACGGGCTCACTCCTCACCGGAGTAATTGGCTTCTTCGTCATCGTGACATGCGCTGCGACCCTCAATGCGCACGGGATTACCAACATCACGGATGCATCTCAAGCTGCGGCAGCGCTCAAACCATTAGCGGGGACACTTGCCAAAGATCTCTTTGCAGTTGGATTGATTGGTGCCGCTCTCCTTGCAGCCTCGATCCTTCCGCTCTCGACCGCATATTCGATCAGTGATCTCACTGGCCGCCCAGCGGCTCTCGATGACTCATTTGAAGAAGCACCACTCTTCTACTCGACTTTTGCATTCATCACTGTGCTCGCTGCTTCACTTATCCTCATTCCTGGCGCTCCGCTCATTACGATTCTGATCATCTCTCAGATTATTAATGCCGTGCTCTTGCTTCCACTCTTGCTCTATATGTTTGGTATCTCGCGCGATAAGCGACTTATGGGAGAATTTTCTGCGACCAAGGTAATGAGCAGTATCTATTCGGTGATTATTGCTATCGTTGCCGTATGCGTCTGTGCAATGCTCTGGTTCACCTTCTTCTAGTTCTTAGTCAGGCCTCGAATCAGATGCCGATTGCGCTATGAATCAAGCCCAGGATCACACCGCGCTACCTAAAGGTCGAGATATTCCGATCCTGCTGATGGGAATAATTGGCATTGGGACTTCGGGCCCGTTGATAGCCAAGAGCGTGATGCCCGTCCCAACACTTATCTTTTGGCGCAATTTAGCTGGTTCCTTGATTATGTCTCCCTTCGCCTTGCGAAAACGAGAGTGGAAGACAGCCGCTCAAAGGCGCGCGATAGCCATCGCCGCTCTCTCAGGTGTATTTCTCGCCTTTCACTTTATCGGCTTCTTTCTCGCAATGCGTTTTACAAGTGTTGCCGCGGGGACCGCACTTGCCGCTCTCCAACCGATCTTTAGTGCGATTTATATTCGCTTCAAAGGCGGGCATATTGCGAAGCTTTCGCTATTCGGAATGTTTGTAGCCTTCGCATCGGTCTTTATCATTACCGGCGTAGATTTCAATCTCTCGTTCCGCGCATTTGAGGGTGATCTCTTTGCGATTGGATGCGCAGCACTTTCTGCAACATATGTGATGATCGGATCAAAGGTACAAAGCCAAATTGCGACGTCAACATACACAACGGTCTGCTACGGAGCATGCGCCCTCACAGCATTTCCGATGATCTTCTTGACATCGTCGACCTTCATCGCATTCCCAAAGGTTCAGTGGCTCTGGCTAGGACTTCTCGTACTTGGTGCTCAGCTTCTTGGCCACACAATGTTTAACCTTTCACTGAAGCGGCTCTCACCAGTAGTTGTCTCATTGGTGGTCTTCTTTGAAGTTCCCGTAGCGGCAGTCTTTGCTCTTCTTTGGTTACATCAAAAACCAAGTGCTGGGATCATTCCTGGCGTTATCGGAATCTTGATCGGCTGCACATTCTTTGTGATGGGCAGAAATAGCAAGTGAAGATCGATTTACATACGCATTCACTCTTCAGTGATGGAACTGATCGCCCAAGTGAGCTCGTTAACAAAGCTCTCTCACAAGGAGTCACAACCCTTGCGCTTACAGATCATGACACGATTGCCGGTTGGGATGAAGCTCGTGAATGGCTTCGTCCTGGTTTAGATCTAGTACTTGGCTCAGAGATTTCGTGTCAGACAGAAGATGGCATCAGCGTCCATATGCTCGGCCTGCTCTTTGATCGCGAGAATCAACCATTGCAAGAGATGATGGCGCAGACTCGTGACAATCGCTTGGGCCGTATGGAGCGCATAATTGCGAGAATGAATACAGCTGGTATCGAGATTACCCTCGAAGAGGTGCATGCTCAGCTCAGCGATGGCGCAACTCTCGGCCGCCCACACCTTGCAGATGCCCTCGTTGCAAAAGGTTTGGCAAAGAGCCGTGATGAGGTCTTCTCAGATTGGCTGGCAAATAGTTCACCCTTTTATGTTTCGCATTACTCACCGACCCCAGAAGTTGCAATCAGATTGATTAAAGATGCTGGCGGCGTTGCTGTTATTGCACACCCGCTAGCCTCTCTTCGAGGTCGAGTAGTAAGCCGCGAAAGCATGGATAGCTATATCGCCGCCGGACTTGATGGCATCGAAGTGAAGCATCGAGACCAGACATTAGAGCAGCAGCAGATTCTCTTTGATATCGCCGCGAAGGCAGATCTAGCAATGACGGGATCGAGTGATTATCACGGCACGGGAAAGATGAATGAACTAGCGGAGTTCACTACCGATCCAGATCAATGGGAGAAACTTGAATCCCGAGCAAACGCTCGAAGAGTTATAAGGTTGTAAAGCCAACCTTGCGATCGGCAGCGTTGCCTGCCTCTACATAAGCAATCTTTGAGTGTGGCACCAATATCTGACGGCCCTTGGTATCGGTGAGGGCGAGCGTCTTGCCAGAATCGAGCGCCTCTTGAACCTTTGCGATGACCTTCTCGATGGAGTGATCAATCTCGTAGACGAGATCTACGCCAGTATCAGCGATCCCAATTCGGAGGTCTGTCGTTGTCTTCTCATCTTTAGCCATGTTCTCACCTTAACCTGAAATTATTGATTCTGCTTTGGGAATCCGCCGATACCGCGCCAGATTTGAGTAGCGACGAGCTTTACGGCGTTATCTCGATCTATCTTGCCATCACGCTCGAGCCAGTGGCGCGCAGCTGATTGCACATTTCCGATAATTCCAACTGCGAGCATCATGGATGCCTCTTTAGGTAACCCGGTATCAATCGAGATGACCGCTGAAAAGGCGGCAGCACAGTCGTAGGTCATGCGAGTGAGTCGTTCGCGAACTTGTGGCTCAACGCTCATATCGCTCTCGAAGAGCAAGCGGAAGGCTTCACCTTCACGGTTGATGAAATCAAAGTAGGCCTCTGTTGTAGCCTGAACACGCTCCCAGTTATCTTTCCGTGCGGCGATCGCTTTCTGAATCTCAAAAACTAGCGAATCGATGTGGACATCAAGTACAGCTAAGTAGAGATCTAGTTTTGAAGGAAAGTGCTGGTACAACACGGGCTTGCTGACATTTGCGCGATCTGCGATCTCATCCATGGCAGCCGAGTGGTACCCAGCCTGAGTGAAGACTTCTAGGGCTGCAGCTAAGAGTTGCGCACGTCGCTCATCTCGAGGGAGGCGGCCTTTGAGATCGGTGGTCATGTCTGAAGGATAACTAATAAGGTTCAACTTGTTATCCTTTCGGCATGACCTCAAAGAGCCTCCTTCTCGTCCATGCGCACCCCGATGATGAAACCATCAATAATGGGGCAACGATGGCGATGTACGCGGCGGCTGGTTACAACGTCACTCTCGTCACCTGCACTCGCGGTGAAGAAGGTGAGATTCTCGTCCCTGATCTCGCTCACCTTTCAGCCGATAAAGAGGATGGCCTTGCCTCCATCCGAGAAGTCGAACTTTCGAATGCAATGGCGGCGCTTGGCGTTACTGATCACCGATTCCTGGGGGCCCCTGAGGTCCGTTACCGAGATAGCGGAATGATGGGTACGACACCAAATGATCGACCAGATGTTTTCTGGCAGGCAGATCTCGACGCAGCAGCAGCTCACTTGGTGAAGATCATTCTTGAGGTTAAGCCTCAAGTTCTCGTTACGTACGATGATTTCGGTGGTTATGGACATCCAGATCATATTCAAGCCCACCGCGTTGCAATGCGCGCTGCAGAGTTAGCCGCTCCAGATTGGAATATCCAGAAAATTTATTGGAACACAATGCCAAAGTCTGTGATTCAAAAGGGTATTGATGCGATGAAAGCGCAAGGTTCTGATTTCATGGGGGTTGAAAGTGCGGATGAGCTTCCCTTTGCTAAGGCCGATGAATTTGTTACAGCACATATTGATGGCAACAATTTTGTTGATCAGAAAATGAAGGCCATGGCATCTCACCCCACACAGATTGCTCTCGATGGACCATTTTTTGCGCTCTCAAATAATGTTGGACTCAATGTCTGGGGTCACGAGTACTACACACTGGTTAAAGGCGAAAAGTGCGAACCATTTACCGAAGAAGGCTGGGAGACCGATCTCTTCGCTGGCATTAAGTAAATTTATTGAATCTACATTTAAGAGAGCAGTTCGAACTCTTGCCCCGAGGCAGAATCCTTCACCGTGACACCGAGTGCCATAAGTTGGTCTCTCAATTCATCGCTTCGGGCATAATTTTTCGCTGACCGCGCCTCGGCCCGCTCTGCAAGTAAGTGCTGCTGCTCATCCGTTAACTCGATTGCCGCCATTTTTCGGTCGAGATCAAGAGCAAATATCTGCTCCATCTCGCGAAAAATATGGGCTCGTTCGCCCATCGAGAGCGTCTCGTCGCGCTCAACTTTACGCAGAACTATCGCGACGTCTGCGCTTCCTAAATCATTCATGAGGTGTGCGATGCACTCTGAAATGATTTTCTCACTTGCAGCAGTTGACGTGCTTGGCCCCCAATCGGCAAGTTTTGATCGCCAACGCTTGATAGTTGAATCCGCCGCCTTTAACCCATCCCACGTGAGGTCTATCTGACTGCGGTAACGGTTCTCCAAAAAGGCAAGTCTCAAACTTAATGGATCTAAACCTTTGGCGATGATCTCGCTTACGAGCAGAACATTTCCCGCGCTCTTAGACATCTTTCGACCCTCAAAGAGGAGATGTTCGCCATGGACCCACTGTGCAACAACTTCCCGACCGGCGGCAGAGTTTGATTGCGCTCTCTCATTTTCATGGTGTGGGAAGCGAAGATCAATTCCGCCTAAGTGAAGGTCAACTACGCCATCCAAATAGTGAAGTGACATCGCCGAGCATTCAATATGCCAACCGGGAAAACCTAACCCCCAAGGTGAATCCCAGACCATCTCGGTGCGATTACCCGCAGATTTCCAGAGTGCCCAGTCGGCATGGAAACGTTTAGCTCCGTCGTCGGTATATTCGTAGCGATGTCCAGGTTGTAGGGAATCGAGTCGATTTCCACTGATCTCTCCGTATGATGCAAAAGAGCGAGCGTCAAAGTAGACCGATGAATCTTCGCCCACGTAGGCATGCTCACTTGCGATGAGCTCTTGAATTAAATCTTGCATCATCGTGATTGACTCGCTCGCACGTGGATAGCGTTGAGCCGGTCTTACGCCGATAAGGGCGAGATCTTTATGAAATCTGCCTTCAAACTCTCGAGCGATTTCAAATGGGTCAATCTTCGTGAGCGCGGATTCGGCCAATAATTTATCCTCGTGGAGATCTTCAGACATGTGGCCAACATCGGTAATGTTTTGAATAAGGATCGACTTGTAACCCGCGTATTCCAAAGTTCTGATGATCAGATCTGCTAATAAAAAGGTACGAAGGTTTCCTACGTGGGCATCGCGGTAGACGGTTGGCCCACAGCTATAGATCCGAAGCAGGTCGCCATCGCTGATTGTGACAGGGGAGAGCGATCTGGCCCTAGTGTCGAAGAGCTGGAGCGGTGTTGTGATCATGGGGTGGGGACCACTTTCCAGAGAAAGATCTTCTCTGGCGAAAATTCGACGATCGAGCCATCCTTCTTGCGGATAGATGTAGGAGTCTCAAGGAACCCGAGTAGATCCCGGAATCCGCCATCAGGGTCAAAGAGTCGAATGCTCAGACGCAGCCCTACCTCCTGCAATCCGGGGAGGGTATGGGGGCTCATGGAGCAATTCTCTACCCTGTTGCCATAAGATTCGCGTTATAGATTTGAGTTAGACCTCACTAGCCTCAAGAGACCGTTCAGAAGGAGCCAAGCGTGACCTACGTGATTGCCGAGCCTTGCATCGATGTGAAAGATAAGTCCTGCATCGAAGAATGCCCAGTGGATTGCATCTATGAGGGTTCTCGCATGCTCTACATCCAACCTGATGAGTGCGTAGATTGCGGTGCCTGCGAACCGGTCTGCCCGGTCGAAGCTATCTACTACGAAGATGATGTCCCATCTCAGTGGAAGGAATATGGCCAGGTCGCTGGCGAATTCTTCGTCGAGATTGGTTCCCCTGGTGGAGCAAGCAAGGTTGGTCCTACAAATAGCGACCACCCAAAGATTGCGGCACACCCAGCTAAAGCTGAGTAACTCTGAAACTTCCAGACTTTCCTTGGGATGCGCTCGCTCCAATCGGAGCAATCGCGAGGTCTCATCCTGAAAGTTTTATCGATCTCTCGCAAGGAACACCGGTCGACCCGACACCTCAATTTATTGCGCAAGAATTGATTGCTGCCGCAAATTCACCAAGCTATCCAGTAACCACCGGCACTCCTGCTCTTCGCGATGCGATTAAAAAATGGTCCATCGATAACTTAGGCATCAAGGGTGATTTCGACGTCATACCAACGATTGGCTCCAAAGAACTCGTTGCTTGGCTCCCGACACTTTTGCAAGCAAAACATGTCCTGTATCCAGAGATCGCATATCCGACATATCTGGTGGGGGCAATCATGGGTGGTGCAACTCATGAAAGTGTTGGGATCGATGCATCGAAGTGGCCACCCGCAGATTTAGCGTGGGTAAATACGCCTTCAAATCCAACTGGGCGAGTTCATTCACGAAGTGAACTGCAAGCTGTCGTCGACTATTCACGTCGCCATAAAACTATCATCGCGAGCGATGAGTGCTATATCAGCTTCCCTGCAGGATCGAGTAAACCGATTTCGATCTTTGAAGTTGCCGATGGAGATAATACAAATCTCTTAGCTGTGCACTCTCTTTCAAAACGTTCTAACCTCGCTGGTTATCGAGCTGCATTTGTTGTCGGAGATAGTGCGCTTATTGCGCGCATTCTCGAGGTTCGTAAGCACGCCGGCATGATGGTCCCACTTCCGGTACAGAAGGCAATGACAGCAGCTCTCGCAGATGAGGTGCACGTTCAAGAACAGGCAGAGCGCTATCGCGCACGCCGAGCAGTACTTCAGAGCGCAATCGAATCACAAGGTTTTCGAGTTGATGAGACCGAGGCTGGTCTTTACCTGTGGGTTACTCGCGGTGAATCCGATTGGGATAGCGTCAGGTGGTTTGTGCAATTCGGAATTCTTGTGACGCCTGGGCACTTCTATGGTGAGGCAGGTAATCGCCATGTTCGGATCGCACTCACTGCCACTGATGAGCAGATTGAAACTGCAGCGCGCCGTATTTCAGAGTCAAAGGTTAATAAGTAGTTCGAGATGGTCACTTCCGCAATTCTTCTTGTGGGCGGCATGGGTACCCGCATGCAACCATTGACATATGCAACTCCAAAACCGATGTTGCCACTTCTTGGACGGCCAATCACCGAACATCAGATCATGAAGGCAAAGGCAGCCGGTATCACGGAAATTGTTTTAGCTACCTCATACCTATCCGATATCTTCACACCGAATTTCGGTAATGGTGAGAAGTTTGGAATCAAAATCTCGTATGCAGTCGAGAAATCAGCGCTCGGTACTGGTGGGGCGATACGCAATGCTGCAGAACTTTTAACGAACGATGGCCCAGTGATGATATTTAATGGTGATGTTTTGAGTAGACATTCACTCGAGTCACAAATCGCCTTTCACGAGGCACATGATGCCGATGTAACCCTATATCTCACTGAGGTGGAGGATGCTCGAGCATTTGGAGTTGTTGAGCTTGATGGTGATCGCATCACTTCTTTCAATGAAAAAATGGAGACCCCTCCGACAAATATTATTAATGCCGGGTGCTACATATTTAATCGCTCAGTGATTGATGCGATCCCCACTGAAACCATAGTGAGCGTAGAACGCGAAACCTTTCCCGCCCTACTTGCACAAAAGTCGAAGCTCGTAGGATTTGTTGATTCGAATTATTGGCTGGATATTGGCAACCCAGGGGCGCTGCTGCGAGCAACTCGAGATTTGATCGAAGAGACCGGCTACTCCATGATGCAAGGGAAGGGTTCGCAGATCGATCCTTCTGCTGTGGTCGATCTAGGAAGCTACATTGGGCAGGGCGCGAGGATCGCAGCAGGGGCGAAGATCCATCAGTGTGTAATCGGGGACGGGGCAGTAATTGAGCGCGATGCCGATTTAACGCGAACATTTGTCGCTGCGGGCCATCATGTGGCTGAAAAAACAGTTGCAACGGACGAATTCTTCGGATTTTCATCACTTTAAGGGGTTTTCTCCCCGTTTTATGCTCTCTCTGGCTTGACTCGGGAGGGGTTACACGCGTGTAATTCTCCCTAGATGCCCTACTTTCCCACACCAAGCGGGGCGCCAAAAGATCTAGGAGCTTTACATATGTCAGACCGCCAGAATGCAACAGTGACTAACCTGCCCGTCGCCGACAACTCCGTTGAACTCTCTTGGCAAGAGCGCGCATTGTGCGCTCAAACCGACCCAGAAGCTTTCTTCCCTGAAAAGGGTGGATCTACCCGCGAAGCAAAGCGCGTATGTCTTTCGTGCGATGTTCGCTCTGAATGCCTTGAATATGCCCTCGCCCATGATGAGCGTTTTGGTATCTGGGGTGGGTTATCCGAGCGCGAGCGTCGTCGCCTCAAGCGTCGCAGTGCCTAAAGCGACATCGGTCGAATAGAAGAGCCGCGTAATGGCGGATAAATTTTTTGTCACTGCAATATTGGTGACTCATGATGGTGCTACGTGGTTACCAGAAGTTATTGCAGCTATTGGTTCTCAGACACGTCCCATTGATCGACTTGTTGCAGTTGATACTGGATCGATTGATAGTTCACTTAAACTTTTAAAGTCAGCTGGAATCAGCACATTTCCTGAAGATCGAGAGATGGGCTACGGCGATGCAATTGAGCATGCCCTAGCGCTTACACCGGCCGGTGGCGAAAATGAATGGATCTGGTTAATCCACGACGATTGTGCACCGGATCGCGATGCGCTCAGATTAATGTTGGAAGCCGTCGATGAGAGACCACAGGTTGCTATCGTCGGACCTAAATTGCTTGGCTGGTATGACCGCGACAAAATTCTAGAAGTAGGAATTTCTATCGCAGGAAATGGTTCTCGTTGGACCGCCCTTGAACGCAATGAACATGACCAGGGTCAATACGACTCGATTACAGAGGTGATGTCGGTGAGCACCGCAGCGATGTTGGTGCGTCGAAGCGTCTTTGAAGAACTTGGTGGATTGGATATCAATCTCGCACTCTTTCGAGATGATGTTGATCTAGGTTGGCGCGCGCATGTTGCTGGATACACAGTGATCTGTGTGCCGCAAGCGATTACTTTTCATGCAGAAGCTTCAGCGAGTGAGCGCCGAGCAGTCGATGTCTCTGAAGCTTTCTTGCATCGCCCTCTTCTCTTGGACCGTCGAAATGCAGCATATGTATTACTCGTCAATTCATCGTGGTGGCTTTTGCCGTGGGTGGCGCTTCAACTCTTTGCAACAAGCGCAATACGTGCCCTGATCAATTTGCTCGCAAAACTGCCTGGCTATGCTGGAGATGAGATCGCTGCGGTGGCACTGCTACTTGCCCACCCCGCCGAACTCTTTCAAGCCCGCAGGGCCCGTAAACGAAAGCGTTTGCTATCACCTCGCGTCGTCTCCCATTTCATTCCTTCTACGTGGAGCCAACTTCAACTCGCAGTTGAGAAGATGCGTTCCTCAATCGTTGCGGCAATCGTTCCAGAGCGCGAGAGTTCAGAAATCGTCGTTCCTTCATATTCCGACATAGGAACAATCGATGAAAGCTTTGATGACGCTGAATATGTACCCGCGCAGAAACGCTCTTTCTGGCCAGCGCTCATAAAGAAGCAGCAATTTCTGATTGCCTTTGTCATCGCAGTTATATCTATCTTTGCATCGCGAAACCGATTCGGTTCACTCTCAGGAGGGGCGCTTGCGCTTTCTCCTTCATCTGGACTCGATCTTCTCAATCGTTATGCCGAATCGTGGCATCTCATAGGACTAGGTTCTGCGGCGCCAATGCCGCCGTGGGTTGCTCTTTTAGGTATCTCATCAATTCTTACTCTCGGTAATCTGCCATTACTCATCACCCTCATCTTTCTCTTTGCGCCAGCAGTTTCCTATCTCACGATCTATCGCGTCTTACTTCGCCTCGGAGTAGAACGTACGTACGGATTGTTTGGCGCTGGCATCTACGTTGCTGCTCCTGTTCTGTGGAGTTCCATTAACCAAGGCCGAATTGGCACGCTCTTAGCCTTGCAACTTCTGCCAACCTTGCTCTCACTTAATCCATTTGCACGAGATCGAGAGAGTTCTACCTGGCGCCGCACTTTTTCAATAGCCCTGTTAGCCGGCGTGATCGGATCATTCTCACCGATTCTCTTAGCGGCATGGGTGGTTATCCAAGGCCTCCTATTAATGCGAGCGCTCTTTGAAGAGCGCCATCGTTTTAAGGATTTGGGTTGGGCAAGATTTATCTTTTCAGAACACTTGGATGGAGTGAAACGTAGGTTTACTCTCTTCGTGACGCCTTGGTTACTCACCTTCCCTTGGTCCGCAACTCTTCTTATTCACCCAACACAAATTTTTCTTGAGCCAGGCGTTCCGGTCACTTCCGGCACTCGAGCTGATATTGCCCTCTTTAACCCGGGTGGGGTTTCAGCGCCGCCGTTATGGATTATTTCGCCATTCGTGATCCTCTTTATTATCTCGATCTTGGTATCAAAGCTTCGAACCACGGCAGTCTGCGCAAGTGCTCTGATCGGCGGGGCGATCTTGATCGGCGAGCTTACGATTCCAGGCCACGGCAGTACCTCACAGGTGTGGAGCGGTCCACTCATCGCAGCAGCAATGGGAACCTTGCTCGCCCCCACATTAATCTTCGCCCAAAGACACCTTCCGACTCTGCCAGCTCGAAGATTTGGCTGGCGCCATATCGGCTGGGCTGGTGTGGCGATTGTTCTACTCTTCAACTTCGTAGCAATGCCGTTATGGGCGGTAACAGGTGGATCGAATTCACTCGTGAGCGCTCAACATATTTCTCACGTCCCGGCCTTTGTCAGCGCCCTTGAACAAACTCCAGCACATCCAAAGACGTTGGTGATGCGCTCGAGTGGTCTACAAACAACGTACTTCGTCACTCGCGGATCTGATATTTATTTGGGTGATGCAGATGTTGTTATTGCAATTCCAGATCAAATCGGGCTAGCCATGGATGAGCTTGTCAGTGGAAGTGGTCTCACCAGCGCAAAGACATTGGGCTTGTATGGAATTCAATACCTCTTCTTAGAAAATCCCGCTCCAGCTAATTTAATTCGTGCGGTAGATGGCAGCGGTGGATTTACGCGCATGTCTGCGACAACGAGCGGCATTGTGTGGCGTATAACTGGAAGTAATCCACGGGTTCTCTTTATCGATCAACGCGGCGCTCGAACTCCCATTGATTCAAGTGATGTCGGGGCAAATTCAAAGGTAAATTCTGCGGGAGTTATACAACTTGCAGAGAAGTACGACTCCGGTTGGCGTTTACTGCTCGACGGCCACCCCATTCCTTTGCAACGCTCCGCGAATGGAGCACCGATTTTTGTGATCCCTCAAGCTGGCGAAATCTCGCTCTCACATGATGGCACGCTTCGTAGAGCGCTGCTCTCCGTTGAAATGATCACATTAATTCTCACAGTAGTCATGGCATTACCCGCGGGCCGTCGGCGTCGAGAACTCACTGAAGCCGAGGTAGCATGATGAAGGTTCCGCTATTGAGAAAGTTTGATCTTCGAATTCTTGTCACGATTTTGATTCTGCTCATTAGCCTTGGCTTCTCTTATCTCCTGCCTGTTGCGCAAAAGACTCGCGAAGTTCAACGCAATTACCCAGCTCAAGCTTGTCCAGCGCTCTCGACCGCAGGAAGTAACTTTGCTTATCTACCTGCATCGAAACTTGGCGTTCGAGGTATAGACGGAAAGAGCACAAAGTTCGCAATCACCTCTCGAACCGTCGTCTCGTTGGGGAGCAGCGCACTTCTTATCGATAGCAATCCAGGAGCCTCACTTACATATTCGACCTCACCAGCTTCTGGAATCGCCGCGACAATCTGCTCATCTGGTATCCCTGATCAATGGTTTGTGGGTGGCTCTGGCGGCCTCACAAGCAAGGGTGTGATTGACCTCGTGAATTCTGGTCTCAGTGATTCAATAGTTGATCTCCACCCCTTCACCTCAAAGGGTGAATTACGCGTGATACCGGTCAAGGTGAGAGCGAATTCTTCTGCAACGGTTCGACTTGATGCCTTGGCTCCTGGTGATGATGCAATGGCCGTCCATGTGGTGACAAGAACTGGACGTGTCTCTACCTTCGTGCTGGATCAACGTGCCAAAGGTTTGAGCAAACTTGGTATGGACTATGTAAAACCTAGCGATTCGCCTCGCACTCAACTCTTCTTGACTGGCATCTATCCTCACAACGGCAATAAGAGCAGTGTTCAAAATACGCTAAGACTTCTCGCCCCTGGCTCTCTCGATGCCACGATCCATGTACAAGTGATATCAGGGGATGGCTCCTTTGTCCCGGTTGGGTTTGATGGCATGACGCTCAAGCACGGGGTGGTCTCGAATATCCCGCTCACGAATCTCACAACGACAACAGCATTTGGCCTGCAAATCGATTCTGATCAACCCATCTTGGCAGGCGCACTCACCACCATAGGTTCAAAGGACTTTGCCTGGTCTGCGCCAGTATCTGAGTTCGAGAGCACCTCGATGAATTTTGGCGGAAATACGCCGCTCATCACATTTATCGGGAGCAAGATTTCAGTAAATATTTCGGGTTTGTACTCAAACGGCAGGCGCTTCTCACAACGCATCTCTGGATCAGACATTGCATTCTGGGCACCAAAATTAGGCGTCAATGCGGTTCACTTCACAGTAAGAGCCCACTCAGGGATTTACGCGGGTGCTCTTATTACTTTGAGTGGCGGATTGACCTATTTCCCTATCGCCCCTGGTGCATCCATCGAAAACACGGCCCTGCCGTTCAACGATGTTCACACTCTGACCCACTAGATTTCAAACCATGAGAAGCAGCCAACCAGTCCGTCGCGGGGGTCGCGGCTGCTCACGTGCAAGTTGCCGTAAGCCGGCTACTCGTACGCTCACCTATGTTTACTCTGACTCAACGGCAATCCTTGGTGCGCTCTCGACCTTTGCAGAGCCACATGCTTACGATCTCTGTAATGAACATGCCGAAAGATTGACACTCCCCAATGGTTGGACTGTCATTAAGGCTGATGAGACGGATGGCGAAGTTGGACCGAACTCAGATGACATCATGGCGATTGCAGATGCTGTACGAGAGATGGGAAATCAGCAGATTTCGATTCCGGTAGCCCCCGAAGCGGCGAATACTCAAGAGATAGGCCGCCGCGGTCACCTACGCGCACTTCCTTCGCGTTAGATTAAGAGACGCTAGATTAGGCCTATGTTCACAGCTGCCGAGCTCGATCAGATCATCAAGGCATATGACATTCGTGGCTTGGTTGATGGCCAAGTAACCCCAGAGTTCGCATTCTCACTTGGTTGCGCCTATGCAAAATTTCTTGAAGAAGAGCGTGAGCCTTCTACCGTCGTCGTTGGCGAAGATATGCGACCAAGTTCGCCGTTGCTCGCTACCGCCTTTGCGGATGGGGTAACCTCTCAAGGCTTTGATGTTATTCGAATTGGATTAGCCTCAACTGACATGCTCTATTTCGCCGCTGGAAAATTAAACCTTCCCGGTGCGATGTTCACTGCAAGTCATAATCCGGCGGAATATAACGGCATTAAATTATGTAAGAGTGGCGCGCGTCCCATTGGAAAAGAGTCGGGTCTATTAAGAATCCGCGATTTGATTCTCACAGGCGTCCCTATGGCACTTCGCTCACCTGGCATCTCGCACGAGCAACCAATGCTAGATGATTATGTAAATTTCCTCCTTTCTCTCTTTGATTCACATGCAACGGCATCTGCCCGAAAGCTCAAAGTAGTTATCGATGCCGGAAATGGCATGGCGGGCTTTACCGCTCCAGCCGTTATGTCGCGTCTCAATGTTGATCTAACTCCGATGTATTTTGAACTCGATGGGTCATTTCCCAATCATGAAGCAAATCCAATTGAAGCGAGCAACCTCATCGATTTGCAGAAGAAGGTTCGTGAGGTTGGTGCAGATATTGGACTCGCCTTTGACGGAGATGCCGATCGCTGCTTCTTAGTTGATGAAAATGGCGATCTCGTGAATCCATCGACCTTGACCGCCCTTATCGCTGTTCGCGAATTAAAGCGTCAGCCTGGTTCGACCATTATTTATAATCTCATCAGCTCCAAGGCTGTTGCAGAGATAGTTGAGGAGAATGGCGGTACCGCAGTTCGCTCTCGAGTAGGTCACTCGTACATCAAGAAGTTGATGGCCGATACTGGCGCCATCTTTGGAGGCGAGCACTCTGGCCACTTCTACTTTGGGAATTTCTGGCGGGCTGATTCAGGCATGTTGGCGGCCCTGTTCGCACTTTCGGAGTTAGCTTCAAGCCAGGTCCCCCTTTCCCAACTTTTGGCACCGTACAACCGCTATATCTCCAGCGGTGAGATAAATACTCAGGTTGCCAATACCGCCGAGGCGCTCGAATTTATCAAGGCAAGCTTTGCGCGGGACTATCCGGTGGATGACCTCGATGGCTATACCGTGACTGGACCAGATTGGTGGTTCAACGTTCGAGGCTCAAATACCGAGCCGCTGCTACGACTTAATGTTGAAGCCCACAGCGCCGAGCAGATGGAGCGAGTTAAGGATCAAGTCCTCGCCCTCATCAGGTAATCTTTGCCTTATCTAGTGAGGCCTCACGAAGAAGTCTATTTTGACGCTAAAAATTATCTATGTGGCTACACCGATTAAGTAGCGCATACGTTGTAACGAATCAATGAGGAGCACAGCCGTGACCGTAGATACATCAATCAGAAGTGAGATCGCCAATCCTGCGTTAGCAGCAGAAGGCAAGAAGCGCATCGAATGGGCTGGAAGAAGCATGCCCGTGCTTGCACAAATTCGTGAACGCTTCGCTACCGAGAGGCCATTTGCGGGAACCCGAATTGCAGCATGCATGCACGTAACCACCGAGACAGCAAACTTGATGATTGCACTCAAGGCCGGTGGAGCAGAGATCGCGCTCTGCGCATCTAACCCACTATCTACTCAGGATGATACTGCTGCAGCTCTCGTCCATGAATATGGCATTAGCGTCTTTGCTCGTAACGCGGTTGATCGCGACGGTTACTACTCTCACCTCAACGCAGCTCTTGATATTAAGCCTGACTTTGTCTTTGATGATGGCTGCGACCTCGTCAACACTTTGCATACAACGCGGACAGAACTTCTACCAGGCATTCAGGGTGGCTGCGAAGAGACCACAACTGGCGTTATTCGTCTTTCGCAGATGGCAAAAGATGGTGCACTTAAATTCCCAATGATCGCCGTCAATGACACAGATACGAAGCACATGTTTGACAACCGCTTCGGTACCGGTCAATCAACATGGGATGCAATTTTCCGCGCAACGAACTCACTCATTGCGGGATCTACCGTAGTCGTTTGTGGATTTGGTTACTGCGGCAAGGGCGTGGCAGAGCGTGCGAAGGGTATGGGCGCTGATGTCATCATTACTGAAATTGATCCAACTAAGGCGCTCGATGCGCTTATGCAGGGTTATCGCGTCATGCCAGGAGTAGATGCGGCGAAGATCGGTGACTTCTTTATTACGGTAACTGGTAACCGAGATGTACTTCGTGATGAGCACTTTGCAGTTATGAAGGATGGCGCCATTCTCGCGAACTCTGGTCACTTCGATATCGAAATTGACGTTGCATGGCTTGAAAAGAATGCAAAGCAGAAGAATTCAAAGATCCGCCACCAAACTGATGAATATGTCCTTGCTGATGGTCGTCGTATTCTCCTCGTCGCAGAAGGTCGCTTAGTCAATCTCGGCGCAGCAGAAGGCCACCCAGCATCGGTGATGGATATGTCTTTCTCAGATCAGGCGCTCACCGCAGAATGGCTTCTTAAAGCCGCCAAAGATCTTGGTGCAGGACTTCATGAAGTTCCTACTGCGATTGATAAAGAAGTTGCGAGCCTCAAACTTGCAAGCATGGGTGCATCGATCGATACCCTCACGCCCGCGCAGGAGCTCTACCTCAACTCTTGGGAGCACGGTTCCTAATGACACTCATCATGGTTGTTGATGACGATCAAGATTTAGCAGAGATGTTGGGGATCGTTCTCAACGGTGCTGGGTATGAAGTCGATCTCGTCAATCATGGAGATCAGGCGCTCGATGAATTTCGCGCGAATAAGCCTGACCTCGTTCTACTTGATGTTATGTTGCCTGGGATTGATGGCGTAGAAATCTGTCGCAAAATTCGCGAAGAATCCATGGTCCCAATCGTGATGCTCACCGCTAAAGGTGACTCACATGATGTTGTGCTCGGCCTAGAAGCGGGTGCAGACGATTACATGGTTAAACCATTTAAGAGTTCAGAACTGGTTGCTCGGCTGAAGGTTCGCCTTCGCCGCAGCAACGTCGACACGGGGAATGCGCTTCGGATCGGCGACATAACGATCGATCAAGTTGCTCACTCGCTGACGCGCGAAGGTCGGACGATTCCGCTCACTCGATTGGAATTCGATTTACTGGTTGCTCTGGCTAAGGAACCCGGTCGAGTATTTACTCGCGAAGCGTTACTGAGCGAGGTGTGGGGTTATCAGCATGCAACCGATACCCGATTAGTAAATGTGCACGTCCAGCGCCTTCGCTCCAAGGTTGAGCGCGATCCTGATAATCCTGAACTCATTCAGACGGTGCGAGGTGTGGGCTACAAGGCCGGCACGCTCAATTAGTGAAAATTTAGCGAATAACACGTGAGAACATTTTTACGGCGATGGCGTAGATCAATCCTTATTCAGGTGATTGGTTCTTCAGTCTTGATTTCGATCGTCGTAACGGCAATCGTTGGGACGATTCTCTATACGAAAATTAGTGCGGGTGTTTATCATGAGAAGAACAATGCAGCGATAGCCGAAGCCCAATCACTTGCCGATTACACGCAATCTCAACTCGATGCAACGCGATATCGAAACGATATTTCACTCGCCAAGGTCATTCAAGGGATTTTTAGAGCTAGCGAGGTCAGCCCTACCACCTCAGTGCGTGAAACAATCATGCTCGCAACACCACCAACGGCAAAGACGTCAATGGTCTACCAAGGTAGTTCGAATCGAGTACTTCTTAGCACCATCCCTGATTCACTTCGTGCACAAGTGCGACAGAATTTCTACTCCCAATCCCTGCGCGTCAAAATTCGATATGCAAATCGTCCCGGAGTTGCCATCGATGCCATTGCAGTGGGACGTGTTGTGGGAATTCCACCAAGTTATATCTATGAGATTTATTACCTATTCCCGCTCACACAACAGAGTCAACTCGTCGGCTTAATTCGTGGCTGGATGTTGGGAACTGGATTCGCTCTGGTTTTGATGATCGCGTTCATTACTTGGTATGTCGTTCGCAAGGTTGTACTTCCTGTACGCGAAGTAGCAGAAATTGCCGAGAAGTTGACCGAGGGTGACCTTGGAAGACGTCTGGCGATTCGAGGCGAAGATGAAATGGGTCGCCTAGCGATTTCCTTTAATGAGATGGCGCTCTCCATGCAGCAGCAAATTTCCCGGCTGGAGAACCTCTCGCGATTGCAGCAACGCTTTGTTTCGGATGTCTCGCACGAGCTTCGAACCCCCCTCACCACTATCCGGATGGCATCACAGCTTCTTTACGATTCTCGAACCTCTCTTGGGCCAGCTGCCTCACGGAGCGCCGAACTTCTCATATCTCAGATTGATCGATTTGAAACTCTTCTTACCGATCTGCTCGAGGTCAGTCGCTTTGATGCGCGGGCTGCGATATTAGAGACGAAGGATGTCGATCTGAAACCGCTCGTTCTTAAGGTTGTTGATCAGCTGCAAGCTCATGAAATAAGAGAATTTAGCTTTGTTGCCGCCGATCAGGAGTATCGAGCACTCGTTGATGATCGACGGATTGAACGAATCGTCAGAAACCTAATATCTAACGCAATTGACCATAGTGAGAATAAGGGTGTTGTTGTCACGCTCGCTCAATCCGAACATGAAATCTCGATCGGTGTACGAGATTATGGGATTGGCTTTACCGAACGGGATTCTGAGCGGCTCTTCGACCGCTTCTGGCGCGCAGATCCTTCGCGATCTCGCGTTCGCGGTGGAACCGGTCTGGGTCTTGCAATCGCACTCGATGATGCGAAGCTTCATCAAGGCTCGTTAAAGGCATGGGGGCGTCCGGGTTACGGGGCTCACTTTGTAGTTACACTTCCAAAGAATCCTGGAATTCCACTCACCTCTGAACCAATTAACATCATCCCTGCCGATCAACCATCCACAATCCTCGCTGACTTTGATATCGACGACATTTAGCATGTAGTACATAGAGGGAATGATTCTCTCGGAGCTTCTCAAACTTCTCTATCCGCCAAGCTGTGTATCGTGTGGCAGATCGATTCTCGATGAAAGCGCTCTCTGCACGCCGTGCGAAAATACCCTTATTGATTTTCGAGAGCGACCATTAATAGCAAACCGCGCCTTGTATAGCTCATTCAATTATGGAGAAGTGGCATCAGATGTGATCTTGGCTGCTAAAGAGAGCCATGATCGCACTTGTGCGAAATATCTTGCCGAACGGATGGCTATCTCCTTTGCACAGATCGCGAATGAATTACCGCGGAGAAGTTATCTGCTGGTACCGATTCCATCATCGAGAGCAGCAGATCGACGGCGCGGATTTGCCCATACCAAAATATTGACTTCACTTCTTATTAAGGCGATTGAGTCACGGCTGGTTCGGGAAAGGCAGGAAAGTCACGAAGCTTGGGAAGTCAGAACCCTCGACCTTCTGATGCCAGCGCGGAGAGTCTCGGACCAAACTCTTCTCACCGCGCCAGAGCGCGCTAGAAATATGAGCGGTGCCTTTTCGCTTCGAACTGATCTCATCCGGCGCCATGAGCAGAGCTTGAAACTGGGCCCGGGAATAATTCTGGTCGATGATTTGGTTACAACAGGAAGCACAATGAATGAGGGCATGAGGGCGTTTCGCTCGGCCTCACTTGACCCGGTGGCCATGCTCAGCGCCTGTGTGGCAGGGCGCTTTTTAGCGAATAAGATAGGGCGTTAGCCAGTCAAGCAACGAAAGAGGAACAGTGGCACTTCTAGATAAGATCCTGCGCGCCGGTGAAGGTCGTGCCGTCCGCAACCTCGAAAAGATCGCCGCTGACGTGAATGGCTTCGAGTCAACAATCTCTGCGCTCAGTGATTCAGATTTGCAAGCACTTACCCCTAAATTTAAAGAACGGCTCGCAGCGGGCGAGGATCTCGACGATCTTCTGCCAGAAGCTTTTGCTGCAGTCCGCGAAGCCGCCAAGCGCACACTTGGTCAACGCCACTACGACGTTCAACTTATGGGTGGAGCAGCGCTTCATCTCGGCAATATCGCCGAAATGCGTACGGGTGAAGGAAAGACTCTTGTCTCAACACTCCCTGCTTATCTCAACGCATTAACAGGTAATGGCGTACACATTGTTACAACAAATGATTATCTTGCAGAGCGCGATAGTGAGTGGATGGGACGTATCCACCGCTTCCTCGGCTTAAAAGTTGGCGTGATCCTCTCCAACATGACTCCTGCCGAACGTCGTGAGGCATACGCTGCCGATATCACCTATGGCACAAACAATGAATTTGGTTTCGATTACCTGCGAGATAACATGGCTTGGTCGATTGAAGATTGTGTTCAACGCAAACACAACTTTGCGATCGTAGATGAGGTTGACTCGATTCTCATTGACGAAGCCCGAACTCCACTTATTATCTCTGGGCCTGCTGATAAACCAACTAAATGGTACGTTGAGTTTGCAACGATCGCCGAAAAGTTGCAGCGTGATACTCATTATGAGATCGATGAGAAGAAGCGAAATCTCTCAATAACCGAAGCGGGCGTTACACGAGTGGAAGAGATTCTTGGAATCTCCAATCTCTATATCGCTGAAAATACTCCGATGATCGGGTATCTCAACAACGCGGTCCGCGCCAAAGAGCTCTTCAAGCGCGATAAAGATTACGTCGTAATGAGTGGTGAGCTTCTGATTGTTGATGAACATACCGGCCGCGTACTGTCTGGTCGACGTTATTCCGAAGGACTGCACCAGGCACTCGAAGCGAAAGAGCGTATCGAGATCAAAGATGAAAACCAGACGCTGGCAACGATTACCCTGCAGAACTACTTCCGCTTGTACGAGAAGCTCTCTGGAATGACTGGTACCGCTATGACTGAGGCTGCAGAATTTATGCAGATTTACAAACTCGGTGTAATTCCAATTCCAACAAACAAGACGAGCCAACGTGTTGATCAGCCTGATCTCATTTATAAATCCGAGATCGGAAAGTTCGCTGCAGTCACACAAGATATTGTTGAGAAGCATCGCAAAGGACAGCCAGTTCTCATCGGCACAGTCTCAGTCGAAAAGTCAGAGGAACTCTCGGCATTCCTTACAAAGAGTGGCGTCAAGCATGAGGTTCTCAATGCAAAGCAGCACGAGCGTGAAGCGGCGATCATTGCCCGCGCTGGTGTTAAAGGCGCTGTAACTGTTGCTACAAATATGGCGGGCCGCGGTACCGACATCATGCTTGGTGGAAACCCAGAATTCATGGCGGATTTCGAGATTCAACGTCGAGGTATCAGCCCAGTGGATCAGCCAACCGAGTACGAAGCGGCTTGGGGACCAGAACTTGCAAAGCAGAAGGAAGCTGTCAAGAAAGAGCACGAAGAGGTAACCGCCTTAGGCGGCCTCTACGTTTTGGGTACAGAGCGACATGAATCTCGCCGTATCGATAACCAGCTCCGTGGTCGTTCAGGCCGTCAAGGCGATCCAGGTGAGTCTCGCTTCTACCTATCGCTTCAAGATGACTTAATGCGCCGATTTAACTCGGGCCTTGTTGAGCGAGTTATGAGCGCATCTGGTCTTCCAGATGATCAACCTCTTGAATCAAAGATGGTCTCAAATGCAATCCGTTCGGCGCAGACTCAGGTGGAATCTCTTAACTTTGAAATGCGTAAGAATGTCTTAAAATATGACGATGTAATGAATCGTCAACGTGAAGTTATTTACTCCGAGCGTCGCGAAGTTCTTGAGGGTGAAGATATCTCAACGCAAGTCCAAACCTTTATGGATGAGACCATTACCGCATATGTGACATCTGCAACCGTCAGTGGATTCCCAGAGAACTGGGATCTTGAAACACTCTGGCAAGCACTCAAGTTGCTCTACCCAATCTCATTTACAGTCGAAGAAGTAAGTGCAGAAGTAGGCGGATTAGCAGGACTTGATTCTGATTTCCTCTTAACTAAGGTTTTGGAAGATGCACATGCTGCATATGCCAAGCGAGAAGAGACGCTCGGCGTCGAGGTTGTTCGCGAGCTTGAGCGCAAGGTACTTCTCTCAGTTCTTGATCGCAGATGGCGAGAGCACCTTTACGAAATGGATTACCTCCAAGAGGGAATCGGCCTTCGTGCTATGGCGCAACGCGATCCACTTGTTGAGTACCAAAAAGAGGGCTACGAACTCTTCTCGGCAATGATGGATGGCATTAAGGAAGAACTCGTTGCCCTGCTATTCAATGTAGAGGTTGATGTTCAACAGAGTGAGAATCATGTTGAGGTGACACCTAAGGGAGTTGGCGCTCCCGAGCAACCGGTCGTCTCAAACTTGGTCTACAGCGCAGCAGATGAGAGCGGAGAAGCTCAGAGTACTGGCGGCACATCTCGAAATGGTCCATGTCCTTGCGGCTCTGGTAAGAAGTACAAGCGCTGCCACGGCGCGGCCTAAACCTCTTACTTCTTACTTCATATTTACAGCACTGCCAACTCGGTGCAGAGCCAGCGAAGGTCAACGCCTTCAAATCGCATTACGAGGGATCGCACTCGTTCGTCATAGCGCAGCGTGACAGTTACTTCTGCGACCCCTGCAATAGGTTGAGAGATATAGATTTTGCGAATCTTTGGGAGCGCAGATCTCACACGAATTGATTTCACGATTGATTCATAGGTTTTGCGGTGGGTCCATCTCGCCAACTGCATCGCAGATCGCTTACCGCTCCACACCTCAAGCAGACTCAGTAAATATCGGGATACCCACTGATCGATCTCCGGTAGATCTGCCAGCGAGGATGGTTTCGGTTGTATTTCAGGGTCAAACTCTTCACCCTCAAAGGTGATGGGAGTTGGCACGAGATATAGCTTTGAAGTGAGCGGTGAAACCGGGGCGCTCTCTTCCAGCGCTGGGGAGTATCCAAATAGATGCAGAGCTGGTTGCTCGAGGCCATTGAGTGGTCCGGCATAGGGGAAGTGGAGCTTCTTTGGTCGAAAGGGGCCAGTGTTCGTCGTGTTCATGGCCCGAGCCTGGCGAACTGATCTCATCCACACTTCATACTTTCGGATGATCTTTCAGCATGTAACGGATGCTTCTATGCCCTTATGTTTCAACTCCCACATTTCTTTGCCCAACATTCAAGGCGAATCATCGCTATTGGGGCGATTACGCTCTCACTCCTTGCCGCATTCGCGTTAGCAGGTGCTTCACAGAACACCTCATCGATATGGGCCGCTGCTCATCAACTCGCCCCTGGTGCCACGCTTCATGAAAGCGACCTCATTCAAGTGAACGCATCACTCGGTACGAATTCAAAATATTATTATCCGAGCACATCACGTTTGATAGGAAATGTTCTCACTCGTACTGTTGGTAGTGGTGAATTCATTCCACTTAATGCTCTTGCCCAGGCTTCATCGGCTACTGATCTTCGTCAGCTTCCACTCGGCATTGAGAGAAGTGACTTACCGCCCGATCTGATGGCAGGTGAACGTGTTGATCTCTATGCACAACCGAAGGATCCGGGCCAATCCGCCGAGCTTGTCGCATCGGGAATTCATATTCAAAGCGTCGATAATAAATCACGGGATCTTGGTGGCGCCGTTACGGTGCTCTTCCTTCTCCATGATCGAGATGTATTAGGAGTCATCGATGCACTCGCTTCAAACAGAATTGTGGTGGTGCGAGATGCGCTCTGAAATTCCTCAACTTGAAGTCGTAACAGCTATCGCCGATGCTGACTTTGAAGATTTTGTTGCCCAACTTCTCTTCTCGCAAGGCTGGTCCATCATCTACCGAGCCTTCGATGCGCCGGCTCTCATGGATTTTCTCGCTTCAAGGCAATCGTTGCGAACCGTTGTGATCTATATGGCCGATCTTCCAGAATTTAATTCATCGATGTTGATGAGACATGAGGATGCTCCCTTTACCTTTATCTCCCTCGATGGAACTGAGTCCGCAGCACATGCCATCATGCAGAAAATCCGCTCCCAACTTCGATTGCCATTAGTACAGAGCGCTATCGCGACCAATTCCCAGGTGGAAGTCGAGCGTTCCCGCCCCGTAGCGCTCCCCAAAGTCATTACAGTCACGGGAAGTGGCGGAGCGCCGGGGAGAACCACTCTCGCTATCGCGCTCGGTCGCGAATTGGGTGCAACAGGTTCAGCAGGAGCCCCATTTATTGCGATGATCGATGCTGACTTTAAGTCGCAACGGCTATCCCGCAGAATCGAGCGAGATAGTGATGGCGCAACGAGAAAGAGGTCATCGGTCAGCTCGACGATCAATCTCATCCCACTTCTGGCATCAGAGAAACCAACCGCGCTACCGACACTTGCACCAGAGCAGATGGCGATAGTTGATCTGGGCATTCTTCCGGCGCTAGGCGAGGTTGTGCATGATCGCCGATGGCATGGCAGCTTGGTCAGCACAATCCTTGAATCAACAACTCATCTCCTTTATGTGGTCAGATCGACTGAGGAGAGCCTGGATGAGTTAGCTCGATTTCTTAAAGAGTTTCCGCTACTCCTGCGAAAAATTCCTATTACCTATATCTGCGTACTCGTCGGGAACTCCCGAGAACTTCGCGAGTCGGAGGCTCGTTTCCTGACATTGACTACGGCAGAGAATCGATTCCTTATTCGGGAGAGCCAATTGCAATCATCTGCCAATCCAGAGAGAGGCGGGTCGGGATCACCTCTTTCGCGCGCGACGAAGCCTGGGCGAGGTGAGGTTGGTAAGATCGCGCAGTCGCTGCGATAGCTGCGATGAGAGCGGCTGCGGCTTTAGCCGAGTCTCCCATCTAGATTGGCGAGGTAACTGTGTCATCACGATATCCAGTCGATGCAACAGCGCTGACTCCCGATGATCAAGAGCGCATAAGTGAACTTATCGCCGAATGGCAATTGCTATCTGACCTCTCTTTTGCAGATCTCATTCTCTGGGTCCCAAAAAGGAAAGATTATTTGAATTGGCCAACGGGCCATATTGCAATTGCACATACTCGCCCTACAACTGCCGCAACTGTATTTACGCACGATCTTGTTGGAAGAGAAATTAATTGGGGAGATAATCCGCGAATCGATCAAGCGCTCTCCCAAGGTGAGATTATTCGTGACACCGAACCCGAGCAGATCGGCGAACTTCTCATAAAAGAGGAGACGGTGCCTGTCCTCTTCAATGGCCACGTCATTGCCGTGATCTCGCGCCATCGGGATGCTGTACAGATGCGTTCGAAGTCGCGTCTGGAGATTAACTATCGGGAAATTGCACACAAGGTCTATCGAATGGTTGCCGAGAGCACCTTTCCGGTAGCCGGGAACATCTATCGCAGTGAATCCGCGCCTCGCGTAGGCGATGGGCTTCTCAGGCTTGATGGCAATGGCGTTGTGATGTACGCCAGCCCAAATGCGAGATCTGCGATTAGTCGCGCAGGTTGGTCTGGCGAGATTGAGAATCAAAATCTTGGCTCGGTCTTCTCGGCAATCGATAATGGATCTCTTCCTACGGATGAGCCATGGTCTCTAGTAGTGAGTGGAAGAGATCTTCGACGAGATGATTTTGATAATGGGAGAGCCGTACTTGATCTTCTTGTCATCCCTATTATCGAAGGCGGCGATCGAATCGGTGCGATTGTCCTGGTGCATGATGTAACCGAATTGCGCAGACAGGATCGGGCACTCATCACCAAGGATGCAACGATTCGTGAAATCCACCACCGAGTTAAAAATAATTTACAGACAGTTTCGGCGCTCCTTCGATTGCAGTCCCGGCGGGTTGAAGATCCAGTCGCCTCTGCAGCCTTAGCCGAAGCCGTCCGCAGAGTCGCCTCAATCGCCATCGTGCATGAGACCCTTTCTGGTTCCTCGGCAGAAGTTGTCCTCTTTGATGAGGTCTATGACCGCATTGTGCATAATGCGATTGAGTTGAGTTCCCGTCCAGTCACACTTTCAAAGGTCGGTGAATTTGGTAATTTTGATTCAAAGATTGCCACACCGCTCGCACTCGTGATAACTGAGTTAATTCACAATGCACTCGAACATGGTCTTGAGTCATCGGGGGATTCGCTGAGCATCGATATCAGCCATACAGAGAACGAATGCATCGTGGTGGTGAGTGATAACGGCGTTGGACTTCCCATGGGATTTGATCTCGAGAATTCATCTAACCTCGGACTCCAGATTGTTCGTACATTGACTGAAAATGAATTAAAGGGCAGTATCAAACTCACTCGGGTGGGGGATGCAACAGAAGCTGCACTCCGCTTCCCTCATGGAAAGGCACAATAAAATGGCCGGAAATCACATCAAGTTTTCTGCAGATGGTAAGAGCGGCGCCGGATATATCGCAATCCCTGAATCAGGATCAGGTCCAGCAGTCATTGTGATTCAAGAGTGGTGGGGCTTAGTTGGCCACATTACCGAAATTGTTGATCGTTTTGCAGCAGCTGGATTTGTAGCACTTGCGCCCGATCTCTATCACGGGCAGGCAGCATCTGAACCAGATGAGGCAAAAAAATTAATGATGGAGTTAGAGCTCAATCGCGCCGGTGAAGAGATCGTTACCGCTGCCAAGTACTTAACCAGCATGAAGAACACGACTTCCACTCACGTGGGTGTAGTGGGATTCTGCATGGGTGGTTCACTTGCAATCTGGTCGGGCACCCTCTCAGACCGGATCACTGCAACTGTTGGCTTCTATCCTGGTGCTTCTTGGGAGCGCCACGCTCCACTCTGGAGTGCTTACAACGGCAAGCAAGCGATGATCCATTGCGCGCAAGGGGATGGCACTTCTGCGGCTCCCGGTATCCAAGAGGCGCTCTCCGAGATTAACGCTTCTGGCGGCAAAGCCGTGGCTTTTGACTACGCGGACACTGAGCACGCATTTTTCAATAATGATCGCCCAGAAGTCTTTAATGAGGTCGCTGCAAAATTGGCATGGGCTCGAACAATTAATTTCTTCGCGGAGCAACTCTCACTGTGATTGATGCAAATCTTTTGCAAGTAGTACCGTCGATCGTTATTGATGCAATGAGTTCGCAACTCGCTAATTGCAGATCACCTATCTATTCTTAGGCTATGACTCTTTATAACAACATCACCGAAATCGTAGGTAATACTCCACTCGTCAAGATCAACAATATTACTGACGGTGCAAAGGCAAATGTCTTTGCAAAACTTGAGTTTTATAACCCAACGAGTACGGTAAAAGATCGCATCGGAATCGCGATGGTTGATGCAGCAGAGAAGAGTGGGCAACTCAAACCAGGTGGAACGATTGTCGAAGCAACATCAGGCAATACCGGCATCGCACTCGCAATGGTTGGCGCAGCACGTGGTTACAAGGTGATTCTTACAATGCCAGAATCAATGTCAAAGGAGCGCCGTGCACTGCTTCGAGCATTTGGCGCGGAGTTAGTTCTCACTCCGGCTCCTGAAGGCATGAATGGTGCGGTCGCGAAGGCTGAAGAACTCGGAAATGAGCCAGGATCAGTACTTGTTCGTCAATTCGCAAATGAAGCAAACCCAGCAATTCACCGTGCAACTACAGCGGAAGAAATCTGGCGTGATACAAATGGCGAAGTCGATATTTTCATCGCGGGTGTCGGCACAGGCGGCACGATCACTGGCGTAGGTGGACGTCTCAAAGAATTAAAGCCAAGCGTGAAGATCATCGCTGTTGAGCCAGAAGCTTCACCGCTGCTTAATGGCGGAAAGCCAGGACCACATCCAATTCAAGGTATTGGGGCTAACTTCATTCCAGAGATCCTTGATCGAAATGTTTATGATGAAGTCATCGATGCGCCAAATGATCAGACACTCGCCTTTGCGCGCCGCGCGGCAAAAGAGGAGGGAATTCTTGCCGGAATTTCTTCAGGTGCTGCACTGTGGGCCGCTCATCAGGTGGCAAATCGTCCAGAGAATGAAGGAAAGAATATTGTCGTCCTTCTCGCATCCTTCGGAGAGCGCTATCTTTCAACGGTTCTCTACGCAGATTTGATGGACTAAAGTTCCTTTTATGCCTTTCCATTTCAAAGAAGATCTGGAAAACGCGATTAAGCGCGATCCTGCCGCTCGAAGCAAACTAGAAGTTTTTTTGGTCTACCCCGGGGTCCACGCAATCTGGGGTTACCGATGGGCGAATTTCTTGTGGCGCCACAATCTCAAGCTTGCCGCTCGAGTACATATGGCATGGGTTCGATCCGTCACCGGAATTGAGATTCACCCAGGCGCAACCATCGGCCGACGATTCTTCATTGATCATGGCATGGGCGTGGTGATCGGAGAAACCTCGATAATTGGTGATGATGTTTTGATGTATCACGATGTAACTCTTGGGGCTCGCGGTTACATCATCGGCAAGCGCCATCCCACCATTGGCAACCGAGTGGTTCTCGGCGCTGGCGCGCGCATTATCGGAGACATCAAAGTCCACGATGACGCGACCGTTCCAACAAATGCCACGATTGTGAAAGATCATGGCCCAAAATTCAGCGCGAGCAATTACTCTATCTAGATGCGCGCTCTCTTCATCCTCGTATTAACTCTCGGCTCCCTTTTCTTGATGCTGATTCTTGCCAAGGGAGCGAGTTCATACCGTCCTAAAAAATAGGGCGCTTGCCTATTATTGCTTGTTATTGCTTGTTATTGCTTGTTATTGCCTCTTATTGCCAGGCCCCAGCGATAATGAAATTAAGTACTGAAAGTCCAACCAAGGTCATCCAGCTATTCTTTGAGATTGATGACTTCTTTGAATCACGGAATGCGATTCCAAGAATTGCTGCCAAGACGACGAATTTAATCCCAAATTTTGTATGGTTGAGAAGGGCGATTGTATTGTCGCTGTTGTGGCGCATTGCATTGATGACGATCATCGCAATTCCAAGGACCATAGCGGTCAGGCCAGCATGAATGACGCCATTCGGCACCTTTTTGACAGCTTTTCTACCTTCGGCGAGAAGGAGCCCAATCATTCCAAGGACTGTCAGTACGTGAAGCACAATGAGGATCGAATACGTAGTTTTCATAACCCCAAGGGTACAGGCGAGTTATTGGGATTTACGGCTCTTCTTGATTTGCAGCCAGAGCGTGTATGCAGAGGTGATCGCTAAACCGCCGATAATCAGGGCAAATATGAGCAGGGTTTGCCGAGATGCGTTGTGGGCGTAGTAGAGGATATAAAACTGAGGGAGTGCAAAATTTATCGCCGCCAGCCAACCCCACTTATTAACCTCGTGGAGTCGTCTCTTGACGACAGCAACGACGAGTCGTGAAGTCGCAATGCCATAGAACCATGAGGTAGGTAAATCAATAATGAAATATATGAACCAATGGGCACCATATTTAGTGAGCGTCTTCCACACTACATATGTGGCGACAAATGTGTAGAGCACTACCGTCGAAGCAAATGCTCTCTCCCAAAATCTCTGGCGAGAGGTTGGAGAAACGCTAATCAGCCACTCATCTCATGGTCGTGCTGCTTTGAGGGATCATGCGGGCAAGCACGCGTTGCAGCGTTGGCACCACATGGTTCGCATAGAAGTGCGAGCTGATGACAAGAGGCAGTTGTGCAGTTATAGAACTGACGGGTTGGTGCTTTGCAATTATCGCACTCACCGATCAGCGCTGGATTTGCGGCAAAATCAATAGATAGACGATTATCAAAGGTGTAAAGCGAACCTTCCCATAGCCCATCATTACCAAACTTATTTCCATAGCGAACAATGCCACCATCAATTTGATAGACCTCGTTGAAGCCTCGATTCTTCATGACAACCGAGAGAATCTCACAACGAATACCACCAGTGCAGTATGTGACGATTGGCTTATCCTTGAGGTGGTCGTACTTTCCACTTTCAATTTCCTCGACAAATTGTTGAGATGAAGTCACATCAGGGACGATGGCGTTCTTAAACTTTCCGATCTTCGCTTCGAAAGCGTTACGACCGTCAAAGAAGACAACCTCATCGCCACGTTCTGCAACAAGTTGATCTACTTGGAATGGCTTGAGGTGAATACCGCCACCTACGACGCCATTCTCATCAACTTTAATCTCATCGGGATTTCCAAATGCAACAAGCTCTTTCTTCGCCTTCACGCTCAGGCGAGGGAATTCACTGCCAGTGCCCTCCGACCATTTGAAATCGATCTTACGAAAACCTGGATACTTCTTCGTCGCCTTCACATATTTTTTGAGAGCAGACATATCTCCACCCACTGTGCCATTAATACCGTGAGGGGAGACCAAAATTCGTCCCTTGATTCCAAGGCTCTCACACAGCGTCTTCTGCCAGAGCATGACCGCTTGCGGGTCAGCTATCGGCGTGAAGCTGTAATAGAGAAGTACCTTCTGTAAATCCATGGTCCAATTCTACCGAGTTTTGATTCTCACATGAACCCGCGATATCCAGTACGCGATTACACCTACGCCTATTCCCCAGATCAAATCCACTGAAATGACGACTATTGCCGTCAGAATGAAGATGGCGGCATGGACTGGCGAGCCTCGAAAGATTTTGAGCATTGTGGCCTTATTGAATATTCTAAAACTTGTACCGATGAGGACTCCGGCGATTGCGGCTCGCGGAATCTGAGAGAAGAGTGGTGCAAGGAAGATAGTGATGAGCAATAAGAAAAGTGCATGGAGCATTGCTGCAACTCGAGAGTTAGCGTGGGAGCGGACGTTCACATTTGTTCTCGCGATTGCCCCAGTCGAAGGCATGCCGCCGGCAAGAGTCGCAAAAAGAGTTGCTAATCCCTGACCCATGAGCTCTTGATTTGGCCGAAACTCTTGCTCCTTTGGAATATTCATTAACTCATCTGCAACTCGCGCGGCGAGTAGAGCCTCGATGGCAGCGAGAAGGGCGATAGAGAGCGCTGGATACAGAAGTGATGTGAAGTGGGAGCCAGCAAGATGTAATGGAGTCCACTCCGCAACGTTGCGGGGAAGTGAACCAATCTGATCTGTTCTTATATTAAATACTTTCACAATCACCGTAGCGATGATCAGAGCAGCGAAACTCGCCGGCACATAGGGCTTTATATTGAATCGCTCTAGAAGCTTTACAAGGTTAAATTTTATGAGAAGCGTCAACGCAACAACAGCTAATGTCCACCAGTGAAGTCCGAGCGAAAGAGCGTTCTGCATCGTATGAAATGCAACGGGAATGGTTCTCTCACCGGCTCCCTTTGCCACACCAAGTGCCGAAGGCAATTGTTGAAGTGCAATGACGACTGCAATCCCTACGGTGAATCCCTCTACAACCGGCTCCGGAACTCGTTTAATCATTGCGCCAATCCGCAACGCGGCCATAACAAAAAGAATAATTGCAGCCATGGCGCCTAAAAGTGGAATTGCGCTCACTCCAAATTTAGCGATAACTGGCAATAAGACGACAGTCATTGCTCCGGTCGGGCCGCTCACTTGAAAACGTGAACCTCCAAAGAGAGCGGCGATAAACCCAGCGATAATGGCGGTCGCAATTCCTGAGGCAGCTGACATGCCTGAGGTGATTCCAAAACCTATGGCAAGAGGAAGCGCGACAATCGAAACGGTAAGTCCTGCTACGAAATCTGCAACCCACTCCCGCCTCGTAGAGGGAAAGTCGCTACGTTGTAATAGACCCACCCTTGCAAGGTACTCCTCTTATCGCGATGTGTAACCACCATCAACGACAAGTTGGGCACCTGTGATGAAAGAGGCTTTATCTGAGAGTAGAAAGAGAACCAGATCGGCAACTTCGTTAGCCGTTCCTAGGCGACCCATTGGATGGAGAGCGATAATTCCAGCCAGAGCTTCTTTGGGAAGAGTTCCAAGCAGCGGCGTATCAATATATCCAGGATGTACTGAGTTTATTCTGACCTTCTTATCGGCATAACTGATTGCAGCCGCCTTGGTCATCCCAGTTATTCCATGTTTAGCGGTAACGTAAGGAAGAGCGCCTCCATCACCAACGAGCCCCAAAATCGAAGATGTATTCACAATTGAACCACCTCCTGATTCGATGATTGCTGGAACTTCGAAGTGCATTCCATAAAAAACGGAGTCGAGATTGGTATGCATAAGGGCCTTATAACCCTCAATATCAATATCTCCTACCGGACCCATTGGGCCGCCAACTCCAGCATTATTGAAAGCGAGATGCAGCCCGCCATACGTTTTCACCGCGAGATCTACAGCTGCTTTCACATCATCTGCTTTACCGACATCCCCGCCAATCGCTACCGCTTCTCCGCCTGAAGAGACGATCTGTTCCACAACTTTCATTGCGGGCTCAAGGTGGACGTCATTGACGACTACCTTCGCACCATAGAGAGCGAGTTCAAGAGCAACTGCTTTTCCGATTCCTGAACCGCCGCCAGTAATAAGCGCCACTTTTCCTGCAAAATTCTTGTTCATATGAACATCCTTCGTCGATAGATGAGAACTCACCTATCTGCAAGCTAACACTCGTTCCTCACCGAAGCATCACTGACGATGATCGATTTCGCACCCGTCGCAGCGAGAAGTTCGGCAAAAGAAGTCGGAAATACGGCATGAGGATGTCCTGATGCCGCCCAGACAACTTGATAATCGTTAAGCGCTACATCGATCAGGATTGTGGCGGGGTTTAGCCAGCCGATTGGTGCGACTCCACCAACGGAATAACCACTTCGCACTTTCACGTAATTGGCATCAGCCCGACCAAGAGAGTCGATTCCCAAAGTTCTTGCCACGAGATCGGTATCTATGCGGTGCCGACCACTTGTAATGATGAGCACTGGTGATGAGTCCGGTAATTGAAAGACGAGTGAGGAAGCGATTTGCCCAACATCAACCCCGAGCGCAGAAGCGGCATCTTGTGCGGTACGCGCGCTCTCGCTCAAAACAGTGACTTCACCTTGAAGTCCAAGTGAATTTTTCGCTTCTATAAAGCGCTTTACGGCCGCTTTTTCCAACACGCCATCCATAGTGGAAGTCTACAACCGCGATTTCTTTCTCTTCTGCCTTCATAATTGCCCCATGACACATCTACTTCGTAAATCATTCGCAGAATTCCTTGGAACTGCACTTCTCATGGTCGCAGTTGTCGGCTCATCAATCATGGGCTTTAGCTCAACTCAGGATCCTGTATTGGCTCTCTTCATCACTGCCTTCACGATCATCCTCGCACTCGGTTGCGTGACCTTTATCTTCGGTTCGATCAGCGGTGGTTACTTCAACCCTGCTCTCACCTTTGCCGAGTTCATAGCGAAGCGCCTTGATATCTCAGAGCTCTTTGCCTATATCGCAGCCCAGCTCGTTGGTGCATTCGCCGGTACCGTCCTTGCAAATTACCTTGCTAATCAAAAGGCGATCTCTCACTCGACTCGTTCGGTGAAGGGACTTCACTCTTACATCACTGAAGTGCTCATCGTCGCTGGTCTAGTTCTCATTCTTCAGCTTCTTATTCACCAGTACAACGATCACCTTGCGCCGATCGCAATTCCAGCGTGGATCGGTAGCGCATTTCTCTTCACTGCCTCATTTAGCATTGCAAACCCTGCAGCAATCTTCGGCCGCATGTGGACGAACGCTCCTGGCGGTACTGACGTAAAGTCTGGCTTACTCTTGATCGCAGCAGATGTCATCGGAGTCGTCCTCGCCCTTGCCATCGTTGCAGTCTTGACCGCTGGAGACGATGATCTAGATGGCCTGGCCTACCTCACTGAGGAAGAGTTTGTAGAAGCAACAGATCACACGATCTAAATCCACTTCAAAAATCCCTCTCCAGCCTCGTAAGAAATGGGCTGGAGAGGGATTTTTCATGAAATGGGGAATACTTCTCCCATGCGCATCCTCGCTATTCAAAATGATGAGACCGATCCACCACACCTTGCTGGGCGATGGCTTGAAGAACAAGGTCATGAAATCGTCGTGCTCCATGCCTATCGCGGTGAAGCGGTGCCGTCGACAGTGCCTGCTGATATCGATGCTCTCATGCCACTTGGTGGACATATGGGCGCACTCGATGATCACATCGCACCTTGGTTGGTCAATGAACGGGCGATGATTGTCGATGCCGCAAAGCGAGATATTCCAATCTTTGCGATCTGCCTCGGTGCTCAACTCGTCGCTGCCTCGCTCGGCGGAGAAGTTCGTCGCTCGCCAGAAGCTGAGATCGGTATCTATGAGATCACATCGACGCAAGTCGCTGATCCAGTCTTCGATCTCACTGCCGGAACTATCGCAGCCCAATGGCATGAAGATATTGTGACAAAGTTGCCGGAAGGTGCAGTACGACTTGCTAGCAGCCCGCTCTGTGAAAACCAGATTTATAAATTTGGGCCAAAGAGTTATGCGGTGCAATTCCATCCCGAGATCGATGCTTCGATTATTAAGACATGGGAAGCGAATGCGGATAATGCCTTCATCGAATCTGGTAAATCCAGCGTTGAATCTGAAGTTGCTGCCGTCGAACCCCAACTCTTTGAGATCTGGAAACCAACGGTTCAGCGTTGGGGAGCACTCATTAAGGAGTAATCCTTACTGAGCAGTCATTCCACCATCTGCTGAGACGATCGAGCCGGTCATAAAGGACGACTCATCCGAAGCCAAGAAGAGCACTAGGTTTGCAATTTCTCGTGGAGTACCAGGTCGGCCAATCGGTTGGAACGAATCGATCGTCTTGTAGACATGGTCTAATCCGCCAAGCATCTTTGCGTGGGCGTGGTTGATGGGCGTATCTACCCATCCTGGGCAGATTGCATTGCAACGAACTCCGCTCTTTGCATAATCAAGGGCGATACCTCGAGTAAACATCACGATTGCACCCTTTGAAGCAGAGTAGACACTGAGGTATGGCTCCGAGACAAGTCCGTTGACACTCGACATATTGACGATAGAGCCGCTTCCTTGCGCAAGCATTGCTGGCAAGACTGCGCGCGTGAGATACATAGCGCCTTTGATATTGACCGAGAGAGTTCTATCGATCGTCTCATTACTCACTTCATGAAAGACTCCGGGGAGATTGACGCCCGCGTTATTTACCAAGATATCGATCGTGCCGAACTCTGTGATCGCATCAGCGACTACGGCATCACACTGCTGGTAATCAGAGATATCGATCGCCGCCGCTTTTGCGTGGCCACCTGTGGTGCGAATGAATTGTGCTACCGACTCCGCCGCCGCGCCATTGATATCAGCACAGATCACAGTGGCGCCTTCTTCAGCTAACCGAATCGCACTCGCTTCGCCAATCCCTGAGCCAGCTCCAGTAACGATTGCAACCTTTTTATCAACGCGCATCTCTTGCTCCTCTTAATGCTCTAGTTCTTCTAGATCTTCTAGCAAATTAGATCTGTAGTAGTGATTCTAGTGATTTACATGATTTTGGATAAAACTAAAGCCGCTGGGAATCCCAGCGGCTTTAGCGAGTAACTTTTCGAAATTAATCGATGGTACGAACTGCACCCTTGAAGTGCTTCTTGGCGCCAAGTGCCCACCAGAGAAGTGCTCCACCAATAACTACAAGGAAAGTAATTGGTGTGTAATTTGCAGCCTTGATGTTGAAGTCCTTGCTCCACCAGACACCTGCAGGTGTTGTTGGCATGATGAAGTAGATGGAGACGAAGACGATCTCCAAAACAGCAAGCGGAGCCATCCACTTCCACTTCTTTCCAAGGTTCCACTCGCCCTGCTGGAAGGAGTCACCCTTGCGCCAGCGGAGATAGATGGGAATTGCAAAGGAGCCAAAGAGGCCAATAACTGCCATCGATGTGACAGCGAAGAATGCAACGGCTGACCAAAGGGCTGGCAGAGTTACGACAAGAGCTGCGGCACCGAGACCAAATGCGGCATGGGATGGGTTCTTGTTCTTATCAAGCTTTGTCCAGTACTTATTTCCAGGTACGGCCTTATCGCGTGAGAAGGCGAAGAGCATGCGAGAGCCTGCAGTGATACAAGACATTCCGCAGAAGAATTGACCGAGACAGGTAATGATCAAGATGATCTTTGCCCAACCGCCAGAGACAGCTGAGTCGAAGATTGCCTGTACCGCACCGCCAGCCTTCGTGATGCCAGCTTCGTCAGTTGCTGCGAAGAGGAATGAAAGTAGGAGTATCCACCCAGCAACTGCAGAGTAGGCAATCGACTTCCAGAGTCCTTGAGCAGCAGCCTTGCCAGCTTGGCCAGTCTCTTCTGAAACGTGAGCTGAAGCATCAAAGCCGGTGATTGTGTATTGAGTGAGCAAGAAGCCCAAAGGCAATACATAGATCCAGAATGAACTGTGAGAGAAGCCGCTGTTGTTGATCTGGTGTGAGAAGACCCAATGTGCGCTTTGATGGCGAGTTGGGATCAAAATCAAAATCAAGATAATTGCGGCTACGCCAAAGACGTGAACCCAGACGTTGATTCCTTGCAACTTATGAATGAAGTTTGCGCCCCAGATATTCATGGCAATGTGGATGAGGAGGGTGATAAAGAAGACCAAGAAGATCGTCTTGAGATTGCCTGGATCGAAAGATTTGGAGTATTTATTTGCGGTGTAGGTGAAGAAGTTGGCGAAGCCGTAATCCACACCTGCTGTGACGGTGATTAATCCGAGGAGGTTCAACCATCCTGTGACCCAGCCGTGAATTGGCTTACCAAGGTTTAACGCCCAGTAATAAATTCCGCCGGCTGTTGGCATTGCTGAGACGAGCTCTGCCATAACCAATCCGATGAGCATGATGAGGCCTGCGATAACTGGCCAACCAAGGGAGATGGCAACAGGGCCACCGTTATTCCACGCTTGTGCAAAGGTCGTGAAGCAACCCGAGAGAATCGAGATGATCGAGAAGGAGATCGCGAAGTTGTGGAATCCGCTCCACTTTCGATCAAATTCCTGTTTATAGCCGAGTTCAGCAAGCTTGCGAGCATCAGCATCGTTTGAATTAACCATTGAGCAATGTCCACCCTTCCTAGATGTTGGGAAAAGTGTGCAGTGAGTCACTCCGAATTACTAGTACCAAAGGGGGAAATAGGTCGACGATTTAGCGGGAATCCCCCCTTCAGTGAGGGTTCGATACGGGAAAAGCATTGTTCGCCCACGCTCAACCGAGTAGCCTCAAGCACCTCAGAGTCAGCCTTATTGCCTGGCCTGATTGCGCCTATCTCTCGAAAGGAGCCATCGTGCTCTCCCTGGAACAGCTCCGCGACGATATTGAAAATGGCCGGATCGATACCGTGGTCGTCGGCGTGACCGATATGCAGGGCCGCATGCAGGGTAAGCGGATCCACGCGCCCTTCTTCTTGGCCGATACTCTTCAAAACGGCACCGAGGGCTGCAATTACTTGTTGGCCGTCGATATCGACATGAATACGGTGCAGGGTTATGACGTCTCCTCATGGGAGACCGGTTACGCCGATATGGGCATGAGTCCAGATCTCAACACCCTTCGATACCTGCCATGGCATGAGGGAACAGCGATGGTTGTGGCAGATCTCGTAGATCACCACCGCGAGGGAATTTCAGTCTCGCCTCGCACAATCTTGAAACGCCAACTTGAAAGGCTCGACAGAGCGGGAATGGTCGCCATGTGTGGCACCGAACTCGAATTTATTGTCTTCAATAATACCTATGAAGAAGCGTGGGATAAGGGCTACACCGGACTGACTCCTGCGAATCAATACAACGTTGATTATTCCTTAACCGGAACCGCTCGCGTTGAAAAATTACTACGCGCGATTCGCCTCGGAATGGCTGGTGCGGGACTTACAGTGGAATCTGCGAAGGGCGAATGTAATTTAGGTCAGCATGAAATTGCCTTCCGTTATGAGGATGCGCTCGCTACCTGCGACAACCACTCGATTTACAAGATGGGTGCAAAAGAGATTGCATCACAGCAGGGATGCGCACTCACCTTCATGGCAAAGTTCAATGAGAAGGAAGGAAGCTCTTGCCACATTCACCTCTCATTCCGTGACAAGGATGGCGGTGCAGTCCTTGCCGGAGATGCTGGCGATGGCATGAGCGAGCTTGGTCGTCATTACCTTGCTGGACTTCAGGCGCATCTTCGCGAGCTCTCTCTGCTCTTTGCGCCAAATATCAACTCTTATAAGCGTTACCAGCCAGGAACCTTTGCACCGACAGCGATTAAGTGGGGACGAGATAATCGCACCTGTGCACTTCGCCTCGTCGGCCAAGGCCACTCATTACGCGTTGAAAACCGTGTACCAGGTGGAGATGCAAACCCATATCTTGCGGTTGCGGGAATGGTTGCTGCCGGACTTGATGGAATTGAAAAGAAGCTAGCGCTGGAACCAATTTTCACCGGCAATGCTTACGCTCTTGATACATCACGCGTTCCAACATCGCTCCAGGAGGCTCGCGATCTCTGGGCAAATAGCACATGGGTGCGCGATACCTTTGGCGAAGATGTTCAAAAGCACTACACACATATGGCAGATACTGAACTCGATGCCTTTTCACGGGCAGTTACAGATTGGGAGCGATTCCGCGGATTTGAGCGGATGTAAATCATGAGCACATACACAATTATCAATCCAACCACTGAGACTGCTGTTCGAGATGTTGCCTTGGCAGATATCGCGCAGACCGATGCGATCATCATGAAGGCTGCAACAGCCTTTGAAACCTGGCGCAAAGTAAATCCTGGCGATCGAGCAAGATTGCTCCGTAAGTTTGCTGCCATTGTTGATGACCACATTGAAGAACTCGCCCAACTTGAAGTGCTTAACTCTGGCCACACCATCGGCAATGCTCGCTGGGAAGCTGGCAATGTCCGTGATGTTCTAAACTATTACAGCGCAGCGCCAGAACGGCTCTTCGGTCGACAGATTCCAGTACCTAACGGCATCGATGTCACGTTCAAAGAACCACTCGGAGTCGTCGGAATTATTGTTCCGTGGAACTTCCCAATGCCGATCGCCGGTTGGGGATTTGGCCCAGCATTGGCCGCTGGTAATACCGTTGTATTGAAGCCAGCTGAACTCACTCCACTTACCGCTATTCGATTAGGCGAACTCGCACTCCTTGCTGGCATTCCAGAAGGCGTATTCAATGTGATTCCAGGTAAGGGATCTATCGTTGGCGAGCGTTTTGTGACAAATCCAATTGTCCGCAAAGTTGTCTTTACTGGTTCAACTACCGTTGGCAAACAGATCATGCGCGGAAGTGCAGATCAAGTGAAGCGCGTGACTCTCGAACTTGGCGGAAAGAGCGCAAATATAATCTTTGCAAATGCCGATATCGAGAAAGCCGCCGCAGGTGCACCAGGTGCGGTATTTGATAACGCTGGTCAGGATTGCTGCGCACGTTCTCGTATTCTGGTTGAGCGCTCTGTCTATGAGAAATTTATGTCCCACTTTGAGAGCGCAGTAAAGAAGTTTCGTGTCGAAGATCCATCGCTAGATTCTGCAGAGATGGGGCCGCTCATCTCGGCAGGACAACTCGCGCGGGTTAAAGAGTATGTACCTGACAATAGTGAGGTTGCATTCCAAGGCAGTAAGCCAGAAGGCCCTGGATATTGGTTTGCGCCAACGGTTCTCACTCCAAAAGATGAGAGCGATCGCGCATACCGTGAAGAAATATTTGGTCCAGTCGTATCAGTACTTCCATTTGAAGATGAAGCCGATGCGATTCGTATCGCCAACAACTCTGAATATGGACTCTCTGGGTCGATCTGGTCTCGCGATATTGGTCAGGCAGTTCGCGTCTCTCGCGCCGTTGAAGCTGGCAATCTCTCCGTCAACTCGAACTCATCGGTTCGCTATTGGACACCTTTTGGTGGCTACAAGCAATCTGGTTTGGGACGCGAGCTTGGACCAGATGCGCTCGACTCATTTACCGAGACGAAGAACGTCTTCTTCGATACTCAAGCCTAGTTAATCAAACCAACTCACGTACTTTCGGGAACTCACGTACTTTCGGGAACTCAAGTACTTTAGAAAAAAGGAATAGACTTACTCACATGTGTCGCTTAATGGGTTATGTATCGCAGAAGGATTACTCCTTATCTGAATTTGCCGGTCCCCACTTCGAGGATTTCGCTGCGCTCTCATCTAGGCATTGCGATGGCTGGGGAGTCGTCGAGCTTGAGGCTGGAACCACGCAGCCAACTCTCGTCGTCGAACCTACCCAGGCAAGCACAAGCGAGAAATTCAAGAAGATCGCAGTCGATACAAAGAGCAATGGTTCATTGCTCCACCTTCGCTGGGCGACTTCTGGCTTATCCGTCAAAGAGGGAAATACTCACCCATTCACACATGGCGAAATATCTTTCATCCATAATGGCGGCGTCATGCCATCAAACTCAATGGATGCATTTATCGACGCTGATCTCTTTGAGGGAATGCGCGGGGATACCGATAGTGAGCGCTACTTCGCGACGATTATTACCGAGGTACGTAAGCTCGGCCTCGTCGACGGAATTGTTGCTGCGGTCCGTCTTATCCGCGAAAAATGTGATTATTCGAGCCTCAATGCGATGATTCTTACACCTCATCAGATGATCATTGTGAATGAGCACAACTTTAAGCGAATTCCTGCCGGTGAAACCGAAGAGTATTACGACCTTTATTATCGAAAGGATGCTGACGGGGTACTCGTGGCATCGAGTGGCTGGGATCAGACTGGGTGGACCATGATTGATAATCATCGTGCGCTTGTCATCGATCGGGTTACCTTCGATATTGAAGAATTTGTTTTGTGAGTAGTCGCCACACCTTTTCAAAGAATTCTTGGCTTCCTGGGTTTGTAGCCCTTGGCATTGCATGGGGAAGTTCCTTCCTCTTTATTAAGTGGGGCCTCGTCACTCTCACGGCAGTTGGTGTTGCATTTCTTCGTTGTTCGATTGGGGCGTTAACACTTCTCGCTTTCTCACTGGCCACTAAGACCAAGTTGCCCAATAAACCTAGACATTGGTTACACCTCGCTGTTGTTGCCTTCTTGCTCAATGCTGGGCCGGGTTACCTCTTCGCTGTAGGTGAGACACATGTCAGTAGCGTGATGGCAGGTTTGCTCAATGCGACGACGCCATTAATGACGGTTATCGTCATTACATTTGCCTTTCGTGAACAGAAGATCAATCGCGACCAATCAATCGGCGTTGCCATCGGGTTCCTAGGAATCGCACTCCTGACAGGTGCTTTTAACGGATTGCCCGGTAGTGACTGGAAGGGAATCCTCGGTCTACTTCTGGCGACATTCCTCTACGGAATTTCGGCACCGTACTCCAAACGCTTTGTCGCGCCACTGCACTACAGCTCAACCGCACTTGCCACTGGCCAAGTAATCTCTGCCGCCGTTCTACTCGCACCCTTTGCGCTCATTGGTGGCATCACTCACTCTTCCTGGAATGCAAAGTCGCTCTGGGGCATGCTCGCACTTGGGGCGATTGGCACCGGCTTCGCCTACATCTGGAACTTCCGGAATGTTCGCTTGGCGGGGAGCGCGGTCGCTAGCACCGTCACCTACATGACTCCGCTCGTCGCGACGCTCCTCGGAATCTGGCTTTTAAACGAGCCATTTAAGATCACGCAACTCTTTGGCGGATCCCTCGTCTTGCTCTCGGCAGCTCTCGTCCAAAAGAAGTTCTCTCTGACCGATAAGTTCAGCAAAAAGTTCAGCAAAAAGTTATAGCCAAAATCGACCAATCGGGCTTGCCTGAGATTTCAGGGGTAGTACGGTTCTCCCTGTATCTGTTCACGCTTCTTCGGATGCCCTCTCCAACCTGGAGGTCAACTCATGTCAAGCTCACCACAAACTCACGAACACAAGCTCGCACCAAATGTCCTGGGACTTTTTGAGTCAGCGGTAATGGGTGTTGCAGGATCAGCTCCTGCATATTCCATCGCAGCCTCAACCGCTCTCTTGGTAGGTGCAGTTGGTCTTGCTGGTCCCGCAGCTCTTCTTTACTGTGGAATCGCAATGTTTGGAATCGTCTTTGCTTTCAATTACCTTGGTCGCACCGAATCTAACTCTGGTGCAACATATGCCTGGGTTCGTCGTGGTCTCCACCCAGCACTCGGATATATCGCTGGTTGGTCACTTCTTATGTGTTCTTCCATATTCATGGTGGCGGCAACCCTGCCGGCTGGGTCTTCTTTCCTTGGGCTCTTCTCTGAAAAGCTATCGAACAGCAAGGGATGGGTAACGCTCTTTGGAACTGTCTTCTTCCTTTTGATGGTTGCAGCAGTCGCCTTCGGCGTAACGATCACCGCAAAAGTTCAAGTTCTTATGTCAACGATTGAAGTTGGCCTCCTTGCACTCTTCGCGATCCTGGCAATCTTTCATGGCACAAAGACTCACACATTCTCTTGGCATTGGTTCTCGCCAACATCCTTTGGTACTTCTCAGAAGTTCTTTGCTGGCGCACTTGTCGCCGCTTTCTATTACTGGGGTTGGGATGTAACTGCGAACTTGAACGAAGAGACAAAGGGATCACACAAGACCCCTGGTCAAGGAGCGATCATCGGCATGATCATCACCTTCATGCTCTTTGAAGTCTTTACAGTTGGATCAAATATGGTCCTCAGCGATAAGGACATCGCAGATAACTCTGCAAATATTCTCGGCGTCTTGGGTCAAAAGGTATGGCCTGGCACTCCTGGTAAGTTGATTGTCGTTGCAGTGCTTCTCTCAACAGTTGCAACTCTTGAGACTCAACTGATTCAGGTAACTCGTACCATGTTCTCAATGGGTCGCGATGGCACACTTGCTCGTTCATTCGGCAAGGTCCATAAGAAGTACCAGACACCGATTGTCGCAACAATGACAATTACTGTGGTCGGCATCGGACTCTTCGTCGGTTCACAATTCATCGGATCACTTGGCACCATCATGACTGATGCAATTGCTGCGATTGGCGTCCAGATTTCGATCTACTATGCGTTAGCCGGTTTCTCGGTCGTAGTTCTTTTCCGAAAGATGATCTTCAAGAGCTTTAAGAATTTCATCCTTATGGGCCTATGGCCACTCATCGGCGCACTCTTCATGAGCATCATGTTCATCAAGGTCATCCCTACCCTCGATACCCTGACAAAGGTTGTCGGCTTTGGAACCATCGCTTTGGGATTGATCCCAATGCTCTGGTACTGGTCGCGCGGACATGTCTACTTCAAGATGCCAACAAAGGCTGAGCGTCTTGCTGTACTTCACGAGTTCGAGCACAACCTCTAAACCTCAACAAAGTTCAACTGCCGCTTCCAAGAAATTGGGGCGGCAGTTTTTCTTTTACCGTACCCTTATCGTGTGATTACGACTCCGCTAGTCAATGGGTTAGACCTTGTAGCAACCTTCGCCTTCGCTCTTGTGGGTGCTCGGGTAGCGGCGGCAAAGGGATTGGATTACGGCGGAATCCTTCTGATTTCAGCAGTTTCGTCATTGACGGGTGGAACATTCCGAAATGTATTTCTTGGGCAACGTCCACCATGGATATTGCATGCGTGGCTCTTCTCTGCAGTTCTACTCGCCTTTGTTGTCACGGTGATCGCAAAGAATGTAAAGCCAGTCGGTAGATTTATGTTATCCCTTGATACCTTCGGCCTAGCGGTCGCTACCGCCTCCAGCGCAAATTATGCGATTTCATATGGAGCCGGATTTGTTGGTGCACTTGTTCTTGCCGTGCTTGGCGCAGTGCTTGGGGGACTTCTACGCGATCTCTTCTGCCAAGTAGAGCCAGTACTTCTTCATCGCGAGACGATCGGAACATCATGCTTTGCCGGCGCGCTGCTCTATCTCACTCTTCAACACTTCGATTTTTCAACATTGATATGCGCCTTTTCATCAGGAGTCGTAGTCATTCTCGTTCGCGAGCTATCAATCCACTTTGATTGGGACCTCCCAAAGTTGATTCATGAGCGCCATGAGCGCCATGAGCTCTAGTGCAATGATGACTCTTGCAATCGACTGCGGAGGGTTGAGTCTCAAGGCCTCTGTTCTCGATGGTCAGGGCACTTTGCATGCCCAGCCGATCTCAATTCCTACGCCGTATCCACTCTCACCGAGCCGTTTGATATCTGCATTTGGTGAGTTAGCCGCATCTCTACCCGACTTTGATCGCATCACGATCGGGATGCCAGGAATGATTCGACATGGTGTTGTCGTGCACACCCCGCATTACATCAACACAAAAGGTCCGCTGACGAGGGTCGAGCCGGAGCTGCTCTCTCAATGGCGCGGTTTTGATATGCAGAGCGCGGTGTCGAAACATTTTGGAAAACCTGCCCTCGTACTTAACGATGCTGAAGTACATGCGGCTGGCTTAATCAGTGGATCTGGACTTGAAGTAGTAATGACGCTCGGCACGGGACTTGGCTTTGCGATGTTTGATGGCGGAAAACTTGCACCTCACTTTGAGTTATCCCATGCACCGGTGAGACGCTCAACGAGCTATGACACATGGATTGGTGAGCATGAACGTCGCCGACTTGGGGATACCTTCTGGTCACGGCGCATTAAATCCATGGTGGAAGAGTTACGACCTGTTTTTTGGTGGGACAAACTCTTCATTGGTGGGGGAAATTCACGTCGAATCAAACCAGATATCTTGAGCAAACTCGGTGATGATGTCGTTATTGTCTCTAACACTGCGGGAATTCTCGGCGGAGTTCGTGCCTGGGAGCTAGAAGATTAATCACATCACTCACAAGAACTAGAGTGATAGCACCTTCGATTGGTTAAGTACGACCCCAGTGCCCTGAAAGAATGGCACTATGAAACGCGTTGACGGAGAGCAGCTCAAAAAAGTATTTGCATCGCTTCCCAAGAACCCGAGAGTCTTGGTCTCAGGAAATTTTGGAACCCCTAAGGAGTTACTCGCCCTCTTTGACTCGGTTGTGCCTGAGTACACGCTCCATATGCTCAATGCTCAGCCTGGAATCCCAGATCGCCCTGGAGTGAGGTACGAGACTGCTTTCGTTGGTCTTGGTATGCGTGGATCAGAACGGCTCAACTACATTCCATCCCGTCTCTCACTACTGCCGGTAATGCTCCGAGATGAATTGGCTCCGGATGTTGTTTTGTTACACACCTCAGAACCAAGGTTCGACACCGTCTCACTGGGTATTGAGGTAAATATCCTTCCCGCTGCTATTGAGTCAGCCCGCGAGCATGGCGGACTCGTTGTAGCCCAAGCAAATGCCAACATGCCGTATACCTATGGTGACGCGCAGGTTTACGAGAACGAGATCGACTTTCTCTTCACTCATGAAGAGCCCCTCAATGTCCATACTCCAGCGCCGATATCGGATATTGCCCATAACATCGGCTCAAAAATTGCAGAACTCGTTCCATCCGGATCAACGCTCCAGTTAGGGATCGGGTCAGTGCCAGATGCCGTCGTTGAAAGAATGACAAATCGAAAAGAACTTCGCATCTGGACCGAGATGTTTTCAGATGGCGTACTCAATCTTGAAAAAGTTGGCGCACTCGATACCGAAATTCCCATTACCGCCTCATTCATCTTTGGCTCCAACGAGCTCTACACATGGTTACATATGAATCGGCGGGTTCGCATGCTCCGTACCGAGAAGACAAACGATCCATCATTGATCGCCAAACAAGCGAAGATGACATCGATCAATGCGGCGCTTCAGGTTGACTTACTCGACCAAGCAAATGCTTCGCGGGTACGCGACAAGATCTATTCGGGTTTCGGTGGTTCGACAGACTTTATTGTCGGCGCCCTTCACAGTCGAGGAGGAAAGTCTTTTATGACGCTTCCTTCCTGGCATGCAAAGACAAATACCTCTAAGATTGTTCCGATGATCACAGAAGGGGTTACGAGCTTCCAGCACTCATATGTCGTCACCGAGCAAGGTATTGCAACCTGCTTTGGTCACTCAGAGTCCGAGCAGGCTCAAAATCTCATTAACTTTGCCGCTCATCCTGATGCGAAACCCGCGCTACGTGCGGCAGCGTCGAAGATGGGTCTCTAAAAGCTAGTTAATGAAGGCGTAGGCGAGGGCGATAAGCCCAATGATGAACCAGGCTAGGCGAACGCTCTTTTTGTGTAGTGAGGGCTGTAGCGATGGCACAAAAGTCGAGAGCAGTAATAGTGAGCCAGGAATCACGATAGCCAGGCTATGAATTGCGATATGTGGTTGTGCTCGTTGGTAATCCCAATTAATTAATCCGGTTGCGATCATTGCATAGGCCCACATGCGAAGGTTATTCATGATGTAAGCCTCTCATAATCACGGCATAAAAATGGGAGGCATTGATTATGCCTCCCATTTTTATTACTAACTCTTTGCCTTAGTGAGCGTCTGCCATGCCTTCAGCCGCTGACTTCATACGAGCGATCTTGAAGATTGTTAGACCGAATACACACTTTGCGAGTACATCCGCGATTGTGTAACCAATCTGACGATCTGTGAAGAGTGATGCCATCTGGCTCATTGAAGGATTCTTCACGAGGATTGGGATTATTTCGCTGCGAGAGTTAACCTCAAAAATTAAAGACCGAAGGATGGATACTCGTCGGAGACGAGGGCAACTGCATATCCGTAGACACGGTTCCAGTAATCAATTGTTCCGAGCGCTGTCATTGCAGCCCATTCAGGCATGGTGCCTGTGGCCGCAGTAATAATCCAAGCAAGGATCGTGGTAACTATCGTCAACAGAAGATAGATGACTCCTACGATGTAGAGGGGGATTGCGAAGATCCACTTAACCAGCGGGAGTCCGCGACTCAGTGTCGCACCACCTTCAACATCAGGGAATATCACTGCGATATTTTCATTGCGCTCAATCGAAGGAAAATCATCTGTGAGCAAGAGCGCATACGCTGCAACTCGTGTGCTGAGCTCCATCATCGCGTGATTGAATGTGAGTGCATAACTCGGATAGATACCCCGGAAGAGAAGAGCCATGACGACGGGTGCGGTGATCACTATTGTCGAGATACCCCAGTGGCTCATCTGGCTAAAGGCTGCAACAAATATCGCAACTGGTGCAACCAAGATCCAACGAAAGAGAACGGTCTGTCGGTTTCGATTGGTTAATTGAACGTCAATATGGGTTTCAACCTGAGTGCTCATGCCCTGATTCTAGGACGGGTAGAGACGGGTGAGGACGGATTAGAGCACTTTGGAGAGAAAACTCTTCGTTCGCTCCTGAGTTGGATTGCTTAAGATCTCGACCGGCTTGCCTGCTTCAACGACGACCCCGCCATCCATGAAGACAAGAGAATCCGCAACCTCACGCGCAAAGCCCATTTCGTGAGTTACAACGATCATTGTCATTCCACTGGCGGCGAGTTCCTTCATGACATCCAGAACTTCACCGACCAACTCTGGATCAAGGGCAGATGTCGGCTCATCAAAGAGCATAAGTTGCGGTTTCATAGCCAGGGATCGCGCTATCGCCACACGTTGCTGCTGTCCACCAGAAAGGTGTGCCGGGTAATGATAAAGCTTTTCAGCGAGTCCAACCCGAGCTAATAACTTCTTGCTTTCGACTTGGGCATCACTTGTATTGATACCTTGGACGCGCACCATACCGACCGTGACATTTTCTAGTGCGGTCATATGTGGGAAGAGATTAAATTTCTGGAAGACCATTCCGATGCCACTTCGCTGTGTTGCCGCCTCGCGTGCCTTCAATTCGTAGAGTTTTCCAGCATGCTCTCGATAACCAATAAGTGTGCCATCAACGGTGATACGTCCAGAGTTAATTTTCTCAAGGTGGTTGATACAACGCAGGAAGGTTGATTTACCGGATCCAGATGGGCCGACTAGGCACATCACTTCACCGTGCGCTACTTCAAGGGATATGCCACGCAGGACGTGGTTACTACCAAATGACTTATGTACTTCTTCCGCAATCACCATGGGAGTCATGAGGCCATCGCAATCAGGGCTGAGTGCCCGCGAGCAAATCGCTTCTCTACGAAGTACTGAATAATCATTAAGACGGTTGTAAAAAATAAGTACCAGGCAGAAGCCACAAGCAGAAGTGGAATCGGGTTATATGTCTCTGTTGAGATATCTCGAGTTCGCGCATACAAATCGGTAACTAGTGGGACTGCCGTTACAAGCGATGTCGTCTTCAACATCGAAACTATTTCATTGCCGGTTGGCGGAATAATGATGCGCATAGCTTGTGGGATTACGACGTAACGCATCGTTGTCCACCAACTCATACCAATCGCAGTTGCGGCTTCCTCTTGACCTGAATCAACAGAGAGCAGTCCGGCTCGCACAATCTCTGCCATGTATGCGGCTTCGTTGAGCGAGAGACCAATAACCGCGATCCAAAAGAGCGAGAACTGTTGTGAAATGGTTTGATGAAAACCAAGATAGAAATTATGAAAATGAATGTCGGGGATTCCGATAAAGAATGAATGATAAATAGTCGAAAGAAGTCCCCAGAAAACCAGTTGCACATAGACCGGTGTACCACGGAAGGCCCAGATAAAGAGCCAAGAAACGGCGCGAAATACTGGGTTCGGAGAGCGACGCATAACTGCGAATGAGACTCCTAAGATAATTGCAAAGAACATTGAGAGCGCAGTGAGTGCGAGCGTTACTCCCGCTGCTTTTACGACGCGGGGATCAAAAATATATTGAGCAAAAGCTTTCCAGTCGTAGGCGCCACGGTGCGAAGCGTCAACGACAAAGGCCGCTGAAATTGCGACCAAAAACAGTGCCACTGCCCACCGGATTGGGTGGCGCAGCGGCACTGCCTTGATAGGTTCGTGATTAGTTGAGGGCACCGTTTATGCCAAATGTGGAGACTGATCCTGCTTGAACGCCCCACTTCTTCAAGATTTTGGAATACGTTCCATCTGCGTAGACATCTGCAAGTGCGAGCGAGAATGCCTTTGCAAGAGTTGAGCCCTTAACGACGGGGATTCCGTAAGGAGCTGCGCCGTAGATTGCGCCAGAGAGAACTAACTTTCCCTTTGATTGAAGGACGCCATCAGCGGTTACAGGAGAGTCAGCAGAGAATGCATTAGCGCGGCCAAGGACTACTGCTGATACAGCGGCATCTTGCGCATCGTAAGTGAGGATTGTGATTGCCTTCTTGCCGGCCTTCACGCATACATCTGACTTTGCCTTTGCATCATCGGCTTCGGTTGAACCAGTCTGCACTGCGACAGTGAGTCCGCACGCGTTATTTGGATCGACGAGCTTTCCCTTAGGGGCCGCCCATTGGATTCCCGCTGTGAAGTAATTTGCAAAATCAAATTGCGCTTCGCGCTCTTTTGTATCTGTGAATGATGAGATTCCAGCATCGTACTTTCCACCCTTGATTGCAGGAAGGATCGCATCAAATGTAGCGACTGTGTACTTTACCTTTACGCCAAGCTTGGCTGCAATTGCATTTGTAAGCTCAATGCCCCAACCGATTGGGTTGCCCTTTGCATCTTTAAATTCATTTGGCCGGTAGGTCGCATCAACTGCAAAACGAATGACGCCAGCTTTCTTGATGCTCGCCGGAAGAAATGACTTCGCTGTTTGGCTAGTTGCAGCGATCGCTCCAATTTGAGATGCAAAAACTGCGGCAACTGTGAGGCCAGCTACTGCAGCAATCTTCTTAGATTGTGTGAACAAGAGTGTGACTCCTTAATAGTTCAAAAGTGGGATATCTCGCCGACAACGCTGATCGGTAGGTGGTGAAGTCTACCCGCCATTTTTACGCGTAAAGTTGGGCTATGCCTGCACACGTGATCCTGCTCGATGGTGGACTTTCAACGGCGCTCGAGGAGCTCGGTGCTCGTCTAGATACCTCACTCTGGTCGGGGGAGTTGTTGCGAACTCATCGCAACCAGATCCGGGCCGCCCATAAATCCTTTGTTGATGCTGGCGCAAAGATTCTGATCACGAGCTCCTATCAAATTACCTACCCAGGTTGTATCGCCCGCGGTTGGACTCACAATGAGGTGACCGATGCATTGCGTGCTTCTACCGAGTTAGCGAGATTTGATGGGGTGAAGGTAGCGGCATCGGTCGGACCGTATGGCGCATACCTGGCCGATGGTTCAGAGTACCGCGGTAATTATGGCTTAAGCCGCGAAGAATTAAAGGAGTTTCATCGAGATCGTTTGAGAGTCTTGATTGCCTCGCAACCAGATTATTTGGCGATTGAGACAATTCCAGAACTCACCGAGGCTAAGGCGATCTTGGATCTACTTGTGGAGTTGGACTCCACGATTCCATTCTGGATCTCCTTCTCTTGCCGCAACGAGAGTGAACTTTCTTCGGGGGAGTCATTTTCAGAGACCGCTTTACTGGTAACAGGCGCCAAGAACTCTGTCGGTGTCGGAATTAACTGCACAGCGCCGATCTTGATTGCACCCCTCATGAAATCTGTAGCCGAAGGAACTCCCTTTGTTCTCTACCCGAACTCGGGTCGTGAGTGGGATGCCCTCAATAAGCGATGGCTCGGCGAACAGAGCACTGCATTCACGCCCGCTCAGATTCAAGAGTGGGAGTCACTTGGGGCGAGGATTATCGGCGGATGCTGCGGTGTCGGCCCATCAGATATCGCCGTACTTAATAATTTCATCCAGCAGTAATCGCCCGCCTCAGATAAATTTCCCTCATGCTAGGTGGGATCAATAACTCGATGTTCTTCGAAGCCTTTGGGGGTTTCGTAATCTTGCCTATCTTCGTTCTCTTCCTGCGTTGGGCATTTCCATCAAAGAAAGATCATGCAGAGATCGCACGTCGTAAAGCTATTAAGAGATCCCTTCGCGAATTGAAGAAGAAGTAACTCATGGGAGTTGCAATTGTTACTGGCGGTTCCCGCGGTCTCGGATATGAGACTGCTCGCGCGCTGACAGATGCTGGACATCGCGTAGTTCTCGTAGCAAAAGATCCAGAGCGCTTATCTCAATCGGCAGCAAGATTGAATTGTGAGTATCGCGCAGTTGACCTGGGTGATATTGATTCGGCGCGAACTGTTTTTCAAGAGATCCTTGAGACCTTTGGCACTCCCGAGATTCTCGTACTCGCCCACGGCGTGATGAGCGAAAAGATGTCAAAGACACTTCGCACAACAAATGAAGAGTGGCGCCGGGTAATGGCGATCAACTTGGACTCGGTATTTACGGCGATAAACATTCTTGGTGCAGCGATGGCGCAGGCTCGCAATGGTCGCATCATCGTTTATTCAGCATGCCTTGGTCGCATGTCAGGACCGGGGAATGCCGGTGGATTGGCGCCGTATCGAATCAGCAAAGCCGGAGTAAATGCCTTAGTGCGAAATCTTGCACACGAGACCGCGCATGGCACCCGTGGATTGCTTGTTGATGCGATCTGTCCAAATCACACTCGTACCGATATGGGTGGCCCGGATGCGCCGCTTTCAATTGAAGAGGGTGCAGATACTGCAATCTGGTTGGCAACACGGCCATTTGATCCAGCAGTCGATAAGACTGGCTTCCTGTGGGAAGAGCGCAGAATTATCGACTGGTAAGTCAGACCAATCAATTAGTTAAGTTTGCTATCAAGAAAGCCGTTGACGATTCGTGAGAAGCGTTCTGGCTCTTCAACATGTGGCATATGTGCCGATAATGGGAATTGCTCCCACAGAACATCGGGAATTCGGCGATGAATCTCTTGGACCATTCCTGGTGTCGCCTCATCGTATGCGCCATTTATCAAAAGCGTAGGCACGGCGATCTTGTGGAGATCGTCGTGGATATCCCAACTCTTTAATGAACCAATGCACAAGAACTCCGATGGGCCGTTCATCGTGTGATAAACGGTTGGGTCTTCCTCAATCTGCGCAAAAGAGTCAAGGACATCTTGCGGGAAAGGAATACGACAGACGTGGCGTTGATAATAAATATCCATTGCAGCTTGAAATTCCGCTGATGTGTAATCGTTTGCGGCTTCTGCAGCTTTGAGCGCAGCTTCAACTTCTACAGGCAAGAGTGCGCGAAGTTTTGCAGCCTCAGAACTCCAGATCGCCATGCTCGCCGGCGAGTCGGCAACGATGAGCGCCTTCAATCCTGGGCGATCGAAGGTTGCATATTGCATGCCGAGCATTCCGCCCCACGATTGACCAATGATCGCAAAATTATCTGCGATACCAAGATGTTGTGTGAGAAGAGTGAGTTCCTCCATAAAAAGTTCTGGCGTCCAGAACTCAGATGGTGCATCCGGCAGATGTGTGGAGAGACCGCACCCAAGCTGGTCGTACAAAATTGCTGGCCGACCTGTGGAAGCGATCGCATCAGCGATAGCGATAACGTAGTTATGCGCCGCTCCAGGCCCGCCGTGAAGAACTACAACGGGTGTCTTAGCGCTGGAAAGGTCACCGACGATTCGATACCAAGTCTCGCCATGCTGCCATTTCATTGTTGCTGGGCTCTGCTGTGTCATATGCGTATTTAAGCAACCTTAAAGGGTTTTGGACAGGCAGAAATCTTAGGAACTTCCATCTTCGCAATCACCGTGCCTTGTGCTGGGTGGACCGCTTGCGCGATACCGAGGTTCCCCTGAACTGATAAGAAGATGAAAGCCTCACTCATCGTGAAACCCCAATGATCAACGAGAAGTTTCGCCGCCTCTTCGCATGCAATCTGCATCGCTTCATAGAGTGTTTCGACGGCAGAGACGCCATGCGTGATCCAGGAGGTTGAAGTCTCTGTTACCGGGTATTCGGTACCTATTCCTTTGATGAGATCGGTCGAGATCAAAACATCGCCGGCAATCTCGATGCCGGTCCCACATATTTCACCATCACCCATGGATGCGTGCATGTCGCCCATGGACAGCAGTGCACCGTCATGCTTTACAGGCAGGTGAATCGTTGAACCGATCGTGTTCTTGTTGTTATCGAGGTTTCCGCCATGCTTACCCGCGGGCATAGTTGGGATTTCACCGCTCGCCGGCGCAACACCTATGACTCCTAACATGGGTGAGGCTGGGAATGAGACCCGATCGTTCATACGTACAACGCCATCATTGACATCGAAGAACTGGGCGAATGGCTCCGCTGCTAAGTGAGCAAGTTGGCCATCGCCTGAATATGTACGAGCTACACCTCTGGTTCCAGGACGAATATCGTGAAGCGTTACCGAGAGTGTGTCACCTGGCGTTGCGCCACTTACAAAGATTGGTCCAGTTGCTGGATTAATGAACGCGCTATCGATTGGCAAGAGTGCATTCTCGGCTCCAGTGATCGCACCTCGATAACAATCCCAGGTTTGAACATGGATGAACTCGCCAGGCAATACCACTAAACCCGGTTGATGGGAAGAGCTAAAAGAAAAAAAGTGGTGATCGCGAGAGAGATAGTGAGAAGCCGCTGGGAAGAGAGCAGATGGTGAATTGTTAACTTTGTGTTCCATTCTCTGAAAACCCCATTTTCCTCGTGCGAATACTTTGCAGTAGTGAGAGCATAAGCCCCTCATCGTCCCATTGGAGGTTCTGCGTGCGTCGTCGTTCGATAGTTCTCAATTCACTTATCGGAGTTGCAGCCCTTGCTGCCTCTGCACTTATTGGAGGAGCCTCATCTCAGGCTGCTTCTGATGGTGGCATGGCTCCATTTGATCCTGCACATGCAGGCGGCACAATTAAGTTAGTCGCGAATGCAGCTGCTGGTTCACTCGACCCAAAGATTAACTACACCGGTCAATACTGGGAGCTCTACCAAGCTTCGTATGACGGTCTCCTTGGATTCCGCTACGGCGACGGCAAGGCCTCTTTCCAAGTTGTGCCAGATCTCGCAACGGCTCTTCCTGTAATGAGCAATGGCGGAAAGACACTTACTTTCACCCTTCGCAGTGGAATCAAGTTCTCAAATGGTCAGCCTGTAACTGTTGCTGATGTGAAGGCATCGTTTGAGCGAATCTTTAAAGTCTCATCACCAACCGCTGGCTCTTTCTACAATGGAATCGTCGGAGCGACTGCCTGCTTGGCAAAGCCTGCGACATGTAAGTTGGATCAAGGCGTTGTCGTCGATGCAAAGACAAACAAGATCGTCATCAACCTCACTGCACCAGATGAGACAATCATTTCAAAGCTCGCAGTACCTCACGCTGTGATTAACCCAGCCTCATCGCCTGCTAAGGATGCTGGAACAACTCCAATTCCAACCACAGGTGCTTATATGTTCAAGTCTTACGACCCAAATAAGTCTCTTATCATGGTCCGTAACCCTTACTTCAAAGAGTGGTCACACGATGCACAGCCATCAGGTTACCCAGATCAGATCGAGTACCAGTTTGGTGTCACACCAACAGCTCAGGTAACTGCTGTTGAGAACAACCAAGCAAACTGGGTCTACGATCCAATCCCATCAGATCGACTCAACGAGATCGGCACCAAGTACGCAACACAGGTACACGTCAATCCATTGACCGCCATGTGGTACTTGCCAATGAACGTCAACATCGCACCATTTAACAATGTAAAGGCACGTCAGGCCGTTAACTACGCTATCGATCGCGCTGCAATGGTGAAGATCTTCGGTGGTTCACAACTCGCCGCCCCAGTATGTTCATTCTTGCCACCTAACTTCCCTGGCCACGTCGATTACTGTGGTTACACAAAGGGCGCAACACCTGACAAGCCAGCCAAGGCTTGGTCTGCTCCAGATCTCGAGCTCGCAAAGAAGCTCGTAAAGGATTCTGGAACTGCCGGTCAGGCTGTTGGAATCGTTGTCTCTGATGACGATGTCAATAAGCAGATGGGTGTTTACCTCCAATCAGTTCTTAACTCAATTGGTTACAAGGCAACAGTGAAGCCAATCTCTGGAAATATTCAATTCACATATATCCAGAACACCAAGAACAAAGTTCAGATCTCAGTGACTCAGTGGTATCAGGATTACCCTGCTGCATCTGACTTCTTGAATGTTCTCCTTGGTTGCGCATCATTCACGCCAAACTCTGATTCATCAATCAACATGGCTGGATATTGCAACAAGTCATTCGACGCTCAGATGTCAAAGGCGATGTCACTAGGTCTCACAGACCCAACCGCTGCCAACAAACTCTGGGGTCAACTTGATCAGCAGGTTATGAAGGATGCACCAGTTGCAGTTGCCTTCACACCTAAGCAGCTCGACTTCATCTCATCTGGAACGAAGAATTACCACTTCTCACTCCAGTACAAGATGTTCGTTGATCAATTGCAGACTAAGTAATTACCAGAAAGGCAACAGGTAGCCTCTAAGCACCGTGTCACTTAAAGAGAATAGTGAAGCGATCTTCTCCGAATCTCCGGGGAAGATCGCTTTGCGTACCCTTCGAAAAGATAAGCGTTCGGTTATCTCGCTCTCTATCTTGGGCTTCATCATCGCCATCTCTTTATTGGCGCCTGTTTATGCACATTTCATCGCGCATACCAATCCCTTCAACTCCAGCTTAGATGCGACGACTCATGTCGGCGGAAAGGTAGTTCCGGTATTAGAAGCATCGACAACCGGACTTGGATTGGGTGTTACACCGATCGGACCAACGTGGAATCCAACTGGATACTTCCTCGGCGCTGACGGTCAGGGTCGTGACGTGATGGCGAGACTTCTCTACGGTGGACGAAATACCCTCTTAATCGGCGCTTCCGCAGGAATTATTTGTATCGTCTTGGCGCTGCTCATTGGCGTTATCGCCGGCTATCGAAAGGGTTGGATCGACTCCATTCTCTCTCGATTGCTCGATGTCATCTGGGCCTTCCCGGTATACCTCTTGGCAATCAGTCTCTCAGTCGTCTTACTTACCTCCGGTTTGAAGCTTGGCTTCATTCACGTGGGGCCGGGCTCCTTTGCGCTCCCTATTTTGATTATTGGAATCGTCTATATTCCTTATGTTGCTAGGCCAATCCGCGCACAGGTGCTCAGCCTTCGCGAGCGTGAATTTGTCCGCGCGGCAGTTGGCATCGGCGCAAAAGATTCCACGATTATCTTCCGTGAGATCTTGCCAAATATTATTCCGAGTGTTCTGGTCTTTGTTCCGATCATCATTGCACTCTGCATGCTCACCGAATCTGCACTCTCATTCTTATCTATCGGTGTGCAACCACCACAGGCATCGTGGGGAACCATCATCAATGATGGACTCGCCTTGTTATATACCCGCCCTTGGGTAGGTATCGCACCGGGTCTCTTTATCGTGCTCACTGCTGCATCACTTAACTTATATGGTGATGCTGTACGTGATGCACTTGATCCAAAGACGCGTTCACGAGGTGATGCATGATTTCATTTATCGCCCGTCGTTTTAGCGCCATGATCTTCGTATTAGTGTCAATCTCGATTCTTGTCTTCTTGATCTTCTTTGCAACCCCAGGTGTTGATCCTGCGGCACGCATCGCCGGTCGAAATGCTGATCAGCAAACGTTGATGCAAGTTCGCCACTCATTTGAGCTAGATAAGCCGCTGCCGATTCGATACCTCTCGATGATGCGACACCTCTTTGTTGCACGTGACCTCACTTCATATGTGAATCGTGGTGCAAAGGTGCTGCCACAACTTTCGCAAGCAATCCCAGCTACCTTCTCGTTAGTCATCGGGGCTGCAATTATTTGGCTCTTATTTGGTCTCATATTTGGAGTTTTGGCTGCAAGTTCTAAGAAGAAGTGGCTTGATCCGACTATCTCTTTCTTGGGAATCGTAGGCGTCTCGTTGCCAGTCTTTTGGCTCGGGGAAGTCGTCAATCTCCTCACTCAATCCAAGCTCCACGGCTCGGTATTTAGATGGGTGCCGCCACTTGGATATGTCGGCTTGAGCGTCGATCCGTGGCAATGGTTCTTGCATCTACTGCTCCCGTGGATGACCCTCGCCGTGCTCTATGCAGGCATTTATGTGCGCGTGCTTCGAAGCGAGATCCTCGTTGTGATGTCAGAGGATTACATCAAGACCGAGCGAGCAAAGGGTGCGAGTGAGAAGCGGATTCTCTATAAGCATGCGACTCGCATGTCCCTCATTACGATCGTTTCACTCTTTGGTCTCGACTTTGGTGCCCTCGTTGGTGGCTACGCATTGCTGACAGAGGTCGTCTTCGGCATTCAAGGCGTCGGTAAGTTGACCTTTGATTCGCTCCAAAACTTTGACTTACCAGTCATCATGGCGACCGTCATGTATGCCTCATTCTTTGTCGTCTTTATGAATGCTGTTGTGGATGTCCTCTACGCAGTATTAGATCCGCGGGTGCGTCGTGCATAACGAAAATATCCTTGAAGTTAAAGACCTGCGCGTATCTTTTGATACCCGTCGCGGTGAAGTTCGTGCCGTAAATGGACTCTCCTTCGAACTCAAAGCTGGCCAAACACTTGGCATCGTCGGCGAATCAGGATCTGGTAAATCAGTATCGATGAATGCAGTGATGGGATTAGTTCGCGATTCAAATGTTCGCATCTCCGGTGAGGTCATCTTTAAAGGCGAAGATCTACTTAAGCGAAGCGATAATGAGATGCGCGCGATCCGCGGCAAAGAGATCGCGATGGTATTTCAGGATCCAATGACAGCGTTGACGCCGGTCTACACAGTCGGTTGGCATATCGTTGAGCAGATCAGATTGCACACGCAGATGAGCAAGAAAGAAGCTCGAGATCGCGCAATTGAGATACTCGATGAAGTTGGTATCCCAGATCCAAAGCGTCGCGTAGATCAATATCCGCATGAGTTTTCGGGTGGAATGCGCCAACGTGCAATCATCGCAATGGCACTCTCACTCAACCCTGCGCTCTTGATTGCCGATGAGCCAACCACAGCGCTTGATGTAACGATCCAGGCGCAGATTCTCGATCTTTTGATGCGCTTGCAAGAGCAACACAACTCTTCGATTATCATCATTACTCACGATATGGGCGTGGTCTCAGAGATCGCCGACGAGGTTCTTGTGATGTACGCGGGTCGGCCGGTCGAGCGCGCAACAAAGAGTGATCTCTTTGCGAACCCAAGACATCCATATACCCAGGGGTTGATGAACTCGGTCCCGCGCCTTGATCGCGTCCGGTCAGAGCGACTTGAAGCGATTCCTGGACAGCCAGCATCGCTGCTCAATCTCCCGGTTGGTTGCTCGTTCTCAAATCGTTGTCCAAAGGCGCATGATGCCTGCAAAGTACGTCCAGAGTTCAAAGCAGATGCACAGGGCCACGGCGTTGCATGTGTATTAGAGGGAGGTAACTGATGAGTGATGTCATCCTCTCGATTCGAGGGTTAGCAAAGAATTATGAACTCAGTGGTGCACTCGCTCGTCGCAAGGAAGTCGTCCACGCCGTTGAGAATGTCAATCTTGAGATTCGCGAAGGAGAAACGCTCGGAATTGTCGGCGAATCTGGATGCGGCAAATCGACGCTCGGTCGAATGATCGTTCGGCTTGAGCAACCAACTGCTGGCGAGATTCTCTTTGAGGGCCATGATCTTGCGAAAGAGCCTAAGAAGAAGTTGCGTGCTCTTCGTAAGCGCTTCCAGATGATTTTCCAGGACCCTTACGCAGCTCTCAATCCACGTCGCCAGATCGGTCAGATAGTTGAAGAGCCACTGCGTGTTCATGGCGTTGGCAAAGAAGAGCGTCGTGCAATTGCAAAAGATTTGTTAAAGCGCGTCGGACTCGACGAGGGTGCCTACGAAAAGTATCCACACGAGTTCTCTGGCGGGCAACGTCAACGCGTAGTTATTGCTCGCGCACTTGCGCTCAATCCTCGACTCGTCGTTGCAGATGAGCCAGTCTCAGCCCTGGATGTATCGATCCAAGCCCAAGTTCTTAATCTCTTTAAAGATCTTCAGAAAGAGTTAAACCTCACCTATGTATTTATCGCGCACGATCTAGGCGTCGTTCGCCACGTCTCTGATCGAATCGCAGTGATGTATTTAGGCAAGGTAGTTGAGCTCGCCGAGGCGGATGTGCTCTACGAGAGCCCAGCTCACCCATATTCGCAGGCTTTACTTTCGGCTAACCCACGAATGGGAGCCGACGATAAGCGCGAACGGATCATTCTCAAGGGCGATATCCCTAACCCAATCAACCGCCCAAGCGGTTGTGCATTTAACCCGCGCTGTCCAAAGGCTGCCGATATTTGTCGAACCGAATCACCAGAGCTCATGACGATCGGGACTCGTCAAGTTGCTTGCCACTTCCCAACTCTTTAACAGACCGAACCCCCATATCCCAACGATCAAGTAGTAACGAGGAGCAAGAATGACAATCAAGATCAGCAGAGATCAACATGTATGGGCATTCGCTGCGGATATGGAGCCAGTCGTTACCGTTGACCCAGGCACAACTCTTGAGATCGAAACATGGGATTGCTTCACCGGCCAAGTGCAAAGTGAGTCAGACACCATCGCCACGCTCGATATGAACCGCGTGAATAGTGCGACCGGCCCAATCGCGGTAAAGGGTGCAGAGCCAGGCGATTCACTGTCGGTGACACTCCTTGATATTCGTCCAGGCAAGCAAGGGGCGGGCATGGTATTTCCTGCATGGGGACAACTTCACGAGAAAGCGAAGGCCCCTTACACAAAGATCTTTAAAGTTGAAGATGGCATCATCCACATGAACGATCACGTCTCATGGCCACAGCGTCCGATGTTTGGCGTAATCGGTGTTGCACCAGCGAGCGGAACGATCGGAACATTTGAAGCAGCACGCCACGGTGGAAACATGGACGATAACGAAAACCGAATTGGCGCGACTATTCACCTCCCAGTTTTCCAACCAGGCGGCCAACTTGCCATCGGGGATATGCACGCATCAATGGGTGATGGTGAAATTTCTGGCACCGGTGTCGAGATCGGTGGAACCGCGACGATTAAAGTCGATCTCATTAAAGGAAAGTCGGGCGGATGGCCGATCACTGAAGCGAAGGATTACTGGATTACGCACGGTACTAGCGTTGACAATATTGATGAGGCCTTGGCAAATGCCTGCGAAGAGGCAGCGAAACTCTTGGTTGATGAGTGGGGCTTCACGATGGAAGATGCCTTCATCTTTCTCTCAGTCACAAGTGATCTCGGTATCGCCCAGTACTGCCACCCATCTCCTGGCAGCGTAATTGCCAAAATGCGGGTACCAAAGCTTTCTGCAACACCAAGACCCTTCAAACTTTAATAGTTCAAAGGTCTGCCTCTATCCCAGTACGCTTGGTACTCTCAATATTGAGTCAAAAGTGTAATGAGGAGACAGCGTTGAAAAGAGTTTCAGTGGCAGGTAAGAGCGCAATTTCATTAGCGGTAGCAATGGCCTTTTCGATTCTTCCGTTCGGTGATGTGAGTTCTCACGCCACTACAGACGGCGTAGCGCTTGTGAACCTTCATCAGACATTTACCGACCCTGCTGGTTCGATCGTCATCACTGGCATCATCGGCGATTACGGCTCAGTTGTGGGTGCAGACCTTAAGGGCAATCTCTCACAGAAGAGTCCAACCCCGGCCGTCTTATTTAAGCTTAAAAAGGGCACCATCTTGGTCAATACCGCAGAGATGAACAAGGCACTTGCGGTAGCCCCAGCGGTTCAGAACGACACATGCTCGTTCTCGGTCAGCGGTAAGACGCTCACCCTCCCAATCATCAAGGGAACCGGTGCATATAAAGCGATCACTGGAAAGTTCAACGCATCAGTTGCTTCCGGTGGAATCACGCCAACTTTGACTAGCGGCGTGAACAAGGGCAAGTGCGACTTCTCAAATAAGTACCCACCAGTAGCTAGTTTCTTCACCTTGATCGCCTCTGGCGCAGTCAGCTACTAAAACCCATTTCAATGTATATCCCGCCAGCGTATGAGGTCTCGGATTGGAAAGAGATCACCTCTTTTGTTGCGCAGGCACGTGCTGGTGAATTTGTCACAGTCAACAAAGATGGCACGCCAGCGGCCACAACCTTGCCTTTCACCTGGTACCCACAGCAACCAGACCCGACTGATCCGCAACCAGATTACGGTCGCGCGACTACTCACATGGCACGTGCAAACTCACAATGGCGAGATATCGAAGATGGCGCACCTGCGTTAATCATCGTGCATGGCCCAGGGGCATATGTCTCGCCTACGAACTACGCGAGCACCAAAACCACAGGAAAGAATGTTGGCACATGGGATTATCAACTCGTCCATTTGCGAGGGACTGTCGAAGTCATACACGAGCCGGATGAGATCATGCAGATCGTGAGCGATTTACAACGAGATCACGAGGCAGAACGAGAAGAGCCATGGGACCTAGCCACAGCCAATCAAGAGTTTTTGCAAGAGATGATTCGTCACGTAGTTGGCTTTACTGTAAAGATCACAAGCGTTGAGGCGAAGTATAAGTTAGATCAGAAGAACGATCGAAGTGATCGCTTAACAATCATCAGTGACCTCGAGAAGAGCGATCGCCCCACCGATAAAATGATCGCAGCGCAGATGAAGCGGAATTTAGGCTAGAACTTACTTTTTACGTCTCTTTTTTCAAAGAGAAGATCATGCTTTCTCAAAAAAGCCATCAATCGCTCTCGCTTCAACTCATTACTCCAGATCATCAGTAGATAACCTATCCCGCAGTAGAGAACTAGCTCGGATAAAGTCCCGATCCAGTCGCCTTTTCCGGTTACCTCTTTGGTGAATTTCTCTATACCCTCGAATTGCATCGGCGTATCGAATAATCCGTGCATCAAAATAGGAATCCAGATACTTCTAGTAAAGAGCATGATCCCCACAGCCATATAACCAAATGAAGCTGCACTGCAGACTTGGGTGAGTGTGTAGGAGAGCGATTGTCCACCCCAGATGACATTTCCGAGATGGAGCAATCCAAAGTGGATAGAGGAGATAATTGCGGCGACTTGAATCCCATATCTTTCAAGTGATGCAAAAATCAATCCACGGCTGAAGAAATCTTCATCGACGCCGATAGCCAATGCGAAAGAGAGGCCTTCGATGACGCTGAAAATGGAATAGTTATTGATCCCTGAACGAATAATTGAAGGCAGGGAAAGGTAGGCCAGGATCAGAAGTGCCACGAGCAGACGCTTGCGATTGATGCGAAGCGTGAATCTCTTCATGACATCGGGATAGAGCCACCAGATTTCAATGAGAGTAAGTAGAGACGAAAGCGTTCTATCAAGAGTGATCTGCCAATATCGAGAGACTGGTAGATCTTGAAAGCGAATGAAATAGAAGGCGTAAATATTGAGCAGCGTCCCAATGACGATAACGAGGACGGCCTTAATCAACTCATAGCGTTGTGATCTCATAGTGAAACCATAATCCCGCCCACCGACATTCGTGGCCAACGGAAAGCCCCTTAGGCTTTCATAACCCCGATCGCTAGGCGTAATGGATTGATGATCGCGGGTGTCAGCCCAGCACTTTCGAATAGTCCAAGCATTGACTCGTAGTACCAAATAATCGACTCTTTGTCGGAGTTAAACCGATCCCAAATTCGATCACCGAAAGTTTGGCAATCAGTCGCAATCGATCGTGCGTTATGCAATTTGTCGGCAGCTGTTACGAGCAAGAGATCGAGATCAGCTGAGTGAAGGTGAGCAAGATGCGCTTCTTTGCGATCACGCCAAGGCGCCTTCTCTTCTGGGTTCTCGGTGAGTGAGTCACTACATCCCCGGACGATCGATTCGACACGATCACCGAAGAGTTCCTTGATCTCAGCCAATCGTGGTTCGCCTCCGCAATCTTCTGGGACGTCATGAAGCAGCCCTGCAATCGCTTGATCCTCATCACCCATTGCCTCAAGAATGATAGAGGCGACTCCGAGTGGATGGGAGATATAGGGGATCGAGGTGGACTTACGAGATTGCTCGCCATGGGCGCTTATTGCGTAGAGGAGTGCATCGGTAAATCGAGCCGATAACACCATATGCGATGTATGTGATTCGGTCATTTCTGCCTTCTTTCTCTAGGAAAGTTTCAGGGGCAGAACTCGCGGCTCTTAACCCCTACAACTCAGAAACCTACAGAAGACCACTGACATCCATCCGCCGAGAGGCCATTGATTGCGCCCGGGCAGAGCCTAGATATCGCCACGATCCAACCCCGCCAATACCTCGACTGCGCGAGCCTGCAGTAGTTCGACATCTTTAAGCCGATCAATCCCCGCTAGTTGTTGCGCCATCCGGTGATTCTTCGAGAAGGTCGCGCGATTTTCGATCAAGAAATTCCAGTACAGCGTCGTGAATGGACATGCATCGTCACCGCTTCGCTTCTTCGGGTCGTAGGCACATCCCTTGCAGTAATCGCTCATCTTCGAGATGTAAGACCCGCCCGATACATATGGCTTGGTCATCATCGCGCCGCCATCGGCATGCATTCCCATCCCGATCACATTTGGGACCATGACCCAATCCGATGCGTCGATGAAGTTCTCACGCATCCAGATCAAAAATTCTTGGGGATTTACCCCAGTAAGTAGCGCAAGATTGCTCAACACCATGAGGCGAGGGATGTGGTGCGTCCAGGCTCGTTCTTCAATCTCGCCCACAATATGCTGTAAACAATTCATCGAAGTCTTGCGTGAATCCTTCAATAGTGGCAATAACTTTCGTACGCCTCCTAGTTCATTGCGATCTTTAAAGCCCTCATCAAAGTGCCAATAAATCCCGTTGATATATTCGCGCCAACCGATGATTTGGCGGATAAATCCTTCTGCCCCAGCGATCGGGATATCTCCCTTGGCATATCGCTTAAGTGCGGCGGTGATAACTTCTGATGGATGAAGTAATCCCACATTGAGATATGGGCTCAAAAGCGAGTGATGAAGCGCCCAATTCTCAGTCGTCATTGCATCTTCGTATGGCCCAAAGAATGGGAAATGATGTTCTAAGAAGTAATCCAATTGTCTTCTGGCACCCACCCGAGTCGTCGCCCACGCGCTCGCTGGATCAATCCCCAGCCGCGACGCAACCTCGCGATCGATCTCATCTGATTCATGCACTAAATACGCTGGATAGGAGTAGTTCTTTGGGGGCGGCAGACGATTTTCTTTATCGAAATTCCAGCGGCCACCCTCAGGTTCGCCATCGTTAACCAGGATCCCGAGCCGGATGCGTTGGGCCCGATAGAAGTTCTCCATGAGGTAGCTCTTCTGTCTATCAGCCCACACAGCAAACAAAGTCCGCGATGTTAAGAAGAAATCATTTTCGACATACTGAACGCCAAACTCCTTCAGAGCGTGAAACTGTCGATGCGAGGAAGGCTCGGCAGACCAGATCGGTAGCCCCGGATAACTCTGTTGAGCTTCCTTTAAACCATCGATCGTCGTAGGTGCCTGTATATATAAGACCGTGAATCCTCGGTCGCGCATCTCTTGGGCAAAGTGCATCGCCGCAGAGATCAAGAAGTAGAGGCGCACCTTGTGCCAATTACTGCCCGAGACCATGCGTTGGCTCTCGACCATCACGATGAGATCGGCCGCCGCATCCGCCGCGTTCAACACCCCAAAATCTGGGTGCAGGTGATCAAAGGGGATATAGAGAATCCGTTTCACTTTCCGGAGCTACATTTCTTGCTGCAGTATTTAACGTTCTCCCAATCACGCGCCCACTTCTTGCGCCACTCAAAGGGCAGACCGCATGTCGCACATATCTTCGGCGTATAGCCATTCTTAACTTGTGCGACGCGAGCCATGCATGGAGTTTAAACCAGTTCCTTCAAACAAATGCATGGATCCTGTCGGCAGACAAGGCAACTACGCGTTGATTCCTTCTCTTTCGTATCGGTGCTCATCATTTTCTCTTCTCTCAAGAGTGCGCTCTCGCCGGCTGGCTCGAATCTGCAAACTTGTGTTAGCGAGGCTACCTCTCAATGTTGGGGAAATGAGTCACGGTTATCTCAAGATATTCTCTTTCGCCCTGCCACCGTAGAGCGATCAAAGTAGAATCAAAATATGACCCAGCGACAAGAATTCCGTGCACTAAGAAGTTATCCAGGCTTCGAGCTTCGTGAATATAAGCCATGCGTCATCGCCGAGGTGAGAGTCTCGGCCCAGTATTCGACTGCAACCAATGCGGCATTTGGCTCACTCTTTAAATATATTTCAAAGGGCAATAAGAGCGCGACAAAGATCGCGATGACAGCACCCGTGATTGCGGCACAGAACACCGAAAAAGGTGCAACCGATGAATGGTTTATCTCTTTTGTGATGCCATCGGATAGCAATATCGGCCATCTTCCTCACCCTAACGATTCACAAGTCGTGCTTCGTCAATTAGAAACCGAGACCTGTGTAGCCAGCTCTTTTCGAGGAAAGGCAACAGCAGAGCTATCCGAGCAGAAGGCAAAAGAGCTTCGAGCTGCAGCCGCTAAAGAAAATATCGCGCTCTCGGATGAGATTCGAATCTGTCGCTTTGACCCGCCATTTAAGCCGGGCTTCATGCAGTACAACGAGATCGTGATACCGATTGTGAAGGAAGAACCGCGACTTCGGCTGGTCTAACCCCAACCCATTTATCTCGGTTCGATATTCAGATCTATACTTCACAAATCTAAAGTGAAGGGAAACCCATGCTCTCATTGGGAATGATCACGATCGTCGTCGATGATTATGACGCGGCTATAACGCACTATGTCGATGACCTTGGTTTTTCACTTATCGAAGACACTTCGCTCACACCCGACAAGCGCTGGGTCGTAGTTGCTCCCGGCACCGAGGGTTCAAAGATACTTTTGGCAAAAGCTAGTAACGAAGTCCAAATCCAAGCGATCGGTAATTCAACCGGCGGCCGCGTGGGCTTCTTTCTCTACACATCAGATTTCAAGCAGACCCACCAATGGTTGATATCAAGGGGAGTCGAAATGACCGAAACCCCACGCCAGGAAGAGTTTGGCCAAGTGGTCGTATTTAAAGATAAGTACGGCAACAAATGGGATTTGATCGAGCAGTCTTAATTGCTAAAGACTTTAATCGAACCGCTGTAACACGCCACCCAGGTGGTCGAAGTCGGGGCGTCATAGGTAATGCCGATTGGATGGATGCACGGTTTGACGGTTTGAATGATGCTCATATCCGAGGCGTTAACCTTGGCGACGGTATCGCTGTCGTAGTTCACTACAAAGATAGAAGTGCCGTCGGATGAGATTGCAAGCGATCTCGCTCCTTCGCCGGTTTTTACTGACCCGATAGCTTTATTCTTCTTCAAATCCCAGGCAACAACTTTCCCCGCGGAATTTAGCGTGACATACATCTTTGAATTATCTGGTGAGAGCACTACCGCTCGGGGATTAAGTCCCACTGGAATTCGCTTCTGTGTAAAATCAGAGAGGTTAATTTCATGAACACTGATGCCACCCATTTCAGCTACATAAGCCTTCTTTGAATCAGAAGAGATGACTATTCCACGCGGATAGGCGCCTATCTTGAGTTGCTTCACGGTTTTCTGAGCGGCGATTGAGATCACATCAAGGGTGTAGGAGCACCAATTCGCAACCAACAAATATTTATTATCTGGGGTAATCGCAATTCCCTTGGGCATAGATCCAACCGGGTAAAGACCATCGATCGTGAATTTGGTGAGGTTAATCCGGTAAACAAAACTTGGATCGATATCACTGGCCGGTGAACAAACGTCAGTTCCTTCTTCACCAAAGCCCGCGCCATATATCGCATAATTTGTGACGTAAAGGTATTTGCCATCAGGGGAGAAGGTTCCCTCCACCGGTGACCCTTTATACGTGCCAGAGTATTGGGTATAACCAAAGTCGCGTAGCTTTACCGAATCAGAGACTCGTTTGATGAGTTGCTGGGTCTTGCCGTCATAGATCGTAACAGAGTGCGTGTACATCATGTTCTGCGCACTCACTAATCCCATGCCCGATGAGGTCACTGATTTGGGGCTAATGCCACCGGTGATGGTCTTTACCAAAACCATCTTGGTCTGGTTTGAGAGAACGTCGGCGTTAGCCACATGAGGCAGGCTCACTGCGAAAGCTAAAACCACGATCATCAGCCGACGCATACCCTGAGCGTAGCTGGATTTAGAGTTGACGACCGTCATAGATGACTTTTGAGCAGGTCCAGCAAAGTCTGGCAACAGGGGAGTCGAAATGACTGAAACCTCATGTCAGGAAGAGTCTTGTTTATTGGATCTCATTGAGAAAGTGTCTTAATAGTTTCAATTCCGTGACCCGGTGATTAAGAGTTATAGGAAGACCTAGCGTTCGGACTTATGCCGATCTGCCAAATTATCCATGACGGCAAAGAGCACTCCTGAAATCACAAAGGTAATGTGAATACCGATTCGCCATCCTTCGCGCTTGGCGTCGAAGCTGCCTTCTTGCATGAAATCCTTTAAGAGCTCGATAACTGAGATCGCGACCAATGATCCAATGAGCTTGATCTTCAGTCCGCTGTAATCAACATGACCCATCCAATGGGGACGATCAACTGCGCCTTCGGCGACTGAGATTTTTGATACGAAGTTCTCATAGCCAGCAAAAAGAATAATGATGATGAGATTACCGAGCAGGACGGTATCGAGTAGTTCCAATACCTGAAGGGTTATCTCACTTGAGGTAAGTGAAGTGATGTGAGAGACCATGTGCCAGAAAGAGGCGAAGAAGCGGTAAAGAATTGGGAAGAGCGCGGCGAGTAGGCCCAGATAAAGAGGCGCCAACAACCATCTTCCAGCAAAGATTGTCTTTTCGAGTAGATGCTCTAATTTGTTCATATTCGCGACTCGCTCCTTTGGACACGTAGCGGCAGAAAGTGCGTTGTGAGGGACTCGAACCCCCGACCCGGTGATTAAGAGTCACCTGCTCTACCAACTGAGCTAACAACGCGGGATTTATCTATGAAGTTGTACTGCTTTACTGCAAGAGCAGACCCTATCAGCGCTGCCCCGTTTGGGCGAAAACGCCCACCTTTAGGCTCAAAGCGCGTCTGAACCTCGCTCATTTGTGCGTACCCGCACCACGGTATCTATTGGGGTGACCCAAACCTTGCCGTCGCCAATTGCCCCAGTCCCTGCGGACTTTACGATGGTGTCGAGAATTGACTCGAGCTCTGCATCTTCGACCAATACTTCGACACGCACCTTTGGGATCAAATCGACTGTGTATTCGGCGCCACGATAGACCTCGGTGTGACCCTTCTGGCGACCGAATCCACTCACCTCTGAAACCGTCATCCCTCGAACGCCGGCAGCTTGCAATGATGCCTTGATATCTCCGACGCGATGCGGCTTCACTATTGCAGTTATGAGTTTCATTAGATCAACTCGTGCTTCTCGTTATAGCGGTGATAAGAAGCATTGATCTCTTCTTGGGCAGCGTCGTGGCCAACCCAATCTCCGCCATGAACTTTCTTACCTGGCTCAAGAGTCTTATAGACCTCAAAGAAGTGTTTGATTTCATCGAGTTCGTAGACCGGGACATCACTTAAATCTTGGATAGCGTTCTTGCGAATATCTCCTGATGCAACGCAAAGGAGCTTATCGTCGCCACCCTTCTCATCGGTCATGCGGAACATTCCGACAACGCGGCATGAGACGACACATCCTGGGAAGGTTGGTTCGTCTAAAAGAATGAGTGCATCGAGTGGATCGCCATCGAGCGAGAGTGTGTTCTTTACGAAGCCATAATCGTGAGGGAAGCGAGTCGCAGTGAACAACATACGATCGAGGCGAACCTCGCCGGTGTCGTGATTGATCTCGTACTTGTTGCGGCTACCCGCTGGGATCTCTACGACCACATCGAAGATCATTGGCTTCATGAAGTTTGCTCTCCGTCAGGTCGGGGGTTAAATAATGGGGTGATCGACGGGGCTCGAACCCGCGACATCTCGGACCACAACCGAGTGCTCTACCAGCTGAGCTACGACCACCATGGTGTTGTGCTTGTCAGTGCGAGCGTAAGTGTAATGGTTTTAGGCGGGCAGAAAAATCTGGCTGCGGTAATAGCCCAACTCGTCGATCGAATCCCGAATATCGCCCAAGGCGCGGTGGTTGCCGGTCTTCTTTGGGGCGGCAAAGTAGGACTTTGGGTACCAGCGGCGGGCCAGCTCCTTAATCGTGCTGACATCGATGGTCCGATAGTGCAGGTAGGCGGCAAGCTCGGGGAGGTCACGGTTGATGAAGCTACGGTCGACCGATACGGAGTTGCCGGCCAGCGGTGATTTGCCCGCCCCTGGGGCATATTTATTGAGATAGGCGAGGATCTGGGTCTGGGCATCCTCTAATTCGACCCCGCCTGAGATCTCGGTGATGAGCCCGGAATCGGTATGCATCTGGCGGACAAAGTCGTTCATGCCATCGAGCTGCTCTTGGCTGGCCCGGATCACCAGATCGACACCCTCTCCCAGGACATTGAGCTGGGAATCTGTGACCAGGACGGCGATCTCGACCAGCACATCTTTCGCGAGATCTAGCCCTGTCATTTCGCAGTCGATCCAGATTAAGTTAGGCGCATCGTTACTCATATATAGGTAAGGGTAGGGCATTTTCCGATCGCGGGCGGTGAGAGGTTTTGGAGAGGATCTTCACTCCTCGTTCACCTTCTGTTAACCAACTGCACGCTTTTTAGCGGCCGATTCGAGGGAGGATCCGCAGGTGAGTTCATCTGTAATTGAGCGGGCGGTCCCTGAAAAACGAGTCTTGACGACAAAACCTCGTCCTTCTGATGTCGCCTTTCGTGCAACCCTCAACGTCATGTCCTATTCCTCTTTACTTATCCTTGCTGCGATCGGTGGCTTCTTAGCTTTCCGAGGCTTTGGCGCTTTTAAAGAGAATGGTTTTGGCTTTATTACGCATTCCGATTGGTCCTCGATCGTTGATAACAGCGGAAAAGAAGTTAATACCTTTGGCATGGCAGCGATGATTACCGGAACGTTGATAATTTCAACAATTGCTCTCGTTATTGGTGTTCCTATTTCAGTTCTTACTGCGCTCTTCCTCACTTTTTATGCGCCAGAGAAGATTAAGCGTGCTCTTGTCACTGTTGTAGACCTGATGGCTTCTTTCCCGTCAATTCTGTACGGCTTGTGGGGCTTCATCGTGCTTTCGCCAATGGCAACCTACTGGGCGAAATTAATCTATAAATATTTACATTGGATTCCTTTCCTTAACGTTCCAAGCCCTGCATTTGAACGTTCACCATTCTTGGCCGGAATCGTTCTCTCCATCATGATCATCCCAATCGTTACATCGGTCTCGCGCGAAATCTTTGGCCAGACCCCGCTCGATCGCATTCAGGCTGCATATGCTCTCGGAGCAACTCGTTGGGGAATGATTCGTGCAGTTGTTCTTCCATTCGGCGCATCAGGTGTCGTGGGCGGTGCAATGCTCGGGCTTGGTCGCGCTCTCGGCGAGACCGTTGCTGTTTACTCCGTATTAAATATCGTTTTCAAGATCAACTGGCATATTTTGTATGGCTACGGCGGAAACATCGCGTCGATGATTGTCCAGAAATTTGGTGAGGCTTCGTTTACAGAGAAGAAGGCGCTTTTAGCTGCTGGATTTGTACTCTTTGTGATGACCTTGCTCGTAAATATGGTTGCCAACACGGTCGTTCAACGCGCAGTTAAGTCAGGTAAGTAAAATGACAACTACAACTATTCCGCACCACGAAACTGTTTATCCAAAGCGTCCGTGGAAAGCAACGAAGGCTGACCTCATTCCGGTTTTCGCAGCACTTGCTGTCGCCGCTCTCCTTGATTATGCGGTCGTCGCTATTACTCCAATGAAGGGCAAGCTTGCTTATGCACTTTTGTTCTTCGTATTTGGGGCTGGCTTCCAAATGGCGCTCAAGTGGAAGAAGCTTGGTCGACGCGCTGCAGTCGATTCACTCGCTGGATCGGTCGCAATTTCAGGTGCAGTCATTGCATTCGTTCCAGTGTTGAGTTTGCTTGAAACAACGATCGTCAAGGGTGCCAAAGGATTGAGCCTTGGCTTCTTCATTCATGATATGTCTGTCGCCAACTACCAGAGTCCATTGAGTGAGGGTGGAGTAGTCCAAGCAATCGTTGGGACTCTCTATTTGATTCTTATTGCGACCGCGATTTCACTTCCACTCTCGCTTTTGACCGCGCTTTACCTGACTGAGATTAAAGGTAAAGCCTCTGGCTTTATTCAGTTCTTGGTCCAGGCAATGTCAGGTATCCCGTCTGTGGTCGCAGGTATCTTCATCTACTCAGCACTTCTCCTGACTACAAGTCTTCGTGGTTCGACGATCATGGCGGCACTTGCACTCGCAATCTTGATGATCCCTACCGTCACCCGAACCGCTCAGGAAGTTCTTCTTCTGGTACCTGCAGATCTTCGAGAGGCAGGCCTTGCTCTCGGTGCGACACAGTGGAAGACCGTCGCAACGATCGTGGTCCCAGCCGCCCGAAACGGACTCATCACCGCTGTGATTCTTGGCGTTGCTCGTATCGCTGGCGAGACAGCACCGCTGCTCTTTACGCTCGGCGTGAGTAACAAAATCAACTGGAACCCTTTCTCTGGCGGCCAGTCAGCACTACCTTATTACGTATGGAGCGGTCTAGGCGATGGCACCGAGCTCGGCATAGATCGTGCTTGGAGTGGAATTTTGGTTCTCCTAATTGTTGTACTTAGCCTCTTTGCAACAGCTCGAATATTCGGTACCCGAAAAGTGAAGATCAAGTAAATGGAAACGAGAGTACGAATGAGCACAGATAACTCATCACAGCCAAATTCATTGGCCGGTGTGGCAGCAGCTCGTCACCGCGAGCCAGGCAGCGCACCACTTGGTTCTGGTCTAGAGGCTCGTGGAGTCCATGCTTGGTTTGGTAGTCATCATGCGCTCGAAGGTGTTTCGCTGGACTTCGCGGCGGGCACGGTCACCGCACTGATCGGACCATCAGGCTGCGGTAAGTCAACATTTATTCGCACACTTAACCGTATGCATGAGTTCATTCCATCTGCAGCAATGGCTGGTGAAGTATTGCTCGATGGCAAAGATATTTATGCACCGGGTACTGATGTAACAAAGATTCGCTTACAAATCGGAATGGTCTTCCAGAAGCCAAACCCATTCCCATCGATGACAATCGGTGAGAACGTTCTCGCTGGACTCAAACTCGCACAGATCAAGAGCGATCGCAACAAGGATGAGCTTCTAGAAGAATGCTTGACTCGTGCTGGTCTCTGGCAAGAAGTCAAGGATCGTCTCGGCGCACATGCTGGCGGATTATCTGGTGGACAACAGCAGCGTCTTTGTATCGCGCGTTCACTTGCAGTGAATCCAAAGGTTTTGTTGATGGATGAGCCATGTTCTGCTCTTGATCCAGGGTCAACTCTTCGTATCGAAGATACGATCTCACAACTTTCAAAGACAATGACGATCGTCATCGTTACCCACAATATGCAGCAGGCCGCCCGTGTATCTGATTACACCGCCTTCTTCTTGGCAGATGGTGGACCTGGCCAGATGGTTGAAGTTGGACCTACCAATGAGATGTTCTCTCGTCCAAAGGATGAGCGGACCGAGAACTACGTATCAGGTCGATTCGGCTAATACTCAGGTAAAAGCTCAACCGTTCGATTGGCTTCTCAAGCCCGGCGCCTAGATCCAACAGGCACCGGGCTTGTTTGCTTTCTGTTCATCTTCGGTTCATGGCTGATTCAGGCCGAGTCGGTCCCGTGTTTATTCCATTTCTTACAGTTCCACTACGTACAACCCACGTCCAGATCTATCCAGGTCCCTTATGAAAGGTAGTTCATGAAGCTTTCACGCTCATTGACACTTGCAACGGCAGCTGCGTCAGCAGTTGTATTGGCTTTCGCTCCATCAGCACAAGCTGCACAGACACTTACAGTTGGCGGCGCATCATCAGTAAAGAGCGTAGTAAACGCTTGCGTACCAACACTTCCTTCTTCAGTTTCATTTGCTTATGACAGCCAGTCTTCAGGCGTCGGACAGTCAAACATGGAAACCGGCAAGTATGACTTTGCCTTCTCAGATTCAGCACACACAGCATCACAATCAGGTACAGCGATCAACGCTTCTGAAATCCACGTTCCAGCGTATGTCTGGCCAATCGGAGTTCAGTACAACCTCAACACAAAGAAGCAGATTGCAATCTCTGCAGCAAACGTTGCGAAGATCTTCGCAGGCAAGATCAAGATGTGGAACGATCCAGCACTCGTTGCAGATAACAGCCGCACAATCTCAGTTGTTAACTATCGCAAGGATGCAAAGGGCAACATTGTCAAGGATGCAAAGGGCAACCCACAGGTTCTCTCAACTCGCACCGTCTCACAGAACGTCACACTTCCTGCACAGCCAATCACCGTTATCTATCGCTCTGATTCATCAGGTACAACTGATAACTTCACAACAGCATTCACAAAGATTGATTCAGCTGACTGGGCAACACATGCCAAGGTCTTCTCTTCAATCAACCCAAAGACTGTAACTTCTGATCCAATTCACTTCCAGGGCGCTTCAGGCTCTGCTGGTGTTGCAGCTCTTGCTGGTAAGACAAAGTACTCAATCACATACGCAGAGACCAGCTTTGCTGCTGCAAACGGATTGAAGCTCGCTGCTGTTATCAACAACGGCGACCTCGTTCTTCCAACATCTGATGCAGCTAACGGCTTCATCGCAACACAGAAGATCGACAGCAACTCAGGAATCGTTACCTACGATTACTTGAACGCTAACCACGGTGTTTATCCATTCACAGTTGTCACCTACGCACTTGCTCTTACAAAGTATGGCAATGCAACAAAGGCTGGCGCTGTTAAGGATGCAATCGAATACCTCGCCTTCAAGTGCACAAAGAATGCGGATTACGGTTTCACAACTATCGATCCAAATTCACCACTAGGTAAGGTCACATCAGCTCAGATCGCAAAGCTCGGAGCATAATCACCATCATTAAGTAGTTTCTTACTTAACCTGTAAACGAGAGAACCCCGCCACTTCGAGGGAATGGCGGGGTTTTTTCATGCCAATAAATCCAGTAAACCCAATTACGGTGGACGATTTTCGAGAGAATATTGCGCGCCCGGCTGGAATCGAACCAGCGGCCTACCGCTTAGAAGGCGGTCGCTCTATCCGACTGAGCTACGGGCACCTGACTTACCGGATTAATTCTACTTGGAGAGAACACAGTAGAGTTCCGCACTATGGCTGAGTTCATTTATACGATGAAGAAGGCGCGTAAAGCGCACGGCGAGAAGGTCATCCTCGATGACGTCACACTTGCCTTTTATCCCGGCGCGAAGATCGGTGTAGTCGGTCCTAACGGCGCGGGTAAGTCGACGGTCCTGCAGATTATGGCGGGCCTTCAGACCGCCTCAAATGGCGAAGCATTCCTATCGCCCGGATACACAGTCGGCATCCTCTTGCAGGAGCCACACCTCGATGAGGATAAGACGGTTTTAGAGAATGTCCAGATGGGCGTTGGCGAGACGATGGCGATGATGAATCGCTTCAATGCGATCTCAGAAGAGATGGCTAACCCCGATGCCGATTATGACCGCCTCCTGGCCGAGATGGGTACCTTGCAGGAGCAGCTCGATCATCGCAATGCTTGGGATCTTGATTCTCAACTTGAACAAGCGATGGATGCACTTCGCTGCCCACCTGGCGATGCAGATGTAAAGGTTCTCTCTGGTGGCGAGAAGCGTCGCGTAGCGCTCTGCAAACTTCTGCTCGAAGCACCAGATCTACTTCTGCTTGATGAACCTACTAACCATTTGGATGCCGAATCAGTACTTTGGCTCGAACAACATCTCTCGAAATATCCAGGCACTGTCGTCGCGATCACGCACGATCGTTACTTCTTGGACAACGTCGCAGAGTGGATTCTTGAACTCGACCGCGGTCGCGCCTATCCATACGAGGGTAATTACTCGACCTACCTTGAGACTAAGGCAACTCGTTTGAAGATCGAGGGCCAGAAAGATGCGAAGCGCGCCAAGCGTCTCGCCGAAGAACTTGAATGGGTTCGTATGAACTCAAAGGGTCGTCAGACCAAGTCGAAGGCTCGTCTTGCCCGTTATGAAGAGATGGCAGCCGAGGCTGACAAGACTCGTAAGTTGGATTTCGAAGAGATTCAGATTCCACCTGGCCCACGCCTTGGAAACGTTGTTGTCGAAGTAGAACATTTGAAGAAGGGCTTCGGCGAGCGTCTACTCATCGATGATCTCTCATTCACCTTGCCACGCAACGGCATCGTTGGAGTTATCGGGCCGAACGGTGCTGGTAAGACAACGCTCTTCAAGACGATTCTTGGCCTCGAAGGGCCAGATAGTGGCAATGTAAAGATCGGTGAAACTGTAAAGATCGCGTATGTAGATCAGAGCCGCGCCGGTATCGACCCCAATAAGAGTCTCTGGGAAGTTGTCTCTGATGGGCTCGACTTCATGAAGGTCGGCAATGTCGAGATGCCTTCGCGCGCCTACGTTTCAGCCTTTGGTTTCAAAGGACCAGATCAGCAGAAGCCAGCAGGAGTTCTCTCTGGTGGAGAACGTAACCGTCTCAACCTTGCACTCACGTTGAAGCAGGGCGGAAACCTCTTACTTCTCGATGAGCCAACGAATGACCTCGACGTTGAAACTCTTGGTTCACTTGAAAATGCACTCCTTGAGTTCCCGGGTTGTGCTGTGGTGATCTCGCACGATCGCTGGTTCTTGGATCGCATCGCAACGCACATCTTGGCTTACGAAGGTGACTCACAATGGTTCTGGTTCGAAGGAAACTTCGAGTCCTACGAAGAAAATAAGATCAAGCGGCTTGGAGCAGAAGCGGCGCGACCACATCGTGTCACTTATCGAAAGCTCACTCGTTAATGCGACATATAGCAAAGGTGCATGTGCGATGGGATGACCAAGATGCATTTGGCCACGTCAATAACGCCAAGTATCTGACATATGTCCAAGAAGCCCGTGTAGAGATGCTCTGGCGTTCTCGTACAAATGCTGGGCTTGAGCCAATGCTCTCTGACATGGTTGTTGCCCGCGCAGAAGTTGATTACCTGCTCCCGATTTACGAAGGTGCAATCGATATCGATTGCGAGATCTGGGTTGGAAAAGTTGGCGGCGCATCCTTTGAGATGAATTACGAACTCAAGAGTGCTGCGGGTCTTCATGCGCGAGTGAAGACGGTCCAAGTTGGCGTCGATATGGTGACGAAGAAATCTCGTCGTCTCAACGAGGTCGAACGTGAATATTTACTTCAGCACCAAGAGTTGCCTGAGACTGATGGCATCTAAGAAGCACAAAATTCACCCGGCGTGGATCGCCTTTGGCGTCACATTCCTGACCCTCGCAGCTAGCGCAGGTTATCGCTCTGCACCGTCTGTCTTGATCGTTCCTCTTCAAGATGCCTTCGGATGGTCGCGGGCAACGATTTCATTAGCAATCAGTATCAATGTCCTTCTCTTTGGTATCACTGCGCCATTTGCAGCAGCGCTGATGGAGCGATTTACCGTGCGACGCGTTGTGATGTCAGCGCTCACTACCGTGGGCCTCGGTTCACTCTCAACGATTTTTATCACTCGGCCGTGGCACCTCATGCTCTTGTGGGGGGTTGTTGTTGGCATCGGGACTGGATCAATGGCTCTGGTCTTTGCGGCGAATATCGCCAATCGTTGGTTCATAGCAAAGAAGGGGCTAGTAATTGGGATGCTCACCGCAGCATCTGCAACTGGCCAACTCATATTCCTGCCGACGCTCTCATCACTTGCCACTCATCACGGGTGGAAGACAGTGGGCATCACTGTCGGTTGTGCATCACTTGCACTAGTTCCGTTGATCTTTCTCTTCCTTAAAGAGAGTCCGGTCGCTGAAGGAACAACTCCTTACGGTGCGCCTTCAGATTGGGTCGCACCAGTTCTCGTTAAGCGCAATGCAGCCGCCGAGGCGCTGAGTGCACTTCGCGAGGGATCGAAGAAGCGAGATTTTTGGTATCTCACACTTTCATTTTTGGTCTGCGGACTTTCGACCAGTGGATTAGTTGGTACACACTTCATACCAGCATCCCATGATCACGGCATGGCAGAAGTTACTGCCGCGAGCCTACTCGCGCTGATTGGCGTATTCGATGTTGTCGGAACCATCTTCTCGGGGTATCTCACTGATCGCGTTGATCCACGCAAGCTTCTCTTCTTCTATTACTTCTTGCGCGGTCTCTCACTCTTCTTGCTGCCTTCAATTCTCTTCTCATCACTTCATGCATCTACCTTGGTATTTATTATCTTTTATGGCCTTGATTGGGTAGCGACCGTCCCGCCGACGATTGTGCTATGCCGTAATGTGCTTGGACCAAACCGCGGAACTGTCGTATATGGCTGGGTCTTTGCAGCGCATCAGATCGGTGGATCTATCGCCGCGGAAGGGGCAGCACTCCTTCGCGTAAAATTTGGCAACTATGCCCTCGCTTTTTATATTGCAGGCATTCTCTGCCTCGGCGCCTCATATATTGTTTTGCAGATAGGTAAGCCATCCAAACGGGCAACCAAGAGAGCACAGGTTTCTGCGTGAGCGAGCAGACGTTCTACGAAAAGATCGGCGGACATCAAGTCTTCGCTGATTTGGCTTCACATTTTTATGCACTTGTTGCAATCGATCCGATCTTGCGTCCGATGTATCCACCAACAGATTTGCATGGAGCAGGCGAACGCTTGATGATGTTTTTAGAACAGTACTGGGGTGGACCAACGACGTATTCGGAAACTCGTGGACATCCACGGCTTCGGATGCGCCATGCAGGATTTCACATCGATAGTGCAGCGCGAGATGCATGGCTGCGTTGCATGAAGAGCGCTGTTGATGAGATTGAGTGTGCGCCAGAACTGAAGACCCAACTCTGGGAGTATATGGAAGGCGCAGCGCAGTTCATGGTGAATCAACCTGACCCCACTGAAGGTGATTCACTCCCTATCGCTTAGATTGAGATTTATTACCAATCTTTAAGATCTCACCATTACGTAGATACCAAAGGGTTCCATCTTCACTGCGTACTGTCGTGATTCGAAGACCGACAGATTCAACAATGCCTTTGACATCAAGTACTTCAACAAGATCGCCAACACCATATTGATCTTCGATCAACATGAAGATACCGGCCAGAATGTCGCGAACGATCGTCTGGGCACCAAGTCCAAGGGCAACACCAATAACACCAGCTGATGCAACGACGGGTCCGAGGTTCAATCCGAATTCGCTGAGCACCATCGAGAGTGCGACCAACCAGATCAGACCGTTGAGGGTCGAGCGAAGAATGGTTCCGGTTGTCTGAGCCCGTTCGCGCTGACGTGCAGCGGTGCGTTGTGGGCCGGGGACAAAGTCGGCGTTGGCGATCCGGTTCATGGCACGGGTGATCGCCCGGCCGCCGATGATCTGTAGGCAGATGGCGACCACGAGGATGGCGAGGATATGGAGCGGGGCCCCGCTAAACCAGGTGTAGAAATGGTGAATATTGAGTTTCATGATGTGAAGACTCTATCTAAAATCCCGAAAATACAGATATTTTGCAGGGGAGTAGGGCAGTATTTCCTCTAGTGCGCACTGGTTGTGCGCCAGCTCATGTCAGCCAAACATGGGCCAGTTCGCAGGGAGATAGTTCGGTGAGTCAGACACTAGTTCTGAACGCCACCTATGAGCCTCTAGGTGTCGTCTCGGATCGACGAGCGCTTATCCTCGTCTTGAATCAACGTGCCACGGTTGTAGAAGACTCTGAGATTATTTTGCATTACTCAGGTGGCGAGATGGCTCTGCCTGCAGTCATTCGTCTCACCAAGTTTGTGAAGATTCCGTATCGTCATGCGATCCCGTTATCAAGACGCGCAGTCTTTGCGCGCGATGGCGGCAAGTGTGTCTACTGCAGTGCACCAGCGACATCGATCGATCACGTGATTCCACGAAGTCGTGGCGGAGCACATCATTGGGAGAACGTCGTGGCGGCATGTCACAAGTGCAATCATCAAAAGGCTGATCGGATGTTGAAAGAGATCGGCTGGAAATTGCGCTCGCTACCACGCGAACCTGCCGGTGCCGCTTGGCGAATTCTTGGAACTGGACGATCCGACGAACGTTGGCACGCATACCTTGAGCCATATGGTGTTGCCGCTGGGTTCGGGGCCAGTGCTGCGACCGCCTAATCCCCGTAATAGGATTACCGCATGATCTCGCATCTCTTCTCAACACTTTTGCATGTATCGGCTCAAGAGGATGGCGCACTGCCTGGTCCAGGGCTTACCGCTTTTCAGACACTTCTCTACTTCTTCATCACACCGGTGGCGATATTCGCCGGCATCTCGGTAATTGTTTTGATCGCCTCTGCTGATCGCTCTAAGAGTGGCAAGAGCGATCTCAGCAGAATTGATTAACTACTTTTAAGCATCCTTCGCTTGAGCGCGCAGTGCGCGTGCCAAGTGATCACGGTTTTCACTGACAAAGCGAACAAGTGCAGCAGGCGCATCTTTATGTGCCGTAAGCCAATTGTCAGTCTTTGCAAGAACTTCGTCGGTGATGATGTAGCGCGGATACATATATTCGACGATTGATCCCGCCATCTCAAAGCCATGCTCATCCCAAGTCTTGAGAAGAGTATCGAAATATGGATCAACGAATTCTGCCAAGAGTTCGCGGTGCGCTGGGCGTTGGAATCCAGCCATCTTTGATTGGCGAATCTGAGTGCCAGTCTCAACCTTGTAGATCGCATCCCATGCGCTCTTCTTTGCAGCCATTGTTGGCTGTGCAGCGAGAGCCTTCTGGAAGGCAGCGTTACCAGGGATCGTGTTATCGGCATCGAGCAGTTTCTGGAGTTCTTCCTGATCAAAGTTCCCGGTCTCGGCAAGGTAAGTGCCGAGTGACCAACGAAGATCGTTATCGAGGAGTAACCCCGTGAGAGAGCCATCGAAGATCGCACGAAGTTGAGCAACCTGTGCAGGAGTTGATGCAAGTGATCCAAAGATCTTGGCTAGCTGTAACTGCTTATCACTGCCAGGCTTCTCGGTCGCCAAAATTGCGTAGACCGCATCGGCGGCACGCTCTTTGAGTGCAGCGCGATGAGCTGGCGAGGCATAACTCTCGACGGTCAGAGAGATCTTCATGCCAGCTCCACTCACAGAGCTGATGTGATCTTCACCGATTAACCCTGAAAGAGCGATATCAATCCACTCAGTCGTCGAAATCTCTGCATCACGAGTCATATCCCAAGCGGCAGACCACCACAATGCGCGAGCAAGTGAATCATCAATCTTGCCGAGGTAACTCTTCAGTGTCTCGACTGAGCGAGCATCTAGGCGCCATTTTCCGTATGACAAATCGAGATCATTGATCAAAACGATATCTGCGGCCGGCTGGCCCGTGAGCGCCGTTGCCTCTGTGCTTGCACCATCGACATCAATTTCCGTCGTCGAGCGACGAACTACCCGATCGCCTTGTACGTCGAAGAGTCCGACAGAAAGACGGTGCGGACGAAGTTCTTTCGAACCTGCAGGGACGGTAGGCGCCTCTTGCAAAACTTTGAGCGATTCGTACTTGGTACCCGACGCATCGAGTGTGATCTCCGGGCGGAGCGTATTTACTCCAGCAGTGCGAAGCCAGGTATCAACCCACGGTGAAAGATCGCGGCCACTTGACTCGGTGAGTGCATTGAGAAGATCATCGAGTGTGGTGTTACCCCATGCATGCTTCTTAAAGTAATTACGCAAGCCCTCGAGGAACTTTTCACGCCCGCAGTAATGTACGAGTTGAGCTAATACAGAGGCACCCTTTGCGTAAGAGATGCCATCAAAGTTAGCGGCAGCGGTCTCTATATCGGATGGGTCCGTGATGATCGGGTGTGTGGTGACGAGTTGGTCTTGGTCGTATGCCCAGTTCTTGGAATCAATATTGAAACCAGTCCACGACTCTTTGAAACGAGTGCACTCGGCTAGGGCGAGAGCGGATGACCACTCTGCGAATGATTCATTGAGCCAGAGGTCATTCCACCATTGCATCGTCACGAGGTTTCCGAACCACATATGGGCCATCTCGTGCAGGATTACATGGGCACGTCGTTCAAACATGCGATCGGTGACCTTGGATCTGAAGACGAGGAGCTCTTCGAGGAAGGTGACGCAACCTGAGTTCTCCATAGCGCCCCAGTTGTAATCCACGACAGCAATCTGGTCATACTTTTCAAAGGGATATTCGATTCCAAATACTTCTTCGAAGTAGGCAAAACCTTGCTTGGTAATTAAGAAGACATCATCAGGGTCCATGAACTCTGCGAGTGATTTACGCGCATACATGCCAAGAGGAACTACCTTCTTACCGCGGTATTCGTCATGTACATGCGCATATGGGCCGGCAACCATCGCCGTGATGTAGGTCGAGATACGTGGAGTTGGAGCAAACTCAACGCGCTTGATATCACCATCGATCGTGGTTGATGTGGCAGGACTATTAGAGATGACTTCCCAGTGTGCAGGTGCATCGACTGTGAGCGAGTAGATAGCCTTGAGATCGGGCTGATCAAAGCATGGGTACATCTTGCGAATATGCGCGGTCTCACCCATTGAGTAGAGGTAAGCCTCATCATCGACTGGATCGACGGATAGCTGTAAACCCTCGCCTACCTTGGAGTAAGGCATGAGCGCTTCAACGGTTAGTTCGTTCTCGGTAGCAAGGCCGTGGAGAAAGAGGCTCTCACCATCAAATGTTGAAGTGTCGACTGGAGCGCCGTTAAGAGTTGCCGAAATAATCTGGTTAGCCACTACGTCAATAAATGTTGAATAGCCAGGGGTAGTGCAGTTAAAGGTGACAGTGGTGCGCGCAATAAAGATCTCGCGACCCTTTGCTACATCCAGATGTACTCGATAAGTGTCGATCGCAAGATGAGCGGCTCGTTCGACAGCTTCGGCGCGGGTGAGGTTGACTCCAGGCACAGTGACTCCTTAACTCGGTGAATCTTTTCGCAGGGCAGTAACCTACCCCTGTGAGTGAAGTGGTGCGCCCCGTAAATAGAAGTTACCGATTACGCGGTGATCGGGCCACCCCTGCGCAGGACGCGGCATACGACCGCCTCTGGCCACACTTTGGCATCGAGCCGAGAGGCGTGATTGATCCGCGAATAATTTTTCCAATGAGTGCTACCCACATCATGGAAATTGGTAGCGGCATGGGTGAAGCCACGGCGCAGATAGCGGCGCATTTCCCGGCGACGGGATTTCTCGTCATTGAAGTGCATAAGCCTGGCATCGGTGCCCTCATGAACCTCTGCGATAAAGCTGGCACAACTAATATCAAGATCATTGAAGAAGATGTTCACGTCATTGCTCGCGATAGTTTGCCTGATCAATCACTCGATGCAATTCATCTCTACTTCCCGGATCCTTGGCCAAAGGTTCGACACCACAAGAGACGTATCGTGCAAGAGTCATTCCTTGAGTTGATCCATCCCAAGTTAAAAGATGGTGGATATATCCATATTGCAACTGATTGGCTCGCCTACGCCGAATCTATGCAACGGACATTCGCCGCGTGCAGTTTATTTACAGGTGGAGTAATTGAGCGTCCGCAATGGCGTCCTATCTCAAAGTTTGAGGGTCAAGGAATCCGTAAAGGTCATACCGTCACCGATATGAAGTATTTCAAGAATTAAATTGAGCCGGTAGTCTCGTAGCGTCCGACCATTGCGATTCGGCGACTGTGGCGTTCATCGCCTGAGAAAGGCTCCGCGATAAAGGCATCAACCATCTCCAAGCAGAACTCTGGAGTATGCATCCGGCCGCCGATAGCGACCACATTTGCATCATTGTGCGCACGACCAAGCTTTGCAGTCTCGATCGACCAAGCGAGTGCAGCGCGGATTCCCTTAACTTTATTTGCCGCAATCTGCTCACCGTTGCCAGATCCGCCTAAGACAATCCCAAGTGAGCCAGGCTCGTTAGCAACAGCAACGGCTGCCGGAATACAGAAGACTGGGTAATCATCGAGTGGATCAAGAGTATGTGGGCCATGGTCTACGACAACGTGACCTTGTGATTCGAGGTGCTTGATGATGACCGCTTTAAAGTCGAGCCCTGCATGATCGCTACCGATATGAATTCTCACAGGGATATCTTCTAACAAAAAAGATGAAAATGAGTGAGGCACTCACCGGAGAAGAGTGAGTGCCTCAGTTTCATCAGGCGTTATCGCCATTTGTGATGAGTGATTACTTAGCCATTTGTTGGTGGTGCGACAGGAGCACCTGGAGCACCTGGTGCTCCTGCAGGTCCACGGCCATGTCCACCCATACGACCCTTGCCCATTGCGCCAAGACCAGGCTTAGCTGGTGTCGCGTTAACGTGTGCAGTGACGCGAGCAACGGTGCCAGCCTTTTGAGTGGTGGCTTGAGCGGCAGTCAACTGGCCAGAAGTGACAGATGCATCGATTTGCTTGTTCTCAAGAGCAACGAGTGCATCAATGAGTGCTTGAGTCTTTACACCTGCGAGAGTTGCAAGAGATGTGCCGGCTGTCTGAGCGGCTTGGAGTGTCGCATCGGTGATGCCAAGCGTTGAAAGAATAAGAGCCTTCTCGGCTGCTTGATTAGCAGGGTTCATCATTCCCATGCCACCGCGTGGGCCATCGTTTTCGACTCCCATTCCTCCGTTGACGCCATTTCCGATTGCAGGCTTCGCTGCTGCGACAGCTGCGAGGATTGCATCTTCTTGTGCCTGTGAGATGGTGAGCTTGGTGACAAGTCCATCAAGAATTGGCTTAAGCGGATTAACGCCAAGTGCATTGGCGCCACCAATTGAAGGCTTTACTACTGAGACTGATTTTGAACTCTTTGAGACTGAAGCTTGCGCTACGCCAAAAGATCCAACGGTTACTGCTGCAACAAGTGCACCAGCGACGAGTGATGTCTTTTTCATATTTGTCCTATCCGTTTGTGAACTGCTTTGAGTGTTTCGGTTTAGTCCTATATCTCGATGCCGTCACATCTTGATATACGTAGATAACAGTCCGAACCTGCAAAAGGACATGGACGAGCCTGTGATGGATATGTGAGTTACTGGGAATCGAGTGAGAGCGGGTTCACATCAGAACGAGCGTTAGCCCACTTTCAGGCCACTTTAGGCGGTTCGACAATATTTCTAACGAGGAATTAAACGCCTCAATAAGCCCCGAGAGGGGGCGAAGTTCATGAAGAGATATTCCTTCTTTAATACCTGTCTTGTTTTCACCCTATTTTCTGGGGTCGGCGTTGGGCTTGGGATTCCGGCTCCAGACGCGAATGCCGCTATCCCTTTTCACAAGGCTGGCCGAGTCGTAGCTGCGCGACCGAACACAATTCTGAGTGGCAGAGGTGCGCCATCAACTGCGATCGGCATCGATGGTGATTTCTATATAGATGTTGCTGCATCTAAATTTTACGGGCCGAAGAATTTAGGAAAGTGGCCTTCGCCCGTTTCACTCATTGGTGCCACAGGCCCTGCGGGCGCAGCTGGCAGTGAAGGGAAAATTGGTTCAGCAACAGCGGGCAGCGCTGGTTCGCAAGGCCTTCCCGGGCCGCAAGGTTTGCAAGGTATACAAGGTTTGCAAGGTATTCCAGGTACTCAAGGTGAGAAAGGTCCAGCAGGACCAGCCGGTGCAATTGGTCTAACGGGAGCAACTGGTCCTTCCGGTCCGGCAGGTCCTTCAGGTGGTACCGGTATGCCCGGAGCAAATGGAGCGGTCGGTGCAACAGGTCCAGCAGGTGCAACAGGTGCGAGAGGTGACACTGGCTTAACAGGTGCCCAAGGTTTGCAAGGATTGCAAGGTGCCCAAGGATTGCAAGGGTTGCAAGGAGATGTCGGTGCTACTGGTGCTACTGGTGCGACTGGTCCTGCTGGAGCAACTGGTCCTGCTGGAGCAACTGGTCCTGCTGGAGCAACTGGTGCTGCTGGAGCAACTGGTGCTCAAGGAATTCAAGGACCAACTGGCGCAACAGGTGCCTCCGGTATAAATGGTTCGACGAGAGTTACCTATGGCCCACTTCAATTTCCGAATATTTCTTCAACTCCCGGAGGAACAACGATTTCCCATGGGTTCATAAATCTTGCAGTTGGAAAAATTTATTCTGTTGAGGTTTTCATCCATGGCACTCAGGCGAATAATCCGAGCATTCAACTTATATACACCGCAAATGTGGCGCAGGTTGGTTCCGGGACAGCGCCATCCTTTACAACTGACTATGTAATAGCGAACGCAATTGCTCGTGCTGGAGACAACGCACAAATTGAACAAGATGTGCACGCACGAATGTTGATCGATAACTCGGCAGGCAGTACGCCGTTGAAATTGAATTTTCAATTGCTAGTGGATGCTGCCACATCGGTTACCCCATATATTGCTTCGGGCACCTATTACGTCGAAGAAGTGGGTCAAGCCACATCTTTATCATTGAGCTAAAAATGGAGCGGGTGACCGGGATCGAACCGGCATGGCCAGCTTGGAAGGCTGGGGCTCTACCATTGAGCTACACCCG
>CAILJM010000037.1 GCA_903834515.1 uncultured Actinomycetes bacterium
ACCCTCCTGCCGCAGAAATCCTGCGGCCGCTTTAGTCCAGAGGAGGTTGGGTTAACGCATGCGTCATTATGAAATCATGGTCATTCTCGATCCTGAATTAGAAGAACGCACAGTCGCACCGAGTCTTGAGACATACCTCAAGATCATCAAAGACAGTGGTGGCACCGTCGACAAGCTCGATATTTGGGGCCGTCGTCGTATGACTTTCGAAATCAACAAGAAGTCAGAAGGCATCTACGCTGTTGCAGATCTGCACTGTGCACCAGAAGCGATTAAAGAACTTGATCGCCAACTCAATTTGAACGAAGCAGTGCTTCGTACCAAAGTCGTCCGCCCTGAATAAGCCCGTTAAGTAGAGATAAGAGAAGAAAATGGCTGCTGGAGACACAAACATCACAATGATCGGTAACTTGGTCAACGATCCTGAGCTTCGATTCACACCATCTGGTGCTGCAGTCGCAAAGTTCACCGTTGCATCAACTCCACGTTATTTAGATAAGGCAACAAACGAATGGAAAGATGGCGACAGCCTCTTCCTTCAATGCCAGATCTGGCGTCAAGCTGCAGAGAATGTTGCAGAATCTTTGACTCGCGGAATGCGCGTCATCGTTTCTGGACGACTCAAGCAGCGCTCTTACGAAACTAAAGAAGGCGAAAAGCGCACAGTCTTTGAGGTTGAGGTTGATGAAGTAGGTCCTTCACTTCGCAACGCAACCGCCAAAGTCACTAAGACATCAGGTAAAGGTGCCGGTGGATTTTCTACCGCTCCTGAAAGTTCATCATCAGATGATCCTTGGTCAGCCTCACCAGTTGGTGGCGGTTGGGCAACGACAGCTGCAGATGATCAACCTCCGTTCTAGTACCTCAATATCCATTTAAATAACCATTCTCGTTTAACAACGAGGCATCCAAATAAGGAGCACCACAGTGGGAGCAAGAAGTAATAAGACGCTGAAGCCAAAGAAAGTTGCACCAAAACTTTCTGCTGCAGCGCTCAAGAAGTTTAAGAAGAAGCCATGTTCTTTCTGCCGTGAAAAGGTCAGCTACATCGACTACAAGGACATTGCAACACTTCGCAAGTACATCTCAGATCGCGGCAAAATCCGCGCTCGTCGAGTAACCGGTGCCTGCACCGAACACCAACGTGCAATCGCTGCAGCGGTCAAGAATTCCCGCGAAATGGCGCTCTTGCCTTACACCTCGACAGCTCGATAAGGGATAGGTAGATAACTATGAAACTCATCCTTACTCAAGAAGTAGCAGGACTAGGCCATGCCGGTGACGTTGTCACGGTAAAAGATGGCTACGCACGCAACCTCCTCTTGCCTCGCGGCCGCGCAATTGCGTGGAGCCAAGGTGGAGAGAAGCAGATCGAAGGAATCAAGCGCGCACGTACCGCACGCGAGATCCGCGATCGCGATCACGCAGCTGAGATCAAAGCCGCTCTTGAAAAGAGCGAAATTGTGGTCAAGGTAAAGGTTGGCGCAACGGGTTCTATGTTTGGATCTGTAACAGATAAAGATATCGTCGCTGCCATCAAGAGCACCGCGGGTATCGATATCGATCGCCACCGCATCAAGGCGGTTGGCCACATTAAGAAGCTTGGTAGCCACGCAATCAAGGTCAGCCTTCATAGCGCAGTTACTGCAAACGTCACATTGAGCGTTGTCGCTGCTTAATTAGCTCCACCTGAATTACTGGAACCCGCCTCGTGTCTCTGCACCAGGCGGGTTTTTTTATCTGGTGACCCACATAGTGAGACGGTTCGAGAAAGTTTTACCCACAGGCGTTCACGCTCAATTAGGCTCGATATCCAGGAGTTACCCACAGATATCCCCAACTTACCCACACCTTTTCCACCTGAAAAAGCGGTTAGTGCACAGTGGGACACACAGCGTGCCGTGCTCAATCTTTGGAATGTCAGTGGCTCAGGCCAAGATTGCCCCATGAGTTTGGCAGAGGTCCCCCGTCCTTCAAATAACAGCGCCCCACGCCCAGTGGAGTTTGAGCGAAACCCTCCGCAAGATTTGATTGCAGAGCAGGGCGTATTGGGCGGAATGCTTCTCAGTAAAGATGCGATCGCCGATGTTGTTGAAGTGATCAAAGCTCGCGACTTCTATCGCCCTGCACACGAACTTATCTACGATGCAATTCTTGATCTCTATGGCCGCGGTGATCCTGCCGATCCAGTGACTGTCGCTGCCGAGTTAACGAAACGTGGCGATATTGCGCGCACAGGTGGTGCGCCATATCTCCACACATTGATCTCCTCTGTACCTACCGCTGCAAATGCTGGCTACTACGCACGAATCGTTGCAGATCGTGCAATCTTGCGTCGCCTCGTTGAAGCCGGAACGAAGATTGTGCAGATCGGTTACTCCGAAGAGGGAGATATCGAAGATGCAGTGAACCAAGCACAAGCAGAGGTCTATCAAGTAACAGATACCAATGCATCTGAAGATTATGTACAACTATCCGAACTTCTTCCTGCCGCACTTGATGAGATTGAAGCGCTCTCAAAGGGAATGGTCGAGCACGGTGTAAAGACCGGATTTAAAGATCTCGATGCACTCACTGGTGGACTTCATGCGGGCAACATGGTTGTTCTTGCAGCACGTCCAGCTGTTGGTAAGTCCACACTTGGATTAGATATCGCGCGCTATGCATCGATTCATAATGGCGATGCCTCTGTGATCTTCTCTCTAGAAATGTCACGCTCTGAAATCACAATGCGTATGCTCTCCGCCGAGGCGAGAGTTGGACTTAACAACATCCGTTCAGGCTCACTCTCTGATGAGGAGTGGGGACGCCTCGCAAAACGTATGGGTGAGATTAGCCAAGCACCGCTCTTTATCGATGATTCACCCAATCTCTCATTAATGGAGATCCGTGCAAAGGCACGTCGGTTGAAGCAGAAGCACAATCTCAAATTGATCGTCATCGACTACCTTCAATTGATGACATCCGGTAAGAAAGTTGAGAACCGTCAGCAAGAGGTCTCAGAGTTCTCACGTAATCTCAAACTCCTTGCAAAGGAGCTAGAGGTACCAGTTATTGCGATCTCACAGCTCAACCGTGGACCTGAACAACGTGCAGATAAGAAACCCATGCTCTCTGACCTTCGTGAATCTGGTTCTATTGAACAAGATGCCGACGTTGTCATCCTCTTGCACCGTGATGATCTCTACGACTCACAGATGCGACAAGGCGAGGCAGATCTCATTGTTGCCAAGCATCGTAATGGTCCAACACGCACCATAACTGTTGCATCTCAACTTCACTTCGCGCGCTTCAGTGACATGGCTGCAAGCTTTACGCCTGCACCACAGCAGAGCGCCGGTCCTTCAGATTCCTTTACTGGCGGCTTTAATTAAGCAAGCAGTAAGTAATCTTTAAAGGGGATTGAGTTTGCCGCTCTTTACATCGTAGATAGCGCCCATCACGGTGATTCCAGTTTTCAATAATGGGTAGCTCTCAATGCGCTGAATATCTTTGACGAGTGCCGCCTGTTGATCTTTTACAGTTCTGATTTCGATACCCCGAGTATCAACTCCAGATTTTTCAAGAATCAAAGCATGAACTTCATCTTCGGTTGCACTAGCCATTCGACAATCAGTATGTGGCATCACAAGTATTCGATTTACATTGAGTAAGTGTGTTGCCAGAACGAGGGTACGAAGCACGTCATCAGTAACGCGCGCACCCGCATTTCGAAGAATCTTGGCATCACCCGCCTCCATGCCAACAATGTGGAGTGGATCGATACGTGAATCCATACACGTGACAATCGCTAACCCTTTACGCGCTTCACCACCCAGCCCGTGAGCCTGAAATGAGGCGGCGTAGCTCTGGTTTGCATCGAGTAGATCTTTGAAGGTCTCCATGGGAGTTAATTTACTCGGTCGAGGAGGATGCGCGATCGGCAATCGCAATACCCACGAGTACCACTGCAGCACCGATGAGTTGGATGAGATTGAAGCGCTCACCAAGGAGCACCCAAGCAAAAGCCCCCGCTAGGACCGGCTCTAACATTCCGATCACACTTCCCGTAGAGGCGGTGGTACGAATAATGCCTGCCATCACGCATGAGTATGGAACGACAGTACCGAAGAGAATGATGTAGCTGACCAAGAGCCAACCAGGTAAGTGGTGACCGTGGAAGCGACCGAGCAACTCAATTTTCTTAGTCAGGATATGTGTTGGATAGCTCCACCAAGGCATGAGAATCGCATAGAAGAGAGCGGTAACTCCGAGTCCCCAGGTAAGAATCTCGCCAGAACTTCGTTTGTGAGACATTCCCTTTGACTGCAAGAAGTAGACAGTGAGGGCAAATGCGCTAGCCAACGCCCCAAGAACACCAGGCCCATTGAGGGTCAATCCCTTCCAGACCTGCGCGAGGAAGATCAGACCAATAAAGGCAAAGCCCAGGCCGATCCACATCGAAGCCTTCACCTCATGCTTTCGAACAAACCGCAACCATAAGGCGATCCAAAGCGGTGCGGTGAATTCCAAGATCAGCGCAATGCTTACTGGTAACCGAGCGATTGAGTAGAAGTAAAAAGTTTGAACACCCGCAAATCCAAAGACCCCAAAGAGAATTAATTTTGGGATTTCATTCAACTTTGCTTTGAGCGGAAAACCACCCTTGATAAATGTGAGAATAAAGATGATCACAAAGGCACCAGTGGATCTTATTTCTGTAAGTCGCCACGCTGGCATCCCTGATTCAAGAACCCATTTAGAGACAGTCCCATTAGCGGAGAAGAAGAGTGCGCCGAGCGCTAGGAGCATCTCACCGCGATATTTGGTCAACACGGCGGTGAGCCTACCCAATCAATCTGGCCTTTGGTTAGAAAGCGCTCTCTGGCAGATTCATAATCGCGCCATCTTCAGATTCGATGATCTTTAACTCAGAGCGCAGATGAGGAAGGACGGTGCGCACAAAGAACTTTGCGCTCGCAATCTTTCCGTTATAAAAATCCTCATCTTTGCCGGTTACTTTGAGGAGTTTGCCGGCAGCGATATCGGCTTGACGTAGTAAGAGCCACGCAATAATCACTTCACCGACACTCATGAGTACGCGAGTGGAATTGAGCCCAGTTTTATATATCTTCTCTGGATCTTCTTGAGACTCCATTGCATAACCAACCATTGAGCCGATCATGGCATTCACAACTTCGAGGGCTCTAGCCAACTCTTCCTTTTCGTGGGCAAAGTCTCCTCCGGTCGCGGCAAATGTCCCGATCTCGCGAGCGAGCAAACCAATTGCGCGGCCGCCATCCTTCACAATCTTTCGGAAGAAGAAATCAAGGCCTTGAATAGCAGTAGTTCCCTCATACAAAGTATCAATTTTGGCGTCGCGTACATATTGTTCGAGCGGCCAATCTTGGGTGAATCCAGAGCCACCAAAAGTTTGAAGCGATTCAGTACCAAGGAGTGTCCAAGATTTCTCAGAGCCATAGCCCTTCACAATAGGAAGCAAGAGATCATTGAGGCGCTCAAGGTCTTCACTCTCTTTCCCGTCGGCTTTAGCGAGCGCCACCGAATCCTGAATCGAGGCTGTGTAGAGAACGAGCGCGCGCATACCCTCTGAATAAGCCTTCTGCACCATTAAAGAGCGACGCACATCAGGGTGATTGATGATTGTGACGCGCGGTGAAGCTTTGTCATTCATATTCTTCATATCGCCACCCTGCACTCGCTCTTTCGCATACTTAAGTGCTTGTTGGTAGCCGGTAGAGAGAGTTGCAATTGCCTTTGTTCCGACCATCATGCGAGCAAATTCGATGACCTTAAACATCTGGAAGATTCCGTTGTGGACTTCACCCAAGAGGTAACCAACACATGGCTCTTTCTCACCCATACTTAATTCACATGTGGCAGAGACGTTAAGACCCATCTTGTGTTCGACATTGCTGACATAGACGCCATTTCGTCCAAGTGGCGCACCACTCTCTTTATCAAAGTGGAACTTAGGGACAAGGAAGAGTGAGAGACCTTTCGTTCCTGGTCCGGCACCTTCTGGTCGTGCGAGCACATAGTGCAAAATATTTTCCTGGAGATCAGAATCACCAGATGTGATGAAGCGCTTGGTTCCAGTGAGGTGCCATGAGCCATCTTCTTGTTTCACAGCTTTGCTACGTCCGGCACCGACATCAGAGCCAGCCTCGGGCTCGGTGAGCACCATGGTTGCGCCCCATTCGCGATCAACAATGAACTTCGCCCACTTCTTCTGTTCATCGGTACCTAATTGATATGCGACATTCGCCATCGAAGCACCTGTTGTATAGAGGTGAACTGCTGGATTCGAACCAAGGACCATCTCGGCGATCGCCCAACGGACGGAAAATGGAATAACTGTTCCGCCGAGTTCGGCAGGGGCATCGATGCGCCACCACTCGTTATCAATGAAGGTGCGATAGGACTTCTTGAAGCTTTCAGGGAGCGTGACTGAGCCAGTGCTCTTATCGAAGGTGGTGCCAATACGGTCGCCTTCAACAAAGCTGGCGGCGAGGTCATTCTCAGCCATCCGCTTCACCTCTTCGAGCATCCCCATCACCGTTTCGCGGTCGAGCTCGCTATACAAGGAGCTCCCAAGTATGCGCTCGCGCCCAAGGAGGTCGAAGAGGCAGAATTCAATGTCACGCAGGTTCGCTATGTAATGGCCCATGACGCAATAATGCTACTCGTCAGTAACTTATGCAAGAGGATTCCAGGCTATAAGGTCGGCGAGTGCTACTAAGTGACCGCGATATCCGTTCTGAAGTTGAGCTTGGCCGAGTAAAGGTTGAGCCATTTACCGAGACGATGATTCAGCCATCGAGCGTTGATGTCCGCCTCGATCGCTTCTTCCGAGTCTTCGAAAACCACAAGTACTCTGTAATCGACCCATCAATTGAGCAATCTGAGCTCACTCGTGAAATCGCCGTTGATCCAGATGAGCACTTCATTCTCCACCCAGGTGAGTTCGTCCTCGCAAGCACATATGAAGTGATTACCCTTCCAGATGACATTGCTGGACGGCTAGAAGGAAAGTCTTCACTTGGCCGCCTCGGCTTGCTCACCCACTCGACCGCCGGGTTTATCGATCCTGGTTTCAGCGGACACATCACCCTTGAACTCTCTAATGTCGCCAACCTGCCAGTCAAGCTCTTTCCTGGAATGAAGATCGGTCAACTTTGTCTCATCAAACTCTCATCTCCAGCAGAGCATCCTTACGGCTCCGCGCTCTACGGTTCGAGATACCAAGGACAACGTGGACCAACGCCATCTAAATCATGGCTTAACTTCCACCAATCCAAAATCCAATAGCTTCCATACAAAAACTAGAAAACTAGAAAACTAGAAAAGCTAAGAGAGATAAAAAGGGCGTAGAGTAAAAGTATGAAAAGCACACTCATCATTGTTGCAGTAATCGTCTTACTCGCCATCTGGTTCATCACCAGCTATAACAAACTTGTACGACTCAATATCTCTGCCGATGAAGCATTCGCGCAGATCGAGGTGCAACTTAAGCGTCGCGCAGATCTGATTCCCAATTTGGTTGAGACTGTAAAGGGCTATGCCACGCACGAGAAGAGCACCCTCGATGCCGTGGTCTCTGCTCGAGCCAAAGCGACATCAGCGACAGGCGTTGCAGATGTTGCAGCTGCTGATGGTCAACTCACAACGGCACTTCGTGGATTGCTTGCTGTTGCGGAGAGCTACCCAGATCTCAAAGCATCAGCTAACTTCTTATCTCTTCAAGAAGAACTCTCAACGACTGAAAACAAAGTCTCCTTCGCACGCCAGTTCTATAACGACACTATTCGTAGCCTAAATCAAGCTGTTAAAACCTTCCCATCAAGCATTTTCGCTGGTGTTGCAAAGGTAAGTGCGCGTGCGTTCTACGAGGTTGAAGACCCAACAGATCGCAACGCCCCTCACGTAAAGTTCTAACTCTTACGTATGAGTTCGTCAGCGATTAATTTCCGCCAGCTTCAATCAGCAAACCGACGGAAAACCTTTGGCCTTCTGGCTGGAATGGGCGCTCTTGTCTGGGCTGTTGTCTTTGCAGCGATGACATATATGGGTAAATCAACAACACTCATAGTTCCCGTCGCGGTTGGCTTTGCATTGATATCTGTCTGGGGTTCTTATTACTTCTCTGATTCGCTCGTCATGACAATGACTGGGGCGCGCATTATTGAGCGTGACGATAATCCAGCTCTCTTCAATCTCATAGAAGAAGTCTGCCTCGCCTCTGGCCTCAAGCTTCCCAAGGTGGCAATCGTTGAAGATAACGCTCCGAATGCTTTTGCCACAGGACGAAATCCCGAACATGCAGTTATCGCATTCACTACGCGAATATTGCAAATAATGGATCGTGATGAACTGCAAGGCGTTATTGCTCATGAGATGTCGCACGTTGCCAATCGGGATACCTTGGTCTCTGCGGTGGCAGCGACAACCGCTGGCGCAATTGCGATCTTAAGTGACATGTTGATGCGGATGATGATCTTTGGTGGAATGAACGATCGTGATGATCGAGAAGAGAATCAGAACCCGATCGCATTGGTCATTTCTCTCGTCGTATTAATTTTGGCACCTATTGCGGCAGTTCTCTTGAAATCGGCCATCTCTCGCAAACGAGAATCCTTGGCTGATGCGACAGCTGTGGCATTTACGCGAAACCCAGCGGGACTTCGTAAAGCACTCGAAGCGCTACAGGCAGATACAACTGTGGTTCGTCAGAAATCGAATGCTGTGGCGCATATTTGGATTGAATCTCCACTCGACGGAAAGAGCGTCTCCAAATTATTCAGTACCCACCCACCACTTGAAGAGCGCATTGCACTGTTGCGCAATATGGAAGCTAACCCGCTACCTAATAATTAAGCGTTGAGTGGGAAGTGAAGCGTAAATTCGCAACCCTGACCTAACTCCGATTTCACAGTAACGGATCCATTATGAGCTTTCATAACGGCATCGACAATCGATAGACCCAATCCAGATCCCTCACCCTTGGTGCGGGCACGTGAGCTATCGGCGCGATAGAAGCGTTCAAAAATTTTCTCTTGATCGGCTTGCGAAAGGCCGGGACCTTTATCTGCGACAGTAATTGAGAGTTCATGCTCTAACTGATTTACCGAGATAGAGATCGGTGTGCCGGTTGGCGTATGAGTCCGCGCATTTGCCAAGAGATTTGCGACCGCTTGATGAATTCGCACCGAATCGCCAAGTACAAAATTATCGCCCGCTGGAAGATCGAGCGTGATTGGGTGATCTGGTCCCGCTGCTCGAGCCGATGCAACTACCTCCTGAATAAGCAGATCCACATCTACAGGATCCTTCGCCCATTCAGGCGTCTGATCCATTCGTGCAAGAAGCAAGAGATCTTCAACAAGTGAACCCATGCGAATCGATTCCTTTTCGATACGTCCAATGAGTTCCTTGGTTTTCTCTTCTCCACTCACAGCGCCTTGTCGGTGCAATTCAGCGAATCCGCGGATTGCTGTGAGGGGTGTTCGTAGTTCATGTGAAGCATCTGCAACGAAGCGTCTTAGCTTTGATTCAGATTCAACCCGCAGAGCAAAGGATTCTTCGATTCGCCCCAACATTCGGTTGAGTGAGGTCGTCAGCTTTCCAACTTCGGTCGTTGGCTTACTCTCTGGCAGACGAGCAGAAAGATCACCTTCTGCAATCGCCGCAGCGGTCACCTCAACTTCACTGAGCGGTTTAAGACTGATACGGATGAATGCGCGACCAATAAAACCAATCAGCGCGAGAACGATCAAAGAAATCAAAAAGAAGAGGAGTGCAAGCTCTTTAAGAGTTCGATTCACACTCTCTAATGAGGAAGAGACAATTACAGAACCAAGTTGAGATGGAAGCACTGAGGCAATGACTCGATAGTGAGTCTCATTCCCCCCTTTGTAGGTGAAGGGCTTCCCGTTTGTCGCCGCAACTTTTTCCGTCGTAAAACCCTTGAAAACCGCAGTTGTGCCGCCACCAGATAGATCTCCACCGAGCTGGCCGAGAAGAACTCCCGATGAGTCAACGAGCGTTACCGAAGTAGTGGTTGGGACTCCACGAAGCGGTCTGATGGGACGAAATTGCATATCATCATTTTTTTGTTGGATCTGTTGTGCTTCGATACCTGCACGATCTAATTGCATTTGAGTTGCATGCGAAATCGTGACGAGCTGTGAATCAAGCTGATTGACCAAGAAGTTACGAAGGGATTGGATTGCACCAAAATCGGATGCGGCTATACCCATCGCCGAAACAAGAAGGACTGATGCGAGTAAGCGGTTACGCAGACTCCAATGGGTCCAATGGGATATCCGCATAGAAGAGTTACTTTACTGCAGGCATTCGCATACGGTATCCGACACCGCGGACGGTATGGATAAGTGCCGGCTCATAAATATCGATCTTTTTGCGAAGGTAAGAGACGTAGGTTTCAACGATTCCTGCATCACCTCGGAAGTCATATTGCCAGACATGATCCAAAATTTGTGATTTGCTAACAACTCGATCAGCATTAATCATGAGGTAGCGAAGGAGTGTGAACTCAGTAGGGGAGAGATCAACGAGATGTCCTGCGCGACGAACCTCGTGTGTGGCTTCATCAAGTTCTAGATCTGCAAAACGAACTTTCTCATCGTCGAGTTCCGACTCTGTAACACCGATGCGACGAAGCAGTGCGCGAAGGCGAGCGACAAGCTCTTCAAGACTAAAAGGTTTTGTGACGTAATCATCACCACCGATTGTGAGACCTGCGATCTTGTCTTCGACGGTATCTTTAGCTGTCAGGAAGAGAACACCAACAGAGTGGCCATCTTGGCGAAGTTGACGACAGACATCGAAACCATTTTGATCTGGCAGCATCACATCAAGGATGAGCGCATGAGGCTTAAATTCCTCAGCGACGCGCAGCGCCTGTGAACCAGAGGCTGCAGTGCGAACTTCAAAGCCGACAAATTTAAGACTGGTGGCAATAAGTTCTGAAATGCTTGACTCATCATCAACGACAAGAATGCGTTGTGTACTTTGAGTGCCTGTTGTTGCCATCGTGGACGCACCTGCCTTACTTGGTCGAGAAGTCTGGGGATTGCTCTGAAGAATTGTCATTGTTTTCACCTCCCCTGAAGAGTGCTCCCCTTGGCTGGGTGTTTCCTGAGAACCAGCCTAGTTGGAGCCCTGAAAAAGAGATGGCTAGATCCACAGAGATATCAACAGGTGTGGAGGAGTTACAAGGATGTAATTCAGAGGGTAAACCCTGCGGTTACTACCGCATAAGCGTTAAGAGTTCGCTAGGAGTCCGCTAGGCGTTAATGCCAGCGCGTAGCGAGGGTGAAGCCTGCTCCGATAAAGCCGAAACCAACGACCATATTCCAAGTGCCAAGATGTGGAATTGGGTAACTCTGGTTTGAGACGTAAAAGATGACGATCCAGATGAGACCCGTGAGGAAGGCTCCGACCATCGTTGGCGCAAGCCAGGCTGGAGACTCTTTGAGAAGGTTGGAGTGCTCTTGTTGCTCCACGATCTGTTCGTGGTGATGCTGCTCTTTGACCTTTTTGCGGACCTTGGATTTAGGCATGGCGCAAGGTTACTACAACTTAGGCAAGAATTAGCGGGTGCCAGCGACCCCACCAGCTCAAAAGCGGAAGATCCTTGTCGTCGATAATTACGACTCTTTTGTCTACAACTTGGTTCAGTACCTTGGGCAGCTCGGGGCAGAGTGCGAAGTCGTTCGCAACGATGAGATCACAGTTGATCGGGCGAGAGAGTTTGATGGCGTTTTAATCTCACCAGGACCGGGAACCCCTGAAGCAGCGGGAATCTCAATCGAGATGGTGAAATTTTGCGCGGCGGAGAAGATTCCACTCTTTGGTGTCTGTCTTGGGCATCAAGCGATCGCGACCGCCTTTGGTGCAACGGTTTCCCGTGCACCCGAATTACTTCACGGAAAAACATCCGTCATTCACCACAATAATCACGGAATCTTGGTTGATATCCCATCACCTCTCACTGTCACCAGATATCACTCACTTGCCATCGAACCAGAGACATTGCCAAATACTTTAGAAGTTACGAGCACCACAGATATGGGTGTTGTGATGTCGATTCAACATAACTCACTTCCCATCTCTGGTGTGCAATTCCACCCTGAATCTGTTCTCACCGAACATGGACACAAGATGCTCGGTAATTGGTTGGTTGTATGTGGTGACACAACAGCACGAGAGAGGTCAGAAGGGCTGAGTCCTGTTGTTGAAAAGGCCTAACTCTGTTTATTAATAGTAATTGTGACTGAAGAACCAATCGGCTGCGAAGCACCTGATGTTGGAGCTTGTGCCAAGACTGTGCCGATAGATTGCGTTGGGTCGTACGCATAAATAATTTTGTAGAGGAATCCAGCTTGGGTAAGAATTGTTTGTGCTTCAATCTCGGTAACTGAAGTGAGAAGTGGCACCGTCGCGCTACCGCTAGCAATCTGTAGCACAACACCACTTCCTGCAGGCAATGGGCTCCCCGGAGTGGGAGTAACTTTCAAAACCGTTCCTGGGCTTTGATTTGAATCAACCGGAAGAATTTGAGTAACTGATAAACCAGCTGCCAAAAGTGAATTTCGTGCATCGGCAAGAGTTTTTCCAATGAGATCAACAGGCACCGCTGTTTCACCTGGTCCGGATGAGAGCACGATTGAGATCGATGAGCCTGCGGCAACTCGCGAAGCCGCAAGCGGCAACTGGCTTGCAATGCGACCAACAGGTATCCGCGCATCCGGACCCTGGCTCACGTTGACTGTGAAGTTATGGAGTAACGCCTTTGCCTGATCTTGAGTAAGGCCTACAACACTCGGCACTTGAATCATTGAAGTACTATTTTTAGTGACGGCAAAGATTCCAGTAGCCGCGAGTGCAAGAACAACTCCAATTATCGAGAGAATAACCTTGTTGTTACGAGGCTTGATCCGCTTGATTTTCGTGGTAACTGGTTCGCCCTTCATCGCACGCTTCAGATCCGCCAGCATCGCATGCGCGCTCTGATAGCGATGGGCAGGGTCCTTTGAAAGCGCTACAGAACAGATCGTTCCAAGGTTTGGATCCACAGTTGGAGCCCGCTCAATTAATGGAGTTAACGAGCCTGAGACATGCTGAAATGCGATTGAAACTGGGGTATCCCCAGTGAATGGTGGCTCACCGGCGAGCATTTCATAGAGAACACAACCCACCGAGTAGATATCACTTCGGGCATCAGCACTCTCACCAGTTGCTTGCTCGGGTGAGAGATATTGCGCCGTACCGACAACATTCCATGTGTCGGTCATCGTTGCACCAATATCAGCTAGGGCGCGGGCAATACCAAAATCCATCACTTTAATTTCACCGGAATCAGTGATCATAATATTTCCAGGTTTTATATCGCGATGAACGATTCCCTTTGAGTGTGAGTATTCAAGTGCATCCAAGATTCCTGCAGTGAATTTTAATGCGGTCTCGGATGTAATCAATCCTTGTTGAAGTATTTCGCGCAGGGTGTGGCCATGAACAAGCTCCATCACGATATAAGAATCAGTACCGTCTTCGCCTGAATCATAAACAGCAACGATTCCTGGATGATTTAATCCGGCAGCGGCAAGCGCCTCTTTTCGAAAGCGTGCAACAAAAGCTGGATCTCGAGCAAGGTCGCTGCGTAAAATCTTTATGGCTACATCGCGATTCAAACGTTGATCATGCGCAGCATAGACATCAGCCATTCCACCAGTGCCGATCATCGCCCCGACCGTGTAGCGCGCCCCTAAGACTTTACTCATTTGCCGCCCCGATTAATTCGACATGAGTTAACGTCTCTTCGACAATCTCTGCCCAAAGAATTGTGATGTTATCTGGGGCACCTTTAGATTTTGTCGCCTCAATTAATTGTGAAATTAACTCGGATTCTGGGCTTTTCTTAATAATCTGCTCAATCTCGTAATCAGAGAGGACTGAAGTCAAACCATCGCTGCAGAGTAAATATTTATCACCGTTCTTCGCATCAAGTGCTACCAGAACTGGATCTATTCCTGAATCACCCATGAGCGCTTGAGTTAAGAGTGAGCGTTGTGGGTGATCATGCACTTCTTCGGGGGTAAGGCGTCCTTGATCGATGAGCTCTTGCATAACTGTGTGGTCAACACTGATTTGTGAAAGTTTCTTTCCGCTCCAACGATATGCACGCGAGTCACCGACATGAAGTAATTCGATGGTGCGCTCGGTGAGGTGTAAAGCGGTAAGTGTTGTGCCCATTCCACTGAGCGATGGATTGGCTGAACTCTGATCTAAAATTTCTTGATCAATCGAGTAACAAATATTGAGCAGTAAGTCCTCACGAGATTCGTCATCGATATTGCCATCATCGAGAACTTTGCCAAGTGAGGCTAACGCGGTTATTGCGATCTTTGATGCGACCTCGCCCGCAGCATGGCCACCCATGCCATCGGCAACTGCAATTAACTGAGGTGAGACGAGTGCGGCATCTTCATTTCCCTCCCGCACCAGACCGCGATCAGTGACAGCAAGAACTCGAAATGAACGAGACATCACTACCCCTTTCGCATCTCTTTTATCTCTTGAACGATCTTGTATTGCACGTACGCCATCATTGGGTTGATTACCAGCCTAGAGCCTAACAAGTTACCCTTGGGCTGTGACCCGTCTTTCAACCAGATATGCCTATCTTGGGCCTGAAGGTACATTTACAGAGGCGTCGCTTCGCCAGATCACAACCCCTGATGATGTGCTGGTTCCTTATGCGAATGTGACCGCCGCACTGGAGGCTGTCCGTACCGGCGAAGTCCTCAAGGCGCTCGTACCGATTGAGAATTCTGTTGAAGGTGTTGTAGCCCGCACTCTCGATGAGTTGGCTATGGGTACCCCGCTGGTGATTACCGCCGAAACAACTCTTCCAGTCTCCTTTGCACTCATGGTTATGCCCGATCACGTTGGTAAACCCATCACTCGCATCGCGACGCACCCCCATGCAGAGTCGCAATGTCGCACGTATATCGCTCGCGAAGTGCCGGGAGCAGAGATGATTGAAACTCCCTCAACAGCTGCTGCTGCAAAGGGTCTTGCCGATGGTGCTTACGATGCCGCAATTGCAGCGAAGTGGGCTGCAGAGAAATACGGTCGGATCGTCGTTGCAGAAGATATTGGTGAGAACCAAGGAGCGGTTACACGCTTCATCGTGGCAGAGCTTCCTGGAGAACTCCCTGCGGCGACCGGAAATGATCGGACCTCCTTGGTTGCTTACATTGATATTGATCATGCAGGAGCGTTACTTGAAATTCTTACCGAGTTTGCAAAGAACAACGTCAACCTCACTTTTATTCAGAGTCGTCCAACTGGACGCGAACTTGGCCACTACCACTTCATCATGGATGTCGAAGGACATATCAACGATGCACCTGTTGAAGCAGCAGTAAAGGGCCTTCGAGAAATTTGTGAAGATATTCGCTTCCTCGGCTCATATCCGAGAGTTAGGTAGAGTTATACCGTGATCGATCTCAAAGTTATTCGCGAAAATCCAGAAGTGGCACGCACCTCTCAAAAGGTCCGTGGTGAGAACCCTGACTTAATCGATCAAGTGATCGCTGCTGATGATGCGCGACGAGCCGCACTCACCGCATTTGAAGCGCTTCGCGCCGAACAAAATATTCTCTCCAAAAGTGTAGGCGCTGCCAAAGGTGATGAGAAAGCCCCACTTCTTGAAAAAGCTAAAGAGTTATCTGCACAAGTTAAGGCAGCAGAAGCGAAGGCTTCTGAGTTAGCTGAAAAATCTCAAGCTATTCTCTTGCAGATTCACAACCTCATTGATCCAGAGGCACCTGTGGGCGGTGAAGAAGATTTCACGATCATCGAACATGTTGGCACTCCACGTGATTTTGCGGCGGCAGGATTTGAACCCAAGGATCACGTTGAGATCGGAAAGATTCTCAAAGCAATCGATACTGAACGCGGCGCAAAGGTCTCTGGCTCCCGCTTTTATTACCTCACCGGCATGGGTGCGCTTCTAGAATTTGCCCTCGTAAATTATGCAATTTCATCAGCGACAAAAGCTGGCTTTACGCCAGTGATTCCACCGGTCTTAGTAAAGCCACCAGCCATGGAAGGTACCGGTTTCTTAGGACAAGCTGCAGAAAACGTATTCCATCTCGAAGAAGATGATTTCTATTTAGTAGGGACATCAGAAGTCCCATTAGCTGCGTATCACATGGATGAGATTGTCGATCAACTTCCACTTCGCTATGCCGGATATTCATCATGTTTCCGTCGTGAGGCTGGTACGTATGGCAAAGATACGAGAGGAATTATTCGCGTCCACCAGTTCGACAAGGTAGAGATGTTTACCTTCTGTAAGCCAGAAGATGCAAAGGCCGAACACCTTCGCCTATTGCAGTGGGAAAAAGATTTTATGAATGCAATGGAAATTCCTTATCGCGTAATAGATGTTGCATCCGGGGATCTTGGTGCTTCTGCAATTCGTAAATTCGATATTGAGGCTTGGATTCCAACTCAAAATGCTTACCGTGAGGTGACTTCTACTTCTAATTGCACTGAGTTCCAAGCGCGCAGACTCAATATTCGATATCGCGAAGAGTCCGGCACGAAGTCTGTTGCCACTCTCAACGGAACACTTGTTGCCATTCCACGGATGATCGTTGCGATTCTTGAGAATCATCAGAATGAAGATGGTTCAGTAAATGTCCCAGCGGCACTTCAACCATTCTTAGGCGTCGATAGATTGTTGCCATCAGCGTGAGCATTCCGGGCAAGCGTCCGAAACTTATTGCAACAGATCTCGACGGAACCATCGTTGTCCATGGTGAAGGCTATGACAATAGTCAGATTCGCCAGAGAACTATCGATGCCTTCAAGGCAGCAGATGATCTAGGTATTCATATCTATTTCGTTACTGGACGACCACCGCGATGGATGCCCGAAATCAAAGAGGCATTTGGATTCGGGAATTCAATCTGCGCGAATGGTGCACTTCTCTACGACTTTGTGAACGAAGAGATTCTCGATGAATGGGGTATCCCTATTGAGAATCAGTTGGAACTGGCAAGAATCTTGCGCGAACATATTCCAAATATCTCCTTCGCAATTGAGTATGGCGATGAGTTCCATCATGAAGTTACCTACGTCCCTCGATGGGATATCGGTGTTGATATGCAACCTATCTCTAAAATTGAAGAACGGATGGTGAAGCCAGCCTTCAAGATGCTGGCTCGCTGCAGTAATTACGATATGAGCTCCGACGAGATGCTCGTTATCGCGCAACGCGAAGCTGGGCATCTAGCAACAATCACTCATTCGAATCCAACTGAGTCACTACTTGAGATTTCAGCGCTGGGTGTGAGCAAAGGGGAGACCCTTGCAAAGATTGCAGGGCGACTTGGTCTTCAAGCCGAAGATTGTGTGAGTTTTGGCGATAACCCAAATGACTTTTCGATGCTTGAATGGGCCGGCCGTTCCTGGGCGATGGGCGATGGACACCGCGATGGAATTAAATATGCAAAATTTGTTGCCGAGCCACATCACACTGATTCGGTCGCTCGGGTAATTGAAGAGTTGATCGCACTTCCTGAGTAAGGCCCTATCTGCTCCTCGATTTTGAGGGATGCCACTCCAAACGGTAAGTTTGCCCACGGAGGACTCGCATAGCGGCCGAGTGCACCGGTCTTGAAAACCGGCAAGGGAAACCTTCGTGGGTTCAAATCCCACGTCCTCCGCCAGTTTTAACTAGCACCAGTATTAACCGTAGATAAGCGCAGGTGGCTGACTTCACAGTCCCTGCGCTTACTCGTATCTGGCGAACCCTTGATAAGGGGAGCAGACTTCTCCTTATGGCTACAGGCGTATTTTCTCAAGGTCGAGCAAAGATAACCGAGCGCACGCTGCGCACTGATAAATGGTGGCTCCAACCACTCATCACCTTCTCGGTACTCATCGCATTTATCTTCTACGCAACACTTCGCGCATTTGAAAATGCAAATTATTTTGCAGAACCGTTGATCTCACCGTTCTACTCACCGTGTCTCTCTGATGCCTGCGTTCCAGGCTCATCACTTCTTGGGCACCTCTTCCCAATCTTCCACGTATGGGGCATGACTTTTTCACCAGCACTCTTCATTTTGATCTTCCCACTCGGCTTCAGAATGACCTGTTACTACTACCGCAAGGCTTACTACCGCTCATTCTGGATGTCACCACCAGCATGTGCTGTGGCTGAACCTCACGCTAAGTACACAGGCGAGACTCGCGCACCTCTTATTATGCAAAATATGCACCGCTACTTCTTCTATGCGGGACTTGTATTCAACGTGCTGCTCACAACTGACGCGATCTTGGCATTTAGAAACTCTGAAAAGCAGTGGGGTCATATGTCAGTGGGAACCCTAGTGTTGCTCGCTAACGCAACATTCCTCTGGTTCTACTCACTCTCGTGCCATACCTGTCGCCACACAGTCGGCGGACGACTTCGTAACTTCTCGAAACATCCAATTCGCTATAAGGCGTGGACACTTGTTTCGAAGCTCAATCATTATCACCAGAACTTTGCTTGGGTATCACTTATCGGTGTTGCACTCGCAGATGTTTACGTACGCGAAGTCGCGACCCACGCGATCACTAACTGGTATTTCTTCTAAGTCGGGGGCTCAGTAAATCATGGCTAATCTTGAAAAATATTCCTATGACGTCGTAGTCATTGGTGCTGGTGGAGCGGGTCTTCGTGCGGCAGTAGAGGCACGAGATGCTGGACTCTCAGTTGCAATCGTATGTAAGTCATTATTTGGTAAAGCACATACCGTGATGGCTGAAGGTGGCGCTGCTGCATCTATGGGTAACGTCAACGACAATGACAACTGGATGGTTCACTTCCGCGACACAATGCGTGGCGGCAAGTTCCTTAATCATTTCCGGATGGCAGAACTCCATGCCAAAGAAGCCCCAGACCGTATTTGGGAGCTTGAGATGTGGGGTGCGCTCTTTGACCGCACCAAAGAGGGCAAGATTTCACAACGCAACTTCGGCGGTCATGAATATCCACGCCTGGCTCACGTTGGTGACCGTACCGGCTTAGAACTCATACGCACGATGCAGCAACGTATCGTCGCATTGCAACAGAAGGATCTACGCGAGACCGGCGATGCCGAGAAGAACCTCAAAGTATTTGCTGAAGTAACAATCACTGAAATTCTCAAAGAGAATGGCAAAGTTGCCGGTGCATATGGTTACCGCCGTGAAAGTGGCGAAGAGATTCTCTTTGAAGCACCTGCCGTAGTCATCGCGACCGGTGGCGTTGGCAAGACCTTTAAAATTACTTCTAACTCATGGGAGGGCACTGGCGATGGCCATGCGCTCGCTCTTAAAGCCGGTGCAAATTTAGTTGATATGGAGTTCTTGCAATTCCACCCAACTGGCATGGTCTGGCCGCTTTCAGTAAAGGGAATTCTTGTTACAGAATCTGTTCGTGGTGAAGGTGGAATTCTCACCAACTCACTCGGAGAACGCTTTATGTTTAAGTACATTCCAGATGTATTTAAAGATAAGTATGCTGATAACGAAGAAGAAGCAGATCGTTGGTATGTAGATCAGGACAACAACCGTCGTCCACCAGAATTGTTACCTCGTGATGAAGTCGCGCGTGCTATTAATAGCGAAGTTAAAGCAGGCCGTGGCACCGAACACGGTGGAGTATTCCTTGATGTATCAAAGCGTCTCTCTGCCGAAATAATTAAGAAGCGCCTTCCATCCATGTGGCATCAGTTCTATGAACTTGCTGGCGTTGATATTACAAAAGAGGCGATGGAAGTTGGACCAACCTGTCACTATGTAATGGGTGGGGTAGAGGTAGAACCTGATACAGCAGCAGCAGTTGGCGTTGACGGTCTCTTTGCAGCGGGCGAAGTCGCCGGCGGTATGCATGGATCAAACCGTTTAGGCGGTAACTCACTCACCGACCTCTTGGTCTTTGGCCGTAGAGCTGGGATGGGCGCAGTCGAATATGTGAAGTCACACGGCGCCAATCCGGTGAGTGATGCAACAATTTCAAAGGCAGCAGCTCGCATCGAGGCACCATTTGCCCGCACTGGCGGGGAGAACGCCTACTCGCTTCATCAGGAGCTCCAGGAAATCACACATAACTTGGTAGGAATCATTCGCACTGGCGAAGAGTTAAAGGAAGCGATTGTAAAGATCGCCGATATCCGCAAGCGCAGTGCGAATATATCTGTCACGGGTGATCGAAAGTTCAACCCAGGCTTCCACCTAGCCTTCGATTTAGACAATATGTTGCTCGTAGCTGAGAGCACCGCAAAGTCAGCGTTGCTTCGCGAAGAGTCGCGTGGCGGACATACTCGCGATGATTTCCCAGGTATGAATTCAACGTGGCGTCAGGTCAACCACATCTCAAGCTTTGATGGCGAGCAAGTATCCATTAAGGCTCAGCCACTCCCGGTCCTTCCCAAAGAACTCTTTGATCTCTTTGATATCCATGAGCTTGAGAAGTACATGACTCCGGCAGAAATTGCGAAAGGCGGTTCCAACTAATGACACGCACTCTGAAATTACGCATCTGGCGCGGAGATGACAAGACCGGCGGACTCCAGGATGTGACCGTAGAGGCAAATCACGGAGAAGTTGTTCTCGACATTATTCATCGCGTTCAAGCGACACAGATGGGTGACTTGGCAGTTCGCTGGAACTGCAAAGCCGGAAAATGTGGATCTTGTTCGATGGAGATCAACGGCAAGCCACGCCTTGCATGTATGACTCAGGTAGCTTCATATCCAGAAGATGAAGTCATCACCATTACTCCACTTCGTGCCTTCCCGGTCATCAAAGATCTCGTTACAGATGTCTCTTTCAATTACAAGAAAGCGATGGAGATTCCAACGGTCTCAATGCCGGAAGGCGTGAAGCCAGGTGAGCCACGCATGCAGCAGATCGATGTAGAGCGATCACAAGAGTTCCGTAAATGCATTGAGTGCTTCCTCTGTCAAGATACCTGTCACGTAATTCGCGACCACGAAGAGAATAAGAAGTCCTTTGCTGGTCCACGCTTCTTTATTCGTATCGCAGAGCTCGATATGCACCCACTTGATACCTTACGCAATCGTAAGAAGACCGCTCAAGAAGAGCATGGTCTGGGAATGTGTAACATCACCAAGTGTTGTACTGAGGTCTGCCCAGAACATATTCGCATCACAGATAACGCGATCATTCCTATGAAGGAGCGCGTAGTCGATGAGAAATATGATCCGCTCCGTTGGCTCGGAAGCAAGATCCGCAAGCGCGAGGGCATCCTCTAAAACTCAGATCAAACTCTTATTGAGTTTGGCTCGTTGCTCAGATCAAACTCTTATTGAGTTTGATCTAGTACCCTTTTAGGTATGAAACTGCTTCTACGCTGGTCTGTAAGTGCCCTTGCTGTCTGGGCGGCAACTGGATTAGTCCCGGGAATCAAAGTTCACGGTGGTGCATGGAGTTACTTTTGGGTCGCACTCGTCTTCTCTCTTATCAATGTGACGATTGGTTCACTACTGAAAGTGCTTACACTTCCAGCCGTACTTCTCTCACTCGGCCTCTTCGTGGTCGTTATCAATGCCGCTATGCTTGAGCTCACCGCCCGCTGGTCGAGTGCACTCACTATCAATAATTTCTGGTCGGCGCTATTTGCCGCATTAATTATCTCGTTCGTCTCTGGGGTATTAAATCGATCAGTGAAAAAAGTGGGACAAAACTGAGGAATGTCATTGTCGTCTCGTTAGGCGGCATAGCTGGTTCGCTTTCGCGGTGGGCAGTCTCACTTCTCTTCTCTGAGAAGGGTTTTCCCTGGGGAACACTCCTCGTTAATTACATCGGTTCAGTAATACTCGTTGCCGTTTTGCTTTACTCGCGCCATCACAAATCGGCGAAATGGTGGTGGCGTCCAGCACTTGGTGCCGGATTCTGTGGAGGCTTTACCACTTACTCGGCCTTTGCTTTAAAGATGGATCAATATTTCGAAAGAGGAAGTGAAAGTGTCGCTATTACCTACGCAGTTGCATCACTTCTAGGCACCTACATTTTGGTATTCATCACCCACGAACTTCTTGAACGGAAACTAGTGAAATGAATCCAGAGCTTCTCATTGCCCTCGGCGCAGGAGTTGGGGCCCCAACTCGTTATTTGGTTGATCAGCAAGTTAAGAAGTATCACCGCTCACTCATTCCGATTGAGACTCTGGCAATTAATACCGTCGGTTCATTCGTGCTGGGGCTTACTGTGCATCAAAGCCACAGTGTTGGATACATACTCGGCACTGGTTTTGCAGGATCATTTACCACCTGGTCAACCTTTGCCGTTGAAGCCCATCACCTGATAAAAAAGCACCATAAAGGTAAGGCCTATCTCTATTTAGCACTCACCTTAGTTCTGGGCATTGGCGCTGCTGCAATCGGGAACTATCTCTAGTTTTGGAAAAGTATTAGCGAAGTGATTGCATCCAGGCTTCGACATCATCTGCTTGGCTCGGGATATTCTTACTGAGAACTTCGCAGCCCGTTGCAGTAATGAGCACATCATCTTCGATACGCACACCTATTCCGCGTAGGCGCTCTGGGGCATGAAGATCATCGGGGTGGAAGTAAAGTCCAGGTTCAACTGTAAGAATCATTCCTGGCTTTAGTACGCCTGATCGATATTCACTTTCGCGAGCTGCGCGACAGTCGTGAACATCGATGCCCAACATATGGCTCACGCCATGAATCGTCCAACGACGATGTAGCCCCACATCCTTTTTCATTGACTCTTCGGCAGATATTGGAAGTAC
>CAILJM010000038.1 GCA_903834515.1 uncultured Actinomycetes bacterium
ATTTGGACGGTGCGGCGATCCACTCCCCCGGCTAAATACTCGGAATATTTAACGAGATAGACCAAGCTCTCGCGCTGCGTGAAGATGATGGAGGCCGCTGGCGTTTCAGCATCACTCAGCACCTTCGCCTGATGAATGGCATCTCGCGAATTGGTGAGAGTGCTGACGGCGAAGAATGCCAACACTAATGCGGTGAGAAGGGAGAGGAATTTCTGGCCGGTGGTGAGCCGGAATCGAGTCTCATCTTGGATATCCGATTCGATATGGAGCGGAGTATGCGTCACTTAGTGCGCCACAATCGAGGCAAGCGACCAATTCCAGGGATCAAGAACTTTCGTCCAGATACTGTTATTCGGAAAGATTATTCGAATGGGGCCGCCTTGATCGTAGGGAATAGCGGCGCCATTTCGCTCGATAGCTAAGAGTCCGCGGGCTTTGACAAATGCCCCGGCAGTATTTGAATAGATGTAATCATTGAGCGCAGTTGTATCGATGGATTGACCTGCGGTGATCCCTGATTGGGCAAAGAGGATCGCGAGTGGAATCACAGTAAAACTCTGCACCTTCTTCACAAAAGGTTCATTGATTGTGGCAGTAGCGCTCGTTAACGCCAATAGGTCGGCCATCCGATAGCTCTTCACTTTTCCGTGGGCGCGAATGGTGAGCACCGTTGTGGTGGCACTGGGTGGATCGATCGGAGTCGAGCCATAAGGAAGATATGGATTAGTCGCAGGCTTGTTTGCTGCTGTGCTGGGATTGGTCGAAACAAAAATAAGGCCGACCGCTATCACGGTGAGAATCGCAGAAAGCGTTAGCCCTCGCTTCATGCCTGTACTGCTTGCTCAAGATGGAGCTCCTTATTGATGACGGAGATGAGCGCATCACTCTTAAATGGTTTGATGATGTAGGAATTAGCACCGAGCACCAATCCCCGTTCAACATCCTCGCTCTGAGATTTTGCAGAGATAAGAATGACTGGGAGGGCCGCAGTTGTGGAGTGAGGCGATTGGCGGATCTCCGAGAGAATCTGAAGTCCACTCTTTCCCGGCATCATTACATCCAGCACTACTAAATCCACGGGATGGAGCTCGAGCAGCGTTATCGCTTGATCGCCTTGCGAAGCTGAGATCGCCTCCATGCCAGCATCTCGAATGATGAAGGTGATGAGTTCACGAATATCTTCATTATCGTCAACGACAAGAATTCGACGTTGATGAGCTGATGGAGAAGTGGGGGCCATTCATTAAATATAGGTGGCAGAGAGTAATAAGTAGTGACTTTCTCGATTAAATCTCAACTTGTATAGATTGCTTGATCAAAACGTGAGGAAATTGAGAGGTTATTCTTCGTCTCTTCTGCCAACGGTTTGCAACGAACGTTCTAAGAGCAGGTGGTCTTCGGGATAGAGAATTTTGGTGAGAGTCAGACCGCGACCAGGAAAGACATAACTATCAGAGACGCGTTCACGATTCTTTAAGAGATCGAGCATCCACTCTTGCGGGAATCGACCTTCACCAATGCAGACCGC
>CAILJM010000039.1 GCA_903834515.1 uncultured Actinomycetes bacterium
ATCGCAGCATCGGTAGGTGCATAACATGCCACGTCTAAAAGTTACCCAACTTCGTTCAAAGGTCGGAGCTCGTCCAGAGCACCGCGAGACCTTGCGTTCACTTGGTCTAAAGCGAATCGGTGATGTTGTCGTTAAGGAAGATCGTCCAGAAATTCGTGGAATGGTCGTCGCAGTACGTCACATGGTCACCGTTGAGGAGGTCGAATAAAAATGGTTCTTAAGGTTCATCATCTTCGTCCAGCCCCTGGTGCAAAGAAGGCACGTACCCGTAAGGGTCGTGGTGAGGCATCAAAGGGAAAGACTGCAGGTCGTGGCGGTAAGGGAACTCGTGCTCGTAACGTAGTTCGTGCCGGCTTCGAAGGCGGTCAGCTTCCACTTGTTATGCGCCTTCCAAAGCTCCGTGGTTTTAAGAACCCAGAGCGTGTGGAGTACCAGCCAGTGAATGTCTCAACCATCAATGCCCTCTATCCCAAGGGTGGCACTGTTACAGTTGAAGACCTCATTGCAAAGGGTGCAGTGCGTGATAGCTATCCAGTAAAGGTCCTCGGAAATGGCGATATCACCGTCAAGGTGAATGTCTCAGCTCACGGGTTCTCAGCATCAGCGATCGAAAAGATCTCTGCGGCAGGTGGATCAGCTACCAAAATTTAATCAGAGTTCTTCCGTGATGGAAGAAGCGGTATTCAGAGTTAAGAAAGCACTCACTCACAAGGTGGGTGCTTTTACCGATCAGAATGAAATTTAGAAGGAGTAGAAATGCTTTCAGCGTTCGCAAAGGCCTTTAAGACACCTGACCTGCGCAAAAAGATTTTCTTCACCATGGCGATCATGGGTCTCTTCCGATTCGGTTCGATCGTGCCAACTCCAGGCGTCTCCTACAAGAATGTTCAGCAGTGCTTGAAAGCTGCAAATAATGGTGGACTCTTTGGCTTGGTAAATCTCTTTAGCGGTGGCGCACTTCTCCACCTTTCTGTATTTGCACTTGGCATCATGCCGTACATCACTAGCTCGATCATCATTCAGCTTTTGACAGTTGTTATCCCTCGCTTTGAAACACTCAAGAATGAGGGTCAATCAGGAACTGCAAAACTTACTCAGTACACCCGCTATCTCACTGTAGGCCTGGCAGTACTCCAGTCAACTGGTCTGATCGCCGTTGCTCGTACACCTGGTCGACTCTTCAGTGGTTGTGCATATGCAATCATCCCTGATGCATCATGGTCACGTATTGTCACTATGGTCTTCGTGATGACCGCCGGAACCGCGGTAATCATGTGGCTCGGTGAATTGATTACTGATCGCGGCGTCGGTAACGGAATGTCAATCTTGATCTTCACATCTATCGCAGCAGGATTCCCAACTCAGCTCTGGTCTATCAAGCTCCAGAAGGGCCTCTTTGCCTTCCTCTTTGTCTTGGCAGTTGGTATCTGCGTAGTTGCAGCAGTTGTCTTCGTTGAGCAGGCACAACGTCGTATTCCAGTTCAGTATGCAAAGCGCCAAGTTGGTCGTCAGTCATACGGTGGAACGAGCACCTATATCCCAATCAAGGTAAACCAGGCTGGCGTTATCCCAGTAATTTTCGCATCTTCTCTACTCTACATCCCTTCATTGATCGTGAACTTCTCTGGTTCGAAGGCAAAGTGGGCAATTTGGATTCAGCAGAATCTTGTAAAGGGTGATCACCCTATTTACATCATCGCCTACGCAACTTTGATCATCTTCTTTACCTACTTCTATGTTGCAATCACCTTCAACCCTGATGAGGTTGCAGATAATATGAAGCAGTACGGTGGCTTCATTCCTGGCATTCGCGCCGGAAAGCCAACTTCTGAATATCTTCAGTATGTTCTCTCACGCATCACCGCGCCGGGATCGCTCTACCTTGCCTTCGTTGCAATTATTCCAATCATCGCGCTTATTCTCTTCAATGCTTCACAGAACTTCCCATTCGGTGGTACTGCGATCTTGATCGTTGTTGGTGTTGGTCTCGATACTGCAAAGCAGATCGAATCACAGCTTCAACAGCGTTCTTATGAAGGCTTCTTGCGCTAATGCGTCTGATCCTGGTTGGTCCTCCAGGGGCTGGTAAAGGAACGCAGGCTGTTCACCTTGCGGCTCATTACGGAATTCCTCATATCTCCACAGGGGATATCTTCCGTCACAACATGAAGAACGAGACTGAACTTGGTCTACTTGCAAAGTCTTATGTTGATCGCGGAGAACTTGTTCCAGATTCAGTAACCAATGAAATGGTGAAGGATCGCCTCACCCACGAGGATGCCCGCCAGGGCTTCTTGCTCGATGGATTCCCACGAAATGTTTTACAGGCAGAGGTCTTGCGTGCGGTTCTTGCCGAAGCAGGAACCCCGCTTGACGCGGTCCTTGAACTCTCGATAGACGATGCTGAAATTATTGCGCGACTCTCTGGTCGTCGCACCTGTCGTGAGTGCAGCTCCTCTTTCCATCTTCTTTACGAGAAGCCAGCAAAAGATGGAATTTGCGACAAGTGCCAGGGCGAGCTCTACCAACGCGAAGATGATTCAGAGGCAGTCATTACTCGCCGCCTCGAGGTCTACTCTGAGCAGACCAAGCCAATTGTTGCTTTCTACCGGACCGAGGGTCTCCTGATTACGATTCCAGCTTCCGGTGAGGTCGCTGAGGTATCTCATCGCGCCATTGCTGCCCTGAGCGCAGCAGTCGTCCATTAATGAAGTAGCCCATGGCTATTCAGATTAAGTCACTCGATCAACTCAAGAAGATGCGTCTTGCCGGCATCGTGGTTGGTGAAGCGCTTCTCCTCATGAAAGAGGCAGCGAAAGCTGGAGTAACTACCCTCGAGCTCGATGCGATCGCGGCAGCACACCTCAAGGTGCGTGGCGCTCAACCATCCTTTCTCGGTTACCACGGCTATCCAAATGTTCTCTGCGCATCAGTAAATCATGAAGTAGTCCATGGGATACCAAACGAACGCCCACTCCAAGATGGTGATGTTCTCTCCCTCGATTTTGGTGCGATCGTTGAAGGCTGGCACGGCGACTCTGCACTTTCTTTTGGCATCGGTGATATCGATCCCGCAGATCAAAAACTTATGGATACGTGTGATGAGTCGATGTGGCGCGGTATCGCTGCCGCCAAAGTTGGCGGACATCTCACTGATATATCTGAAGCAATCCAGAGTTACATTGATTCGCAAGGAAAGTATGGAATTTTGCGAGAGTACGGTGGACATGGCATTGGATCTGAGATGCACCAAGAGCCGCACGTTCTTAACTATGGAAAAGCTGGATTTGGTCCAGAGCTAAAGGTTGGTTTGGCGCTTGCAATCGAACCAATGATTACGCGCGGCTCTGCCACCACAAAAGTTCTCTCTGATGATTGGACCGTCGTCTCTATTGATAAGAGCAACGGCGCACATTTCGAACAGAGTTTTGCGCTTCTTCCAGATGGTAAGCCATTCGTTCTTACATCACTTGATGGTGGAAAAGAACGACTTGGCAAACTAGGCGTTGAAATTTCAGATCTTCTTAAATAACTCGTACGCCTTCTTTATAGACAGCATCGATCTTTACCTGATGGATATTCCGGGGATCAATATCAAATGGATTCTCGCTCAAAATTATGAAATCAGCCCGCTTGCCAACCTCGAGTGAACCCACTTCATCCTCGCGAAAGTTTTGATAAGCCACAGAAGATGTATAAAAACTCCATGAAAGTTCAAGGTCGATACTTTGCTCGGGATTCCACGCTAAGTCAGAATTGCCTGGCTTTGTTCGGTGAATCGGAACTCCAAGCGCAAGCATGGGAATCTCACTTGTAACAGGCCAATCTGAGCCATAGGCAATAGTCACTCCGGCATGGACCATATCGCGTAGTCGATATTGCAATTCATTGCGAGCACCGATGCGTGGTGCGATCAACTCCTTATTCATAGGATCTAGATACATCCACAAGGGTTGCATATTTGCAATTACGCCAAGATCGGCGAAGCGCGGCATATCTTCATCACTGATCAGTTGCGCGTGGACAATCACGGGACGTCGATCCCATTCGCGATTCTTTGTGATCATCTCTTCAAGTGCGTCGAGAGCCTGTCGAACTGCAGCGTCTCCAATCGCATGAATATGTATTTGAAAACCGAGTCGATCAAAATGTTGAACAGCTGCAAATAGTTCATCATCAGACCAGATTCGAATCCCGGCAAATCCAGGTTGATCCTCGTATGGTTCAAGTAGGGCAGCAGTGCCACTTGAGAGCGCGCCATCGGCGAGAAATTTAACGCTACCTGCCTTGATATTTTTACTTTCAGCGAATAGTTCACGTTCTGCTTCGATGCGATCGCTATCGCTGCGCCAATTATCTGGACTCACTAAAAATGAGAGATTAAGGTCGATCGCAAGTTTTCCTGATTCATCAGCGCTCTTATAGATCTGCGCCATCCCGGCTTCAACCCACGAATCTGTCGCATACGTTACGCCGTGTTGAAGATATCGCTTCGTTGCATAATTCAGCGCGGCTACATCATCATCAATTGTTCGAGGTGGAATTTTGGAGAGAATTAAATCCATCGCTTGTGGTTCGCGAAGCGTTCCTTTTGGTGACCCATCGAGCCGCCGTGCAATAGTGCCTCCTTGTGGATCTTCCATGCCTTTCGAAATACCTGCGAGCTCTAGCGCCCTGCCATTGACCCAGATGGTGTGATGGTCTGCGGCGTGGAGAAGAACCGGTCGGTCAGCAACGACTTCATCCAGCCATGCGGCATCAAAGTCGCCGCCTTCAACGAGTGAGGCCTCATATGCTCCGCCGACGATCCACCCTTCCGAGTGCTCAGCGGCATATCGAGCTACTTCGCTTTGGATCTCGGCGATCGAGGTGAGGCCTGTGATCGCTGGGCCGGCTGCTTCTCGCCCCGCAAAGAGCGGATGGGCATGGCCATCCCCAAAACTCGGTGCAATGAACTTTCCAGCGAGATCCAAGCGGGAATCCGTCGATGAATCGAAGATTTCGGCGCATTTAGGCCCGATCGCGACGATTTTTGAGCCTTCAATGAGAGCCCCGGTACGAGCCGGCAAGCCAGGGGAGTAGATGAGGGCGCCATCGAGGAAGATCCTCAATTTTTGGCCAATCCGCACATTGCTAGCACTAGTGGAGTATAAGGGCCGGATTTCCCCTAACGGCGGATCCTCGATAATCTTCTCCTCTGCCCAGAAATGGGCGGCAATTCTGTAGGTCACCCTGGATAGATAAGTAGGTACTGCTTGGCTAAGAAAGATGGCGCAATCGAGATCGAAGGCGTCGTAGCTGAAGCTTTGCCGAACGCTATGTTCAAGGTAACGCTTACAAATGGACACGTTGTACTTGCACATATCAGCGGAAAGATGCGACAGAACTACATTCGTATCTTGCCTGAAGATCGTGTGATTGTAGAACTCAGTCCATATGACCTCACACGAGGTCGTATTACATACCGTTACAAGTAAGTTACAAGTAAGTTATAAGTAAGTTATAAGTAAGAACGAATCAAGTGAAAGAGGAAAATCGTGAAGGTTAAACCAAGCGTGAAGAAGATTTGCGACAAGTGCAAAGTCATTCGTCGTAATGGTCGCGTCATGGTCATTTGCGACAACCTTCGTCACAAGCAGCGCCAAGGGTAATTCCTTAATACGCTCAACGTTTTTACAAGTAAGAGAAGTTTTACAAGATATAAAAGAACGCGTGGTGCGACTGATCTTCGGATCAGACCTCTGGACCGGTAGGCCAGAGCCTGTTACCCAACAGGATGCATTGCGAAGGACCTTCCGGATAAAAGAAAAAGGGTAAGCGATATGGCACGTTTAGTTGGTGTCGATCTCCCACGCGAGAAGCGCGTTGAGATTGCACTTACATATATTTTCGGGATTGGATTGACGCGCGCGCACGCAACACTTGCTGCGACCGGTGTTAACCCAGATACTCGAGTCAAAGATCTTCAAGAGCCAGAGTTGGCAAAGCTTCGTGAATATATCGAAGCAAACTACAAAATCGAGGGTGACCTTCGCCGTGAAATTGCTGGCGACATCCGTCGTAAAGTTGAAATCCAAAGCTACCAAGGCATCCGCCACCGCAAGGGGCTACCTGTTCGTGGTCAGCGCACGCATACAAATGCTCGCACACGTAAGGGTCCACGTAAGGCAATTGCTGGTAAGAAGAAGGAGACTAAGTAACAATGGCCGCTCCTAAATCAAAGGTTGCCGCAGGTAAAGGCAAAGTTAAGCTTCGTAAGAAAGAGAAGAAGAACGTCGTTGCAGGACAGGCTCACATCAAGAGCACTTTCAACAACACGATCATCTCAATCACCGACCCAAGTGGTGCGGTTATCTCTTGGTCATCTGCTGGTCAGGTTGGCTTTAAGGGATCACGTAAATCAACACCTTTCGCAGCTCAGCTTGCAGCTGAAGCAGCAGCACGTCGTGCTCAAGAGCACGGCCTCAAGAAGGTTGATGTCTTTGTTAAGGGACCTGGTTCAGGTCGCGAAACAGCTATCCGTTCATTGCAGGCAGCCGGTCTTGAAGTAGGAGCCATTTCAGATGTCACTCCTGCTCCACACAATGGTTGCCGTCCACCAAAGCCACGTCGAGTTTAAGGAAGGAAGAGAATAAATGGCTCGTTATACCGGAGCAGATTGCAAGCGCTGCCGTCGCGAAAAAGTAAAGCTCTTCCTCAAGGGCTCAAAGTGCGATGGTCCAAAGTGTCCTATCGAATCACGTCCATACCCACCAGGGCAGCACGGTCGTGGTCGCTCAAAGGAATCTGAATACCTTCTACAGATGCGCGAAAAGCAGAAGTGCGCACGTATGTATGGCGTTCTCGAGAAGCAGTTCCGTGGTTACTACGAAGAGGCTAACCGCCTTCAGGGTAAGACCGGTGAGAACTTGCTCATCATCCTTGAGACCCGTCTCGATAACGTTGTATATCGCGCAGGCTTTGCAAAGAGCCGCGATATGGCACGTCAGCTAGTTCGTCACGGACATTTCCTTGTTAACGGCAAGAAGGTAAATATTCCTTCATTCCGCGTAACTCCAATGGATGTTATCGATGTCGTTCCAGGCTCACTTGATCTCACACCATTCATCGTCGCAAGCGCTGAACTCGGTGAAAAGTCAGTACCAGCATGGATGGAAGTTGTTGGATCAAAGATGCGAATCTTGGTTCACGGTGCTCCAAACCGCGCTGTTATCGACACACAGATCCAAGAGCAGCTCATTGTTGAGCTCTACAGCAAGTAATAGTTTTTAAACCACTTCAGAAGACCGGAGATCAAATAGTGGATCTCCCCAACGTTCGGAGGAAATAAGTGCTTATTGCACAACGCCCTATCCTCAGTGAGGAAGTAGTTTCGGAATTTCGCTCACGTTTCATCATTGAACCGCTTGAGCCTGGTTTCGGCTACACCCTTGGAAACTCTTTACGCCGTACCTTGCTCTCATCGATCCCAGGTGCAGCCGTAACCAGCATTCGCGTGAATGGTGCTCTCCATGAGTTCACCACTCTCGAAGGTGTGAAGGAAGATCTCACTGAGATCGTTCTTAACATCAAGAACCTTGTGATCTCATCTGACAATGATGAGCCATCACTTATCTACATCCGCAAGAATGGCGAAGGCGTTGTAACCGGCGCTGATATCGCTGCGCCTGCAGGTGTGCAGGTTCACAACCCAGATCTTCATATCGCGACTCTCAACTCTTCGGCTAAGTTTGAAGTTGAACTTACGATCGAGCGTGGACGTGGATATGTCACTGCTGTTGCAAATAAGCAGGCTGGCGGAGAGATCGGCCGTATTCCGGTTGACTCAATCTATTCACCAGTACTTCGCGTTACCTACAAGGTAGAAGCGACTCGTGTTGAGCAGCGCACCGACTTTGACCGATTGATCGTCGACGTTGAGACAAAGCAGTCAATGAAGCCTTCAGATGCTATGGCATCAGCTGGTAAGACTCTTGTCGAGCTCTTCGGCCTTGCTCGTGAATTGAATGTCAATGCAGAAGGTATCGAAATGGGGCCTAGCGTCCAAGATGCTGCACTTGCTGCTGATCTCGCTCTTCCTATCGAAGATCTTGATCTCACAGTTCGTTCATACAACTGCTTGAAGCGCGAAGGAATCCATACTGTCGGCGAACTCGTGGGCCGCTCAGAAGCTGACCTTCTTGATATTCGTAACTTTGGATCAAAGTCAATCGATGAAGTGAAAGCAAAGCTTCACTCTATGGGTCTCCAGCTTAAGGACAGCCCAATCGGATTCGATCCAACAAAACACCACAACTACGGAACTGATGTTGACGATGAACTCGTTGAGTCAGAGAACGTCTAAGTAAAGGGAAGAAAATGCCAACACCAAGTAGAGGTCCTCGTCTCGGAAGCGGACCAGCACACGAAAGATTGTTGCTAGGCACCCTTGCTGAGCAGCTCTTTGAACACGGCCGCATCACAACAACAGAGACCAAGGCTAAGCGCCTACGTCCTGTTGCTGAGAAGCTCATCACTGCTGCTAAAGCAGGCGATCTTGCTGCTCGTCGTCGCGTCATGCAGACCATCCAGAACAAGAGCGTTGTACACACACTCTTCACTGAGATTGGTCCACGTTTCGCAACACGCGATGGTGGTTACACACGTATTACTAAGGTCGGTCCACGCAACGGCGATAACGCTCCAATGGCAGTTATCGAGCTCGTCTAAACCTTCCGCATTATGGCGCAACCCACTCTCAATCCCGAGGGTGGGTTTCGTCGTTTAAAGATCGATCTCTCATACGATGGAAGTAACTTTGCCGGGTGGGCGAAGCAGCCAGATCAACGAACCATCCAATATGAGATTGAGGATGCGCTCTCACGCATCACCAGACATCAAGTAAGCACAATCGTTGCCGGGCGCACAGATGCAGGCGTACATGCCTTGCATCAAATCATTCACGTGGATATTCCCGAAAAACCTCATGTATCTCGATATCGGCCAGATGAGACTGAATGGGATATCGAGAATTTTTACTTTCGCATCAATCAAATATTGAGTAAAGATATTCGAGTCAACTCGGTAACCCTGGCCCCGGCCAATTTTCATGCCCGATTTTCGGCAGAGGCCCGGCACTATCGGTACAAGATTCTCGATAACAATCGCGTCCTCTCGCCACTGCAACGCCTTGATGCGACAACCTGGTTTAGAGAGCTCGATATCGACCTCATGAATGAGGCGAGTGCTCAGATGCTGGGCGAGCGAGATTTTGCGACCTTCTGCCGGTTTCGCCCAAGCAGCACAACGATCCGCAATCTTCAGCGTTTTGAGTGGCATAGGGATGAGGATGGCTTCGTCATAGGAGAGATCTCAGCTGATGCCTTTGGCTGGAATATGGTTCGAAACCTGGTGGGGGCGGCGGTCTGCGTGGGTGAGTCGCGCTATCCAGTGGAGTGGATGGGGGAGATCCTCCGTGCCAAAGCTCGGGTATCGGACTCCTACGTTTTCCCAGCTGAAGGTCTGACCTTGGTCAAGGTCGACTACCCGCCAGATGAGGAGCTTTTAGCCCGAATTGAGCAGACCCTGGCCCGCCGGGATGAGACTATTTACGACTCTGTGGAATAGGCCCAATCCACCCCATTTTGACCCGAAGGTGCTATGACGGGTAATCTGCACCTCTTGCATTAAATGAAGTAAAGCCCAATTACTGTAATAAGGAGAAGACCTCGTGCGCACATTTACACCGAAGGCTGGTGACCAAGCTACTACTCGTAAGTGGCATGTCATCGATGCAGAAGGCGTAGTACTCGGTCGCCTCGCTTCACATGCTGCAGTACTGCTTCGCGGAAAGCATAAGACAACATTTGCTCCACACATCGACATGGGTGACTTTGTCATTGTTATCAATGCCGAGAAGGTTGTTCTTACTGGCCAGAAGGCATCACAGAAGTTTGCACATCATCACTCAGGTTTCCCAGGCGGTATGACTTCTATCGTCTATTCAGATTTGATCAATCAGGATCCAACACGCATTGTTGAGAAAGCAATCCTCGGCATGATTCCAAAGAACAAGCTTGGTCGCCAAGTTGGAACAAAGCTCAAGGTATACGCCGGTCCTTCACATCCACATGCTGCGCAGAACCCATCGGCATATGAATTCACCCAAATTTCTCAGATCGTAAAGAAGTAATAGGAGCCTATAAACATGTCAGATCTCGAAACAACAGTCGACTCTCAGGATGAAGTCCTAACTTCTTACACAAGCAGCACACCAGCTGCAGCGACAAACCGTCCTTCAATCAAGGCACCAGGTGGCGGAACGGGTCGTCGTAAAGAAGCTGTTGCTCGCGTACGTTTGATTCCAGGTTCTGGCAAGTGGACTGTTAATGGCAAAGACCTTGCTGTTTACTTCCCAAATAAGGTTCACCAGCAACTCGTATCAGAGCCATTCCGCACCGTTGGTGCAGAGAATGCATTTGATGTTATTGCCCGAATCAATGGTGGCGGAACTTCAGGACAAGCTGGAGCGTTGCGCCTTGGAATAGCACGCGCACTCAACGAGATTGATCGCGATGCAAACCGTCCTTCACTTAAGAAGGCTGGATTCCTCACGCGTGATCCACGTGTTATCGAGCGCAAGAAGTACGGCCTCAAGAAGGCCCGTAAGCGTTCACAATACTCAAAGCGTTAATATCTTTCTCACACTTCTTGCATATATTGCTTAGAACTGGAAGGTAAATGGCACTCTTTGGCACCGATGGTGTACGAGGGCTAGCCAATCGCGATCTCACCGCTGAACTAGCTTTAGAGCTGGCAATTTCTGCTGCGCATATTCTCGGAGAAGTTGGCGCCTTCGCTGCTCATCCCAATAAGCGACCTAAGGCAATCATTGGTCAAGACTCTCGCGCATCAGGCGAGTTCCTTGAATCAGCAGTTATCGCTGGCCTTGCCAGTGCCGGAGTAGATGTCTATCGCGTTGGTGTCCTCCCAACTCCTGCGATCGCCTATCTCGTTGCAGAGACTGGCGCAGATCTTGGCGTCATGATTAGCGCTTCGCATAATGCAATGCCAGATAATGGAATCAAATTTTTTGCCAAAGGCGGCGGCAAACTTGATGATGCGCTAGAGGCAAAGATAGAAGCGCGCATGAAGGAGAAATGGGATCGCCCTGTAGGCGCAGATGTTGGACGAGTGATTGTCGATGAGAGCGCAGCCGAACGCTACCTCTACCATCTACTCTCCTCTCTCTCGACAAATCTCACGGGGATCAAAGTAGTTGTGGATTGTGCAAATGGCGCCTCTTCTCACATAGCACCAAAGGCATACGAGCGAGCTGGCGCAGAAGTTATTGCTATCTCCGCTTCGCCAAATGGCTTAAATATCAATGAGGGCTGCGGCTCGACCCACCTTAACAACATCAAGGAAAAAGTGAAGGAAGTCGGGGCTGACCTTGGTATCGCCCACGATGGTGATGCGGATCGATGTTTAGCCGTAGATGCCGATGGAAATGAGATTGATGGCGACTTCATCATGGCAATCCTCGCTGCCGATCTAAAAGCTCGTGGTGAGTTAAAGAATGAGACTGTTGTCGGCACAGTCATGAGTAACCTCGGATTTATTAAAGCGATGTCAGAACATGGAATCACTGTTGAGACCACGGCAGTAGGTGATAGATATGTTCTTGAGAAAATGCTTGCCGATGATCATATTCTCGGGGGCGAACAATCTGGCCATATCATCATGCGCGCTCATGCTCAGACAGGTGATGGCGTATTGACTGCTCTGCACCTCATGCAAGCGATGAAGAATTCTGGAAAGAGTCTGGCAGAGCTGGCGCAGGTAATGGTCCGATTCCCACAGGTCCTCATTAACGTCCGAGATGTTAAGAAGGATGACCTTCCTGGCTCCAAAAAAATTCAAGATGAGATCAAAGCGAAGAGTGATGAATTTGACGGCAAGGGCCGAATATTGGTTCGGGCTTCGGGCACAGAAGCGCTCGTTCGAGTAATGGTTGAAGCAGAAACCACGCAGGATGCAGAGCAAATCGCCAATGAAATCGCCTCGCTAGTAAGATTAGAACTCTCGTAGGGCACCATCGCGGGCATTAACTAGAGTTATCACTGGCAACAACTTGGGTAGTAAGGAGTCCGGCTAGATGTGTGGCATCGTTGGATATACCGGTAAGTCCACAGCCCTCTCTCCAGTACTTGAAGGCCTTCGACGACTCGAGTACCGCGGTTACGACTCAGCAGGAATTGCACTCGCCGTCACAAAGGGCGAACCACTCTGGATTGAAAAGCGAGCAGGAAAACTCGGGAATTTAGAGTCAACTCTTACGACCGTCCCAGATGCTCATAGCGGTATTGGACACACTCGCTGGGCAACACACGGCGGACCAACCGATCGCAATGCACATCCCCACCTAGATAACGAGGGAAAGTTAGCCCTCATCCATAACGGAATTATTGAGAACTACGTTGAATTGCGCGAAGAACTTGAAAAGCGCGGGCATATCTTTAAATCTGAAACTGATACCGAATCCGTAGTTCACCTCTTAAGTGATGCTCGCAAGAAGCACAACGGGGATCTCGCAGCAGCCATGCGTGAAGTCTGCGCAGAGCTTCGCGGCTCCTTCACCCTTCTTGCAATCCACTCTGATGAGCCTGGTCGTATCGTGGGAGCGAGGCGTAACTCACCACTCGTTGTTGGTGTTGGGGATGGCGAAAACTTCTTAGCATCGGATGTCTCGGCATTTATTGCGCACACCAAACACGCTCTCGAACTCGGGCAGGATGAAGTCGTCGACATTACCGCTGAAAATATTGTTATTACCAATCTTGCCGGTGAGGTATTGCCTCAAAAGGCATATGAAATTTCTTGGGATGCCTCGGCTGCCGAACGAGGCGGTTTCGAACATTTCATGTTGAAAGAGATTTATGAGCAACCAAAGGCAGTAGCGGATACTTTGATTGGTCGAACAGCCGGACTTGATCCAGAGATCACTGCAGGAATAAACCTCGAAGGAATAAGCAAGGTCGTAATTATTGCCTGCGGTACCGCCTTCCATGCCGGCCTAGTTGGTAAGTATGCGATCGAAAAATGGGCGAATATCTCAGTTGATGTTGAGTTGGCATCTGAGTATCGCTACCGCGAACCAAGTGTTGACGGAAATACCCTGATCATCCCGATCTCTCAATCCGGTGAGACGATGGATACGTTGATGGCGATGCGTTATGCGCGTAGCAAGGGTGCTCGCGTCTTTGCGGTCTGTAATACTAATGGATCAACAATTCCCCGAGAATCTGATGCAGTTCTTTATACGCATGCAGGGCCTGAGATTGCAGTTGCCTCCACCAAAGCTTTTCTTACTCAGTTGATCGCGATGTATTTGATCGCACTTCACCTAGGAAGTGTCCGCGGCTCACTTACTCAAGCCGAGCACGAAGAGATTGTTGGTCATCTTGCTGAGCTTCCAGGCAAGGTCGAGCAAGTCCTCGAGACAGTTGAACCGCTTCGAGCACTTACTCGTCAATTCAAGGACGCGTCCTCAATGCTCTTCCTTGGTCGTCACGTCGGTTTCCCTACAGCGCTCGAGGGTGCACTCAAACTCAAAGAGTTGGCATATATGCATGCAGAGGGTTTTGCGGGTGGCGAGCTCAAGCATGGCCCCATCGCATTGATCGACCAAGGCACGCCGGTCGTTGCCGTTATGCCAGCATTTGGATCACTTCTGGCAGAGAAAATGGCGAGCAATGTTCAGGAAGTGAAGGCACGCGGTGCAATCATTATTGCAATTGGCGATGGTGACCTTTCGAGTGCGGATCACATGATTCGAATTCCAGCCACACATCCATTTTTGGAGCCAGTATTGTCGGTAGTTCCTCTTCAAGTCATTGCCTACGAAATGGCAATCGCGCGTGGAAATGATGTAGACCAGCCTCGTAATTTGGCTAAATCTGTCACGGTGGAATAAATGTTTGGCAACCTCCCGCAACTTCGAAGAGATGAGATGTTTCGGGCTTTTCGCTGGTCCGCAATTCTCTTTCTAGGATTTCTCGTTGTTACAGAGCAAGTTCTGACGCGAAGCTACCTTTACCGATTTGATCATTGGATCAAAAATCTTCGCCATCACACCTTCAGGGGTTTATCGAGCCACGCACTTCTAGCTCTCGATGATCTAGGACTTCGCAGCCTAACTGCAACTGTATTGATCACCTTGGCGGTCTTCATCGGCTGGCGATTTAAATCGCTTCGTCCTCTCTATTTATCACTCTCTGCACTCTTGTTGCTCAATGGTGTTGTAGGTATTTCAAAGGTGATTTTTGGCCGTTCGAAGCCTCGCCTCTCTCTCGATTTACTGCACGCAGGAGGCCTCTCCTACCCGAGCGGACATTCCGCTAACGCGCTCCTGACATGGGGGATGTGCTCGTACTTGATTTATCGATACACACATCGCGAGCCCTTTGAAGGAATCAAACTCAATTGGCTCGTCATAACGATAACCATTACCGTCTGCATCGTCTCACTTATACGTGACACTCATTGGTTCTCTGATTTGTTGGGCGGCGTACTAATTGGTGGTTCATTGCTGGTATTTCTGATTGCGATTGATAGAGCTTGGCCATCCGAAAGGCAGCCCTCATGATTTTCGGAATTGGTATCGATGTCGTCAATATCGCAAGATTCGAAGAGTCACTGCTGCGTACGCCTTCACTCAAGGGCCGTCTCTTCAAGGGTGCAGAACTAGAGCGCCCGATTCACTCACTTGCTGCGCGATTTGCGGCAAAAGAGGCGATCGCAAAGGCGATGGATTCCAAGGAGAATTTCCATTGGCAAGATGTCGAGATCATCAATCTTGCGACAGGAAAGCCAACCTTCCAACTAAGCGGCACCACCGCAGATTTTCTCGCGGGCAAGCAGGTTCATCTCACACTTTCGCATGATTCAGGAATCGCATCAGCAATGGTGGTGATCGAGGAATGAGCGAGCACCGCGCCTACGTTGAGATAGACCTCACGGCAGTCGAAGAGAACATTCGCACTATTGCGAGTAATACCGATGCTCAGATATTGGCAGTGGTTAAAGCCGATGCATATGGACATGGACTTGTAGAAGTTGCTCGAACCGCCCTTGCCTCTGGTGCAACATGGTTAGGTACGGCGCTGCTTGAGGAAGCGCTCCAACTGAGAGCATTTGGCTTAAGCGGATCTATCTTGGCGTGGCTCACCCCACCGGGTGATGACTTTGATGAAGCGTTGAGAGAGAAGATTGATATCTCAATCTCTTCCCTGGCAATACTTGAGGAAATTCTCGCCGCGGGTGAGAGAACAGGGATCACACCGCGCGTACATATTGAAGTTGATACCGGAATGACACGTGGTGGATTTCTTGAGGAATGGGATCCATTCTTACTTCGCTTACAAGAAGTTAAAGATTCACTTCATATCGTCGGATTCTGGACCCACTTCGCGCGAGCGGATGAACCTGATTCAGATTTCACCGATCAGCAATTGATACTTTTTAATGTCTTGCTCAATTCACTGCAGAGCCAGGGCATCTATCCAGAGATCATCCACGCTGCTAATTCTGCGGGCGCTATCGCGCACCCAGGTTCGCATAAGCAGATGATTCGTCTGGGAATCGCAATGTACGGTTTGAGCCCAGATGTTGGACATATGGGTGGATCAGAGAAGCTTGGCTTGCGGCCGGCCATGAGCATCAAAGCAAAATTGGTAAATGTGAAGAGCGTGCCCGCTCTCTCTCGGGTTGGTTACGGCGGAATGGGCGTTACAGATATGGATACCAAACTCGGGATTGTCTGTATGGGTTATAGCGACGGGCTTCCCCGTCGTGCTGATGCAACAGCCGGCGTCTCCTACAAGGGTGAACTTGCTCGACTCATTGGGCGCGTCTCAATGGATCAATGTGTGGTCGATCTTGGGCCAGATTCCACCGCCCTTGCCGGCGAGTACGTCACCGTGATTGGCGAAGATGGATTTAGCGCCGATGATTGGGCTAGTGCGGCCGGCACTATTAATTATGAAATAACCACACGGATTGCCTCGCGATTGCCTAGGATCTACCATCGGTAAGTAGTCATCCATTCAGCGCTGAAAAGGAGTAAATCGAGTTGTCCTCTCATGCAACATCGCTTCTCTCGGTGGAATCGGTTTATGTTCATTTCGGTGGCCTTAAAGCACTTTCAAATATTCACTGTGAAATCAACGCTGGTGAGGTTGTTGGCCTAATCGGGCCAAACGGCGCTGGTAAAACGACCCTCTTTAATGTTCTTTCAGGCCTAGTTAAGCCAACTTCGGGTCAGCTCTCCCTTGAAGGGATGCAACGCCCCTGGCTTGAGCCACATGAATTAGTTGAGCAAGGGATTGCCAGAACGCTCCAAGGTGTGGGTTTATTTGGCGACCTCACTGTTTTGGAAAATGTCATGATTGGTGCCGAAATTCATGCAAGAGCTGGTCTTGCGCGTGCACTATTTGGTGCGAACAAACAGAGCGAGAATGAATTACGACGACGCGCGCAGATCGCCCTAGAAAATACTTATTGCGCCGATCTTGCAGATCGAAGAGCAGATTCCCTCCCATATCCCATCACTAAACGTGTAGCAATTGCGCGGGCTTTAGTGAGTAATCCGAAATTACTTCTTCTTGATGAGCCCGCAGGCGGGTTGGGAGTTCAAGATATTGAATGGATGAAGGGATTGATACGAAATATCAGAGGCACTACCTCTGTTCTGATCGTTGAACACCATATGGATGTAGTGATGAGTGTCTGCGACCGCATCTATGTCCTTAACTTCGGCGAACTTATAGCCGAGGGAACTCCCGAGCAGGTACGTGAAAATCCAGCGGTTGTCGCGGCCTATCTTGGTAGTCATGCTGGTGCGCAATGACGCTAGTTGTTCAAGGTTTAGAAGTGAAGCATGGAGCAATCTCTGCGATATCTGGCCTTAGTTTTACTATCCGCAAAGGTGAGCTCGTAACCATCATTGGAAGTAATGGCGCAGGGAAGACAACCCTTTTGCGTGCGCTCTCTGGTTTGCTACCCATAAGCCACGGCGAGATTTCCTGGAACGAAAAAACTTTGATTGGAAAACGCCCTGAGGAACTTGTGCGCCGAGGAATAGTTCATGTCTCTGAAGGCAAAGCTGTAATTCCTGAATTAACTGTGAGCGAGAACTTGCAACTGGGTGGGATCTGGCGAAAGGATCGATCCGATGTTGCTGCCGCCACTGCGGAGGTCATCGAGCTATTCCCGAGATTAGGCGAGCGACTTTCGCAAGGAGCAGACACGCTATCGGGTGGCGAACGTCAGATGCTTGCCATAGGCCGCGCGATGATTTCTCGTCCAGAGTTACTTCTCTTAGATGAGCCATCCCTTGGGCTTGCACCCCTGATTATCGACCAAATATTTAGCGCAATAGATGCACTTCGACATCGCACAAATCTCACTGTTGTATTGGTTGAACAAAATGCGATCTCTGCACTTCGAATTGCGGACCGGGGAATTATTATTAATTTAGGAAGACACGTGACCACGGGGACGCCTTCGGAGCTACTCAATGACCCAGCCCTCCGCGCTGCATACTTGGGGTATTAATGAATACATTCTTCAGCACGATACTTGTCGGGATAAGCAGCGGGGCGATCTATTCCCTGATGTCACTCGCGTTGGTTTTAGTGTGGCGCTCTACTCGAGTCGTAAATTTCGCAGCCGCTGGTCAAGCAATCCTCTCCACATATATTGGTTATGAAGCCATGAGCGCGCTGCACAACTATTGGCTCTCGCTCCCAGTTGCACTTATCTCAGGAGCCTTGATCAGCGCCGTCATTGAATCCTTCATCATGCGCCCACTTGCAAAACGCACTCAAGGAACGGCGGTGGAGTCAATTGCCCCAGTGATTGCGACTCTTGGCATTCTTGGATTAATTCGAAGTCTTGTCGGCCTCATGTGGGGAAATACTTTTTTGCAATACACCTCACCATTGAGCAGCAAGGGCTTCACGGTGGGGCACACGACGATTCCATTTTCACCGCTCAATGCTGCGATAGTTGTGGGTGCCGCCATTGTTTTGCTCATCTTCGCTCTTATTTTTCGTTTTACCCGCCTCGGTCTTTCACTCAGGGCTGCGAGCTTTCAACCGGAAATTGCACGACTATCAGGAATTAGAGTGGATCGAATTCGTACCGTCGGTTGGGCATTTGCAGGCGCCGCAGGAGCCGTCGCTGGCGCTCTTGTTACTCCAACGTCTTATCTATCTCCCAACTCCCTGGACTTGTTGTTAGTGAGTGGATTCGTTGCGGCTGTTATCGGAGGACTCGAGAGTTTGATTGGTGCCGTTGTAGGAGGTTTGGTTCTTGGCCTCGGTTTCGCATTCATTCTGCAGTACATCGGAAGTTCGGTGACTTTCAGTGCGGCTTTCATTATTTTAATCCTCGTCCTGATCGTGCGTCCTCAAGGAATATTTGGCGCGAGGAGTACCCGTGAAGCTTAAGCAAATCCTCGCTCCGTTGAGAAGCGCTTCGCCTCGAATGAGAATTTTGCTCTCGGTTGCGATCGGCGCACTATTGCTCTTTGCAAGTGGTCATGTTGATGAACTCCGTTCTTATCAAGGGGCGCAAGTAGCAATTTATGCGATTGCGATATCTTCGATCGTTTTACTTACTGGATTCTCTGGTCAGATCTCTCTAGGTCATGGCGCGCTGATGGCAATCGGAGGTTATGCCGCTGTATTGGCGCAGATCCATTGGCACCTTCCTTACCCATTGACATTCTTGGTAGGCGGCGCAGCCGGTGCTGGTGCTGGGTATTTATTAGGAATAGCTGCTGCGCGATTGCGCGGACCTTATTTGGCAGGAACCACACTCGCACTTGCTGTTGGACTACCTTCACTTGCGAATCAATTCCATATCCTCGGGGGAGAGCAGGGATTGAGTTTCGATATTGGTACTGCGCCAACGTGGATCGGAAATGACTTTTCGCAGTACCGATGGTTCTTTTGGGTCGCCGTGGTACTCGCCCTCGCCGTTTATTGGCTTTTAAGGAATTTGTTATCAACTCGTTATGGAAGGCGGTGGAGAGCACTTCGCTCTAATCCGACCGCAGCGGCACTTGCAGGCATCAATGTCGCTCGGGCAAAAGTATTGGCATTTACGCTCAGTTCTTGCGTTGCAGGCCTTGCTGGCTCGTTATTCGCCATGCTTCTTGGTTTGGTTGCGCCACTGGCCTTTACCTTGACCCTTTCCTTTACCTTGGTAACAGGTGCGGTGCTTGCGGGAGTGAGCAACCTCGGGGGTAGCATTGTTGGCGCAGTGGTTTTGGTTTCAATCCCAGAGCTCTCGAACGCGATCTCATCGCACTTCGGAGGATCTGAGAAGGTAACTTCAAACCTTCCTGGTGTCATCACGAGCGTGCTCCTGATTGCAACGGTTCTCTTAGCCCCCAATGGGCCAAAGTTCCCTACACGCAGACACCAATAAAACTTAATATCGTCAATTCCTACATACCCTCAATGGAAGGAAATTCATGCTCGTTCAGCGCCGAACAGAAGGCAGAAGACTCGGAGTATTTGCGACCGCAGCAGTGGCCGCAACAGCACTGATTGCAAGTGCGCTCCCTGCTCATGCCGAGACTGGTGTAACCAGTTCAACAATCAAACTCGGAATCACCGTACCTATGACAGGTGCAGCAGCACCTGGCTACAACAAGATTCCCGCAGCAATGACTGCATACTTTAATTACGTCAATGCAAATGGTGGAGTTAACGGCCGCAAGGTTCAGCTCATCGTCAAGGATGATGCATACTCACCAGCACAGACCCTCTCTGTCACCAATGACCTCATTCTGAAAGACAAAGTCTTCGCAGTCGTTGGCACGCTCGGAACTGCAAATAATGAAGCAACAACACGCCTCATTAACAGTCACGGCGTACCCCGCCTCTTTGTAAATACTGGTTATAGCGGCTTTGCAGATATGAAGAAATATCCAACAACCTTCCCGCTCTTCCCGTCATATGCGACCGAAGCGAAGGTCATGGGTAAGTACATCGCCGACAACTACGCTGGCCACAAAGTGGCACTTATCTACCAAGATGATGACTTTGGCGCAGATGCACTCAAGGGCTTTGCGACCGCAGGTACAACATTTGCGGCGAAGATTCCATACTCTGCACTCTCACAAGCCGATCCTTCAGTCGTTGGAAAATGGATCACATCTATCGTTGGCGCTGGCGCTGACACAGTTGTGATGTTTGGCGTTACCAGCGCAACTGGCGCACTCGCAGGTGGCTTATATAAAGCAGGACTCATTGGCAAAGTGCAGATGATTCTTGGATCAGTCGGTAGCGATGGGACAACTCTCAAGGGACTCCTTGGACCGTTGGCTCCAGCTCTTGCTGGATCTGTTGCTGCTTCATTCCTACCTTCACCATCAGATGCAACAGATGAGTATGTAAACCTCTTCAAAGAGGTAAATACTAAATACAACGCTGGTGCTGCTTTCGATAACAACGTTTTGGTTGGTATGAATACAGCTATGTTGACGGTCGAAGCGCTTCGCGCTGCTGGCCAGAGCCCTACTCGCGCTTCGTTGATTAAGGCAATTTCTGCTAAGGGTTCAACATGGGCATCGGCCGCATTCTCGCCAATTCTCTACAGCGCAAAGAGCCACGTCGGTTACACCGGATACTGGTTCGGAAAACTTGGGCTTGATGGAAACGCAGTTTCTGTTGACGGCCCAGGTAAGTACACGCTTTACACAACCGATTCTGGAAGTGCGCCTGTTGTTAAAACAGCAGCCGTTCGCCCAGCCATGCCAGCGAAGGGATTGCCAAACAACTAATGAAAATCTCATCTATGCGCAAGAAGATTGCAACACTCGGAGCCACAGCTCTCGTTGCGATAACTTTTACCACCGCTCCAACAGTGGTCCACGCCGCTCCACTCTGTGATGGCAAGGTCCCCGTTAACTCCTGTAGCGGAGCAACATCTGATGGTGCTCCATATTCGATGATGGTTCCAGCGAACTTCAATGGCACTGTTTACCTCTACTCCCATGGGTACCGTTATAACGTCGATCTTCCTTCCGCTATTCCTTTGATTGGTGGATACAAGGTCACAAACACTCCACAACCAGGACCAAATGCAACTGTTATTGGCTACTTGTTGAGCAAGGGTTACGCCGTGATGGGCTCAGGCTTCGCACGCCAGGGCTGGAATGGTGACTCAGGAGTTGCAACAGATGTCGAGTTGATCAACACCTTTAAGTCACAGTTCACAAAGACTGATCATGTCATTGCATGGGGTGAGTCACTTGGTGGATTTATTACTCAAGGTCTCGCGGAGAAGTTAGGTACACAGCTTTCAGCTGTAGCACCTCTTTGCATGGCATCTTCTACTGTTGAAGCTGAACTCACAATGGCTGGAGATTTCCTCTGGGGTCTCAAGACATTCTTCGATCCTTCTATCAAGGCTGGTAACTACTCAGCCGGAGCTGCTGGCTACGCCGAAGCGATGACAGACCTTGGAAAGGTCTTCACTGTGATGGGTAAGTTGCAAGCTGGCATCGGTAAAGAACTCGTTACTGGAAAGCCTTCGTGGCCTGATACAACACCTGCATCAGTCGCCGCATCAGGACTTGGTGCAATTCCGTCTCGATCAGCACTCTTGTTGATCGGCCTCATGGCTGGATTGCCTACACAGAGCGCACACTTTGATTCAACTACTGGACCTGGACCAGCGAACTCATCTAGCTACACCGGATTCGCGCTTCTAGGAAGCCCAGCACTTGCCATCCTTGAAAATGGAACAAATGCTGCAGCGCTTGCAATCCTTGCAACCCTCGATGTTGAACAACAATCTGGCGGAGCGATCTTTGATAACTCAAAGACCGACTACGCAGCTCAGGTTGCTTCAGAGGCAAGCACATATAGCGCAGCACTTAGTGGCTCAACAGCAACTGCAGGAATGCTTGCTTACCTTTCAGCAGCACCTCGTGCAACGGCCACTCCGGCAGCTGTCATAAAGATGCGTAGCTTGCTTCAGTGGACCGGAAAGATCAGCGTCCCAGAAGTAACGATGGTTGGCGTTGCTGATCCAATTACTCCAGCGGGTAACTCAACATACCTCGCAAACAAGTATGCGGATCAATATGCTGCTCAGATTAAGGCGAACTTGAAGAATCACCAACCACGTGGCGCTTCAAACCTCATCTCAATCTATGGGCTAACTCCAACTCATTACTCAACATTTAGCGCCGAAGGTGCTCCTGTTGTCACAACACCTGCCGCAAATGGCACAAACCACTGTAACTTCACCACAAAGCAGTACACCACAGTGGCGGACTTACTTGCTTATGCATCAATTCATGGCAAGAACCTCTCTGGCGGAAAGCTGACAACAGCAGTTCGCAAGATGGGCGGATCTACAGCTGATCCTAAGTTCCAGGCAGCGTTGCCTAAGTTCTACTCTCAGGATTAATCCCGAGAAAAAGCAGTAGGTAAGCAGCAAGAAGGGCCTCGGGAGACCGGGGCCCTTCTTCATTTGCTTCATCAACTACCCTATGAACATGGCCGTAGTGAGATCCCCGGAAGCGATGAAGGAACTTGGTCGCCATATTGGAGAGAGCCTTCATGCCGGCGATCTGCTACTTCTCAAGGGCGATCTGGGGGCTGGCAAAACCGCACTCACTCAAGGAATCGGTGCGGCGCTAGGGATCATTGGAATTACCTCACCCACCTTTGTCATTTCTCGTATCCATCATGGCAAAGAGAAACTTGTCCATGTTGATGCCTATCGCTTGGTTGGTGAACCACTCGCAATATTTGATGACTTAGATCTTGATTCTCATCTCTCTGACTCGATCATTGTGATTGAGTGGGGTGAAGGATTTGTTGATCGGTTAACTGATTCTTATTTAGAAATCACGATTGATTTTGGTTCGGGTGATAACGATCGCGTTGTTACTTCAAAGGGTCATGGGGCGCGCTGGCGGGGATTTGAACTGTGAGTGTAATTCTTGCAATTGATACCTCTACTGATCGCACAAGTGTTGCCATCGTGCGTGATGGCAAACCTCTTGTTGAGTTGAATCACGATGACCCATTAGCACACGGGGAAATCTTGCCGAAGTTGGTGAAAGAAGCGCTTCTGGCAGAGAACAAGATCGACTGTGTAGCAATTGGAATGGGCCCTGGTCCATTCACCGGGCTTCGGGTAGGAATTGCCTTTGGCCAGAGTTTCGCGCTCGGTAGAGGAATCCCGTGGATAGGCGTCTCATCCCTTGATGCGATCGCAGTAAATGTTGGCGAAGAAGATTTCATTGTCGCTATCGATGCGAGGCGTAAAGAGCTCTTCTGGGCGAGATATTTTGAGGGAAAGCGGATCTCTGAACCCGCTGTCAATGTGCATCAAATTGTTGAAGAGCTTGGGGTTCACATTGTGCGCAGACCACCTACCGCTCTTGCAATAGCTGAGCTCGCAACTACTCAGAATCTTCGTGAACCCTCATATATTCGCCGCCCAGATGCCTATCCGCTTCCGACGGGGATTAACTTCCGGGCTGCAGCAATGATGGATGCGGTAGCGCTATATGGGCTAGAGAAAGAGATCTATTCATCTGAAGATCCTTGGTCCCTCGCACAGTTTAAAGAGGAACTTGCGGCGAAAGATCGTTATTACATCGTTGCCGAAAGTGAAGGCAAGGTTGTTGGCTATGCCGGTGTGATGCCCGCGGGGGATGTGACGGATATCCTCACAATGACAGTGGATTCACATTATCGCCGCAAAGGAATTGCTCGCGAATTCCTCAAGCGACTTATCGATTGGTCTCGCAATAAAAAGGTTGAGGCGATCATGCTAGAAGTTCGAGTAAATAATCTTGAGGCAATCCCACTGTATGAAGGAAATGGATTTCGTACGATCTCTCAACGCCCTGATTACTACGGACCAGGCAAAGATGCACTTGTGATGCGAAAAGAGTTGCGATCATGAGTGAACCTCTTGTATTAGGCATTGAAACTTCGTGCGATGAGACCGCAGTTGGTATCGTCAAAGGTCGCAAACTTTTGGCAAATGTCATTTCATCGAGCGTTGAAGAACATGCGAGGTTCGGGGGAGTAGTACCCGAAATTGCGAGCCGGGCACATCTAGAGGCGATGCAACAAGTTATCTCTGCTGCGCTGATCGAAGCGAAGGTTTCACTTCAAGATATCGACGCATTTGGTGTTACGGCAGGACCGGGACTTATCGGGGCGCTTCTCGTTGGTACCTCTGCTGCTTCGGGTCTAGCGCTGGCGCTAGATAAGCCGCTCTTTGGAGTCAATCACCTCTCTTCTCATATCGCAGTTGATTCACTCGATGAAGATCGAATTCTCGAACCAGCTATCGGATTGCTCGTCAGCGGAGGACATAGTTCGATACTGAAAGTATCTAATCTCGCCACGAATGTGGAAGTACTTGGTGCGACGATCGATGATGCCGCAGGAGAAGCCTTCGATAAAATTGCCCGTCTGCTTGAGTTGGACTTTCCCGGGGGCCCTGCGATTGATCGCCTGGCACAATCTGGCAACCCAGATGCAATCACCTTCCCGCGCGGCCTGACTCATGCACATGATCTTCAAGACCATCGCTACGACTTTTCATTCTCTGGACTGAAGACCGCAGTCTCTCGCTATCTGAAAGAGACTCCGGGCGCGGTCCGGGCCGATGTAGCGGCCTCTTTTCAGGAAGCCGTTGTCGATGTCCTTCTGACCAAGGCGATCAGCGCCGCCCAGGCTGAGGGCTTTGAAAGTCTGATCATCGCTGGCGGCGTAGCTGCGAACAGCCGGCTTAGGACGCAGGCAGAGCAGAGGTGCCAAGAGGCGAAAATTCGGCTTCGAACCCCACCCAAGGCCCTTTGTACGGATAATGGCGCCATGGTCGCTGCGCTCACAAGCCTCATGGTGCAAGCGGGTGAAACCCCGACTGGGGTTGGGTTTAGCGCAGATTCCAGTTCTGGATTGGAAAGGCTTCTCTGGCGATAGTAGAGTCGGCTTTAGCACTCTCGGGTTCCGTCTGCTAATTCAGCAATGGGTGGCCGATGCCGGGGTGGATAGAAACTAACCGAATCTTTACAACGAGAAGGAGCGCATTATGGCAATCGCCATTAAGCCACTTGAAGATCGTATTGTCGTTCAGGCTAACGCCGCAGAGCAGAAGACCGCCTCTGGATTAGTCATTCCAGATACAGCTCAAGAGAAGCCACAGGAAGGCACTGTTGTTGCAGTTGGACCAGGTCGTTTCGACGACGGCGTCCGTACGCCAATGGATGTCAAGGTTGGCGATGTCGTTCTTTACAGCAAGTACGGCGGAACTGAAGTGAAGTACAACAACGAGGAGTACCTCGTTCTTTCAGCTCGCGATGTTCTTGCCATCATTGAGAAGAACTAACTCTCATGGGTAAGAGCCTGCAATTTGATGAGACCGCTCGTCGCGCGATGGAGCGCGGTGTCAATATTCTCGCTGACACTGTCAAAGTAACGCTTGGACCTAAGGGTCGCAACGTCGTTATCGCTAAGTCTTACGGAGCCCCTCTCATCACTAACGATGGTGTGACCATCGCTAAAGAGATTGAACTTTCAGATCCAGCCGAGAACATGGGTGCGCAACTCGTGAAGCAAGTTGCCGAGAAGACAAACGATGTCGCTGGCGACGGAACAACTACTGCAACTGTGCTTGCTCAAGCAATGGTTAAGGAAGGTCTACGAAACCTTGCTGCTGGCGCGCAACCTATGGAGATCAAGCTAGGTATCGAAGCAGCGGTTAAAGCCGTAGCGGAAGAGCTGAAGAAGAACTCAAAGGCGGTATCTGGCAAATCCCAGATCGCAGATGTCGCAACAATTTCTGCTCAGGATAAAGCAATCGGCGATCTCATTGCAGAGGCAATGGATAAGGTCGGCAAAGATGGCGTTATCACTGTAGAAGAATCTTCAACAACAAACCTTGAACTCGACTTCACTGAAGGAATGCAATTCGATAAGGGTTACATCTCTCCTTATTTTGTCACCGATTCAGATCGCATGGAGACAGTTCTCGATGATGCTTACATCCTCATTTCAGGACAGAAGATCTCTGCACTCAGCGAGATTCTCCCTGTTCTTGAAAAGGTTGCTCAAGCTAATAAGCCACTTCTCATTATCGCTGAAGATGTTGAAGGCGAAGCGCTCTCAACTCTCGTTGTGAACCGTATGCGCGGAACATTTACATCTGCAGCCGTAAAGGCGCCCGGCTTCGGAGATCGTCGCAAGGCGATGCTTCAAGATATCGCCATCCTTACCGGCGGTCAGGTCATCTCTGCTGAAGTTGGTCTCAAGCTCGATGCAGTCACAATCGATCTTCTCGGTCTCGCTCGTCGCATCGTGATCACCAAGGATGCAACCACGATCGTCGATGGTGCTGGCGATAAAGCTGATGTTGCCGCACGTGTGGGCGAGATCCGCAATGAGCTTGAGAACACGGATTCAGACTGGGATCGCGAGAAGCTCCAAGAGCGCGTTGCAAAACTCGCTGGTGGCGTCTGTGTCATCAAGGTCGGTGCACATACGGAAGTTGAGCTCAAAGAGAAGAAGCACCGTCTTGAAGATGCAATCTCTGCGACTCGTGCCGCCGTTGAAGAAGGAATCGTTGTAGGTGGCGGAGCCGCTCTCGTTCACGCCGCTTCAGCACTTGATGGCGATCTCGGACTTACAGGTGATAAGGCTGTTGGCGTTCGTCTTGTAAAGAAGGCGTGCGATGAGCCACTTCGTTGGATTGCAGAGAATGCAGGCCACGAGGGTTATGTCGTCGTAGCGAAGGTACGTAGCATGAAGCCAAACGAAGGTTTCAACGCTGGTACCGAGGTCTATGGTGATCTCGTTGCAGATGGTGTTATTGATCCAGTGAAGGTGACCCGTTCAGCACTCGCTAACGCGGCATCGATCGCAGCGATGTTCATTACGACCGAGGCGCTTGTCTTCGAAACTCCCGACGATCAGAAGGAAGAAGCTACCTCAGGCCATGGCCACTCGCACGGACCTGGCGGGCATTCCCACTAACACGCACTAATGCATTAAAGCTCGTTAAAGAGCGCAAAGAAAAAACCCCCGAGAACTTCTCGGGGGTTTTTTATTTGAAGATTTTTTATGAAGCGGTTGAGTACTCGGCAACAGCTGCAGGACGACGCTGGTCAATAATTGCCAAGCGATCATCTTCTGATAAGCCACCCCAGATGCCATATGGCTCTTGCACTGCGAGGGCATGCTTTCGGCAAGCCTCAATGACTGGACATGTTGCACAGATTGCTTTGGCAGTGTTCTCACGATTGCGGCGACGGGGTCCACGCTCGCCATCAGGATGGAAGAACATTTCAGTGGGGAGATCACGGCAAGCACCTTCGTACTGCCACTCCCATTCGGAAGCTACGGGTCTAGGAAGTCTGGCTATCTCGGTCATAGGTGAAATGCTACAACCGTTTCATAGGTTGTTCAAGAGGCGAAGCGGGTATGAAGCGTTTTCGGGTAGAGAGTTGGCTCACTCAGGAGCATGATTGGGGGGTGGCAATCTCTCAGTCAGCGGCGGATACCTCACCGAGCGCTCACCTGACGGTCGCGGCGGTCGCACGACGCATCGGGGTCGCTCCAGCCACGCTGAGAACTTGGTCGCGGCGATATGGGGTAGGGCCATCTGAGCACTGCGAAGGTGAGCATCGCAAATACTCTGAAGCAGATCTCGCACGATTGATCTTCATGCGTAAGTTGATCATCGCTGGCGTCGCCCCCATCGATGCCGCTCGTGAATCGTTGAACTTCGATGGCGCCACACACAAGGCAGATGTGGCCCTGCAGATCGAACGCGATCACGATCTTATCGACCAACTTTATCGAGCAGCCCATGCGATGGATCGGGAGTTGTTGGAATCAGGAATTAGTTCTCATCTAGAGCGCAATGGCATCGAAGCAGCCTGGCATGCCGTCATGGTTCCCTTGCTCTTTCTCATCGGAGATGAGTGGAAGGCGAGCGGTGAAGGTATTGAGATTGAGCATCTTCTCTCCGATGTCATCCTGCGAATTCTTAACTCTCGAATCTCGTCGCAAGGGCAGAAGGTGAATGCTCGCCCAGTTCTGATAGCAAGTATTGGCGAAGAGACACATTGCCTAGCGATAACTGCCCTGGCAGCAGCGCTCTCTGAGCGAGGAATCGCAATACAGTTCCTAGGGGCGAGGACGCCACAATCTGCGATTAACGAAGTCGTTCGACGGAGCGCTCCACCAGCCATCTTCCTATGGGCCCAACTGCGAAAGCATGCAGATACCTCGTACATCACTGATATTCCAGCGGTGCGGCCAAAGCCATTGATCATTGTTGGCGGTCCGGGTTGGCGAGCCGATCAGGTTGCTGGGGCGAGAGTGGCAGAGGATTTGATGGCGGCATGCAGTGATATTGAGCGTGCAGTAGGCCTCTAGAAGCCCTACTAGACTTACCTCTATGCATGAGGCTGCCCGTGAAAAAGTCGTCCTGTTAGGGCTTACCTACGACGACGTCCTGCTCCTGCCAGATGCCTCGGAAGTTGTGCCATCTGAAGTCCTGACCAAGACTCGCCTTACCCGAGGTATTGAGTTAGCAATTCCTATTGTGAGTTCGGCGATGGATACTGTCACCGAATCGAAGATGGCAATCGCTATGGCTAAGGCTGGCGGCGTAGGAATAATCCATCGCAACCTTCCTATCGATGCCCAAGTCTCCAATGTCGTAGAAGCAAAGAAGCATGGCCTTGTCGGGGCTGCTGTTGGTGTTGGCGAGGATGGCTTTGCTCGTGCGAGCGCACTGATCGAGGCAGGCGTTGATGTCGTCGTTGTCGATACAGCACATGGTCATCACAAAGCGGTATTAGATGCAATTGCTCGAATTAAGAAGAATTTCCCTCAGATTCAGATAATCGGTGGAAACGTTGCAACACGTTCCGGCGCGCAAGCTCTCATCAATGCTGGCGTGGATGCAGTAAAAGTTGGCGTTGGCCCAGGCTCGATTTGCACCACGAGAGTTGTTGCAGGCGTCGGGGTGCCGCAGGTAACTGCGATCATGGAAGCTCACAAGGCTTGTTTCGTTGCAGATATCCCACTTATCGCTGATGGCGGTCTTCAATACTCAGGGGATATTGCTAAAGCGATCGTTGCTGGCGCGGATACCGTCATGCTTGGCTCACTTCTCGCCGGTTGCGACGAATCACCTGGCGAACTCATCGAATTGAATGGCAGAAAGTACAAGGGCTATCGCGGAATGGGATCCCTTGGCGCGATGCAATCTCGTGGCGAGCAGAAGTCGTATTCAAAGGATCGCTATATGCAAGATGACGTTCTCGCGGAAGACAAACTTGTGCCAGAAGGCATCGAGGGCAAAGTTGCTTATCGTGGGCCTGTTGCAACCGTTGTACACCAACTAGTTGGTGGCTTACGTTCTGGCATGGGCTATGCCGGTGCTGCAACTGTTGCTGAGTTACAGCGAAATGGCCAACTTATTCAGATTACCGCTGCAGGGCTGCAAGAGAGCCATCCTCACGATGTCCTAGATATTGCCGAAGCCCCAAACTACAACCGAGGTGCAAAGTAAATGAATGAAATAGAGATCGGCCCTGGAAAGCGCGCTCGGCAGGCATACTCCTTTGACGATATTGCAATTGTTCCAAGTCGCCGCACCCGCGACCCGGAAGGCGTATCAATTGCTTGGCAAATTGATGCATACAAGTTCGCCCTTCCCATGCTTGCCGCCCCTATGGATTCAGTGGTCTCACCTGAAACTGCGATCGCGATCGGAAAATTAGGCGGAGTTGGCGTACTAAATCTTGAAGGACTCTGGACTCGACATGAGGATCCACGCATTGCGCTCGCTGAGATTGCATCTCTACCGCAAGAGCAGGCGATTAGGCGCATGCAGGAGTTATATGCAGCTCCTATCCAAGTTGAACTCATGAAGGCCCGAATCGCAGAGATCAGAGCGTCCGGTGTAACTGTTGCGGCAGCGCTTTCTCCTCAACGTACCGCGGAATTTGCCAATGATGTAATCAAGGCAGGCGTGGATCTCTTTGTCATTCGCGGAACGACCGTATCGGCGGAACATGTTGCTACAGAGAGTGAACCACTCAATCTCAAGAAGTTCATTTACGAATTAGATGCACCCGTCATTGTTGGCGGCTGCGCTACCGGAACTGGTGCGCTTCACTTGATGCGTGCAGGTGCTGCTGGCGTACTTGTAGGTTTTGGCGGCGGATCGGCACACACGACGCGAACAGTTCTCGGAATTTCGGTACCCATGGCATCAGCTGTCGCTGAAGTTGCTAGTGCGCGCCGTGATTACCTTGATGAATCAGGTGGTCGATATGTGCATGTCATCGCTGATGGATCGGTTGGAAGCTCGGGAGATATCGCCAAGGCGATCGCGTGTGGCGCCGATGCAGTGATGATGGGTTCACCTCTTGCCAAAGCGATCGAAGCGCCTGGCAAAGGTTGGCACTGGGGGCTTGAAGCGGCCCACGATGAACTTCCACGCGGAGATAGAGTCAAAGTGGGAACCGTTGGTTCCCTTGAAGAGATCCTCGTCGGTCCGTCACACACAGCAGATGGCTCAATGAACCTCTTCGGAGCACTTCGCCGCGGAATGGCTACTTCGGGTTATTCAGATCTAAAAGAGTTCCAACGAGTAGAAGTTGTTGTGCAGCGTGCCTGAACAAGAGCTCGTACTTGTTGTTGATTTTGGTGCCCAATACGCGCAGCTCATTGCACGGCGCGTTCGCCAGGCCCAGGTGTATAGCGAGATTGTTCCGTCATCAATGTCAGTTGCGGATATGTTGGCGAAGAAACCAAAAGCGATCATCCTCTCCGGCGGCCCATCAAGTGTCTATGTTCCAGGTGCACCGAAAGTTGATCCGACGCTCTTCGACCATAATCTTCCGATCTTTGGAATTTGTTATGGATTCCAAGCGATGGCAGCTGCTCTTGGTGGAGTTGTAAGTCAGACCGGAAAATCAGAATTTGGCCGTACCTCACTCTCACACACCGGCGATTCAAAACTTCTTGCACATCTCGATTCAGAATTTCGAGTGTGGATGTCTCACGGAGATAGCGTCACTCAAGTTCCAGCTGGCTTCAATGCGACAGCATCGACCGAAGATACTCCGATAATTGCATTTGAAAGCTCCGATGCACTTCTCGCTGGAGTCCAGTTCCATCCCGAAGTTCTTCATTCAGAGAATGGTCAAGAGATTCTCCGTCGATGGCTCATCGATATCGTCGGCTGCAAGCCATCGTGGACCTCAGAAAATATCGTCGCCTCAGAAGTCGAAAAGATCAAAGCGCAGGTTGGCGATAAGCGAGTTATTTGTGGTCTTTCAGGTGGAGTTGATTCAGCCGTCGCTGCTGCGATCGTACAGAAGGCAATAGGAAGTCAGCTCACCTGCGTCTTTGTGGATCATGGTCTATTGCGAGAAGGCGAAGCAGAACAAGTTGAGAAAGATTTTGTTGCTGCGACCGGTGTTTCACTCATGGTTGTTGATGCAAAGAAGAAATTTCTTGATGCGCTTGCTGGCGTAACTGATCCTGAGACGAAGCGAAAGATTATCGGCAGAGAATTCATTCGCACCTTCGAAGAGGCAGCGAGAGAATTATCTGCGCATGAATCAGTTGATTTCTTAGTACAAGGAACGCTCTATCCAGATGTTGTGGAATCTGGCGGCGGTGAAGGTACTGCAAATATTAAATCGCACCACAATGTTGGGGGATTGCCGGATGATCTCCAGTTCGCACTAATCGAACCGCTTCGTACGCTCTTTAAAGATGAAGTGCGTGAAGCTGGGCTGGAGTTAGGGTTGCCAGAAGAGATTGTTTGGCGCCAGCCATTCCCAGGCCCAGGCTTGGCCATTCGCATTATCGGAGAAGTTACTGAGAATAGACTTACAATTCTTAGAAATGCCGATTTAATCGTCCGCGAGGAATTAAAGTTAGCGAAGTTGGATCGAGAGATCTGGCAGTGCCCAGTAGTACTCCTTGCAGATGTTCGAAGCGTTGGCGTACAGGGCGATGGAAGAACTTATGGTCACCCCATTGTTCTTCGGCCAGTTTCGAGTGAAGATGCAATGACTGCAGATTGGAGCCGACTCCCGTACGATGTATTGGAGAAGATTTCAACGCGCATCACAAACGAGGTTCGCGAAATTAATCGAGTAACACTTGATCTAACGAGCAAACCACCTGGAACTATTGAATGGGAATAAAAGTGAGAATGACACTAAGAACGAAGCGAACAGGTATTGCAGCTCTTGCTGCGCTGATTGCCATCTCACTCGTGCCAACTGCAGCGCTTGCAGGGGAGCGCACATCAGATAAGGGAGCCAAGTCCAAGGCCACTGCATTGCCTAATAGCGCCGTAAAATGTCGCGCAACAACCGCAGTCGGACACCAGCCACCACAGATAACTCCACCAGCTGTGAAGCCGCCGTATAAGAACCGTACATTTACATTTACAACTAACTGTGGCGATATCGTTGTCGCTGCCGATGGTCAACGTGCACAGCTCACGGTTCTCGCGCTCACTGCACTTGCAAAGGGTGGTTACTTCGATCAGACACTCTGTCACCGTTTAACAACATCAGGACTTTATGTTTTGCAATGCGGAGATCCAACTGCAACTGGCTCTGGCGGACCTCAATTCACATATCGCGATGAGAACCTGCCAACTGTGACCAGCAATGATTACCCCGCTGGAATCGTGGCCATGGCGAACTCAGGACCCAATACAAATGGTTCCCAATTCTTCTTTGTCTATGCTGACACTACGCTCCCACCCTCATATACACGCTGGGGTGTGATCACCAAGGGTCTGGACATCTTGAAAGCTATTGCAGCTCAAGGGACAGTCAACGGAACCGGCGACGGTGCTCCTAAGCAGAGTATTGCAATCGAAAAGGTGAGCGTCCGCTAAATATTTAGTTGCAACAATTTATTTAGTTGCAACAACTTACTTAGTTGCAACAACTTTATACGTTTCAGCAAATCTTCCTTCTGGCAGACCTACCGCCTTGGCATTGATCGCTCCCCATTCACGGATTCGATCAGCCATGGCATCCATGTCAGAGATCTGGCTGACATGCTCACGGAGAGCGAGAATTTTCTTCTCGATTGTCTCCGTTGTATCAATAAAGTGATCATTAAATTCATTGGTCATGACCCACGCTTCATTGACGTTCCATGGTGCTAGGCCTTCGTCATTGAGTAGATCCGGGAAGGCGAAGGGGTTTCCGCAATCAGGATAAACCGCTTGCATGGCGGCTTCGGCCGCTGCTAGATGATCCGGGTGGGAAGCAAATATTCGGTCGTAGTTTCGCTCGGGGCTCTGCACGACAAGGCGCTGCGGGCGAACTTTGCGGATAATGCGCACAATATCTTTTCGAAGTTGGATAGTTGGCTCAAGAAGCCCATCGTGATAATTCAAGAAGTGAATATCGCTTACGCCAAGTACTTTTCCCGCGTTGATCTGTTCTCGCTGACGCGTCTTGCGCATCTCATCCCGCGAAATGGTGAGGTCACTTCCACCTTGGTCGCCGTTGGTGCAGATGCAGTAGGAAACCGAGATGCCAGCCGCAGTCCACTGCGCAATTGTTGCGCCAGCGCCGAAGTCGAGATCATCTGGATGAGCTGTTACAAAGAGAATTCGCTCGACATCTTTATCATCCATCGGTGGCATGTAACTTTGTCCTATCTCGGGGCTATGCTCGCCCAGTGTCATTGGTAGAAGGCCTCAATCCTGCGCAAGAGGCGGCGGTAGTGCACGAGGGTACCCCGTTACTCGTTGTCGCTGGTGCAGGCTCAGGTAAGACGCGTGTTTTGACCCGCCGCATCGCCTACCTTATGGCTGCTCGAGGTGTTGCCCCATTTGAGATCCTCGCTATTACCTTTACCAACAAGGCCGCGGCAGAGATGAAAGAGCGCGTAGCCGATTTGGTGGGTGATCGTGCGCGGAGCATGTGGGTTTCAACTTTCCATAGCGCCTGCGTTCGCATACTCCGTCAAGAGGCGTCACGACTCGGTTATTCAAATTCCTTCACGATCTATGACTCCAGCGATAGCCTCCGACTTCTCTCAGTCATCATGAAAGATATGCACCTGGATTCAAAGCAGTACACGCCTCGGGCCGTGCATTCAGTAATCTCCGCTGCAAAGAATGAGCTTATGGGTCCAGCCGACTTTCAATTGCAAGCATCAGATGCCTTCACTCATATCGTTGCAGAGATATTCGCGGTCTATCAGCGACGCCTGCACTCTGCGAATGCGATGGATTTTGATGATCTCATTGGCAAGACCGTCGAAGTACTCCAACGCTTTCCAGAGGCGAGAAATAGATACCGCTCTCGGTTCAAGCATGTCTTAGTGGATGAATATCAAGATACCAACCATGCTCAATATATTTTGGTCCGCGAGCTGGTGGGTACCCCAACTGAGGGTTTGCCCATGGCTGAACTCTGCGTGGTTGGAGATGCAGATCAGTCGATCTACGCATTCCGTGGTGCAAATATTCGCAATATCTTGCAGTTCGAAGAGGATTATCAGAACTCTTCAACGATTCTCCTCGAACAGAACTATCGTTCGACGCAAAACATCCTAGGCGCAGCAAATGCGGTGATCTCCAATAATCCAGGTCGCAAAGATAAGAACCTCTGGTCGCAAGAAGGTGCCGGCGCACCAATCATCGGTTACCTGGCTGAGTCAGATCATGATGAAGCTGGTTTCGTTGGCCGAGAGATCAATCGATTACGAGATGAGAATGAATCCCAGCCTGGGGAAACTGCGATTTTTTATCGTACAAATGCCCAATCTCGTATCTTTGAAGAGACCTTTATGCGTATGGCGATTCCTTACAAAGTCGTCGGTGGCGTCCGCTTTTATGAGCGAAAAGAGGTCAAGGATTTCCTCGGCTATCTCAGGGTGTTAGTAAATACCGAAGATGAAATTTCTCTCCGTCGAATCATTAATACCCCTAAAAGGGGAATTGGCGATCGCGCTCTTGAAATAATTGATGCTTATGCCAAATCTGCTGGCATATCTTTTTGGAGCGCGCTCTCGCAAGCAAGCGATGCACCTGGAGTTGCCGCGCGTGCTGCTGGTTCGATCAGAGATTTTGTCGCTCTCATCGAACAGATGCGCACCTTGGTTGAAGCGAAGGTGCGGCCTTCTGTCATTGCCCAAGCGGTTCTTGAACAGAGTGGCTTACTTGCTGAGTTGCAAAATTCTGAAGATCCGCAAGATGAAGGTCGTATCGAAAATCTAGAAGAGTTGGTATCTGTTGCTACCGAGTACGAAGAAGGCGAAGTTGAAGACGGCGAAGAGATCTCACTTCTAGGTTTCTTAGAGCAAGTCTCACTCGTTGCCGACTCAGATCAAATACCAGATGGTGAGAACCACGGCGGAGTAGTCACGATGATGACCCTTCACACCGCGAAGGGTTTGGAATTTCCCACGGTCTTTCTCACCGGAATGGAGGAGGGAATTTTCCCTCACTCTCGCACATTGGGTGACCCATCTGAGATCGAGGAGGAGCGGCGTCTTGCCTATGTTGGATTAACACGTGCTCGCAAACGCCTCTATCTCTCTAGATCAGAGTATCGATCCTCATGGGGTGCACCGACCTATAACCCACCATCACGTTTCTTGAGTGAAATTCCCGAGACACTCATAACCTGGAACGAGCTTCGAACCACTTCTTCAGCTCTCTCCACTCGATCCTCTGCGCCGCGATCATTTGGGCCGCCACCGAAGGCGACAGGAAAGCGGACATCAGAGACTATTGCTCTTGCCCCGGGGGATCGTGTGTCCCATGACACATTTGGTTTGGGGACGGTCGTGGAAGTAAGCGGGGATGGCGATCGGGCGCAAGCGACAATCAACTTTGGCAGCGCGGGCGAGAAGCGCCTCTTGCTCAGATATGCGCCGGTAGAGAAGCTCTAAATCCCTATTAGAATCGCACCCGTTAGCTGGTTTATCTAACCAAGTTTCTCTATGTAGATCGGGGTAGTGAGTGGATCTCTTCGAGTATCAAGCTCGAGATCTCTTCGAAGCACATAACATTCCAGTACTCGGTGGCGCTGTTGCATCAACTGCAGCAGAAGCAGAGGCCGCGGCTGCATCTATGGGCGGAAAAGTTGTCGTCAAAGCACAGGTAAAGATTGGTGGTCGCGGAAAGGCTGGCGGCGTAAAGCTCGCAGAGAGCGCTGCAGATGCCCGCGTAAAAGCTGAAGCGATTCTCGGTATGGATATCAAAGGTCATACAGTCCATAAAGTGATGATCGCGCAAGCGGCGCCGATTGCTGAAGAGTATTACATGGCAATTTTGCTTGACCGCGCGAACCGAAATTTCCTCGTTATGGCATCAGTTGCCGGCGGCATGGAGATTGAGGAAGTCGCGCATTCCCAACCAGAAAAATTAGCACGCGTTGGAATCGATCCGAATGTTGGTATCTCGCAAGCGCAGGCTATTGAGATCGTAAAGGCGGGGCAGTTCCCCGCAGAGGTGATCGATCAAGTTGCAGATGTGCTCATTAAGTTATGGGCAGCATTTGTAGCCGAAGATGCAACCTTGATGGAGATCAATCCACTCGTCAAAACTGAAGATGGTCGCATCGTTGCATTAGATGGAAAAGTAACTCTCGATGACAACGCATCATTCCGACATGCAGCTCATGCTGATCTTGAGGATCATGCCTCTGCTAACCCACTTGAAGCGGCCGCGAAGGCAAAGAACCTTAACTACGTGAAACTCGATGGCGAAGTTGGAATTATTGGGAATGGCGCGGGATTGGTCATGAGCACTCTCGATGTCGTTGCTTATGCGGGTGAGAAGTATGGCGTTAAGCCGGCAAACTTCCTCGATATCGGTGGTGGCGCTTCAGCAGAAGTCATGGCCAATGGCCTATCAATCATCTTGGGTGATCCAGATGTTCGAAGTGTTTTTGTAAATGTCTTTGGTGGCATTACCGCTTGCGACGCTGTCGCAAATGGAATCGTTCAAGCTCTTGAAATCCTTGGTGATAAAGCTACGAAACCAATCGTTGTTCGCCTTGATGGAAACAACGTCCTCGAGGGTCGTCGTATTTTGAATGAAGCAGCGCACCCATTGGTGCAGCAACTTGAGACCATGGATGGCGCAGCTGCTAAAGCTGCAGAATTGGCGGCTAAATAATGGCTATCTTCGTCGATGAAAATACCAAGGTAATCGTTCAGGGAATGACAGGTTCTGAAGGTACTAAGCACACTGGCCGTATGATCAAGTCTGGCACCAATATCGTCGGCGGTGTTACGCCAGGCAAGGGTGGCCAAGTTGTCGAAATCGAAGGCAAGCAGTTACCTGTTTTCAACTCAGTTGCTGAGGCGGTAGCGGCAACTGGCGCAAATGCATCGGTCGTCTTCGTTCCGCCAAAATTTGCAAAGGCTGCTGTCATTGATGCGATTGATGCGCAACTCCCTCTCTGCGTCGTAATCACTGAGGGAATCCCCGTTCATGATTCTGCAGCGTTCTACGCATATGCAGCGACTAAGGGAACTACTCGTTTAATTGGTCCAAACTGCCCTGGTCTTATTAGCCCTGGAAAAGCGAACCTAGGAATCATTCCAGCTGATATCACTGGCCCAGGAAAGATTGGTCTCGTCTCGAAGTCAGGAACGCTTACCTATCAGATGATGTTTGAACTTCGTGATTTTGGTTTCTCAACCGCTGTTGGAATCGGCGGAGATCCAATTATCGGAACGACTCATATCGATGCACTTCGCGCATTCCAAGATGATCCCGAGACAGAAGCAATTGTGATGATCGGTGAAATCGGCGGTGATGCTGAAGAACGAGCTGCTGCATTTATCAAGGAGTATGTCACTAAGCCGGTTGTCGGATACGTCGCTGGATTTACAGCTCCTGAAGGCAAAACCATGGGTCACGCTGGTGCGATCGTTTCTGGTTCGTCGGGAACTGCACAAGCGAAGAAAGAGGCGCTTGAAGCAGCAGGTGTCGCCGTCGGTAAGACTCCAAGTGAGACTGCCGCGCTGATGCGTAAACTACTTGGCAAGTAAAGATTTCGATGCTCGGACGTATCCTCGCGGTCTCTCTTCAACAGGCCGCGCGGAGCGTCGCGCTCACACTCTTTCCAGCTAGCTTTATCGCACTATTTGCTTGGGCTACTGCAGGTAGCCAAACCGGAAATACCACCGACCCAATTCGTGCATCTATCTGGATCTGGCTTGGCGCTCATCTCATTCCCTTTCATCTCAACATTTCTAGTCAACACCTTGCTGGCGGTCTCAGCACTCTGCCACTAGGCGCACTTATCTTTCCTATCTGGGCAATCCGCAAGAGTTTCCCCAAGGTGAAAGAAGTCTTGCCAAAAGTTGAGGGTGCACGTTTCTTCTTCGCGCTCTCATACTCGATCATCGCCACCTCTTTGGCACTTCTTTCCAGTAGTTCAGGGATCAAGCCGCTTTGGTATTTAGTGCCACTCTTCACCTTTCCGATCTCTTACCTCGCCACCTATGACTTTAAGGCTGCCGAGAATCGATATATGCGATTTAGCCTCCATGCACTTCTCTTCGCATGGGGAATCGCTGGGATCATTCTGGCGATTTCTCTGATTGCACATTGGAGTGTCCTGCGCGACCTTGGCACTGTTATATCGCCCGGGATCGTCGGGGGAGTTCTCTTCGTTGCGATACAAATTCTATACATTCCTAATGCCGCCTTCATTGCCCTCTTCTATCTCACCGGGGTTGGATTTTCATTAGGTGCTGGCACGGCTTTGGGATCGACGCAATTCACGGTACATGGAATTCCGGCGATACCACTTCTCGCTTCGCTTCCTACAGGCAGACATCCACTTCTCACACAATCGACTCTTCTGTTAATTCTCTTCGCGATAATTGCATTGGCTCCGGTATGGCGCGAAAACGTGCGATTTAAGAGCCGCCAGTTCTTTGCGATTCGAACTTCGCTACTTACTCTTGCGATCATCTCGTTGATTGCATATTTATCATCAGGTGAGCTCTTAACTTCTGAAATGAATCTCGTAGGTCTGCGGTGGTGGAAGGTGAGCGGCTACATGTCGATCGGTTTTACTCTTGCGCTCGTTGTGATGGTCTACATACCCGCACTCTTTCAACGGATTCGAAACCATGAGTAAAAAAATATTATTAATGGCATCCGGTTCCGGTTCGCTCGCCCAGGCCATCTTCGATCACCCACTTGCTCAAAAATGTGAAATTGTTGGATTGATATCTGATCGAGATTCGACGGCTCTTGTGCGTGCAAAAGCGGCGGGCGTGCCTGATATCTATCTACCCATGCGAGAAGACCGGTCCGAATGGAATCGTGAGCTCTTTGCGCTTGTGAGAGATCTCAATCCGGATCTTGTGGTCAGCGTTGGATTTATGCGCATTCTGGAACCAAAGTTTGTCGAACATTTTTCTGTACTGAATACTCACCCGGCTCTCCTCCCAGCCTTTCCAGGGGCCCATGCAGTGAGAGATGCAATCGCAGCACGAGTCTCCGAGACGGGGACAACAGTTCACTGGGTCGATGCTGGCGTAGATACTGGCCCAATAATCGCTCAACGCGTAGTTCCTGTGTTGGATGGCGACGATGAGGAATCTCTCCACGAACGCATTAAGATTGCCGAACGAAATCTCATTGTCGAGACTCTCACCCAATGGATTGATGGAGCCCTTTCAAAATGAGTGAACGTAAGCAGATTCGACGGGCCTTGATAAGCGTCTATGAGAAGAGTGGTTTAGTCGAACTGGGCAAGGCCTTGGCCGATGCTGGCGTTGAGATTCTCTCGACCGGCTCTACAGCCAAGACGCTCTCTGCCGCTGGAATTGCGGTTATCGCAGTTGAGGATTACACCGGCTTCCCAGAGATGATGGGCGGTCGAGTAAAGACCTTGCACCCTCGCATTCATGGCGGCATTCTCGCCGATCAAGAAAATCCAGATCACATTGCGGCGATCACTTCTCATGAGATTGCACCATTTGATCTCATTGTTGTAAATCTCTACCCATTTAGTCAGACGATCGCATCTACCGATGATTTTGCCGAATGCATTGAACAGATCGATATCGGTGGCCCAAGCATGCTTCGTGGGGCTGCAAAGAATCATGGCTCGGTAGCCGTGATCTCTGATCCTTCCCAATACGCGCGGGTGCACGAAGCGATCAAAGTTGGTGGTTTTACTCGCGAAGAGCGAACCGAGCTCGCAATGGAGACCTTTAGAACTACTGCAGAATATGACATGACGATCGCAACGTGGCTCGGCGAGAGAATTGATCGCTCCGATGACTGGCGAGCAAAAGTTTGGCAGCGAATCGCAGGACTTCGTTATGGTGAGAATCCACATCAAGTAGCTTCTGTTTACGGTGAACCTGGAAGTAAAGGAATCGCGCAGGCAAAGCAACTTCACGGCAAAGAGATGTCTTTCAATAATTACACTGATGCGGATGCGGCACTTCGTTCAGCTTTTGACCACAGCGAGCCGTGTGTTGCGATCATCAAACACGCTAACCCTTGCGGAATTGCCATCGCTTCCGATATCACCTTGGCCCATCAAAAGGCGCATGCCTGTGATCCAGTCTCTGCCTTTGGAGGCGTCGTCGCTGCAAACCGAGAGGTGAGCGCTGCGATGGCAAAGAATTTGAGTGAGATATTTACTGAGGTTGTTATCGCCCCTTCCTTTGAGGAAGCTGCAATCGAGATACTGAGCAAGAAGCCATCGATTCGATTACTCACCATCGACGGATATTCGATTCCTCGTGAAGAACTTCGACCAATTTCAGGTGGCCTACTTATTCAAGGGTCCGACTTGGTTGATGCACATGGAGATGATCCAACCAATTGGAAACAGGTAAGCGGTTCACCAGTTGATGCAGATCTTCTCGCGGATCTCACCTTTGCCTGGCGTGCTGCGCGCGCCGTAAAGAGCAATGCGATCTTGCTCGCTCACGACGGAGCTTCGGTCGGCGTGGGAATGGGACAGGTAAATCGAGTTGATTCTGCACGTTTGGCAGTAAGCCGCGCAGGGGAGCGCTCGAAAGGTTCAGTTGCATCAAGTGATGCATTCTTCCCATTTGCAGATGGGCTACAGATATTGATTGATGCTGGGGTGGTAGCGGTAGTTCAACCAGGTGGCAGTGTGCGGGATGAGGAAGTTATTGCTGCGGCACAATCAGCAGGAATTGCTATGTTCTTTACCGGTACTCGCCACTTCTCTCACGCTTAATTTTTACCTGTGAAAGATACGAAAGATAGGATTGACTCATGACCGCAATCACCTTGGATGGTAAGGCCACTGCTGCGACTATTAAGGCTGAACTCAAGGTGCAAGTCGATGCCATGAGAAAAAAGCCTGGCCTCGGAACAATTCTTGTCGGCGATGATCCAGGTTCGCACTCCTATGTCGGTGGAAAACATAAAGATTGTGCTGAAGTTGGAATCCAATCTATTCGCATTGATCTGCCAGCGAGTGCAACCCAAGCAGATGTACTCGCTGCAATTGATGATCTGAATCGTGCTTCAGAATGCACCGGTTACATCGTGCAGTTGCCACTTCCTCGTGGAATCGCCGCAAATACCATTCTTGAAGCCATCGATCCAGCAAAAGATGCTGATGGTCTACATCCACTCAACCTCGGAAAATTAGTAATCGGTGAGCCGGCTCCTCTGCCATGCACACCACGAGGAATCATCGAACTTTTGCATCGCCATAATGTTTCAACCAAGGGTGCAGAAGTTGTCATCATTGGTAGAGGCCTCACGGTAGGCCGACCACTTGGACTCATTTTGTCTCGTCGAGGTGATGATGCAACCGTCACAACGGTCCATACCTCAACCCGCGATATCGCCCTCCATACTCGCAGCGCCGATATCGTTGTCGCTGCTGTCGGAGTTCCGCATTCAATCACCTCCGAGATGATCAAACCCGGGGCAGCGGTGCTTGACGTAGGAATCACCCGCACTGACTCTGGATTGCAAGGCGATGTACATCCAGATGTCCGTGAAGTTGCGAGTTATTTCTCACCTAATCCCGGTGGTGTTGGACCAATGACCAGGGCAATGCTGCTGACGAATGTCGTCGAATCTGCGCTTCTGCGCGGTTGAGCCTATGGAAAACGAGCGCACTCAAGGCAAGAGGAGTCAGATCTCTAAGCCCGAACAATTTTCTATCCTCTTGATCTTTATCGGCACTTCCTTGGCAATACTTGATCGAGTACGGGCAGGTTCCGTCATTTTGGCGCTAGGCACAGCCGGTTTTGCCTTTCTGAAGTACAAAAGGGTAGGTATGAAGCGTCGAATTGAGTTATTTCTACCACTCGCCATAGCGTGCGCGCTCTTTGTGGTGGCCGTGACCCTGCCCCACGCGAGGTAGCATTTCAGCAGGATTTCCCAGAACCAGATAGATACGAGAGAAGGCGGGCAGGTAGAAATGGCGCTAAAAGGGAAAGTTACAGTTGTCGGAGCCGGTTTTTACGGTTCAACAACAGCACTTCGCTTAGCAGAGTACAACATCTTCGAAACTGTTGTACTGACCGATATTGTCGAAGGTAAGCCAGAAGGTTTGGCGCTCGATATGAACCAATCTCGCCCCATCGAAGGATTCGAAACCAAGATCATCGGCGCAACAACGACACCAGATGGCGCTGGATATGAAGCGACAGCTAACTCGGATGTAGTTGTTATCACTGCAGGTCTTCCTCGTAAGCCTGGGATGTCACGTATGGATCTCATTGGAGTGAATGCAGGAATCGTTCGTGGCGTTGCCGAAAATATTGCAAAGCATTCGCCAAGCGCGGTCATCATCGTCGTATCGAATCCACTTGATGAAATGACAGCTCTTGCACAACTTGCAACTGGCTTCCCAAAGCATCAAGTAATGGGCCAAGCGGGAATGCTCGACACAGCGAGATTTACAAATTTTGTTGCAGAGAAGGTCGGCGTTCCGGTCGGCTCTGTTAAGACTCTCACACTTGGATCTCACGGAGAGACGATGGTGCCAGTCCCAAGTCGCTGCACAGTCGATGGTAAGCCTTTGAGTGAAATCTTGAGTGAAGCAGATATTGCCGAACTCGTTGATCGCACTCGAAACGGCGGCGCCGAGGTTGTCGCTCTTCTCAAGACTGGGTCAGCGTATTACGCACCATCCGCTGCGGCAGCGCGAATGGCTAAGGCAGTGATCGAAGATTCTGGTGCCATCATGCCGGTCTGTGCATGGGTCGAGGGTCAGTACGGCATTGAAGGGGTGTATCTCGGTGTCGAAGCAGAGATCGGCAAGAATGGAATTCGCAAGGTTATTGAGAGCTCTCTCACTGCCAGCGAAGTAGAAGCACTCAAAGTTGCGGCCGAGGCAGTCCGCGCCAAGCAAGCAGATGTAAAGGACCTCTAAAATGGAAAAGATCAAAGTAGAAGGAACCGTTGTTGAGCTTGATGGCGACGAGATGACGCGCATTATCTGGCAGTTCATCAAGGATAAGTTGATCCTGCCTTATCTCGATGTAAATCTTGAATATTATGATCTCGGTATCGAAAAGCGCGATGAGACCGATGATCAGATCACGATCGATGCTGCAAAAGCTATTCAGAAGCATGGCGTTGGTATTAAGTGCGCAACGATCACTCCTGATGAAGCGCGTGTAGAAGAGTTCGGACTCAAGAAGATGTGGAAGTCGCCGAACGGCACTATCCGCAACATTTTGGGCGGCGTCATCTTCCGCGAACCAATCATCATCTCAAATGTTCCACGCTTGGTCCCGCACTGGACCCAACCAATTGTTATTGGGCGTCACGCCTTTGGCGATCAGTACCGTGCAACAGATTTTAAAGTCCCAGGTGCTGGCAAGCTGACGATGACCTTCGTGCCAGAAGATGGCTCAGAACCTATCGAGCACACAGTCTTTGACTTCCCAGGTTCTGGCGTCGCAATGGCTATGTATAACTTGGACGATTCGATTCGCGACTTTGCGCGTGCATCGCTTAACTATGGAATTAAGCGAAAGTATCCCGTCTACCTTTCAACCAAGAACACAATCTTGAAAGCCTACGATGGTCGCTTCAAAGATATCTTCCAAGAGATCTATGAGGCAGAGTTCAAGGCAGAGTTTGAGAAGTTGGGGATTTGGTACGAACACCGTCTCATTGACGACATGGTTGCGATGTCACTTCGCATGCCTGGTGGATATGTATGGGCCTGTAAGAACTATGACGGAGACGTCCAGTCTGACACCGTTGCGCAGGGCTATGGATCACTCGGCTTGATGACATCGGTCCTCATGACTCCAGATGGAAAGGTTGTTGAATCTGAAGCTGCTCACGGAACTGTGACTCGTCACTTCCGCGATCACCAAAAGGGTAAGGAGACCTCAACGAATCCAATCGCATCAATCTTTGCGTGGACTCAAGGTCTTGCCCACCGTGCAAAGCTTGATAAGAACTCTGATCTCGCTGCATTTACTAAAACTCTTGAAGAGGTCTGTATTAAGACCGTTGAGTCAGGAAAGATGACAAAGGATCTTGCACTCCTCATCGCCCCTGATGCTCCATACCTCAACACACAAGCATTCCTTGATGCTATTGATGAGAATCTTCAGAAGGCACTTGCGTAACAACTTCACCGTATTACAGAGCTCAATAAAAAACCCCGCACCAACCGGTGCGGGGTTTTTCTACTAACTACTTATTACTTAGCGAGACGCTCGCCAGTTTCAGCATCGAAGAGGTGAATTGCTGAGACATTTGCTTCGACAGTGATTGTCTCGCCCGCCTTTGGTGGGTTCTTTGGATCCCAGCGAACGATGACCTGTGCGCCTTCATCAGTTGAATTAGCAAACTTCACGTTGCTATCTACTGGCTTTCCGTATACGAAGGCATCTGAGCCAAGCTCTTCAACTACTTCAACGAGAACATGGAAACCAGATGACGCTGGTGAGAAACCTTCTGGGCGAACACCAACGGTGACAGTTGATCCAGCTGAAGCTGGAACTGCAAACTTGAAGTCGCCGACATGTGCTTGACCACCTGAAACAGGGACATTGAGGAGGTTCATCGCAGGAGAGCCGATGAAGCCCGCAACGAATGCATTTGCTGGGTTGTCATAAAGGTTACGAGGTGTGTCGACCTGCTGGAGCAAGCCATCTTTGAGAACCGCTACACGGTCACCCATGGTCATTGCTTCAACCTGATCGTGAGTTACATAAACCGTTGTGATACCGAGGCGGCGCTGAAGAGCGGCGATCTGAGTACGTGTTGCAACACGAAGCTTTGCATCAAGGTTTGAAAGTGGTTCATCCATCAAGAAGACCTGAGGTTCACGAACAATTGCGCGACCCATTGCTACGCGCTGACGTTGTCCACCAGAGAGAGCCTTTGGCTTGCGGTCTAGGTATGGCTCGAGATCGAGCAACTTTGCTGCTTCAAGAACTCGGCGGTCACGCTCTGCCTTATCAACGCCAGCAATCTTGAGCGCAAAGCCCATGTTCTCGGCGACTGACATATGTGGGTAGAGAGCGTAAGACTGGAAGACCATCGCGATATCGCGATCTTTTGGTGCAACGTTGGTGACATCACGATCGCCGATGCGAATGATTCCGCCATCGACTTCTTCAAGTCCGGCCAACATACGAAGTGATGTTGACTTTCCGCAACCTGAAGGGCCAACGAGGACGAGGAACTCGCCATCATTAACTGTGAGGTTCAACTTATCTACAGCAGGCTTAGTTGTGCCTGGGTAGATGCGTGATGCATTTTCGAATACGACTGATGCCATGAGCAATTGCTCCTTCTCCGGGCAGGTACGTGCCCGACGGTCCGTTGGATGAAGGTCGAGGGGTGCCCCTCGAGTAGCCAAACTCTAGGCGGGAAAGGGGAGAATCGTCCATAGATTCGCCGCAGATTCCACGTGGTTTTGGAGAGCTCGCGGAGCCCCAGGCGGGGGATGCCGAGTTGAGCGGCCCAGCCGGTTGGACTAGATTTGGCTTTAGCACTCTAGGTGGCCGAGTGATAATTCCGGGCCGCCGGAGCCGCTTGTCGAAGCAGTACCGGAACCACCGCAAGAACAACTAAGTATTAGAGGAGATAGAGCAATGGCAAAGATGATTGCCTTCAGTGAAGAGGCCCGCCGTGGTCTAGAGCGCGGAATGAACGCTCTCGCAGACGCGGTCAAGGTCACCCTTGGACCCCGCGGTCGCAACGTTGTCCTCGAGAAGAAGTGGGGCGCCCCAACAATCACCAACGACGGCGTTTCGATCGCAAAGGAGATCGAACTCGATGATCCTTGGGAGAAGATCGGCGCAGAGCTCGTCAAAGAGGTCGCAAAGAAGACAGACGATGTCGCTGGAGATGGCACTACCACTGCAACAGTCCTAGCTCAGGCACTTGTCCGTGAAGGACTCCGTAACGTGGCAGCTGGCGCAAATCCAATGGCGATCAAGCGCGGAATCGAGAAGGCGGTCGAAGCCATCTCAGCAGAACTTTCAGCTATGGCTAAGCCAGTTGAGACTAAAGAGCAGATTGCAGCGACTGCCTCAATCTCAGCAGCCGATGCAACCATCGGTGAGATGATCGCAGAGGCGATGGATAAGGTCGGCAAGGAAGGCGTTATCACCGTCGAAGAGAGCAATACATTCGGTCTTGAGCTTGAGCTCACCGAAGGTATGCGTTTCGACAAGGGTTACATCTCGCCATACTTCACCACCGATTCAGATCGCATGGAAGCAGTACTTGAAGATCCATATATTTTGATCGCAAATTCAAAGATCGGAAATATCAAGGATCTCCTACCAATCCTCGAAAAGGTCATGCAATCCGGCAAGCCACTTTTGATCTTGGCTGAAGATGTTGAAGGCGAAGCCCTTGCAACGCTCGTCGTGAATAAGATTCGTGGAACATTTAAATCTGTTGCTGTTAAGGCTCCAGGTTTTGGCGATCGTCGTAAGGCGATGCTCCAGGATATTGCAATCCTGACAGGCGGAACTGTGATCTCTGAAGAAGTTGGTCTCAAGCTTGATACCGCAGATATGTCACTTCTCGGCCGCGCGCGTAAAGTTGTCGTTGCTAAAGAGGAGACAACAATCGTTGAAGGTTCAGGCGATGCAGAACAGATCAAGGGCCGCGTAAATCAGATTCGCGCCGAGATCGAAAAGAGCGATTCAGATTACGATCGCGAGAAGCTCCAAGAGCGTCTTGCAAAACTTGCTGGTGGCGTTGCAGTTATTAAAGCTGGCGCAGCGACAGAGGTTGAACTCAAAGAGCGCAAGCATCGCATTGAAGATGCAGTCCGCAACGCAAAGGCTGCCGTTGAAGAGGGCATCGTCGCTGGCGGCGGTGTAGCACTACTCCAGGCTGGCAAGGCACTTGCAAAGCTCACGCTGACTGGCGATGAAGCGACAGGTGCTCGCATCGTTGAGTTCGCCATTGAAGCCCCATTGAAGCAGATCTCAATTAATGCTGGTCTTGAAGGCGGAGTTGTTGTCGAGAAGGTTCGCCATCTTGACGCTGGCTTTGGTCTCAACGCTGCAACTGGTGAGTATGTCGATATGATCAAATCTGGCATCATCGATCCAGCAAAGGTGACGCGTTCTGCACTCCAGAATGCAGCATCAATCGCAGCACTCTTCCTGACAACCGAGGCTGTCATTACAGATAAGCCTGAGCCAAAGGGACAACAAGCTCCTGCTGGCGGTGGGGATATGGACTTTTAAGCAAAGTTCTACCGTTATCGAAAAGCCCCTGAGAAATCAGGGGCTTTTTCCTTGCAGTAAGGTTCTCTCATGACAACGAATGCAGATCTCTTTGGGGCAGCCGAGCAAGCGCGCGCCGCTGCCGTAGAGGATGCCAACAATGCGCTCTTTGTCGGAGATATTTATTCGATCGATACAGATGATCGAATCGCGACCTACCTCTTCGATGCTGCGCTCCCGGGTTATCACGGTTGGCGATGGGCAGTTACCGTTGCAAAGGTAGATGATGAATCTCCTACAACCATTTGTGATGTGGTCTTGCTTCCAGGTACTGACTCTCTCATTGCCCCTGAGTGGATTCCATACAAGGATCGCATCCAGCCTGGCGATGTTGGAGTTGGCGACATCATCCCAACCTCTGCAGATGATCCTCGTCTGGTCCCTGGATTTGCATCGTTGCCTGATGATGAAGAACTTGACCCTGCACAACTCTTTGAATTTGGCTTAGGTCGCGCACGCGTACTCTCGATAGTCGGTCGTGATGCCGCGAGTAAGCGGTGGTACGAAGGTGATCGCGGTCCACATACGCCTATCGCTCAATATGCTCCCAAGCCATGCTCTGGCTGCGCCTTCTTCTTGCCAATCGCTGGCTCGCTCAGATCTGCCTTTGGCGTATGCGCAAATGCCCTCTCGCCCGAGGATGCACGCGTAGTTTCAGTCGATCACGGCTGTGGAGCGCACTCTGAGGCGCTCGTCGTCACCGAATAATCAGTTAAACTAACCCTCTTGCTGTAAAAAAGATTGAAAGGAGTAGCCCATGCCTATTGGCCGCGTTAAATGGTTTAGCCTCGAAAAGGGTTTTGGATTTATCTCCAATGAAGAGGGGGAGGATGTCTACTTGGCATCTGATGCTCTTCCAGCCGGTATCTCCTCGGTGAAGCCAGGTACAAAGCTTGAGTTTGGCGTTGCCGAAGGTCGCAAAGGACCACAAGCGCTCTCAGTTCGAATTATTGATGAGCCAGCTTCGGTTGTAGCGAACACTCGTATCAAGGCTGATGATCTTGCAACAATTATCGAAGATACGATCAAGATGTTAGACAAGGTGGGCAACGGTCTTCGCCATGGCCGCTATCCAGCGGGACAAGATGCAGAACGTCTCTCCAAAGTTCTCAAAGGTATCGCTGCGCAGATTGAAGGCTAACGCCTTCTCGAAGCAAGATTACTGAGATTTCTTCTCGCGGCGAAGGCGACGGATCGAATATCTCAACCCAATAAAGCCTAAGAGCGCTCCACTAATGCAGATCCAGATCTGATTCGCTGGGGCGCTTCTTGCTATCTCAACCACGAGCGCCACAACCCACAGTGAGATCCCAGTTATCAGGACGGTGACGGTCTGCTTCATAGTTCTATCGTACCCACGAGTTGATTCATAAAGACTCTTATAGACTCGCGATGTGGCGCTGAAAATAAAAGAGACTGGTTCCCTCAGATCTTTTCGCCATCGCAATTTTCGATTGCTCTTCTTCTCTAATCTGATTTCAAATATTGGGTCATGGGCTCAACGAATTGCCCAAGATTGGCTCGTTTTAGAACTTACACATAGCGGTCGAGATTTGGGTCTTGTCACGGGACTCCAATTTCTCCCATCACTCATCTTCTCGATGTATGCCGGATCTCTGGCAGACCGTATGAGTAAGCGTAAGCTCCTGCTTATTACAAATATTGGAGGAGGGCTCACCTCACTGATTCTTGGACTCCTCGTTATTACTCATAACGTTCATATTTGGCAGGTGTTCATTCTCGCCTTCTTCCTCGGACTCTTTGGTGCCCTCGATGCCCCAGTTCGCCAATCCTTCACCGCCGAGATGGTCGGCAAGAGCGACTTAGCGAATGCGGTGAGCCTTAACTCGGCCAACTTCAACGCTGGGCGATTGATTGGTCCTGGCGTCTCTGGTCTGCTGATTGCAGCCTTTCATACCGGTCCATCCTTTCTTCTCAATGCAGCCTCCTATATTTTCGTGATCGGCTCACTCCTTGCGATTCGAGAGTCGGATCTATTCATCGAAGACAGGCCAAAGAGCCTTGCGAAGGCGAGCGAAGCCCTTCGCTATGTACGGGCCAGGCCAGATATCTTGGCTGTGATGCTGACCGTCTTCTTTGCAGGAACTTTTGGTCTTAATTTTCAGATCTATAACGCACTTATGGCGACTCAGATATTCCATAAGGGACCTGCGACATATGGATTCCTAGGCACGATTATCGCGATCGGCTCACTGAGCGCGGCCCTACTGTCGGCAAAACTTGATACACGTCGTGGCGTGAGATTTATTCTTCGCTTCGCCGGAATATTCGGAACCGTGTTAGTGATTGCCTCAGCTGCTCCAAATTACATTCTTTATGCGATTGCACTACCAGTCGTTGGGATGATCGCACTCACAACAATGATTTCGGCAAATTCTTATGTACAGGGACATACCGACCCCGCTATTCGTGGACGAGTGATGGGAATCTATCTCATGGTCTTTATGGGGGGAACGCCATTTGGATCGCCATTGATTGGGTGGCTATGTACCCAAATTGGGGTTCGAGAGAGTATTGCGCTCTGTGGTGCGATCACAGGGATTGCACCACTCATTATCTTTTTATTTATGAGAGACCGGTTAATTGCGCCAGCGAGCGTTAAAGTAGAAGATGTTCTAATGCCTATTTACGAGGACAAGTAAAAAAACTCCGACTAATACCCCAAGCGTCACCACTCGACGAACTTTGTAGCTCATTACTTGGCGAGTTCGCTCACTACATACTCGATGCATGAGGTGAGCGCATCGATATCTGAAGGATCGACTGCAGGGAACATTCCGATTCGAAGTTGGTTCTTACCGAGCTTGCGATACGGATCGGTATCTACAATCCCATTTGCACGAAGGATCTTGGCAATTTCAAGGGCATCAATCGCCTCATCAAAATTAATGGTTCCAACGACCTTCGAGCGCATTGCAGGATCGGTCACAAATGGCGTCGTGTAAGAGGTTTTCTCAGCCCATGTGTAAAGTCGTGAAGAAGAATCTGCAGAGCGACCGGCAGAGAATTTCAATCCGCCGTTCTCGTTCATCCACTCAATCTGCTCTGCGAGCAGAATCAGGGTGGCGACGGCAGGAGTGTTGTATGTCTGGTCCAATCGCGAATTATCGATCGCAATCGTGAGATCAAAGAATGCTGGAACCCAACGTCCTTGCTCTTTTATCTTAGCCACGCGCGCGATAGCAGCAGGGCTCATGATGGCGATCCATAGTCCGCCATCTGAAGCGAAAGATTTTTGAGGCGCAAAGTAATAGACATCTGATTGCGAAATATCGAGATCGAGACCACCAGCTGCACTTGTTGCATCAACGAGTACGAGAGCGTCGTCAATTCCGGCAGGGCGAATGATTGGCATAGAGACGCCAGTGCTTGTCTCGTTATGTGTAAGGGCGTAGACATCCACGCCAGCCTCTGCCGTTGCTGTTGGGTGTGAACCAGGATCAGCTTTGATGACCGTTGGCTCGTCAAGGAATGGCGCTTCTTTTGCCGCTTGTGCAAATTTAGAGGAGAACTCACCGAAGGTGAGATGCTGAGATTTCTTTTCGATTAATCCAAATGTTGCGATATCCCAAAAGGCAGTCGATCCACCGTTACCGATAATTACTTCATAACCTTCAGGTAGATTAAAGAGGGTGCTCAATCCGGTGCGGACCCGGTTAACTACGTTCTTGACGGGCTTCTGGCGATGTGAGGTTCCGAGAATGCTCGACCCAGATGAAGCGAGCGCATCGAGTGCAGATGTGCGAATCTTTGATGGACCACAACCAAAGCGTCCGTCAGATGGCTTGAGATGTGAAGGAATAATAATTTCGCTCATAATGTCTGCCTTTCAATTATGGATAAAGACGCTGTATCGACCAACCGCCATTGGTTGCGTTGTAGCGAGCCCGATCGTGTAACCGGGAATATCGCCCCTGCCAGAGTTCAATCGTAGTTGGTTGAACGAGGTAGCCGCCCCAATGAGGTGGGCGAGGAACGAGATTGCCTTCCGGATATTTTTCCGAGAATTCGGCATATCTCGCCTCAAGGTCATCGCGATGAGACAACTCTCGAGATTGTGAAGATGCCCAGGCCCCGATCTGGCTTCCCCATGGGCGGCTCGCAAAATATTCGTCGCTCTCGGCATCTGAAACTTTATAGGCGTGACCCTTCACAATCACTTGGCGTTCCATTGGGTACCAAGGAAAGAGCAGGGATACCTGCGAATGAGTTGCAATTTCCTGAGCCTTCTGTGATTCGTAATTGGTGAAGAAGGTGAAGCCAGCGTTCGTGACATCCTTAAGTAGGACTGTTCGCGACGAGATCTCCTCGTCACGCGATGTTGAGAGCACCATCGCATTGGCCTCAACGACCATGGGGTTGGCTGACGCCTCAGCGAGCCATTGGCTGAACTGGGCGATGGGGTCAGGGTTCAGGTCTACCAACCCAACTTCGCCATACGATCGCCGCATTTGGCGAATGGCGCTACGAATATCTTCAGGGGAGGAATCTCGGCCATTTATGCCATTAACGCTCATAGGTGTATCTAACTTCACTTTCCTGATGGGGGCTACCGGTGGGATTTCGCTTGCATCGGTGGGGGCAGAGTGCCAACCTAGTCTCAGGGAGTCCGATTACGGACCCGCAGAAAAATGGAGAGAAGCCAGATGTCAGAGGATTTCAAGCCAGGACTAGAGGGCGTTATTGCTTTTGAATCTACGATCGCAGAGCCAGATAAAGAAGGTAGCGCGCTTCGCTACCGTGGCGTCGATATCGAGGATTTGGTTGGCCGCGTAAGTTTTGGAAATGTCTGGGGATTGCTCGTTGATGATGCATTCAACCCTGGACTACCTCCTGCAGAGCCATTCCCGCTCCCTGTTCACTCTGGTGATATCCGCGTAGATGTGCAATCTGCGATTGCGATGCTCGCACCTGCTTGGGGATTTAAGCCATTGCTTGATATCTCTGATGAGGAAGCTCGAAGCAATCTTGCTCGCGCCTCGGTCATGGTTCTCTCGTATGTGGCTCAATCTGCACGAGGACAGATTCTTCCTCCAGTTCCACAATCAGAAGTTGATAAGGCGCACACCGTTGTTGAGCGCATGATGATTCGTTGGCGCGGAGAGCCAGATCCACTTCACGTTCGTGCAATCGATGCGTACTTCTCATCAGCGGCAGAACACGGCATGAACGCATCGACCTTTACTGCTCGCGTGATCGCTTCAACAGGAGCAGATGTTGCCGCTGCACTTTCAGGCGCAATCGGTGCGATGTCTGGCCCACTCCATGGTGGTGCACCATCTCGTGTTCTTGGCATGATCGAAGATGTTGAGAAGAGTGGTGATGCTCGTGCATATGTGAAGGGCATCATGGATCGTGGCGAACGCCTCATGGGATTTGGTCACCGTGTTTATCGCGCTGAAGACCCACGCGCTCGCACACTTCGCCGAACCGCTAAAGAACTCGGAGCTCCTCGTTATGAAGTTGCGGTTGCGCTGGAACAAGCTGCGCTCGCTGAATTGCATGAACGCCATCCAGAGCGCGTTCTAGAGACAAACGTTGAATTCTGGGCAGCAATTGTTCTTGATTTCGCACAAGTGCCTGGACCAATGTTCACATCGATGTTCACGGCTGCACGTACCGCTGGCTGGTCTGCACATATCCTCGAGCAGAAGAGAACTGGCCGACTAGTTCGTCCATCCGCCCGTTACATCGGGCACGGTCCTCGCAAGCCAGATTCTGTAACTGGCTGGGACGATACGGTAGAGCAGCTCCACTCTTAAATCTCGTAAACCATTATTTGATGAGAGGATTGACGGATGGCCCGCTCAATCCTCTGGTTTCGTCGAGATCTTCGAATCTCTGATCATCCTGCCCTCAACGCTGCAATCGCTTCGGGGGATGAGATCGTGCCGGTCTTCATACTTGATCCCTCTCTGATTAAATCTGCCGGAAATAAGCGCTTGGCCTACATGGCTCAATCCCTGCGCGCACTCGATGCATCATTGGGGAAGAGACTTCACGTGATGGTGGGCGATCAAGTGGGAGTCCTCCAAGATTTGATGAAGCGTTATAACGCAAATGATGTTCACATCTCAGAGGAGTTCGAGCCATACGGCGTTGCACGAGATAACCGCGTTGAAGCGGCCGGTGTTACCTTGGTCAGGACCGGGAGCCCATATGCAGTGGCACCAGGGCGCGTTCGTAAACCAAGTGATGGAACTCCCTACAAGGTCTACACGCCTTTCTATAAAGGGTGGTTGGCTCATGGTTGGCCAGATCCAGCATTGACTCCGAAGGAGGTCCCAGCAGTTACCCCAAAGGATACAGATCGTTCTTTCCCAACGTGGTCGATGCCAGAGGGTGCGGTTGTAACGCCAGCGGGTGAAGAAGCGGCATTTGAACGGTGGGCATGGTTTAAAGAGAACGCCCTTGATCGTTATGACGAGGCGCGAAACATGGCCGGTATTGATGGCACGAGCAAGTTAAGTGCTCATTTGAAGTGGGGAGAGATCCACCCGCGCACGCTCTTGGCAGAGTTAGGCCAAAGTAAAGCCCACGACACATACCGAAAAGAGTTAGCGTGGCGTGAGTTTTACGCCGATGTACTTCATCACAACCCTCATACTGAAAGTGATTACTACGCGCCACAATTTGCAGCGATGAGATATGACGAACCTGGCCAAAAATTTGCTGCGTGGTGTGAAGGAAAAACCGGATATCCATTTGTGGATGCTGCGATGAGGCAGTTGGTTAAAGAGGGGTGGATGCACAATCGCACCCGAATGGTTGTCGCTTCCTTCTTAGTAAAAGACCTGCATCTTGAGTGGCAACTTGGAGCAGAATTTTTCAAGGAACATCTCGTTGATTATGACGTTGCATCTAACTCACATGGATGGCAATGGACTGCAGGCTCTGGCACAGATGCCTCGCCGTACTACCGCGTCTTCAATCCGATAGAGCAAGGTAAGAGATTTGATGAGAATGGCGACTACATCAGGAAGTACATTCCAGAATTGGCCCACCTGGCTGCGCCAGATATCCATGAACCCTGGAATGTTTTAGATGGCTATTTGCATGACTACCCAGTCCAGATTGTTGATCATGCGAAAGAGCGAATCGAATCACTTGGTCGTTTAGATGAGATCAAAGCGCGAAAGCCAGAGAAGCCCGAATAGTTCTACTACTTCGCTCGCATGATCCCAATCCCGCTTCGCTTCGCCTCATACATCGCTGAATCGGCTCGCTTGAGAAGATCACCCTTCCCATCGCTCACAACCCGCCCAATACTGACGCCAACTTCCGCATTGCCTGTCGGAAGTGAGATCGGGTAGCTCAGCGAAGCCTGCAGGGCTTGGGCGACCTCTAGCCCGTATCGCTCTTCGCCATAAATAATGACGCCAAATTCATCTCCACCAAGCCTTGCCAAGAGCGCACCATGTGAGAGTGCTCGTGAAAATCGGTGCGAGACGAGTTTCAATAGTTGATCTCCGATGTCGTGACCGAGAGAGTCATTAACCTTCTTAAATCCATCAAGGTCTAACAACAAGAGCGTTCCATCTCTTCGTCCGAGGATTTCGATTTCAACGAGGAAGCGTCTTCTATTCGCTAACCCAGTCAGTTCATCAATCCGAGCTAGTTCACGATCGCTATCTGCGAGCCGTGCCTCACGAAGTGCGATTGACATACGAAGAAATGCCAGCATGATCGTGATCAGCGCTGGGATGAGTGCAAAAGTTGGAAAGTAGTGGGGGCGAACAGCCGCAACTCCCAAAATTGTCGCACTTGCGATAAGTGCAATCGTGGCAGCAATCGATGTGAGGCGATCCGATAATTCGAAATCCCCACCCTTGTGCCAAAGTGCTTCGGCCATCACGAGCAGTCCAAGGACCCAACCATCATCGACAAGGGATGCAAATGGGTAACCGGTTGTTGCGGATTTCCAGAGAAAGTAGAGATCGGTTGCCGCAAAGATCGCAATACCAAGGAGCATCACCAAAGACCTCGCGGATTTAACCTGCAAAATGACCGCAACTATTGCAACGGCAAGAAGCACACAATCGCCAATGGGATAAAGAATCGAAAGAAATACCGTGAAGGCACTACCCGAGAAATGAATCATTGCGGGAGCGAGCAAGAGTGAGGCGATAAGACTCGATACTCCTAACGCAATTATCACAACATCGAGGAGTTCAAGCGCCCTTACTTTTCTCTTTGCAGTGAGGGCTCGAATCACGCCAAAGAGTGTGAGGGGATAGAAGAGCGCATAGGCGATATCGGTCGCGCTACTCCATATTTGATAAGAGAAGAAGGAGTTCCATGAGGAGATGCAGGATCCAATCGCCCAACACCCAAATGCTGCCCCCAATGAAGTAGTGGCCAGGCGATCATTGAAGAGCGGGGCGTAGTGAGCCGAAAGTGCTGCAGCCGCGGCAACCAAGTTAAAGAGCAAGAGATCAGAGAGGATCGTCGGCTGAGAAAAGGCTAGGCGAATTCCCAGATGAAGAAGGAGCAAACCAGCCGCGACAAGCCTCAAGGTGAGATATCTTCGTGCCGTGCCGATCGCCACATAGCGAGGGTAGCCCAGATGAGAGAGAGAAAAATAGAGCTTATGGATAACAAGATCAGCCGCCGTGCACTCATCTGCGGAGCAATCGCCTTAGCAGTAGGGGTAACACCTGAGATTGCTCAAGCCGCCGTCCCTGCTCAAGGAATCACAAAGCGAAAAGATGGAAAGCTCGACCTCAATCTCGCCAAGAATCCGGCTTTGAAAAAAGTTGGGGGAGCGGTGACGATTGATCTCACCGACGGGACATCAGTCGCAATTGTCCGAACTGCCGCAGGCGTCGCTGGCCTTACTGTAATTAATTTAAGTTGTACTCATAACGGCGTGACTGTTATGCAAAATGGCAATCAATGGCTCTGCCCCGCCCATGGTTCTCAATTCACATTGGCTGGAAAAGTAGTTCAGGGCCCCGCTCGAACGGCACTTTTTAAGTATCCGTCGACCGCGACCCTGAAGACGCTGACTATTGGTTAGTAAGTTTAATTAATAAGTATTACAAACCAATCTTGCATGCTGATTTACGGACTGAGAGTGCCTGATCAGCAGCTGACTTGATTGTCTGTGCCTGAGTTGGTTGGTTAGCAATCGCTTGGTTGTAGCGAGTTGTCATTGAATCAACCTGAGCCTGAGCACTTGTGAGCTTATTCTGGAAGTTATTAGGGACCTTCTGAAGGTTCGCAATATCTTTATTTCCGCTATTTACTGCAGTGTCATAGCTTGCATAAGCGCGAATCCAGTTTCCAAAGTTCTGCACACTGACATCAGGATTGCTTAGCGCACTTATTGGGCTATTTTCCCAGCCTGCAATTTGGGTAGCGGTGTACTTCGCAGCAAGAATGACCTTGGTCGCGTCGCGTTGCTTGCCCGCGTTATCACGCTTTGCAGTTACTTCTGCGATATGGGTAGTGATCGCAGAAATTGCCGCATCGATACCAGTCACCTTGATAGGGACTGATGGCTTCACGGTGTGGTCATAGCCAACGATGTACTGCTTTGTCTTGGTCGCTGCAATCTCTTGATTGAGGACATCGATTGAATGCTTTGAAGCATCAATTGAGGCTTTAATAGCAGTGAGAGTAGAAGTCTGTGATGTTGTAAATCCGTCGTACTCACCCTTAGCTGTTGCATAGGCAGTTCCTGCCGAGATGCAATCGGCGGTGACCCAGGTAAGCCCTGCAGGTGTTCCAGCTGGGTTAGTTCCACAGGTGTACTTGGTGCTTCCAACTGTCTTCTTCGCCTTCGCTGGGGCGCACTTGGTGCCCTGCTTGACGACCGCTGCATGGGCTGGGGTGATCCCCGAAAGCGCGAGCGCGGCAACTGCAAGAACAGGAGCCAACTTTCTGAAGTGCTTTGCCATCTTGTACTCCTCGTGATTCTGAGTGGTGACCGATCAACCGTGGATGCCCCAACGGCTATACGGGCGATTCTAAGGGGATGGGACGTTTGAGAGGGCCATCTCCACGCGTAAATAGACGGGAATTGGCTGAGAATCGAGCCCGAAGTAGTCGGTTAAGGTTGGATTCTCACCGCCACGACCTTTTTGTATGGTTGGTGAGGACAGGTCCCAGTAGCTCAGTGGATAGAGCGACCGCCTCCTAAGCGGTAGGCCACGGGTTCAACTCCCGTCTGGGACACAAACGTCTGGAGCAGTTTTTACACGTTATTTGAGAGAAGTAGCCCACTGAAAATAATATAAATAAGGGCCCCCAAAACCACGACGCCGAGGATTCGATAGGCCTTAACCCCGTACTTCGTTACTCGCCAATCTTTGGCCCCGTCCTTTCCAAATAAAGTGAGTAATTTAAGAATCAAGCCAGGAATACTCAGAATGACAAAACTCAATAAAACATAGGTTCGTGCCGATGGATAACGATTTTGTACGACTCTGGCTAAGAAATAACCAACGATTGTCATCGCCAACATTTCAATGATTCCAGTCGGCATCCATTTTTGAACTGCGGCCGATTTAGGGAATCGATCTTCAAAAATACCCATGATGAGAGGTAGCGCGAAAAGCAGGACTCCGATCGCCAGCTCTGCGGAGATTCCTATAAATTTTCCTGCGATGGTTGCGAAAATCCCCACCTTGAAGGCAGTCGCTAAAATTTGTTGGAAGATCGAGCGTTCTCGGTATTGTGGCTGCAACTTTGCAAGGCGATTAGGGAAAAACTTGAGTGAGATATCTTCGCCAGCAAATCGGGGAATAATTAATCCGGCAGCCCAAAATCCCACGGTGCTTGCATGCACGGTGAGAGGGAGTTGAAGCCCTGATAATCCAGGAAGTCCTAAGACAATTTGCTCGACCACCCAACCGGTGAGGATGCTTGCAAGCGCATAATCGGTAATGCGCTCCCAAAGAGATGTGAAATCCCAAACTGCTCGACGCAATGGGCGAAATGCGCTCGCCAGTATTGCTGGGCTAAATGCTAGGAGGGAAACCCCAGCAACGGTGAGGGCTTCATTCAAGCTTGTGATATTTCCCGCGAATAGAATCGCAAGTGCGAAGGAGAGGCCGGCAAGAAGGCCGGCAAGTGCATCTATGACTCCCAGTGCCATCATCGAGATAATAATTAATAGTGAGGGCGGGAGTGCTTCTTGATGGTTTGCTCTCGTTGCAACAAAACCTAATGCGAGAGAGATTGGATAAAGGGCAATCGCAAACGGCCCGAAGAGAGAGCGAAGGTAATTTCCGTCAGAGACGATTCTTGTGATGAGGGGTGAAAACCCGGAGATAACAACGGCCGAATGCGTAAAGAACCCATCGACACGTTGAGTTGCTGGCCTTTGCCAGGCATTAGCTTTATCGCCCCGCCCAAGTTGAGTACCCGCTACCAACGCGGTCCCCTTCGAAAGCTGAGCCAGGTATCCCTGTTGTGATGAAGTTTGTGTTGCAGAATTTTCCTCGCTTGTACCGATCTTTGTCGAAAGAGCCCCTGCCCCAGTTGCCAGAGTGAGCGCTGCGAAGGCAATAATTGCAGTGTCGGTAGTTCGCTTAGGGTTTGAGAGCGGGTTGTATGGTGGGAGTTCTTCTCGAGTACTCGAAGCATCAAGTTTCTTTTGAGTAATGAGCGCAGTGAGATCTGGACAAATATTATCCCAATGGATTACTCCATATGTGTCTTTGCAGAAAAGAACGCTTTTGGTAAAAGTAGATTGATTCATTCCCGTAATCTGGACATCAATGCTCTTAAAACCCGGGGAAGTCGAATTTGGAATTTGTATATTCAACTCCTTGGCATCTGCCTCGGTAATCGTCGAGTACAGAGTCGATGTTGGAACTTCTGCGGCCTGAGCGAGGGTTGAGAAATTAATTGCAATAAAGCTAAGGAGCAAGATTCTCTTCATCATGGCGCAACCGATCTAAGAGATACTTGAATTCTCTGGCCAATGAATAAATTATGAAGTGAGATATGCAGAAGATTGCTTCCAGATGTCCCACCGTGATCGAAATTGACTGTTTCAAATACTGGAGCTGGTATCACGGTAGAAATTCCAGTGATTCCTGACATTTGATATGTTGGAATTGGCTCTGCCGAAAGTAGTGGGCGCACGGCATTCATCTGTGACCTCGTTGGCCTAGGAGTGGGAGTAGGGGTTGGAGTGGGAGTTGGAGTGGGAGTGGGGGTTGGAGTGGGAGTTGGAGTGGGAGTTGCGATTGCAGTTGGTGCCACTTTGTTGTAAATGACAATCGGGATTTGGCTCTTCTTTCCGCAATCGGCGAGAAAGGCGACTGAGACGGCGTACTTCGTTCCAGGGGTTAGATTTACGAGAGATCCATCCCAGTCAGGGCTTGTGAAACCAAAAGGAAAGCCTGATGGATAAAGGATTTCTGGCCCATAGAAGCGGATTTTGCCAACACCAGTGAGGTCCCAAGAGAGCCGCGCTGTCGTGCTTCCCGCTTCGCCTGGGTGAAAGAAGAGTTCATTAATAATGACAGGACATGGATCTGGCGGGACCGTCGGAGTTGGAGTCGGAGTCGGGTGTAACGGTTCCCTCATGAGAACAGGCGTTGGAGTTGATCTTGGGGTTGCGGTTGATGTTGGGGTTGATGTTGGGGTTGATGTTGGGGTTGGCGCCGTGATGGTGATTGTGAACGAACCAGAGGAAGTTTGTGGAGTTGACGAGAGTGAATCAGTCACACTGATTGTAAAAGTAGTGCTGGAAGTGAGAGCAGTAGGCGTTCCGTGGATAAGTCCATCTGTCGCATCTAACGTCAGCCCTGATGGGAGCGTGCCCGTCAAGAGCGTAAAGGTGATCAGGCCAGAGCCTCCAGTGGCCGTTATTGGTCTGAAAGAGAGTCCGACATTCTGAATTGCGGAGGTACTTGCGATTGCTGTCGTTGCGACGAGGAGTTCGTAGTAATTGAAGGAGTTCGAGAGTGTCGCGGTTTGCGAATCGGGATTCACCACCGATACTGAGTAAGTTCCAGCGGCTGCAGCCGAGTTGATACACGTGATAGTTGTTGAATTAAGCGTAGTAATCGAGCATGAGTGCGCGCCGACGGCTACCGTCGCACCAAGACGAAAATTTGATCCCGTTATCGTGATTGACATCGAGCCAGTTGTAAACCCACGAATCGGTGTGATGCTTGAAATTGTAGGAGTCGGCCAAGGAATGATCTGATCGTGAATGATATGCGTCGACGCTCCAAAGGTTACTGCGCTTAGCCCATAGATCGAACCACGCACTATTGAGGAATCGCCTGTGGTTACAGCGGTGCCGCCAATGATGTTGCCAGGAAGATCCGTATTTGCGCCGAAGGTGAATGCAGCACCGGCTGTCCAATATATATGTGATGGCTGGGCGCCATTGATAAAAGTCACCTTTGTCTGCGCCACTACATTCATTGCAACGGTACTTCGAAAAATAAAGATTGAGTCAAAATTGCCGCCGCCATCGAGGGTGATATTTCCAGCGATGCTCATTGCCGTACCTGCTGCCGGACCATAGATTCCAGGAGTGAGCGTTCCTCCTGAGAGACTAGTTGCGGTCGGTGTCTCAACCAGTGAATTGATGAGCGCCAAAGTTTCTGCGACATGGGAGAGAGCGGTGGAGGCGGTGACCGTCGAACTTTCAATCGCTCCAAAGCCTGCATTGGTAAGCGCGAGAGTTTGATCGCCATCAAGTGCGGCGGGGGAGGATGCAGCCAATAACGGAGCGGTTCCAGTGATTGCAGGAGTGGCACCTAAGACAAAAGCCCCACCGACGATCAGGGAGTAATCCGCGGCGGTCTGGAGATTAACGTCTGCACTTGTTGCGGCAAAAGATGGGATTACAGGGATGCTTTGCACGAGAAAACACCCTGCAATCACCATCGTCAAGGCCCTTAATGCGACCCTTTTGATATTCATTTCACATTTTCGATTGATTACTTATTTGCAGAATCTACTTTAATGACATCTGCATGCACCTTGTCAGCCGCATCAGAAATTGATGCTGCAACATTTCCAACAATCTCTTTCGCTTTATCTTTTGTATCAGAGATGAGAACTTCTGCAGCATTTTTCAATTCTTCTTTTGCTGCATCTAGATGGTCATGAACTTTATTGTTCTGTTCCATATTTTTTCCTAAGTAATTAATTGAAGTCGCCCTTCAATGAGCTACTTGCTCGAACGCGACAACTAATTAATAAGACTATAGCACCCTTTGGATAATTGAAAAGTTTTCAATACTGAGACATTTCATGGTCGTAACGTTGCAACAACTACATATCGCTTGGGAGCAGAACCAATAAATGTAAATGGATAACATGTTGAAAGAGTAAGCGTCGCAATTTTTGTGGGAACAATTACGGTTCGATCGTTTTGATCGACGATTCGGATTCGCTCGACCTTATAATTAAAAATTCCATCTTGAGTCGTAATGAGTATTGATGAACCAAGTTTTACTTTGCCTAAATTTGAAAAGACCGTATCTCTATGACCAGATAAAACAGAGTTATCAATAACGCCAGGCAGCACACTCCCAACGTAATGACCAACTCCTTCTTTGAGTTCTTGAGTGTCAGTACCTTGAAAGATATTCACGGTCTTCTTAATTGATGGGATATTGATCGTCCCAAGAAATGTTCCGATCGGCACCGATGCGCTCTCACGAATGGTGCTAACTTCATTTTGAAGCCAGATGGCCTGTGCCGATGGGAGCAAGTCCTTATCTTGTTCTTGCGCCGAACTGTAAATTTGAACTGCCGATACGCCAGCTACCGCAAGCCCCCCGACCACGAATGTGATCGAGAGGATTGCTGTGACGGTCAGTCTGACCCTTCTGGACATGGCTCTTGGTAAGTAACGAGCTACTTAACCAAAACCTTACGAGTTCCGAAGCCAAAGCCTCCTACGAGTACAAGTGCTCCACCCAACACGAGCATGAGATTCCATGGAGTTGAGGTCTTGGGCAACTTTCCACCAGTTGTAGTTGGTGTGTGTGTCGCCGTGACGGTTGGGCTGGCAACAGGAGTCGGAACTGCAACCCGCGCCGTGACTCCAATGTCGTAATTTGTTCGAGTGACGGTCACATTGTCACCGATCCCAAGTGTGATAGTTCCTCCACTACTAATAGGACCACTCCAGACTCCTCTGTAACCACTTGTGGGAGTTTCAGTTAGAACATAGGTTCCGACCGGAAGTGTGTATGGACGCCCAATTGTGCCGACGCCAGTTAGTGGACTATCAGCTACCTCTAGTCCATTGTGTTTAACATGGATGACAAAGGATGATGCGGTTGCAGTCCCTTGATACTTGTTTACAACAACCTTCACAACATGAAGAGTCGCGTAATGGACTACAGATGTTGAAGTGGCGGAAGGGGCAGCAGTCGAACTTACTGATGTTGCTGAGGAACTTGCTAACGGAGTTGCCGTTGCCGATGTTGTGGAAGCAGAAGTTGGTGTGGCACCCGAAGTGGATGTCACAACAGGAGCTGGAGTTGCGCAACTGTTATTCACAATTGTGGTCCCGCCAAGCGTCACAGCCCCCGTTACCGCAACCAATTGACCATTGACTGTTGATCCTGCACCAGTACTAATGGATGCTTGAGCAATCACATGTCCAACCATCGTCGAGCTTGTGCCAAGAGTTGCAGAACTACCGATCTGCCAAAAGACATTACAGGCTTGTGCGCCGCGGACAAGTGTGACGGTGCTCGAAATTCCTGTCACAAGAGTTGAGTCTGCGCGAAAGACAAATACCGCGTTCGGATCGTTTGCTCCATCCAGGATCACGTTTCCTGTGATCTGAAAAGTCCCGTTGCTATATGCCCCAGGCAAGAACGTTCTATCAACACCAAGTTCAACACCTGTTGTGGCGCCACTGTGGTTATCTGCGAGTGCTGTTGCCGCAGATGTAAGTGCGCTGATTGAAGCACCGCCGAGAGTTACCGCACCTGAGGGCGATATAGAACCTGTCGGAGCGGTGGCACCACCAACTCCAATCTCACTACCGGCCGTGCCAGTTATTCCACTTGGCGTAGCACTGGTCACAGCGGATTGAGCTAGGACGCCATACGAACTGGCAGTACCCAAAGTAAGAGGTGTAGTTGAAGCGTTTGCCGACCCAGGCAAGAGATTAATGAGTACGGCAGCAACTGTAAAAGTGAGAGCTAATTTCTTAATAAGTGGCGCAAATTTTCTATTGCTGTCCATGTTATTTCGATTCTACGAATAATGCAGAGTAGGCCGATTGGCTTTACTCCATTAAATGTAAAACGAAAATTTATTCAGTGCGTCACTGAAATATCACGGTTCTCTCTCCGACGATAAAGATTCGGTCCTCTGCAAAAAATCTGACGGCTTGGGCTAGCACTCTTCGTTCTATATCTCGACCGATTGAAATAAGGTCTTCGGCTGAAGCAGAGTGAGTCACATGAGCTACATCTTGAGTAATGATCGGCCCCTCATCCAAATGAGAAGTAACGAAGTGTGCTGTCGCTCCGATGATTTTCACGCCGCGGTCATGTGCCTGGTGATAAGGCTTAGCGCCTTTAAAACCTGGGAGGAATGAATGATGAATATTTATTATCTGGCCTTCGAGTTTGGCGCAGAAGCCCTCGGTAAGAATTTGCATGTACCTAGCGAGCACAACGAAATCAACTCGCTCTTTCTCCATCATGGTAAGAATTTCAGATTCGACCACAGATTTCCCGAGAGCGTCGATTGGGAGAAAGCGGAACGGTAGACCGTGTGACTCGACGAGTGGCTTTAATACCTCTCTATTAGAGACTACGGCCGCAATCTCAATTGGCATCTCGTTGAGTTCTTGCAGATAAAGAAGATCGCGCAAACAGTGGCTTTCAGTAGTCACCATGATGAGGGCGCGCTTTTTGACTTCGCTCTGGCGAAAGGTAAGGGTTGGGTTGAATTGGCTCAACCCATCCGTAATTGCAGTTTTCGCTTCAACCAAACTCGCGTCTGTTTGAATTCGAGTTCGCATAACGAAAATGCCAGTCGTCAGGTCTGTGAATTGCTGGTTCTCGATGATATTGCCCTTGCATGCCAAGACTGACGTTGTCATCGAATGCACAATGCCAGGTTGGTCCTGGCATTGCAGCGTCACTATGAGATCCATTATCAGAGCCTATGCCGAGCGAGTTGCTAGTGTGAAATTGAGAAGCGCTTCATCCACTTAGGTGCCCACCAATTTCGCTCGCCGAAGAGCCTCATTAGGGCTGGCACAAGCAATCCTCGAACAACAGAAGCATCGAGGAGAACGGCGAAGGCAACTCCAAAGCCGAGCGTCTTGATATTCGTTACGCCGCTTGTCACAAAGGCTGCGAAGGCAATCGCAAGTAATAGTGCGGCAGCTGTAATGATTCGCGCAGAACGTTGTAGTCCGGTAGCCACCGCATCCTCGTTACCCATGCCCGACTCGTGCTCTTCCTTGATGCGAGAGAGCAAGAAGACTTCGTAGTCCATCGAAAGTCCAAAGGTCACAACGGAAACGAGGATGACCATCGAGGTATCGATCGTATGAGTATTTGTAAACGATCCGACGAGCCAAGTGAGGTGCCCCTGGATGAAGATCCAGGTAAGCGCACCCATCATTGCAGCAAGCGAAATGATATTGAGGATAACGGCTTTGATAGGCAGAATAATCGAACCCGTGAATAAGAAGAGAAGTATCAATACACCGATTGCAATCCAACCGAGCGCCCACGGAAGTGTCTTAGCAATTCCATTTTGAGTATCAGAATAGTCAGCGGCAACACCACCAACGAGAGTTCCTGCTGGTGCCGGGATCGCACGAATCGTTGTAATCATCGCTTGAGCCTCATTTGTTCGAGGGCTCATGGAATGAACCGCGGAGAAGCGGACGTCAGTCCCAACAATTTGCTCTGGATTTACACGAATGATGCCTTTGACTGCGCCAATCTTTGCCTCATAAGCCTTGATTTCAGAAGCGAGCGAAGCTCCATTCGGAATCACAAATTCGACAGGATTACCTTCTTGGCCAGGGAAGTCATTGGATGCCATCTCATTTGCAATCGCTAGCGGAGACGTTGCAGGCATTACGCGAGCATCCGCTTGCGAGAAGACAATGTTGCGGATTGGTGAAGCAATGACCGTGAGCGCGGTGAGCGAGAGAACCACTACAGCGACTGGTCGGCGCATAACAAAGCGGGCTGTCTGAGCCCAGCGGCCATCAGCCTTTGGCGTAATAGCGCTCTTGCGCACGACGAACTTATCGATTCGAGGCCCGATAAGCGCGAGGATGGCAGGGAAGGGAACTAGCGCAGCGATTATTGCGGTCGCGACTACTGCCATGCCTGCATATCCAAATGATTTGAGGAACATGAGCGGGAAGAATGTAAGTGAGGCGAGAGTGATGAGGACGGTGATCCCTGAGTAGAAGACAGTCTTACCCGCAGTCTTTACCGTATTAACAATGGCACTCTCAACATCAGCGCCATGATGAAGTTCTTCTCTAAAGCGGTTCACCATCAATAGCGCATAATCAATCCCGAGGCCAAGCCCCATTCCGGTGATCAAATTGAGGGCGAAGATGCTCACGCCGGTAAAGAGTGATACGAGATAGATAATCGCTAAAGAGCCAATTATTGCGCTCACGCCAACGATTAACGGAGTTGCGCTGGCAATAAGACCGCCAAAGACGAAGAGCAAGAGTATAAAAATTAAGGGAACCGAAATTCCTTCCGCAAGAGCCAAGTCTTTTGAAATTTTATCCGAGAGTGCTGAGTTAAAGGCAGCGATACCGTTTACGTAGAGATGCAGATTCTTGTAAGTACCGTTGTATTTGCTTTCGATCAATTTGCCAAGGGGTTTTGCGTTGAGGGGATCGACCTCACTGGAATAGATGAAGAGGTATGCAGCTTTGTTATCTTTGCTGGCAAGGGTCGGTGCTCCACCTGCACTCCAATAAGAGAGTGTCTTCAGTACTCCTTTTTCGGAGGCTATCGCTCTTTCAAGTTCTGTCGCCGATGCAACGACTGCAGGATCGGTGATAGAGGTATCGGTCTTTACTTCGAGGATTACTGCAGGATCTTTCACGTGAAATGTATTGATGAGGTAGGTACGAGCTTTTGCAGAATCACTTCCGGGATCGGAGTACCCGCCACCTGAAAGTCTCGGAACTGCGAGTCCTGCCAGTGCGCCTAGCGCTATGAGCGAAACGATAAATAGTGCCAGTACAGCCTTGCGACGATTGACAAGCGTGTGGCCGAGTTTCTCAAACATCTCTTCTCCTTGAGGGTATCTGAACAATATTCAGATTATGGCGGGCTAATTTGAACACTGTCAAGTTTGCAGGCATACTATTCATATGTCGTTAACCAAAGTCGCGCCTCGGTCACGGGCAAAAGCGAAAGAGGGTTATCACCATGGGGATTTGGAGACAGCGCTCCTCGTTCACGCTAAGAAGTTGATCTCGCAGAATGGTGTCGAAAACCTCTCGTTGCGACAGGTGGCAGCAAAAGTTGGCGTGAGTCCATCGGCTGCATATCACCACTTTCCAGATAAAGATGCTCTGCTTCGAGCGGCGGCTAAATCGGCATTTGAAGATATGGCTGAGTTCCAAGTTGCCTCTCAACAAAATTTTAAAGGCACATCTGCGTTAGCAGCTCGAAAGAGATTTAGAGCGCTTGGGATTTCCTATGTGGGATTTGCGCAGACCAATCCACACTTATTCCGATTATCGTTCGGCCCTTATTGCGGCGGCGATGAGATGGCTCGCGGGGAATCTCGACCATGGCAACTTCTTGTCGCCTCCCTTGACCAACTTATGGCTGCGGGGGAGATTCACCCAAAGATTCGTCCACATGCAGAAGTTTTAGTCTGGTCGGCAATCCATGGCGCGGCCACTCTTATTCTCGACGAACTGCTACCCGAGGCTGCGTTAGAGTCGATTCTTGATGCAATTGAAATTTCGCTCAAGAGTTCGGGGAAGGTGGGCAATAAATGAGCAAGATCATCCCAAATAAGACTTCTGATGATGAAGTGAAAGATCCCTCAGAGATCGCAGCTGAGAGCGCGCGCGATGCTGAGATTCGTGGCGATAAGCCGCCGCACCACGGTTAGTGGTTCAAAACTTACCTATCAATTTCCTATGAACTTTAAAAGTAGGCCTTAGTCGACGATCGGCTTCGTTGCAGATTGTGGCGGATTGCTTGGTGTCGCGGTTGGAGCACTGGCACGTGAATCCGTCTTATAGAAGCCGGAACCCTTAAAAACAACCCCAACATTGTTATAGACCTTCCGCACCTCTCCCTTGCACTGAGGGCATATTGAGATAGCCTCATCGGAGAAGGATTGGACTACTTCGAACTCGTGTCCGCACGCCGTGCAGGCATATTCATAGGTAGGCATGTCCCAGAGTCTAAAGTGGTGAGAGAATTACTTCTAATCGAGGGTCAATCCCTCGTAAAGTCGATGCAAAACTGGCAGAAAGAGGGAGTCACAGTGAAGACGGTAGGACGCATCCTTCTTGGGCTCCTCGCAGGTGGGCTGATCCTGACCCCACTTTCGGCTTCGGCTAATACCCTCACCGATAGTTCGCCATCCGCTGGCGCCGTGCTGGCAAGCGCGCCGAATGCGGTCTCAGTTACCGGCACCTCAACGCTTACTGATCAAGGTACAACGCTCTCGGTCACCGATCCGACTGGATTACAAGTCGATGATGGATCACTGACTATTAATGACACGACCGCTGTCATCGGATTAAAGCCACTTACTGCAGCCGGTGTGTACACGGTTTCTTACACGCTTGTTTCAGATACAGATATTCCACTCTCAGGTTCGTACACATTTCTTTTCAATGCTCCTGCATCCATCTCTTCACCATCATCATCAGCGACTCAGAGCACGGCTGCGCCATCGCCAAACAAGGTGACCCACACGGCAGATATCTTTGTCATTTTATTAATGGTCCTCGCCGTCTTTGTTGCCATTTTCCTCCTTTGGTATGCACGGATGATCATTCGAGAGACCAAGGATTCAAAGCGTAGAAAGCGCGCGAAGAGAACTCCTCGTCCAGTTCGGACACCTGGCCCAGATAAGGATTGATGCGTGAGATTTTTCGCCGAAGTTCATACCTTTTCGAGTAACACCTTAGTCACCACTCTTCTCACCATCACTAAGTCCTTCTACTTCATCTCTGCCCTGACTGCCTTCGGATTGATATTTGCGATCGCTTTCTTCATTCGCGAAGAGCGCGGAGTTCTCACTTCAGAGGCGCTGCGCGTGAAGAAATTAGGACATCTTGCAACTTTTGTCACACTCGTCACGGTTCTTGGCGGTGTTTTTACAGAGCTAGCAAATCTCTTGGGTGGCTCCCTCTTAGATGCCTTTGATTCGACAACGATTAAATCTTTTCTCTCGCAAACGACGATCGGTCGCGATTACTTATTTCAATTTATTACCGGGTTTGCCGTCATCGTCATTCTCCAACGAGCAAAGAAGATTGGCGCAATGTATTGGGCGCTCGCGCTATCGCTCATTGGATTATTAGCCCCTGTTTTCCAAAGTCATGCGAGTGGTGCGACCAATCACGGCACTGCGATTGGATCATTGCTCTTTCACGTTCTCTTCATTTCAATCTGGGTGGGTGGGGTGATCGGGCTCATTGCGATCTCTCCCGAAGAGCGAACGGCTTCGATCGAACGGTTCAGCGCCGTGGCTCTTTGGTCGGCGATCATCGTCGCTGGGAGCGGAGTTGTGAACGCGTGGAGCAGGCTTGATTCTCTCTCTGCATGGGCGTCTCTCTACGGCTTGCTGGTGGGGTTGAAGGTTCTGCTCATGTTCATCCTTATCGGTTTTGGTGCACTACATCGCAAAAATATTAGTAGCCGAGGTGGCGATCGCAAGGCTTTTTCCTTGCTCATTAATGAAGTTGCGGTCATGGCTATTACCGTCGCGATAGGTGCTTGGCTTTCGACAACCCACCCACCAGTATCTGCCGCCGCAGAAAATTATGTGAACGATGCAGCGGTCAATGTCACAGGAATTACGATGCCGCTGCCACCGACACCTATGCGCGTACTTCAAGAGTATGTACCAGATGCAGCCTTCCTGGGATTTCTTCTTCTTGCAACCGCGCTCTACATACGAGGCGTCGTTCTGCTCTCAAGGCGCGGCGATAAGTGGCCAGTTGGCCGAACAATTTCATTTGCTCTTGGCGTGGCCTTTGCAGATTTTGCAACGTCAGGCGGCGTAGGCGTCTATTCGCACTTTGCCTTTTCGTATCACATGATCTCGCACATGATTCTTGGCATGGTCGCACCGATTGGCTTTGTTCTGAGCGCTCCAATTACTTTAGCGCTACGAACTCTGCCCGCTGGTCGCACTGAAAAAGAGCGCGGGCTGCGCGGTCAGCTCGTAACGATTATTCACTCCCGTTACTCCGTCATCATGACAAACCCGGTAACCGCTCTGGCAATCTTTGATGGTTCACTCTTCGCCCTCTATCTGACCCCACTTTTCGGGACTCTCATGAGAAGTCATAGCGGGCACCTCTTGATGGATATTCATTTCATCTTGGCTGGATACCTCTTCTTCTATGTAATTATTGGTGTTGATGTAAATCCACGAAAGATTCCCCATATCGTTCGCATCATCGTGCTCTTTGCCGCCATGAGTATTCATGCCTTCTTCTCCATCACATTACTTTCAACATCGTCACTCGTTGATAACGGCTACTTCGCATCTCTTCACCGCCCTTGGAGCCTCAACCTTTTGACCGATCAGCACACCGGTGGCGCCATAGGTTGGGCGATGGGTGAAGTACCCATCTTGCTTGCCATTGTCGCAACTTTTTTGCAGTGGATTCGTGATGACTCAAAGGAAGCGAAACGAATTGATAGGGCAGCTGCGCGGGCAGATGCAATGGGTGAGGATGACGATCTTGCGAAGTACAACCGCTACTTACAAGAGCTAAACGCGCGCGAACCTCGCGATTAAATCCGGGGTAGCGGCAGCATCGACTCTCTGGTCGTGTGGTTCGGCAGGGAGCGCCTCGCTAGTGAGTTCAGCATGATGAACGAGGGCTATCTTCCAACTATCGAGCCGTGCCAGAGCACGGTCGTATGAGCCGCCCCCTTGGCCAAGTCGATTGCCAGAGCGGTCCACGCGTAGCGCAGGGACGATAACCACGTCGATCTGATCGAGTGGAGTAAAAGCGAAGCCGTGTGGCTCTTGAATCTTGCCGTGTGCAGCGAGGGAATTTTCGTTTCCATCCCAGAGCACCCACTCGAGATCATTATCGGGGAGTAGGCGAGGCAAGAGCAGGCGAACTCCTCGGCGCAGAATTTCGGAGTGTATGTCAGCTGTAGAAGGTTCATCCCCGTAGGAGTAATAACTCGCAATGACTTTTGCTTCCTGCAACTCCTTGCACTCAAGGATATGAAGCCAAGACTCTTCCATGAATCGATCTCGACGTTCAGTTCGATATTGGCGGCGCAGAAGTGATTTATCTGACGTGCTCTCATTCGCCTTGCGCATGGCAATACCTTAGTAGAGAGCCTATGCAAAGTAGGGTTGAACCATGGATCGCGACATCGCAGTTAAAGAGTTCTCTGCTGCATTACTGGAGATCGCGACCCCTTTGGCGGCTTTTGATATGCCGTTGCTCGATGCGCATGGCGCAACTCTGGCCGAAGATATTTTCGCAGGGCAGCGGTTGGTTCTGCGAGCCGGGTCACGGATACGTTCAACGCAGATTGGCTTAGCTGCATCGATTGGTTTAAATCGCTTACCAACCCGACCACATCCTCGCGTCGTTGTTATTTCCGCAGGGGATGATCTTGTCGAACCTGGCCAACGACTTCGCGACCAAGAAGATGAGTTTGAGACCAATTCATGGATGCTGACAACTGCAGTTAAAGAGGCTGGGGCGATGGGTTATCGGGTACACACCATCCCCGAGAACGCAGAGCAATTGAGACTCGTTATTGAAGATCAATTGGTTCGAGCAGATCTCATTGTTATCAGCGGTGAAAGCCATGACGAATCCTTTGATTTAATCACCTCGACCTTGCAAGGCCTGGGGGAAGTTGAGAGTGTTATCCCACGCCTCACCGAGGCTGGACGGCACAATTTCGGCACAATCGGACCGGATAAGACTCCGGTAATTACTTTGCCCGGTGATCCCATCGCTGCATATATCTCGGCTGAACTTTTTGTCAGACCTATGATCAGAACAATGCTCGGCGCCACCAATATTCATCGAAGCGTGGTTCAGGCCCGCTTAACAAAATCTGTCGAATCTGCCGTCGGGTATACATCGCTTATCCGCGCATCAATTACCTCGGATAAGGAACTTTTTGTGACTCCTCTCGCCGATCAGGATCTGCTCTCAACGCTCTCGGACGCACAGGGTTTGATTGCGATTCCAGCCGATGATCTGGGCGCTCAAGTCGGCGACCTCGTCGAAGTCATGGTCTTGGAGCGAAATCAATAATGTCGCCGGTTATTCGATCGACGACAAAGGACTCCGAAATCACGCTCCGACCACTGAGGTTGCGGGATCGATCAGCGTGGGGTGAAGTTCGCAGGAATAACCAGGAGTGGTTATCGCGTTGGGAGGCCACCCGACCCGAAATTGATGGCGATGGGCCGCTTCCGTCTTATTGGCAGATGATTCGACAGTCCCGGCGAGAGTCGAAGGCGTTACGAACGCTCTCCTTTGGAATCTGGATCAAAGAGGATGGACGGCAACGCTTTGTTGGGCAGATAACCCTTGCCGGCATTGTCTTTGGCGCCTATCGCGGTGGATATATTGGATATTGGATCGATAAGCGAGTTGCCAATCGCGGCATCATTACCCAATCAGTCATAGCCCTCACCGAATATGGTTTTAAAAAACTCTCACTCCATCGCATTGAGATCAATATGCGCCCCGAGAATCTGCCCTCGCAGCGGGTTGCCGAAAAGGCGGGCTATCACTTTGAGGGTTTACGTCCACGGTATATACATATCGATGGGGACTGGCGCGACCACCTAGTTTTCGTAAGAGAAAACCCACTCATTCGGTAAAAGGCAAAATAGGACACATCGTTACAAGTGCCTTAAATCCGTCATAAATGGTGCTCGGACAATTACGATTTCATTCCATGGCGTCCAGCATTATCTACCTCATCATCTTGGTGATGTGGGGCGCGTATTTTCTCCCTCGTTGGATTCATCGTCACGAAGAGTCTTCGCCCAAAGCTGGAGATCGCTACAAGAACGCAATCCGTGCAGTTTCAGAGGCAAATACTCACGCCTCCTTTGCACCTGAGTTCATGGACCCAGCCCATAAGCGGAAATTACTTTCACAGCGTCGTACGATTTTTTCAGGTTTAGCGTTTCTATTTATCGCAAGCGCGGTATCAGCTTCTGTTGGAATGATGGCGTGGTCTATCCTGGCTATCCCTGCATCTGGCTTTGCGATATTTATCGTCGCAGTTCGTAGACAGATTGTTACTGCAGAACTCAAAGCTCGTCGCCTTAATACCTTGCAGAAGATTATGACTGCAGAAATTAAACTTGATCCAAGTGTAAGAATTTCACTTCGCGAAAGCACAAGCGCCGCAGATCATTGGATCCCTCTTGCTGATCGCGAAGATCCATCGGGCGTTGTTGTGATTCCTAAGGATCGCACTGGCTGGAGCCCAATCTCAGTCCCTAAGCCAACATATGCCACTGCACCGAAGGCGATCACGCCAAAGCGCGTTATTGATCTCACCGTTCCTGGTCAGTGGAGCGCAGAACAAGAGCTATTGAACCAACTCAAAGTTACGCAGCGCGATGAGCTCTTCGATCAGACGCTACTTGAAGAAGCTGCATCTCCTCACGATCTCGGTTCAGAAGCTATTTAATCGCTTTTCTTTAAATCCACGATGGCAACCACATGTGGTTGTACCAGCTTGAGTACGAAATAACTCCACCGAAGTAGAGCGGTGAGAAGTAGATAAAACAGAGCACAATGATTGCTAAATATCCGTAGACATAGCGCTCACGAACTCTACGTTTTCCTTCATCCTCTAAGAATTTCGCGATGACGTAGCAGATCATCAAAATCAAAAATGGCTCAAAAGCGATCGCGTAGAACGAGAACATGGTGCGCTTTTGGAAGGTAAACCACGGGATATAGCCGGCAACAAAGCTCAATAAGAGCAGGCCGCTCTGCCATTCACGGCGGGCCAACCAATAACCAAAAGTAATGGCGATAGCTGCAGTTGCGCTCCACCACAAGAATGGCGTGCCAAGACCGAGAATCTCCTGCGAACAACTCTTTGCTCCACATGTTTTAGGCGTGGCATAAAAGAAAGAGGTAGGACGGCCCATAACCAACCAGCTCCACGGATTCGCAGAGTACGAATGCTTATCTACGAGATTCTTATGAAAGTTGAGAATCTCTGCGTGATAATGCCAAAAGTTGCGAAGGATATTGTGTGACCAATTGCGATCCCAGCCCGTCGAAGTGATAAACCATCCGAACCATGAAGCGATATATGTAACAACGGGCACGATTCCATATTGGAATGCTCTCGTGATGAAATTATTTTTCAACGTAAATTTCAATGCGGATGGCTCTTCCATGGCGCGCGCTTGGCGATAATCGGAATAGAGCATGAAGAAGAAGTAGGCGACGAAGAAGTAGAGGCCGCTCCACTTAACTCCTGCGGCGAGACCAAGGGAGACCCCGGCCAGCCAATGGCGCGAATTCAAGAGGAAGTAGAAACCGAGCAGAATAAAGAACATGAGGAAGATATCGAGGAGCGCAGTCCTCGAGTGCACGAGATGAAGGCCATCAGTTAGTGTCAATATTGCAGCCGACGAACTGATCAATGGATTATTAAATAGTTTTTTCGCTACTAGATAAATGAGTAATACTGAAAGTGAACCGATCACCGCAGAGCTGACGCGCCAGCCAAATTCATTAAACCCAAAGATTTTGATACCCAAGGCGATCAGCCATTTTCCGACTGGCGGATGCACGATGAAATCTGCCTGGCCCTTGTCATTGAGTTCGACTCCGTGGAGGGCGTACGAGTGTGCATTCTTCGCGTAATAGACCTCGTCGAAGATAAAGCCCTTTGGCTGCCCAAGGTGCCATAGCCGCATAGCCAGAGCGAGGAGCGTAAAACCTGCAGCCGTGATCGGTTCTGCGAATTTCGAAAGTATCTGTTTCAAGGACAACCTCATGGACAACCTCATGGACAAAGAGTAAGGGTTGATTTATTCCCCGAGAGAACCTGCGAGAATAGGCGCATGTTGATTCTTGCCGCGATCCCGCTGGGAAACCCTGGCGATGCGACGACTCGCTTGAAAGAGGCGATCGCCTCGGCAGAGTTCATCGCTGCGGAAGATTCCCGAAGGTTTGGCAGGCTGTGCGCTGAATTAGGCGTCCACTATGAGGCGAAGGTTTATTCGTTCTTTGAGGGAAATGAGAATGAACGACTCGAGCCGCTCCTAGAGATCTTGGCCAGCGGGAAGGATCTGCTCGTCGTCACCGATGCGGGGATGCCTGGCATTAGCGATCCTGGCTACCGCCTCACTCGAGAAGCAATAGCCCGTGATATTCCGATTCGTGTTCTGCCTGGCCCAAGTGCCGTCACGACGGCGCTGCTCTTCTCTGGGTTGCCTACCGATCGATTCTGTTTTGAGGGTTTCTTGCCGCGAACATCTGGCGCTCGTATCACCACCCTCGAGAAGTTAGCTCGTGAAGAGCGAACAATGATCTTCTTTGAAGCCCCACATCGCTTGCTCGAATCGTTGCAGGATATTCAGAGCGTTCTTGGTGACGACCGACTTGGCGCAATCTGCCGAGAGATGACAAAGACCTATGAAGAGACGATTCGTGGGTCGATCGAAGAGCTCACGCAATGGGCAAAGGATCATGAAGTTCTCGGCGAGATCACCTTGGTGATCGCGGGCTTCGATGTCTCGCAGGTCATTCACACTGCGGCCGATCTCGTGGAGATGGTCTTGGCTCGCGAGGGCCAAGGGGAGAGTCGAAAAGAGGCGATCGCTGAGGTCGCAAAAGTTACCGGGATTGCTAAGCGTGAAGTTTTCGATGTCATGGTTGCCCACAAGGGCGCGGGTAGGATGAGCCAGTGAGCGAGAAATCTTTCTATCTATCGACGCCGATCTACTATGTAAATGATGCGCCGCATATTGGTCATGCATACACAACGGTCGCTGGAGATGTCCTCACTCGTTGGCATAGACAACGCGGTGAATCCGTCTGGTTTCTCACCGGCACTGACGAGCATGGTCAGAAAGTTTTAAATACCGCAGAGAAGAATGGCGTCGCTCCCCAAGATTGGTGCGACAAGCTCGTCGAAGATGCGTGGAAGCCAGTCTGGAAAGCGCTCAATATCGCGAACGATGATTTTATTCGCACGACAGAGCCTCGACATATGGAACGTGTTCAGCGATTCCTCTCTGGCCTCAAAGAGCAAGGCCATATTTATTCTGGAAAGTATGAAGGTCCATATTGCATTGGGTGTGAAGAGTTCAAGCTGCCCGGCGATCTACTAGAGGGTGGTCTCTGCCCTATCCACTCAAAGCCGTGCGAGACGGTGAGTGAAGAGAATTGGTTCTTCAGGTTATCTGCATTCGTGCCAGCGCTCATCGAGCATTACAAGAAGAATCCAACGGCGTGTGAGCCAGCATCTGCCCGTAACGAGGTAGTCGCATTCCTTGAGGGCGAAGTACAAGATCTATCAATCTCACGCTCCACCTTTGACTGGGGAATCCCAGTGCCATGGGATACAAAACAAGTCATCTATGTCTGGTTTGACGCGCTACTCAATTACGCAACCGCAGTCGGACTTGGCGATGAAGCAGGAAGTGTTGGCGCAGAAATGTTTGCGAAGACTTGGCCTGCCGATGTGCACCTCGTTGGAAAAGATATTTTACGATTCCATGCAGTCATCTGGCCGGCGATGTTAATGGCAGCAGGCCTACCACTTCCAAAAAAGGTCTTTGCACATGGCTGGCTACTCGTTGGCGGCGAGAAGATGTCGAAATCTAAACTAACCGGCATTGCGCCATCAGATATCACCGACCACTTTGGTGTCGATGCCTTCCGTTACTACTTCTTGCGCGCGATCCCATTCGGATCAGATGGATCATTCTCTTGGGAAGATATGAGCGCTCGATATACGAGTGAACTCGCAAATGATTTTGGAAACCTTGCATCGCGCTTGATCGCAATGATTGAAAAGTACTGCGATGGTGTAATTCCAGCCCTGGCTAAAGATGCGGCTCTTGAGTCTGCGCTCGCAGAGACGGTTGCAAAGGCTGATGCCTCGATGGTTGCACTTGATTTTCAAGGCGGCATCAACGCCATCATGGAATTCTGCAAGCGGGTCAATGGTTACGTGACCGAGCGTGAGCCATGGATCGTGGCAAAAGATGAGAGCCGCAAGGCCGAACTTAACGAAATTCTCTATAACACCGCGGATTCGATCAGAGCCCTCGCCGTTCTTTTGCACCCGGTGATGCCTGCAACCTGTGAAACTCTTTGGGCAGCGCTCGGAATGCAGAGTTCAATTGCCGAGCAAAAGATTTCGGATGTAGCTACTTGGGCTCAGATCCCAACTGGTTCTCGCGTCACGAAGGGCGCAGTTCTCTTCCCACGCCTTGAAGATCCCGTTGCGAAGTAGGAACCGCTTTGAGTTCTGATCGCTTCGGGTTGGATAAAGAACGGCTCCCGGCACCATTGCCTGAAAAACTGAATCGACCATGTGTCGATGTGCATGCCCATATCGAACTCGTTACCGAATCAGCGCCAGACTCGATCAAAGTTAAAGAGGTACTCGATCAGGCTGCAAGCGTGGGGATTGATCGCATTGTTCAAGTTGGTTACTCGGCAGATCAATCCGAGTGGGGCGTTCGGATGGCACATGCATTCCCTGGGAGAGTTCTTGCTGCTGTTGCGCTGCATCCCAATGAAGCGCCGGTCGTCGATGATTTAGAAGCGCATCTGGCGCGCATCGAAAAACTTGCGCTAGATCCCCGAGTACGAGGGATCGGTGAGACAGGACTAGATTTCTTCAGAACGCCACCAGAGTTACAAGAGCGTCAGAAATATTCCTTCCGACGTCACATCGCACTCGCGAAGGAAGTAAATAAGGCTCTGATAATTCATGACCGCGATGCTCACCGCGCGGTGCTAGATACCCTGACCGAAGAAGGCTCACCTGAAATCACAATATTTCACTGCTACTCCGGTGATGTCGAGATGGCGCGGGAGTGCATCGAGAAGGGATATATCCTCTCTTTTGCTGGGACCGTTACCTTTAAAAATGCACCAGCGTTACGCGAAGCGGTGAAACTAGTCCCTATCGATCAATTGTTAGTTGAAACAGATTCGCCCTTCTTGACCCCAACCCCTCATCGGGGATTGATGAATACACCCGCACAGATTCCTACCATTTTGCGGGCGATCGCTGATGAACGCGATCAAGATGTGGATGAACTCTGCGATGCGCTCTCGGCAAATGCCGAACGCTTATTCGGATCGTTTGCATAATGTCAGGACTACTTGGTGCAGCAGAGATTCGCGAGATCGCCGCGCGTATTGGCGTGAATCCAACAAAGAAACTCGGCCAGAATTTTGTTGTCGATGCGAATACGTGCCGCAGAATTGTGAAGAGTGCGGATGTTCTCGATACCGATATTGCGTTAGAAATTGGGCCCGGACTCGGTTCACTTACCCTCGCACTTCTTGAAGTAGCTAATGAAGTCATCGTTGTTGAGATCGACGAACGTTTGGCAGCAGAGCTTCCGAATACCGTTGCTCGCCATGAATTTGCGGCGGAGCGGCTCACGGTCGTAACCCAGGATGCGATGGTCGTTGATAATCTGCCGGTCGCCCCAACAGTGTTAGTTGCGAATCTTCCCTACAACATCTCAGTCCCCGTCTTGCTGCGCTTTATGGAGAAATTTCCGACGCTGCGTTCCGGTGTGGTCATGGTGCAGAGTGAAGTTGCTGATCGATTGGTCGCACTTCCTGGAAGTAAGAATTACGGCTCGCCATCAGTAAAGGCAACATGGTGGGCGGATATGTCCTCGGCTGGCACTGTCGGTCGTTCGATTTTCTGGCCAGTCCCTAATGTTGATTCTTCGCTCGTAAGGTTTGTACGCCACGAGCCGGCAGGTGATGAAGCGCTTCGTTTAAAGACATTTGCCGTGATTGATGCCGCTTTTGCCCAGCGCCGAAAGATGCTTCGAGGAGCATTATCCGAGCTATTTGGTGGCAGCACGGCGGCCTCCGAGGCGATTACTCGCGCCGGCGTAGATCCGACTTCACGCGGTGAGGCGCTCTTGCTGCCGGAATTCATCAAGATCGCATCGCAAATTTCACTATAGGCTAACTCGCATGAATCAGAGTGGCGTTGTAATCCGGGTTCCTGGAAAGATAAATCTGGGTCTATCCGTTGGTCCGCTCGACAGCGACGGTTACCACGAACTCGTCACGGTTTTTCAAGCGATCTCTCTCTATGACGATGTGATCGTTAAATTTGGGGCAGAAGGTTCTGGAATAACTCTTGATGCTTCGGGATCAACTGCAACCGGTGTCCCACTCGATCACACCAACTTGGCCTACAAAGCGGCCGCACTTATGGTTGAACGATTTCAATTAGATGCAGATATCGATATTCATTTAAAGAAAGAGATCCCAGTTGCCGGTGGCATGGCAGGTGGCAGCGCTGATGCCGCAGGAGTATTAGTCGGTATCGATGCGCTCTTCGAGTTGGGGCTATCTCGTGATCAATTAGAACGTATTGGTGCAGAACTTGGTAGCGACGTGCCTTTCGGTATCGCTGGCGGTACGGCGATCGGACGAGGTCGCGGTGATGAGCTCACGCCAGTACTTTCTCAAGGTAAGTATCAATGGGTTCTCGCTCTCGCAAATTCTGGGCTTTCAACTCCCGCCGTTTACAGTGAGTGTGATCGATTGCGCGAGGGCATGATGATCTCAAGGCCAGCCGCGAACGACGCACTCCTTCAAGCACTTCGTGCCGGGGATGCAAAAGGTCTCGGAAAAGCGTTGAGCAACGATCTACAAAGTGCTGCATGTTCACTTCGCCCTGCACTTCGGTTAGTACTCGATGTGGGTAACGATTACGGGGCCTTGGGTTGCATCGTCTCTGGATCTGGCCCGACCGTCGCATTCTTAGTTGAAGATGAAGAGAAGGCCTTGGATCTGACGGTGGCTCTTAGCGCCAGCGGAGTCGTAGCCGGAGTTGTACGCGCTACGGGCCCGACCCATGGGGCTCGCAAGATCAGTTCTATCTGATCCGCATCTGACCCTCTTCGAGCTAGCCCTGTTTTGGAGATCTGGGCGCAAATAGGGGAGAATTCAGGTTCCGCCATTGTGTAGTGGCTAGCACATGGGCCTTTGAAGCCCAGGGTCCAGGATCGATACCTGGTGGCGGAGCCAATCCGCAGTAAATAGACTCACCTCCAGATAGTCCCTTTTTAGTCGCCACAGCTTGGATGGGAGGAACGTGCACAACCCAGAAGTTGTGATCGTCCTCGCCGCCGGCGAAGGCACTCGGATGAAATCTGCTACATCTAAAGTCCTTCACCCCATCGCTGGCCGCACCGTTCTAGGCCACGTCCTCGCCGCAATCAAGCCACTTGCCGCACGCGAACTTCGGGTTGTCATCGGTGCTCATAAAGATGCTGTCCAGGCTCACATAGCTGAAATTTCGCCAGAGGCTCTCACTGTTTACCAAGCGGAACGCAATGGCACCGGTCATGCAGTTCAACTTGCGCTAGCCGGGGCAGCTACGACCGGATCTGTGCTCATACTTGCTGGCGATACGCCACTGATTACCTCAGAGACATTGAAAGAGTTTGTCGCGGTTCATTATGCGAATGAGAGTTCTGCATCAGTCTTAACTGCCGATCTACCTGATCCATTTGGTTATGGCCGCATCGTGCGAGATGACGAGGGTGATATCAGCCGTATCGTTGAAGAGCGCGATGCCGATGATGAAGTGAAAGCAATCAGCGAGATCAACACGGGGATCTACCTCTTTGATAACGGGGCACTTCGCGAAGCTGCTGCAAAACTCTCGAAGGATAATTCGCAAGGTGAGCTCTACCTGACCGACGTCATTGCGTTGATAAAAGAGGCCGGGAGAGTTGCGCTCGCTATCCGCACCAATGATTACAGCGAAGTACTCGGGATCAATGATCGTTCACAACTTGCTGAATGCACCGCCATTATGCGCGATCGTATTAATGATGCAGTAATGAAATCTGGCGTCACCATTGTTGATCCAACAACGACATGGATAGATGCAGATGTGAAGATTGAAAACGATGTGATCATCCACCCAGGATCACTTCTAGCTGGCACGACCATCGTGGCCAGCGGCGCTGTGATTGGCCCACGGACCAGTCTCACCAATGTAATCGTCGGTGAGGGAGCCAAGGTCATAGAGTCCACATGTACTGATTCAGAGATCGGCGCGCAAGCAAACGTTGGCCCATATTCATTCTTACGTCCCGGCACAAAACTAGCTGCGAATTCAAAAGCTGGCGCTTATGTTGAGATTAAGAATTCTTCGATTGGCGAGGGTTCCAAAGTCCCTCACCTTTCCTATGTCGGGGATGCAACGATCGGAAGTGGCACCAATATCGGAGCCGCGACAATTTTTGTGAATTATGACGGAGTCGAGAAGCACCAGACAACGGTCGGGGATTCGGTCCGTATCGGCAGCGACACGATGCTTGTCGCCCCCGTAACCATCGGAGATGGCGCTTACACGGCGGCAGGTTCAATCATTACCGAAGATGTTCCGGCCGGTTCGATCGGGGTTGCCCGTGCGAAGCAGCGAAATGTCTTAGGGTGGGTACTACGTAAGAGAGCAGGCAGTTCCTCTGCCGAAGCCGCTAAGCGCGCAGGCGCAACCGAAAGGGAATAAGAATGAGCGAACTTCGTCTCACATCTGAGAAGCGCCTCCGTATCTTTACTGGACGCGGCTATCCAGAGCTCGCTGACGAGGTCGCAACTGAGCTCGGTATTCCGATCACTCCAACTTCGGCTTATGACTTTGCAAATGGTGAAATATTCGTTCGCTTCGAAGAGAGCGTACGTGGATCAGATGCTTTCGTTATTCAATCCCATGCCGCTCCAGTAAATAAGCAGATCATGGAGCAGTTGATCATGGTCGATGCACTCAAGCGTGCATCAGCAAAACGAATTACTGTGGTTGCACCCTTTTATGGATATGCGCGACAAGATAAGAAGCATCGCGGACGTGAGCCAATCTCTGCTCGATTGATGGCTGACCTCTTTAAGACTGCAGGTGCCGATCGCCTCATGGTTGTCGATCTGCATACATCTCAGATTCAAGGATTCTTTGATGGACCAGTTGATCACCTCTTCGCGCTACCGTTATTGACAGATTATGTTGGCCGCAAAGTTGATCGCAGCAAATTGACGATCGTTTCACCAGACTCAGGTCGCGTTCGCGTTGCAGAGCGTTGGTCTGACATGTTGGGCGGTTGCCCTATCGCATTCATTCACAAGATGCGTGATCCACGGATTCCGAATGAGGCCAAGGTTGGCAAGGTTGTTGGCGATGTGCAGGGTCAGACTTGTATCGTCATCGATGACATGATCGACACCGCCGGCACAATCACTAAAGCAGTCGACGCACTCTTTGATGAAGGCGCCGCAGAAGTGATCGTTGCCGCAACTCACGCTGTTCTCTCAGGCCCAGCGGTCGAGCGCCTTAAGGCGAGCCGCGTCAGCGAAGTCGTTGTCACCAACACACTCCCAATTCCTGAAGAGTCCCGTTTTGATCGCCTCACCGTGCTCTCGATCGCACCGCTTCTTGGGCGAGCAATCCGTGAAGTCTTCGAAGATGGATCAGTTACTAGCTTGTTCGATGGGCATAGTTAATTTATATCCTGATCGTTGGTGGTGGTGCTTCAGGCACCATCGCCGCCATTGCATTACAACGAGCCGGATTCATGGGCGACGAGATTGATATAGCTGAGCCTCGGGATCTGCTCGGCGAAGGTCTGGCTTATCAAACTCGGGATCCAATTCACCGACTCAATGTGCCATCTGGTCGAATGAGTGCGATCGAAGATATTCCCGATGATTTTCAACGATGGTCTGATGCCCCGGCATATTCATTTATGGAGCGGCGCACCTACAGCCAATACCTACGCGAACGTCTCGGGGCTGACTGTGGACATATTCAGGAGCACGTGATCGATCTTGATTCCACAACCGAAAAAGTTATAGCCACCTTTGCCTCTGGTTCCAAAGGTGAATATGACGCGGTAGTACTTGCGATGGGTCATGGCGCTGCTCGGCTTCCAGATTTCCTAAAAGCTCATCTTGGCTCTAAACGCGTAATTGTCGACGTCTGGGATGGAGGAGAACTTCCAATATCTCAAACACTTCTCTGCTTTGGTACCGGACTTTCCTTTATCGATATCGCGATGACTCATCTATCTCGGGGCCCAGAAAATAAAGTTATTGCAATATCCGGATCAGGCAATTTGCCAGAGCGCCATGTGCAAAACCCAATTACGCCCTTCTCCCCAACTCTTGATCAAGTATCGACCTTGGAAAAGTTGCGGAGCTATCTCTCAAATGCGGGGGATTCCTGGCGTGAAGCGATCGATGGATTGCGGCCTATTACTGAGGCGATGTGGCGCGGCTTCTCACAAACCGAGCGTGAAGAATTTTTACGAACTGATGGATCATCTTGGTCACGGCGCAGACATCGCATCGCCCCAGATGTTGCAGACCAAGTTGATTCGTACATCGCATCTGGTCGTATACAAGTGATCAAGGGTCAGATAAATACGCTGATGGAAAGTGCAGATGAGATCAGGCTAGAACTGGCCGATGGCTCATCTTTTTCTGGGGAGTACTTAGCGATTTGTATTGGGCGCGCATACGAATTGTCAGACCCGCTGACGTTAAATCTTTTAGAGCAGAAGAAGGCGTTGAGAGGACCGCTCGATATGGGGCTCGCTGTGGATGTATCGACCGGCCTGCTCCTACACCCGGACAGCGGTGCATATCCTCGAATATTTGCGATCGGACCCCTTCGCTCGGGTGAGGCTTTTGAGAGCACGGCCATTCCAGAGATCCGCAAGCAAGCCACTGCAATTGCGAAGGCATTTTTGGCTCGATGAGCCCGCTAGAGCCAAATAAGGAGCTAGCGCATCTTGATTCATAGCCTGATACGAATTACGGTTACGGCCTTATAGGAAAGGGCGCCAGCGTGAAAAGACTCAATCTTCGTCAAGCGAGTATGGCTATTTCGGTTGGCCTCGTCGTCACCTTAGTAATTCCGACAGCTCATGCGGCTAAGACAACTTTAACCCTTGGCTTTCAAGCCCCACTGTCGGGTACTGATGCAGCGGTAGGAGCAGGTTTGCTATCGGCTGCTCAATTCACGGTTTCGGAATTTAATTCTCGTCATGCCAACGTTCAAGTTAATCTTCTACCGATCGATGACCAAGGTGACGGAGCTATCGCGGGCCCCTTGTCAGCAAGCGTTGCAGCAAATTCAAGCGTCATTGGCATCGTCGGTCCTGCATATTCAGGTGCGGCGATAGGTTCTTTTGCTGCATACAGGGCGGCTGGCATCCCTCTCATTTCTCCATCAGCAACTCGGGATACTCTTACAATTCCTTCTTCAAATCAGAACGGCATTCCTGTATTTCATCGAGTAGTTCCAAGTTCTTTGGACGAAGGCGCTTCAATTGCCGAGACCGCAATTCAGGCAACACCTGGAGCACAATCCTCAACCCGGATTTCTCTTATTGGTGATTCTACTTACTATTCAAATTCGGTGTATGTTGGAGCTGCATCAGAATTTGCGAGTGCAGGTGTTCCCTTTGTATATAAGAATTTTCCACACCTAACTCTCGACTATTCTGCAATCGTCACTTCAACCTTGGCGGACTCACCTCAAACGGTTATTTGTGCCGGTTACTATTTTGAGTGTGGTCAATTCCTCAAGGCACTGCGTATCGCAAACTTTGCTGGCAAATTTATAACTGGTGTTGGAGTGTTTGATTCGACAAATAAAGGTTTTATTAATAGTGCAGGAGCATCGGTTGCTTCGGGAACTCTCATAAACGCTTCGGGAATTCCTCTCGAGGTTGCTTCACCTTCTATGGCTCGTAGGTATACGGCTAGTACTGGTTTACAGCCTGGAGTTTATGCAACTGAAACGATGGATGCTGTCAATGTATTTTTGATGGGTATCGATCGAGGAGCAAATACTCGAATTTTGCTCACAAAATTCATAAGCTCATATAGCGGACTTTCACTTTCGGGAGTTCCTATTAGTTTCAATTCCAACGGAGATCTTGACCTGCCACTTCTCTCAAATTTGTTAGTGAATTCGACCGGGTTTACTTATGTTGGGCCGGCACTACCCACCATTTCAAATCTCTCTACTTTGGTCTCTCAGTCGAACCTCTTGATTGATTCAAGCGATGCACTTTCCTATCAAGCTTCTTCGCTTTTGGCTGCCGCCAATAACTTGCTGGTAGCTCCAAATAAGACAGCGATTGATGCAAATATCTGGTTGGTTCAAGCGGCTAAAGATTCCCTTGCCAGCCTGACAGCGCGAAGTCGAAATCTTCAAGTAGTTTTGAGTTTCGTAAACAAACTAAAACTAACACCGGTGATGGTGGATAACGTGACGGCTAGTCGACTCGCCCTTGGTGTAGCCGCATCAAATTTATCGTCGAGCTCATCCTCTTTGGATGGGGCAACCTCTGCACTAAATAAGGCCGTGGTCAAACTCAGAAGGTAGATATGAGAGTGGCAGGGGCATTGCCCCAGGAACTACCTCAATAAGGGGTAATTTTGGCTCAATTTGGGCTTTCCCCACGCTCTGGGCTACTCTTCAGGCTCGTCACGGCGAGGGATAGTAATTATCCGTAATCGACGGGTTGCTCTCCTGAGGCGTGCATTTCATACGTTACAAAGGAGCAACTCAAGTGGCAGAAATTTCAATCAACGGCAGC